>JANPCH010000124.1:0-3617 GCA_031430835.1 Gemmatimonadaceae bacterium
AACCGCGTGCGGTGATGATGTGGTCATTGCGCTCGTAGACCCACCCGGCGCGTTCGACAAACCCTCCAGTGGGTGCCGCTCGCGAGCTTGGCGGAGATCAGTCTATTCCACGCAGCAGGACCCGATCGGGATCGCGGGGGGCGCCAACGTGTACGGATTTGCAGGCGGGGATCCTGTGAATTTCGTAGACCCGTTTGGCCTCTGCAAAGATGAGAAGGGGAACGAGCGACCGTGCACAGTTGGACTGAGCGATGAGGGGAAGGCGAAAGGGACGAAGCTAGAGAACCTGCGCCCCGAGGTGATGCAGAAGCTCCAAGAGCTGGCGGACGCGGCCGATGTTGATCTTGGTATCAACTTCACGACGAACGGAAAGCACGACGACCCCGGACACCCCGCGGGCACAGCGGTGGACATCGGTTCGATCAATGGCAGGGACATTGGTCAAGGGTCGGTTACGAAGCCTGGGATGCTGGAACTCTCTCAGCACGTGCAGTCCGTTGCCGGTGGGCTCGGAGGACTTAAGTCCAATCCTCAGACCGGCCAGTCAGGGAATCTCGGACCAAGCGGGAAGTTTTTTGGAGCGGCCGGCCCCTTTCGGATCAACACGCCGAATACGCGAGCGCAGCACATGAATCACATCCATCTCAGCTACGTGATCCCATGACGCACCGGAATGCGTTGCTCTTGTTGATGCTGCTCCTTGGCTGCGAGTCGGCTCAACGAGAATCTGCTGGGAGTGACGCGGAGTCGGGGGCCAAAGACTCGGCGCCCCGATTGGTCTACGTCGCACTGCCACTCGCCTCGAATGACACGCCTCTCGTAGCTGTCGACGTGAGCGAGTGGTCCCAGAACGACTACTATGACTCGTTGTTCGTCGACCTGTTGGGTGGCGACGCCAACACTGTGGATGCGATTACCGTGAACCTCGAGGGGGCAGTCGCACTATCAGGGGACGAGAATGTCCGAGACTCCACGAGGAAGACGGTCGGTTGGCCTCTGGAGCTCGCGAGATCGAGCGAACCAGGACGACAAGGCCATCGACTAGTCCGGTTGCGGCCGACGATCCTGTGGGACTACTTCAAGAGTCAGGCCGGTCCGACGTTTCGTGTGGATAGTGTGCGCACGACCGTCGTGTTCCGCGACAGGAGTACATTGACGAAAGCAGTCGCTCTACTGTGGGACTGATTGCGGCGAATCGCGGTTCCTTCGCTCCCGTCGGATCGCACACCACCCGAATGTCTCTTGATCTGTCGACCAAGCCCGCGGAGAAAACGCAGGCGCGTTCGGATGCGCGGTCCCGTGGAGGTGTCACCACGCCAGCACCTGTAGACGCGAAGCAAGGAATGCAGCCCGCTAGAATTCGAGTGCGGAACGCGGTTCTCGCGGTCGTGGCGATGTTAACTACAGTCACCACGTTCGCGCGGGCGCAGGGGGTAAGTCCCAGATCTAGTTGAAAAAGCAGGTGGTGCCTCCATACTAGAGCGCGAATCCCGGCAAGGATTTCCGCTCCCATACAGAGGACACCACCCATGCGTAGAGTACGTTCGAAGGTCCGCCCCCGCCAGTCGGCGGCGGCGCTGGTGCCCGCCGACGGCGACGTGACCGTGGCGATGATCCAGGCGCTCATTCCGCTTGGCCTCCGCGCCGTCGAAGACGCGTTGCAGGAGGAGGTCCGCGCGCTGGCCGGCCGACGGTATGCGCGCGCGGACGGCCGCCCAGGCATCAGCCGGTGGGGCTCGCAGCCCGGCGCGATCTTTCTGGCGGACCAGAAACTCACCGTCGCGGTGCCGCGGGTCCGCGACCGGATCGCGCGCCGGGAAGTCCCGCTCGCGACCTACCAGCGGTTGCAGACGCCCCGGACCGGCGACGTGGGGCTGTTCCGCCGGGTGCTCGGCGGCCTCTCGTGTCGCGAGTATGAAGCGGCGGCCGAAGCGGTGCCGGAGGCGTTCGGGCTCGCGCCCTCCAGCGTGTCGCGCCGATTCGTGCGGGCGAGTGCCCACGAGCTGCGGCGCCTGCAGGAGCGGCGGCTCGACGATGCCGAGTGGGTGGCGCTCGTGCTCGATGGCAAGACGTTCGCGGGCGATCAGCTCGTGGTCGCGCTCGGCGTGACGGGAACGGGCGAGAAGCGGATCCTGGGCCTCGTGCAGACCGCGAGCGAGAACAAGCGCGTGCTCGCGGCGTTCCTGCGCGAACTCGGCGAGCGGGGCTTCCCGCTCGACCGGCCGCTGCTGGTCGTACTCGATGGGGCGAAGGGGCTGCGCGCCGCCGTCCGCGAGGTGTGCGGCGACGTGCCGGTCCAGCGCTGTCAGTGGCACAAGCGCGAGAATGTGGTGAGCTACCTCGCGAAGCGGGACCAGCCGACGTGGCGCCGTCGACTCCAGGCGGCGTACGCGCACGCCACGTACGCCGAGGCCAAGCGTGCCCTCGACCGCCTCCACCGCGAGCTCCGGCTGCTGAACGCTTCGGCGGCGGCCAGCTTGGAGGAGGGCCTCGAGGAGACGCTCACGCTGCATCGCCTCGGCGTCTTCCCCACGCTCGGCGTGAGCTTCAAGACGACCAACCTGATCGAGAGCGTCATGGCACGGCTCGAAGCCAAGACGCGTCGCGTGACGCGGTGGCGCACGAGCGACCAGAAGTTGCGGTGGTGCGCGTCGGCGCTATGGGCGACGGAACGGCAGTTTCGCCGCGTCAAGGGCCATCGGCATCTGCCCTTGCTCAAGCAGGCGCTCCAGACCACACTCTCCCTCACGCACTCCGCCGCGGCGTAAGCCGCATCACCGGCGGCATCATCTGCTTTTCAACTAGCCCTGGGACAGACCCGGCGCAGGCGCTTTCCGAGACACTGAAGTGCCGTGAGTCGGGGCCGGGTCTTCCGCGTGTGGGCTTGTACAGCATCATGGTGGAAGACTTGAGCCAACTCTGTGTTGCTCCAACCGTCGACGCGGATGGCACCGTGGTTCCGTGCCTGCGGATTGGAGCGGTGTTCGTCGGAATGAGCCGCGAATCAATCGAGCGTGTTCTCGGCAAACCTTGGCGCGACCTTGGGCCAACACCTCCGGGCAAGTCGACGGTCGCGTATCTCGTGCATCATGATTCGGTAGCCGGAACGAGCGCCTACTACGCGGTCGAGTATGAGCATCTCGACAGCATGGAGATCGCGTTTTCAGTTCAATTGACGGGTGATAAGCTTAGCACCGGGGAGCACTTTTCTTGCATCGGCCTGGGTGACGGCGCGGAGGCGATCACTCAGCAACTCGGTCGTCCGTCAGAGACCGCTGCGGTGGATGTCGGGCGGGCTGGTGTTACGGCGACGGCGTGGTACTACTGGACATTGTCGACTTCAATTGAGATCGTGAATGGGAGGGTCTTCTCCCTTCGTGTATGGCGACCCGACGAAGTACTCCCGCGCGAGCGCACTTTGTCACGCTTGGTGATTCCATAGCCACAGGCGCGCGCGAATGCGGAGATGTTTCATCCAGCCTAACACCCGCGCTCTGCAGCGGCGGCGGAGCCGCCGGCTGCAGCAGCGAGCTGTTCGGCGGCGCCCGCGCTAATGCGTGGCGAGCAACCCCTCGACCGAAAGGTCCTCGTCGAGGTCGGGCCAGTGGATACCGACG
>JANPCH010000125.1:0-4719 GCA_031430835.1 Gemmatimonadaceae bacterium
GCGAGCCCAAGAGTTCTTCAAGGAGCACGGATGAAGAAGGTGTTCGCGAAGGCACTCCACGCGAAGCAGCTGCGGCGACAGGTCAACGCGGCGAAGTCTGCGGCCGAGAAGTTCGGGACCCTCGATCGGCTCCACGATCGCTCCAAGCAACTCAAAGCTGCCAAGCTGGTGCGGTCTGGGCGAAGATAGGTGCCCTAGGTGCCCGGCCGTCTTCCATCTACTTCCGTCGCGCCATCTCCGGCGGCTCACTCAACGCCGCCAGGATCGCGCCGCACGCCGTGATCAGCGGCGGCAGCGCGGCCGCCAACTGCGGCACCGCGCTACTGAGCGCCACAAGCAACGTCAGACTCCCACCCCCTTGACCACGCAAGGGCGCCGAGCGTAGCCTCGACGGGTAGCCTCGCACCATCGCACGTCGTGCGTTCGATTCGCACCGACGGCGACGAACAGGTGCGACGATCGCCAACCGGAGGTGGTACCGTGGCCGATGACATGGGGACATTCCGCACCGACATCGAACTCGAGAATCCCGCGAGCCCCGGCGAGCGGCGGCTCGTCCAATCATTGCTCGTCGACACCGGATCCGAGCTGACCTGGGTTCCGGCGCCGCTCCTCGAGTCACTCGCGATCGCGCGCGTCAAGCAGCTTCGCTTTCGACAGGCGACCGGTCAGATCGTCGTGCGTTGGACTGGCGACGCCAGGGTGTTCGCCGCCGGCACGCAAACGCTTGACGATGTCGTCTTCGGCGAGCCGGGCGATCAATCGTTGCTGGGGGCCCGCACCCTCGAGGGGCTCAACGTCGTGGTGGATCCGGTGAGCCGGCGCCTCGTCGACGCGGGGGCGATGCCCGCGGCCGCGGCGTAGCCGGTCCTACCCGCCCGTGTTCGTGGGCACGCGCGTTCCCGCGCAGTCGCTGTTCGACTACCTCGAGGCCGGCGACACGCTCGAGGAGTTCCTGCATCAGTTCCCGTCGGTGCGCCGCGAACAGGCTCTGGCGGCATTGGAGTACGCGCGCGACGAGTGAGCCGGGCGATCCGCCGACAGGTCCAGGCACTCGCGCCGCCACGCGCCGCGTTCAGCGGCGTCAGCCCGCGCCCCACACCTCCGCCAGGCGCGCCGGCGTATCGCGGTCCGGATACACGCCCTCCGACTCCCGCCGGGACACGTAGCATGGCGTCTCCGCGAGTCGCGCCTCAACGAACGGCAGCGTCGTCTCGTCCCATCCACCGATCGGCAGGTAGTGGCCGGTCGCGAACGCGAAGTCGACCATGATCCCGACCACCGAGCGATCGGTCGTCTTGGCCACCGTGACGGTGTTCATCGCCGCCACCTCGGCCGCGATGAGGCGGGAGGCGATTCCGGCACGCCGGAGCCGCGCGCCGACGATCTCGGCGAGTCGATTCGCGTACCAGTCGCCGAGCGCCGTCGACGACGCTCCCGCCGCAGCACCAGTGAGCGGCAGCGCGCGCGCCAGTTTCTGGGTGCGTCGCAGCGTAACGGGCACGTATCGCGCGACCGGTGCGTGCTAAGCGGGAAGCGGAACAGCATCACCGAAGTGAACGTACGCGCGCAGTGACGCTTCCAGCGACGTCCAGAGATCCGCGCTGGCCTCGGCGTCCGTCGCGCCGCAGCCGACCGCACTCGGAATCTCGCGCACCCGAAGGAGGCGATCCCCTTCGGGGCTGGTCTCCACCGCGATGGTCCACGGCAGGCGCAGCAGTCGCTGGATCTCACCATCTACAGGTTCAGTCACTTGCCTTCCGAGTCGGCTGGGATCAATCCGTTTGCGCGCAGCTGCGTGAGCAGGTCACACACAAAATAGGGCTTCAGTGTTCCCTTGCCCGAGTCTACCAAGCCAATGACGACGGCGTTCCCGGCAGCCGGCCTCAGGCGCCAATCCACTTTCGAGATCACTCGCAAATCAGAAGCGATCTCAATTCCTCGACCGATCGGACCCTGGCCACGCCGGCGCGCGCACGCTGGGTTCGAGTCGCGTCAGCGCAGGTAGAGCCCCGCGATCAGCGCGAGTTGCGCGACGAGCGAGACATAGAGGAATCGCGTCTGCGCCGCGAACTGTTGCGCAATGCGTGAATCCGTCTCCGCAAAGCGCTGCTCTACCTTCGCGTCGAATCACGCGAAGTTCAGCTCGTTCAGCTCCCGAAGGTCCGAGCGGTACTGGGCGTCCACCTGATTGAACCACTCCTCTGTTCGGAACCGCACGATGCACTATACGCTCGGCGAGCCGAGTACCGAAAGACCGCGACCGGTGCCGGGCACGCGCCCCGCGATCCAGGAACGGCCTCAGCCGCAGCGCCCACGACGTGGTTCGACGTTGGCGCATTGGCCGTGTATTCGTACGTCAGGTGGAAGCCCTCCGACTCATCTCCATTCGGCGTCCGGGTTCTTGCCGTACCGGTCGCGTGCAGCGATAATCCGCGAACTTCCCGGCTCAGCACAGCGCCGGATATCCTCCGACGCTTGACCAACCGGACCTTCGAATGTCCCCTCGTGCCCGCTCGACCGCCCTCATCGCTGCTGCACTTCTGCTCCAGTCGTGCGATTCGAACGGGGCAACGGGGCCCGGGAATGGTGGCCTCCCGTTCGCGACAGTCCGCGGGACGCTCGACGCTGGCAATTACTGGACCTGCGCGGTCCGGTCCGCCGGCGCAGCGGTCTGCGCGGGTCAGAATGGGTCGGGCACCCTAGGCGACGGTTCGACCACGGAACGCCTCACGCCAGTCGCCCTCTCGGGCAGCATTGCATTCCGGTCGATCAGCGGCGGCACGTCGTTCACGTGCGGCCTGTCGACTGCCGGCGCGGCGTACTGCTGGGGACAGAACTACGAGGGAAAGCTCGGCGACGGGACTACCACGGACCGACTCGTGCCGACGCCGGTGTCTGGAGGCCACTTCTTCACCACCGTCACCGCCGGCTTCAATTCCGCCTGTGCCCTCGACACCGCCAAGGCAGCGTGGTGCTGGGGCGAGGGCGCACTCGGCGGTGACGCCGACGACCGCAGTATGGTTCCCGTGGCTGTGTCGGGCGGGCGCACGTACATCGCGATCGCGAGCCCGGATGGGGACGAGTCGTACCACGCCTGCGCCGTCGCGGACGGTGGTGCGGCCTGGTGCTGGGGCGATGCCGGCTCGGGCCAGCTCGGCAACGGCGGTGTCGTGCCCAGCAGCGTGCCGCTGGCGGTGAGCGGCGGTCACCTCTTCAAGGATATCGGCACGAGCGACGCCCACGCGTGCGGACTCACGACCGGCGGGGACGTCTGGTGCTGGGGTTGGAACCATATGGGCCAACTGGGCGACGGCACCGTGGAGAATCGCTCGACCCCTGTCCAGGTCGGCGGGGGCCGCAAGTTCGCCGCACTCTTCGTCGGTGAGTACGTGAACTGTGGGGTCACCTCCGCAGGAGCGGCGTGGTGCTGGGGAGACAACCGAGGCGGACGGCTCGGCGCGGGGCTCCCTGACGATTACTACGCTGCTCCGAAGCTCGTCTCCGGCGGTCACACCTTCGTGGTGATCACCATCGGATGGAACTTCGCCTGCGGCCGCACGAGCGGGGCGCAAGTGTACTGCTGGGGCAGCAATTCGAATGGACAGTTCGGGAACGGGTCGACGACGAGTAGCACCCTCCCGACGCTCGCCTCGTCGTGGTACTGATCAACGGGCCCGCGCGCCTGAAGCCCGGCGGCTCAGGTCACGTTCGAGATCGCTTCACAAACACGAGCGATCTCAATCCCTCGGCTCTGCGGCAGCGCCCGCTTGACGTCATAACGTCATAACGTTACAATGCGTCCATGCCTGCCACCAAGCGCGCCACCATCTATCTCGATGCACCGCTGCATCGGGCGCTCCGGCTGAAGAGCGCCGAGACCGAGGCGAGCGTTTCCGAACTCGTCAATGCGGCGGTCCGGCAAAGCCTGGCCGAGGATGCCGACGACCTCGCAGCGTTTCGCGATCGCGCGAAGGAACCCCGGGTGTCGTTCGAGTCCGTCGTCCGCGACCTGAAGAAGCGTGGCAAGCTATAACATCCTGCTGACTCGGTCGGCCGCCAAGGAACTCGAAGGCGTGCCGACCAAGGATCGGCAGCGAATCGTCCGCCGCATCGGCGCGCTCGCCGAGAATCCGAGACCGGCTGGCGCCGAGAGACTCAGCGGAGATGACAAGTATCGGATCCGCCAGGGCGACTATCGGATCCTCTACGAGATCGAGGACGACCAACTCGTCGTGACCGTCGTGCGGGTTCGCAACCGTCGAGAGGTCTATCGCCGGTAGGGCGCCTGGCAATCGACGGCGCGTCGGTTCGTTGCTCGTTGATCGGGATCGCGCGCGCGAAGCGGCTGCGCCTCGGGTCACTTTTGAGATCGCGTGCGTCGCTCTCCGCGAGGGCGGTCTCCATGCGTGGAAATCAATCGCCCGATACTAGATTACGAATCGCGGAACGAACCATCCGACGCTACCCCTCCCATCGTGCAGCCCACGATGCGGAGTTCCTCGAACGGTTCAGGGTCAGCAGTGCCCTCTTCCCCGTGATGCGAACCGATGAGGAGTGGACAACGTCACCCAACCCCACCTACCGCCAACCATCATGAATCGCCTTCTCGCCGTCAGAACCTTGATGTCTCAGAAACATCTCACGCACTACCTCGAGATCGGCGTGTTGACCGGCGGCGTGTTCTTTCGCGTCAGCAGCGGCTCCAAGATCGCGGTC
>JANPCH010000126.1:0-29539 GCA_031430835.1 Gemmatimonadaceae bacterium
CGAAAAAGGCGCCCGCTCGAAAACCACTCGTAACCGCCTCCCGGGGCGGGGGTTTGACGAACTGGGGGGGGGCGCGCGTGGGCCGCCCCGCCTCGTTGTTCGTGCTGCCCTCCTCCGGCTGCGGTCTTACAGTGCGGCCAACTCTCCCCCGCACCGCTCGCAATACCACTCGGTCGGGTAGTTGAGCGTCCCGCACTCCTGGCACTTGAGCGTCTTGATCGCCTGCGAGGTGCGCGGCGTCGGGCGGCCGAGCGCCGAGGAAGGTGGTTCGTTCAGTTCTGACTGAGACTTCGAGACGCGCGCGTTCGCGCGCGCGGCCGCACCGTCGGCCGTGGCCGGCTCCACCGGTGCGGCGGGCGCTGATGACGCGGGTGCGGTCGACGGACCACTCGGCGGCTCCTTGATCTCACTCACCGGCTTCGACGCGCGGGGCACCGGCGGCGGCGGATCGACCCGGACAGGCGTCGAGACGCGACCGACCACCGAGTTGAGGAACGCGAGTTCGTCGAACGACGTACCGGTCGCGATCGGAGCGCCCTTCGACGAAGTCGAGGCGGCCGGCTTCTCCTCGGCTTTCGCCGCCTCGGCCGAAGGTTTCGCGGCACCTGAGGCGCGGGGCTGCGGCGACGGAGCCGACGTCGATTCCTTGATCGGCTTGGTGTCGCCAGGTGTCGCGCGCGCCGGCGCGGCAGCGGCCTTCGGCAACGCCGACGGCGCGGCGATCGGAGTGCCTGTCGCCTCGGCCAACAGGGAACGCGTGCGATTCAGCAGCCCGGCACGAGCATCGCGCTCCTTCTCGATCTTCGTGATCGAAGCGTTCAGCGATTCGAGTCTCTTCGCCCAGTCCTTCGGCTCGTACTCCCCGACTTCAGCGCGCAGCTCCCCTTCGACGCGCTCCTCCACGATCGTCGCCAGCTTCGACTCGATCTCGGCGAGGGCGATCTCCTCCTCGTCGAGGCCGGTGTTGATCAGCTCGGCTTCGGCCGACGCGCGGACCTGCAGGTCGGTCAGCTTGACGAGGTACTCATCGCGGAGCTTGTTGTACACGTGATCGGGCGTGCTCGCGCGGCGCCCCTCGAGTTTCTCGAGGAACCCCTCGTGCTTGCGCTTCTCGGCGATCAGCGCGTCGAGCGCTTCGAGCTTCGAAAGATCCGTCTTTCCCATTGGTGTCATCCGGGGTTACCCGTCCCGCGCGAAGACGATCCGCCCGCCGACGATGGTGCAGAGAGCGCTCCCGCGCAATGTGCGGGCGCCGTAGGGGGTGTTCCGCCCCTTGGACTTGAACGCCGAGGGGTCCACGACCCAGGACCGCGTGGGGTCGAGCACGGTGACGTCGGCCGCCCCCCCCTTCGCCAGTGTGCCACCCGGAAGGTGGAACACCTTCGCCGGCCGGCAGGACATCCGATCGACGAGCTCGGAAAGTGTGAGTATCCCCGGCTCGAGCAGAAACGTGACATTCACCCCGAGCGCCGTCTCCAACCCAACGATCCCGTTGGGGGCGTCGGCGAACTCGCGCTCCTTCTCGTCGTAGTGATGCGGGGCGTGGTCGGTCACGAGAAGGTCTATCGTGCCGTCCTTGAGTCCGGCCTGCAGCGCCGCCACGTCCTCCGCCTCGCGGAGCGGCGGGTTCATCTTCGCGTTGGTGTTGTACCCCTCCACCGCCTCGTGCGTGAGCGAGATATGGTGGCTGCAGACCTCGGCGGTCACGTTCACGCCCTGGTCCTTCCCCCAGCGCACGAGCGCCACGGAGCCCTTGGTGCTCAGGTGGCAGAGGTGGATGTGCCCCCCGGTCAGTTTCGCGAGGAGGATGCAACGGATGACGTCGATCTCCTCGGCTTCGTCGGGGATCCCCTTGAGACCGAGACGCGCCGAGACGATCCCCTCGTGCATCGATCCGCCGTGCGCGAGGGCCATCACCTCGCAGTGCTCGACCACCGGGATGCCGAAGGTCTGCGCGTACTCGAGCGCGGTCCGCATCAGGTGCGAGTTCTCGACGGGCCGACCGTCGTCGCTTACCGCAACGGCACCGGCGGCGACCATCTCCCCGAACTCGGCCATCGTCTCGCCCTCGGATCCGACCGAGATGGCGCCGATGGGGTGCACGCGCGCGAAGCCGGCCGCCTCTCCTTGCCGCTTCACGAAGCCGACGCTGGCCTGATTGTCGGTCACGGGGCGCGTGTTCGGCATCGGGCAGATGCCGGTGAATCCACCGGCGGCAGCGGCGTGCGCGCCGGTGGCGACGGTCTCGACATCCTCGCGGCCCGGCTCGCGCAGATGCACGTGCACGTCGATCAAGCCTGGGCCCACGACCTTGCCTGTGCAGTCGATGCGTTTGACCCCATCAGGCCCGGCGATCTTGCCGCCAACTGCCGCGACCTTCCCGTCCACAAGGAGCAGATCCCCGACCGCGTCCATCCCCTGCGACGGATCGACGATCCGGCCTCCAGTCAGGAGCAGTGGCGCAGTCACGAGACGCCTCCGCCCTTCGCCGCGTCGGCGAGCGAGGCCTTGTTCCCAGCGAGGAGGTAGAGCACGGCCATCCGGATGGCGACGCCGTTGGTGACTTGCTGGAGGATCACGCTGTGCGGCCCATCGGCCACGTCGGAGTCGATCTCAACGCCGCGGTTCATCGGTCCGGGGTGGAGGATGAGGAGTTCGCGCTTCGCGTGGGCGAGCCGCGCCCGAGTGACGCCGAAGACGCGGTTGTATTCGCGGAGCGACGGGATGTAGCCCCCCTGCATCCGTTCGAGCTGGAGCCGGAGGATGTTCAGCGCATCGGCCCACTCGATCGCGGCCTCGATGCGGTCGAAGACGCGCACGCCGAGTTCGCGGATCGCGCCCGGCAGGAGTGAGCGGGGTCCGCAGACCGCGACCTCGGCGCCCATCGCTTGCAGACCCCAGATGTTCGACCGGGCGACGCGGGAGTGCAGCACGTCGCCGACGATGCAGACCCGACGCCCCTCGAGGGAGCCGAGCTTGTCGCGCAGGGTGAGGAGGTCCAAGAGCGCCTGCGTCGGATGCTCGCAGGTGCCGTCGCCAGCATTGATCACGTTCGACTCGATCCGCTCGGCGAGGAAGCGCGCCGCGCCCGAACCGGGATGACGAACGACGACCATATCGATCCGCATCGCCTCAAGGTTCCGCGCGGTATCGACGAGGGTCTCCCCCTTGGAAACGCTGGAGATGGCGGTCGCGACGTTGACGGTGTCGGCCGACATCCGCTTCTCCGCGAACTCGAACGAGATGCGCGTGCGGGTCGAGGGTTCGAAGAAGAGATTGACGACCGTCATCCCGCGGAGGGTCGGCACCTTCTTGATCGTCCGCTCGGAGATCTCCTTCAGGGGCTCAGCGACGTCGAGGATGGTGGTGATCTGGTCGCGAGAGAGACCGGCGAGACCGAGCAGGTCCTTCCCGAGGGTCGGCGTCACGTCGGGGTGCCCCGGACTGCATCGAGGACTACGACTTCGTCGCGGCCATCGAGTGACGGAACGAAGACGTCAACGCGTCCTTCGCGCGGGACGTCGAGCCTCTTCCCCACGACGTCGGGCTGGATCGGCAGTTCGCGCCCGCCGCGGTCGATGAGTACCGCGAGCATGATCCGTGACGGGCGGCCGAAGTCGGCGAGTTCATCAAGTGCGGCGCGGATCGTCCGACCGGTGAAGAGCACATCGTCGACGATGACGACGACTTGGCCCTGCAGGTCGGACGGGAGGTGCGTCTTGCCGACGACGGGGCGCGGGCCGACGGTCTGGAGGTCGTCGCGGTAGAGCGTGATGTCGAGAGCGCCGCGCGGGATGTCGACCTTCTCGCGCTCGCGGATCACGTCAGCGATCCGTTCAGCGATCTGGACGCCACGGCGCTGGATCCCGACGAGCACGAGGCCATCGGTGCCATCATTGAGTTCGAGGATCTCGTCCGCCATACGGGAGATCGTGCGCGCGACGGCGCGGGCGTTCAGCACGACGGTTGGGGTGGCGGACATCCCCACCAATATGGGCGCGCTCCCGGGTGAACGGGAGCGGCGCCTTACTTCTTAGGCGGCGTGCGGCGTGCGATCGGCGGTCGCGTGCCGGCGGGCGAGGTACACCTTCTCGCGGCCGGGCCCGAGCACGTCCGTGAGGACGGGACGGGTGATGACGCCGATGAGGCGGCCAGTCTCGTCGTATACCTGCACCTGCTTGTCGGAGATCCGGGTCACTTTGGGGTCCAGAGGTTCCTCCTGCGTTCTCGTGGTAAGACACCAGGTGGCGCTTGAAGGTTTGCTGATGCGCCCGCCGGTCGGAGGTAGCTGCGCGCTCCACCGGCGGTGCAGATGGAGAATCGGCCCACGACCCGGCGGGGGAACGCGGTTGTCGGTAGATTCGGCACGGTGAATCTGCCGCCGACGGTCTGCGTTCTGGACCAGCTGCTCAGCCTCGTCCGGTGAACACGACGCCTACGCTCGCCGATCCCGCGACGCCCCTCGAACCGCGCGCGATCTCGGTCGGTCGCGCGCTAGCGCTTTCGTTCAGCGCGATCATCATCTTGCTGGCGGCCACGCTCCTCGTGCTGGCGCTCTTAGACCGGCGCCAAGCGCGCTCGGATCTGGCTCACGCGCTGATCCAGCGCGCCCTGGCCCGCACGAACGGCGACCTCACCGAACTGCTGGCGCCGACGCGGAGACAGCTGGCGATTGACTGGCAAGAGGTGCGGATGGGTGGCGTCTCGCGAGACGATCCGGCGGCGCACGCCCGTCGCTTCCTGCCGGCGCTCACGGTGTTGCCGGCGGTCGGATCGATAACGGTCGGCGACACGACGGGGACGCAGCTGCTGCTGATGCGCTACGACTCGACGACGGTGCGATCGCCACTGCTCGCGGGGCGTACCGATCTGCCCACACCCTCGCCTGACGCGCAGCAGTACTTCACGCGCGACTTCCGTCCCGCCGTGCGGGGCGAGCAGAGTGTGTGGCAGTTGTGGAGCGACATGGCAGCGGGGCCGCTGGCTACGTGGAAAGTGCGCCTACCCGCCACGGACCGGAGGCAGCAGGAGTGGCAAAAGCGGTCGTTCGAGGGGCTGGCGTCACCCGATGGGTCCGGAGGTGGGGGCGGGCCCCGACCGGTGATCCGCTGGAGCGAAGTCTTCACATTCTACACGACGCGCGAGCCGGGCATGACGGCGTCGATCGCGGCGCGCGACCCCGGCGGCGCGCTGGTGTCGGTCACGTACGGCATCCTCCTCGACGAACTCAGCCGCTACACGCGGGCGCAGGAACCGACGCCGAACGGTCGTGTCTTCGTGGTCTCGGACTCGGGCTGGCTGATCGGGCATCCTCGCGACGGTCGCTTCGACCATCCGGCGGAGCGCGCCGCCGTTGCGCTGCAACCGGTGGAGCGTCTCGGCGATCCGGTCTCGCTCGCGTGGGCAGCCGCCTGGCGTGCGCGAGCGGCAGATTCAGTGACCGTCCTCCCACTCGCGGTGGGTGACGCGCGGTGGTGGGGGGGCTTTCGGTCGTTCAACATCGCGCGGGGCCGACGCTTTTGGATCGGGACGATGGTGCCCGAGTCGGATGTAGTCGCCACGATGGCGTCGCAGGGGGCGTGGATCCTTGGCGCCTCGCTGATCGCGTTGTTGGTGGCCTTCTGGCTGGCGGCGGGACTCGCGCGTCGCGTCGCGGATCCTCTCAATGTCCTTGCCGAGCAGAGCGCGCGCATCGCGCGCTTCGATCTCGCCACTGCGGCGGCGCCGGACTCGCGGCTGTTGGAGGTGCGACAGCTCGGAACGGCCATCGAGAGGATGAGGCGCGCACTGGTCGAGAACTTCGCCGAGCGCGATCGTGCGTCCCGGGCGCTGGCCGAGAGCGAGTCGCGATTGCTCCAGTCGCAGAAACTCGAGGCGGTGGGCAAACTGGCGGGCGGCGTGGCGCACGACTTCAACAACCTGCTCACCGCGATCCGCGGATACGCTGAGCTCCTCCGTGATCGACTCGCGTCGGACCCCGAGGGACTCGACGACCTCCGCGAGATCGAGCTGGCGGCGAAGCGCGCAGGAGAACTCACGAGTCAGTTGCTCGCCTTTTCGCGACGACAGCTCGTGGAGCCGAGGATCGTGGACGTGAATACCGTCGTCGCCAGCGCCGCGAAGCTCCTGAGCCGGCTCGTGGGGGAGCGGGTCGCGGTCGAGACCGTTCTCGAACCCGGGCTCCCGTCGGTGCGGATCGATCCCGGCCAGTTGCACCAGGTGCTGGTGAATCTCGCGATCAACGCGCGAGACGCGATGCCAGAGGGTGGCCGGCTGTCGATCACCACGAGCCGGGGCGAGCGCAGCCGCGAGTCAGGCGGACTACCTTCGGCACCGGGAGGACCGATCGTCCTTCCATCGGTGGTCCTTCGCGTGAGCGACAATGGCGTCGGGATGCCGCCAGAGGTCCGCGACCGCGCCTTCGAACCCTTCTTCACGACGAAGGAAACCGGGCGTGGGACCGGGCTGGGGCTGGCGACCTGCTGGGGGATCGTCGAACACGCCGGCGGGAGCATCGAGATCGACTCCACGCCGAGCGAGGGCACGGTGGTGCGGGTGATCCTCCCCTCGGTCGCCGCCGTCCCGACGCCCGAGCCGGAACCGCCGAGCGGCCCCTCAACGTCGGCACGTCTCGGTGGCGAGACGATCCTCGTCGTCGAGGATGAGGCGCAACTCCGGGCGTTGGCCGAGCGGGCGCTCGTCGACCGGGGGTTTCGGGTCCTCGCCGCACCCGACGGCCTCGCGGCGCTGGAGCTCCTCGACGCGACCGGCGCCTCGATCGACCTCTTGCTCACGGACGTGGTGATGCCACGGATGGGTGGACCCGCCCTCGCCCGTAAGCTCCGCGAGCGGTGGCCTGCGGCGCGCGTCCTCTTCATGACCGGATACGCCGAGGCCGATGCGTTCAGTGCAGAGGAACTGCCGACGTCGCAGCTCGAAGTGTTGCGAAAGCCGTTCACCCCGACCGAGCTCGTGCGGTCCGTCCGCCGCGCGCTCGACGGAACGCAATCGCTTCGTTGACGATCCTGCAGTCGCCGCGCCACCACGGACGGGGTGGGATTCGAACCCACGGTACGCTTTCACGCACACACGCTTTCCAGGCGTGCGCCTTAAACCACTCGGCCACCCGTCCTGCGTACCCTCAAACGACGACGCGCTGGCCAAGCCAGCGCGTCGGTCCTGCCAAGCACGGACAGAGTGAGATTCGAACTCACGATACCGTTGCCGGTATGCCAGTTTTCGAGACTGGTGCCTTCAACCACTCGGCCATCTGTCCTGACATTGAAGACGGCGGACGTCGGACGCCGACGGCAGCGTCGAGCGGTGAAAGTTAGTCGGAGCCGGGGGAGATTCAACGGACCGGCGGAGATTCAGCCGCGGCGGGACTTGAAGAAGGACTCCAACAGCGCCGCGCACTCGGCCGCGCGGACGCCGCCCTGCACCTCGGGGCGATGATTCAGCTTGGGATGCCGAAGGAGGTCGTGGATCGAGCCGGCCATCCCCGCCTTATCATCGAATGCGCCGAACACCACGCGCCCGACCCGCGCCAGCACGATCGCGCCAGCGCACATCGCGCAGGGTTCGAGCGTCACGTAGAGCGTCGCAGTGGTGAGTCGAGTGTCACCGACGGCATAGGCGGCGGCGCGGATCACACGCAACTCGGCGTGCTGCGTGGCGTCCTTGCCGGTGACCATCGCGTTCGCACCGCGGGCGACGACGCTCCCGTTATGCACCACCACGGCCCCGACGGGGACCTCTCCGTGCTTCGCGGCGCGTTCCGCCTCGGCCAGTGCCTGCCCCATCCACCAGGCGTCCTCTTCGGCGCGCGAGGGGAAGGTGACGGGGCCGCTCACGTCCGCGTGAATTCGATGTGGCCCCCATCGACGGTCGCGCGGATCGCGTCGCCGTCGCTGAACCGCCCGTCGAGGAGCGCCAGCGCGAGCGGGTCCTGGAGCAGCCGCTGTATCGCCCGCTTGAGCGGCCGCGCCCCGAACGCCGGTTCGTACCCCTCGCTCGCGATGAACCGCTTCGCCTCGTCGGTCACCGTGAGCGTGATCTTCTTCGCGGCGAGGAGTGAGTCGAGGCGGGCGAGCTGCAACTCAACGATGTGCGCGAGCTGCTCCTCGCCGAGCGGACGGAAGATCACGATGTCATCGACGCGATTCAGGAACTCGGGTTTGAAGTGCCCCCGGAGCGCCTGCATCACGTGCGTTTCGACGAGGGCCCAGTCCTTCGTTCCCTCCTCAAGGATCCAGGTCGAGCCGACATTCGACGTCATGATGATCACGACGTTGCGGAAGTCCACCGTCCGCCCCTGCGAATCGGTGAGGCGGCCGTCATCGAGGATCTGCAACAGGATGTTGAAGACATCCGGATGCGCCTTCTCGATCTCGTCGAACAGAACAACGCTGTAGGGACGGCGACGCACCGCCTCGGTGAGCTGCCCCCCTTCCTCGAACCCGATGTATCCGGGCGGCGCGCCGATCAGCCGCGCGACGGCGTGCTTCTCCATGTACTCCGACATATCGATCCGCACCATCGAGTGCTCATCATCGAACAAGTACTCGGCGAGGGCGCGCGCGGTCTCGGTCTTCCCGACCCCGGTCGGGCCGAGGAAGATGAAGGAGCCGATCGGACGATTCGGGTCCTGCAGGCCGGCGCGCGAACGGCGCACGGCATTCGCGACCGCGGTCACGGCCTCGGCCTGGCCGACGACGCGCTTCGCGAGCTCCTGGTCGAGCTTCGCGAGTCGCTCACGTTCCGAGCCAAGCATCCGCGTCACGGGGATCCCGGTCCACGCCGCGACGATCTCAGCGATGTCCTCGGCGGTGACCTCCTCCTTGAGGAACTGACTGCCACCGCTCTTCTGCGCGGTCATCCGCTCCTCGACCTCCTTGAGCTGCGCCTCGAGCTTGGGCACCGTACCGTACTGGATCTCGGCGGCCTTGCCGAGGTCGCCGGCGCGCGTGACGCGTTCGACTTCGGTGCGGGCCTCCTCGATCTGCTGCTTCAGCATGGCCACGTCGCCGAGCGCGTCCTTTTCGAGCTGCCACTGGGCCTTCATCGCGCCAGTCTGTTCTCGGAGTTGGGCAAGCTGTTGTTCGATCGCTGTGCGCCGCTCGACCGTCGCCCTGTCCTTCTCCTTCGCGAGCGCCTGCCGCTCGATCTCGAGCTGGACGATCCGGCGCTCCACCTCGTCGATCTCCTGCGGCAGCGAGTCGATCTCGATCCGCAGGCGCGACGCGGCCTCGTCCATCAGGTCGATCGCCTTGTCGGGGAGGAAACGGTCCCCGATGTAGCGATTGGAGAGCGTTGCAGCGGCAACGAGCGCGCCGTCGGTGATCCGCACGCCATGGTGCGACTCGTAGCGCTCCTTCAGGCCGCGCAGGATCGCGATCGTGCTCTCGACACTCGGCTCGCCGACGAAGACCGGCTGGAAGCGACGTTCGAGCGCCGGATCCTTCTCGACGTGCTTCCGGTACTCGTCGAGCGTGGTCGCACCGACGACCCGCAACTCGCCGCGCGCCAGCAACGGCTTGAGCATATTGCCGGCGTCCATCGATCCCTCGGCCTTCCCCGCCCCGACAAGGGTGTGCAGTTCGTCGATGAACATCACGAACTGGCCAGCGCTCGTCGTGATCTCCTTGAGCACGGCCTTGAGGCGCTCCTCGAACTCACCGCGGAACTTGGCGCCGGCGATCAATGCGCCCAAATCGAGCGAGACGAGTCGCTTGTTGCGCAGTGACTCCGGCACGTCCCCGTTCACGATCCGCTGGGCGAGTCCCTCGGCGATCGCGGTCTTGCCCACGCCCGGCTCACCGATCACCACTGGATTGTTCTTCGTCCGGCGCGAAAGCACCTGGATGACCCGGCGGATCTCCTCGTCGCGCCCGATGACCGGATCGAGTTTCCCCTTGCGCGCGTCGTCGGTGAGGTCACGGGTGAACTTCTGCAGGGCCTGGTACTGGTTCTCAGGCGTCTGGTCGGTGACGCGGTGCGCGCCGCGCACGACCTCGAGGGCCCCGAGCAACGCTTTCTTCGTGACCCGCTGCGCCTTGAGGATGTTCGCCGTCTCGGCGCCCTTCGCGTCGGCGAGCGCGATGAGGAGATGTTCGGCCGAGACGTACTCGTCACCGAGCGCCTTCGTCTCCTGCTCCGCCGCGTCGAGGATCGCGGTCAGTTCGCGTGAGAGTCCAGGCTGCGCATCACTCTGCTTGGGGTAGCGCGCGATCTCGCGCTCGAGCGCCTCGCGCAGCGCCGGCACCCCCACCCCAAGTCGCTGGAGGATCGGGACGACGATCCCCTCGTCCTGGCCGATGAGCGCGTGCAGGAGGTGAGTGTCGTGGGCCTGCGGATTCCCGTTCCGGCGCGCGTGGGAGATCGCGTCGGTGAGGGCTTCTTGGGATTTTACGGTGAGGCGATCAGGATTCAACAAGCAGAGGGAAGGTGGAAGGTGGAAGGAGGAAGGTCGCTGCCCATCAAGGCACCGAACGCTCCCTTCCCGCTACGCCGAAACGGCATCCGAAGTGTCGCACCTGGCACGAGGCACCGCCGATTCGTCGGCCGAGCGTCAGGGTTCCTCGGGCACGGTGTCAAAGGTGCGCCCGTCGGCGGAGCGACGCGAGATGCGGCGACGGTCGCACCACTCCAGAAATGGAATGAGCCACTTTCGGGTGAGCCCCAAGGGCTCGCGGAGATCAGAGGGCGAATAGGTGCGACCCGGCTTCACATGGGCGCGGAGTTTGGCGAGCAGGGCGACCACGCCCTCGCGGGCGAACCACCAGTCAATGGCAATCGCCACGACGGCGCCCTCTCGCTCCAAGAGCTTCAACACCGCTGGAGTCTCGGGACCGAATGCCGAGATCAGTTCGGCGAGACTCGGGGGTGCGGAGCCGGCGCCGCGAAGCGCCTCGAGGAGCCGCGCCTTCGCGTCGACGGCCCCCGCACCGGCGCCCGGTGCGAACCCCGGTGCAGCGATCGAGGCCCCGAGCACGACGATCAGACCGGCCCGCTCGGTCCTGCGGATGACCTCGTCGGCGAGCGCGGTGTTCGGCGTGAGCAGGCTGCGCGCCGCCTGCCGGTCGAGACCGGGCTGCAGCGGCGAGTCGCGATGCGTCGCTTCGACTAGCGCGAGCAGGCGGCGACGCAGTGCATCGAAAACACCGGGCGCGACGAGGCGATCCCCAACAGGGACGTGTTTCGGCGCCTCGCGAAGGAAACGCTCCACGTGCGCTGGGCGGAGGCCGAGCCGTACCGTGAGGGACGCACGCGCGACACCCGCGCCCCCAGCCTCGTCGAGCATCCACTGGAATCGCTCGGCAATCGACGCGCCAGCGGAGGTCCAGGGCTTGGAACGGAGGCTGGGCGGCAGAGGATCGGTGACGATGCCACCGCCAAGCGTGGTCACCGGTGAGCCACCGCGGAGCACCCACCGGTCCCCTGCCCTCGCAACGACTGGTGCATCGAGGATCAGGCGCACCGGGCGCGTGCTCCCCGGCGCGACGGGTCCACTCCGCGCGACTACGCGAACACCCACGTCGGCGGTACCGAGATGGAAACGCAGCCACCGCTTCGCGCCGATCGTCGGGGCGGTGTGCGCAAGCGTGAGATCGGCGCGCAGCACCCGCATCGGAGCCCACGGGTCGGCAGGATCGACGAGCACCGCATCGTGCGGGACCTCGGCGCGGTCGATCCCCACGAGGGCCAGCGCGATGCGCGCCCCGGCGCCCGCTGTGGCGACGTTCTCCCCGTGCGACTCGACGCTGCGCACGCGCACCGCGCGGTCGAGCGGCAACACACGCACCGAACGGTCGCGGCCGATGCTTCCGCTCCACGCCGTGCCGGTGACCACGGTCCCTGCGCCGGCCACCGAGAACACCCGATCGACCGGCAGCCGCCAGATGTCATCCTGCTCTCGGGCCGGCACCGCGCGCGCCGCGTCGGCGATCGCGGCGCGGAGCAGGTCCATTCCGACGCCGGTGCGCGCCGAGACGGGGACGATCGGCGCGGCCGCCATCGGCGACTCGCCGAGCACCGAGCGCACCTCGTCGCTGACCAGCGCGAGCAACTCCTCATCCACGAGGTCGCGCTTGGTGAGAGCGACGACCGCCCCGCGTACGCCGAGCAGGGAGAGGATGGCGAGGTGCTCGCGGGTCTGCGGCATCACGCCCTCGTCGGCGGCAATGACGAGAAGGGCGAGGTCGATCCCCGTCGCGCCGGCGAGCATCGTGCGCACGAAGGCCTCGTGACCGGGTACATCCACCACACCGATCGTCGCCATGCCCTCGAGCCGCAGCGGAGCGAATCCAAGGGCGATGGTGATGCCGCGCCGTTTCTCCTCGGGGAGCCGGTCGGTGTCGACGCCGGTGAGGGCGCGCACCAGCTCGGTCTTGCCGTGGTCGATGTGACCCGCGGTCCCGAGGATCACGTGTCCGCCGTCTCCCAGTTGACCCAGGCGCGGAGCGGCCGCTTCCCATCGGTGAGATGCTCCTCGAGGAACTCGCGCACGAGGCGTTGGTGGGCGCGGCGAGTCGGCACATCGAGTGGCGGTGTGTCGAGCCCGGCAGTCCAGGCAATCAGCGTTCGACGGGCCTCTTCGGGCAAGGTGCGCGCTCCAGGCGCGAGCGCCGCACAGGTGTGGCAGAGTGCGCCTCCCGCACGATGGGAGAATCGCACCACCTCGTCGTCGGCGAGCGCCCGATGGCACGAGGCGCAGTCGATGAGCTGCGGGGCGAATCCGAGTTCCTCGACCAGTCGCCACGCGGTCGCGAGGGTGCGATCCGCGACGACGTCGCTCTCGCACGCGACGATCGCCTCGAGTCCCGCGGCGAGCACGTCGTGGATCGCGCCGTGCGCATCCTCAGGACCGAATCTCAAACAGAGCTCGGCGAGCGCTGCCGAGGCGTTGAACCGGTCGAGTGAGGCGGCGAGTCCCGGTCGGGCGTGGGTCGCGTCGAACGCGGTGAGGGCGTGGAGGTCGCGCATCGGGTTGATCGAGAGGTGCGCGACGCCGCTGGTGAAGAGATCGAGTCCCTGGCCGAAGCGGCTCCGCGGCCGCTTCGCCCCGCGCGCGATCGCACTCACCACGCCGGCGTCGCGCGTGGCGAGCCGGACGATCCGTGAGGTCTCGCGATAGTCGAACCCGTGAAGGACGATCGCCTCGGTCTGGATCACGCCTGCAAGTTAAGCCCGCGCCCGAGTGCCGAGGCCTCAGCGCGTCCCACGACCGCGGAGCGGTACGAGCACGGGAGCACCGACCGCCGGGTCCCGCGTGACGATGAGCGGCCACTCATACACGCGCTCGAGGATCTCCCCTCGCATCACCTCGTCGGGTGTGCCGGCGGCGGCCACGGTCCCGCGATGGAGCAGGACGATCCGGTCGGCGAAGCGAGCGACGAGGTTCAGTTGATGACTCACGAGCAGGACCGCTTGTCCCGCGCGCGCGAGGGCATCGAGGAGCTCGAAGACCGCCATCTCGTGCGCGACGTCGAGGAAGGTGGTCGGCTCATCCAGGACCAGCGCACGTCCGCCCTGCGCGAGTGCGCGAGCGATCCGCACCCGCTGCCATTCCCCGCCCGAGAGTTCGTCGGTCCGTCGGTCAAGGAACTCGCTGACGTCGGCGCGCGCGACGGCACGAGCGATCGCTGCGCGATCCTCGGGGGTATTCGCGGCGAAGGCGCCGCCGTGCGGGAATCGGCCGAGCGCGATGAACTCGCGCACGGTGAGAGGGAAGACTGGCTCTTCGCGTTGCGGCACGACCGCCATCGCCTGAGCCACCTCACGGCGCGGGATCGCGTTGAGGGCGATCCCGTCGAGCTGCAGTGTGCCCCGCGTCGGTGCGAGCCGACCCAAGAGCGCGCGCACGATCGTGCTCTTGCCCGAGCCATTCGGGCCGACGACTGCCGTGACCTTCCCGACGGGCGCCTCGAACGCGACGTCCCTCACGACCGCCTCGCGCGCCCCCGGATAGCGGAGTTCGAGCCCCTCGGCGCGGATCATCGCACGCTCCGGAGGCGCCAGAGGAAGAACGGGACGCCGACCAACGCCGTCACCGCGCCGAGCGGGAGTTCGGCGGGACGGAGCGCGGTGCGCGCCAGAGCGTCGGCGACGACCACCAGGGTCCCGCCGGCGAGCGCCGACGCGACGACCGTCGCGCGCGAAGTGCGTGTGCCGAGCGCACGAGCGATCGCCGGGACCACCAGACCGACGAACCCGATCAATCCCGCCCCCGCGACGGTCGCGGCGGCGAGCAGCGACGCGGT
Source organism: Gemmatimonadaceae bacterium (assembly GCA_031430835.1). Lineage (GTDB taxonomy): Bacteria > Gemmatimonadota > Gemmatimonadetes > Gemmatimonadales > Gemmatimonadaceae > Pseudogemmatithrix. The sequence goes on from JANPCH010000126.1 coordinate 14,262, forward strand.
GATGTACACGCGTCGCGTCGTGCGTTCAACGTCGAGTCCGAGCGAGGCCGCCGCCTCCTCCCCGAGACTGAGCACGTCAATGTCACGTCCCCACCACGCGAGTAACCCGATCCCGATCGCTACGTAGGTCGCGATCCACCGCACACCGCTCCACTGCGCGTCGCCGAGTGATCCCATCATCCACCAGAGGGCACCGCGGACGGTGTTCTCGGCAGCCTGCGCGAGTGCGATCATGATCACCGCCGTGCAGAAGGCGCCGATGACGACGCCGGCCATCAGGAGGATGCGCGGGTCGGAGCGTCCCCCGGCAGCGCGGGCGACGAGCAACACGAGCATCACGGCGAGCGTTGCTCCGGCGAACGCGGAGAGCGGCACGAGGGCCGGAGAGGAGACGCCGAGCACGACCGCCAACACTGCGCCGACCGCGGCGCCGCCCGAGACGCCGAGGAGATAGGGTTCGGCGAGTGGGTTCCGCAGCGTCGCTTGCAACGCGGTACCGCTCGCGGCGAGCCCCGCACCGACCACGACACCAAGCACGACGCGCGGGAGCCGAAGTCCCTGCACGATCGCGACCGCTGTCGGGTCCCCTTGGCCGAAGAAGGCCCGCCAGACCTCGAGCCAACCGAGCGGCACCGAGCCGACCGCAAGCGCGACCGTGATCGCCAGCGCGAGGGCCGCCGCCAGGATGAGCCAACGAACCGCCGTCACCGAACGGAATCGCCGATGATGAGGGCGCGCAGGTGCCGCGCCGCTTCGCCCATTCGAACGCCCGGTCTCCCGACGATGGTCGTGTCCAAGACGAGCACGCGCCCCTCACGCACGGCCCGGATCGTCGCCCACGCTGCGCTCGCGCGAATGCGTTCGGCGGCGAGCGGCCCAGCGAGGATCACGTCGGGATCGCGCCTCGCCACCTCCTCGAGCGAGACCTGCGGCGACGGTGAGGTCGCATCCCCGAAGGCATTGCGCACGCCAGCGACCTCGAGGAGCTCGCTCAGATAGCTTCCGCCGCCGATCGTCATCAGCGGTGTATCCCAGACGTGCCAGAACGCGGTCACGTGGCGACTGGTCTCGCGACGGGCTCGCACCGCGTCGAGACTCGCAGTGACGCTATCCACCACGCGCGCCGCGACCGCTGGATCGCCGATCGCGGCCCCGAGGATCGTCGCGACGCGCGCGAGATCGGCGACGTGGTCGGTCCGGATCGAGACGGTGCGAACTCCCGCCCGATGCAGCTGATCGCGGGCCGCGCGATTCGACTGGGTCGCATAGAGCACCACGAGGTCAGGTCGCCTGCCGAGCACCGCCTCGACATTGGGTCCCATCCCGTCACCGACGTCGGAGACCTCGCGTGCTGCCGGGGGATAGACGTCCCAGTGCGTGCGTCCCACGACGCGTCCCCCGGCTCCGAGCGCGAAGAGGAGTTCGGTCGTCACCGGATTCAGCGAGACGATGCGCAGTACCGGCGCGTCGAAGCGGAGGGTGTCGCCGAAGTCATCGACGACGCCTGAGGCGGCCGACTCGCTGCGCGCGCCGCACGAGGCGAGGAGTACCCCGGCGAGCAGTGTTGTGGTCAGACGGGCACGATATCCTGACATACGAAGGGCTCCTGCCGTGATGGAGGAGCCTCGATGCACGCGGCGGGTCCCTGGAAGCGATGGACTCACGCCAGCGCCACCGACCCTCCCCCGAGGATGCAAGTGTGGCGCGAACGTGAGTCGTCTCCTGGCTCCGGGCCGTCCCACTCGCCTTCCCGACCCCTCAGGAGTCAGTGGCGTTGCCGAGTGGACGTCGATCCTGGCTTGCCCGTTACAGTGGCGGGGCCGCGCCGGCATCGCACCGGCTTCCGTGTCCCGCGTTCGCTTTCGATTGTGAGGGCGAAGCTAGGCCAGCCCATCTCGCTTGGCAAGCGCATCGGAGAGCCGGCCCTTGAGGTGCGCGCGGGCCAGATAGTGCTCGGCGCGCTGCTGCTGGGTCGGCGCGTCGGTCGCCTCGAACCGCGCATCGAGCGCGGCGATCTCGAGGGCCAGCGCTTCGGGGTCGATGCTGCGCCGCGGCGCAAATGCCGACGGCCCGCGGCGCAGGAATGCCGCCCCGAGTCCGAGGAGCATCGAGGCGCCGACCGCCGTCACGATCAGCATCAGACGGAGATTGCCCGCCATTCCCCTCGCCGGCGCCGTCACGCTAAAGGTCTGCGCGCCGGCGACATCCTTGGCGAGGAACCGTCGGAAGGGGCGCCCCTCGACCGAGACGGGATCGACCGCGGTGAGACCGGCGCCCGACACATCGCCACGCGGATCCTCGACGAGCACTTCGAGGACCGGCAGCGGCGATTCGACGAGGACCTCGATCGGAGCGTCGTCCAGTGCGATGTCGTAGTAGAACGAGATCCGCTTGATGCCGGGCGCGAGCGGAGCGGTGACCTCGAGGCGTCCATTTCGCACCCGCAGGGCGTCGGGCGACACATCACCTTCGCCGGCACTCACTGCGCCGACGCCGGGTGGGAGGGGCGCGTCGAAGGTGAAGCCGTCCGTGCCGCGTGCCACCCGCGTCACCGTCGTGTCGTTCGAGATCTCGTAGACCTCGATGATCGTGCGCGCGCTGCCGGTGTCGGGGGCGGTCACGATCACGTGCCGAGCCTGCGGCGTGATCCGGATCGCGCGGCTCGTCGTGTCGAACACGACGAGTTCCTCCGCCAGACTGGGCGCCGCACTCTCGCGCGCGGGCGCTGTGAAGTACGCGACCCCGCCGCGGGTCGTCGAGACGAAATAGAGTGCCGCCGAATCGCCGGTCGCGGCGTAGGAGAAGCGGTAGCCGCCGTCGCCGCGGGTGAGCGTCGAATCGAGTGGCCCGGCCTTCTCCGGTGCGACGCGGTGGAGCACGACCATCGCGCCGGCGACCGGAAGGGTGGCAGTGGCAGTCGGGCGGACCACGCGCCCCTCGACGGTGCGCGTCCCCGTTTGCGCGTGCGCCATCCGCGGCACGAGGCAGCCCGTGGCGAGGAGTGCGCCGGTGAGCGCGCAAGTGAGCGCGCCGGTGAGCGCGTCCGACCGCAGCATCAACCGACGCCTAGAGGGAGAAACGGCCGAAATCCTCAGGCCTGAGCTGCGCGAGGTGGCGCTTCAGTTCATCGGCCGAGAGGTGGTCATCCTCGCCGACCGGGGTGAGACCACCCGGTTCCTTCGACTGCTCGTCATCGTCGCCTGAGAAGAGTGCGGCAGCGCAGAAGATCGGGGCCTCGAGCCGCAACGCGATCGCGATCGCGTCGGAGGGGCGCGCATCCACGACGATGGCGTGGCCGTTGCGCGTGAAGTGGAGCTCGGCGTGGTAGGTGCCGTCGACGACCTTCGTGACCTGGGCCCGCCGCAGCAACCCCCCCAACCCGAGGATCACCTGCTGGGCGAGATCGTGCGTCATCGGCCGCTCGCGCTTCACACCATTCAACTGCGCCGCGATCGACTCCGCTTCGGGGCGACCGATCCAGATCGGGAGGACCCGTTGGCCGCCCTTCTCCTCGAGCACCACCACGAAGGCCTGCGAGGAGGCGTCGAGCCCGAGCCGCGAGACGATGACCTCGACCACGCGCGGGCCCCCGCCGCTCAGCCGCCGCGCACGGCGCGGCGGAGTTCGGTCGTCTTGTTCGTCCGTTCCCACGTGAAGAGGTTGACCTTCTTCCCGTGGCGTTCCGCTTTCGCCGGTGCGCGGCCGAAGTGTCCGTAGGCCGCAGTGGGACCGTAGATCGGCTTCCGCAGGTCGAGCGCGGCGATGATCCCCTTCGGTGTGAGGTCGAAGCAGGCCGCGACGGCCTTCATGATCACCCGTTCGTCGACGGTGCCGGTGCCGAAGGTGTCGACCATCACCGAGACCGGCTCGGCGACGCCGATCGCATAGGCGAGCTGCACCTCGCACTTCGAAGCGAGCTTCGCCGCGACGATGTTCTTCGCGACCCACCGTGCAGCGTAGGCGGCCGAACGATCGACCTTCGAGGGATCCTTGCCGGAGAACGCCCCGCCGCCGTGGCGGCCCATCCCGCCGTACGTGTCGACGATGATCTTGCGGCCGGTGAGCCCGGCGTCGCCGTGCGGGCCGCCGACGACGAACCGTCCCGTCGGGTTGATGTGCAGCTTCATCCGCTTCGCGCGGAGCGCGGCCGGGATCGTGGCCTCGATGATGTCGCGCTTCACGGCCTCGTGAAGCACTTTGTTCCCGACCTTGTCGGAGTGCTGCGTCGAGATCACCACGGTGTCGACCTCGACCGGCCGGCCGTTCTCGTACACGACCGAGACTTGGGACTTCCCATCAGGCCGGAGCCAAGGCAGCGTGCCGTCCTTGCGACGGTCGGCGAGAGCGTGCGTGAGCTTGTGCGCGAGGACGATCGGGAGCGGCATCAGCTCGGGCGTCTCGTCGCAGGCGTAGCCGAACATCATCCCCTGGTCGCCGGCGCCACCGGTGTCGACGCCCTGCCCGATGTCCCGCGACTGCTGACCGATCGCGTTGAGCACCGCGCACGAATCGGCGTCGAAGCCAATGCCCGCCTCGGTGTACCCGATCCCCTTGATCGTCTCCCGCACGAGCGCCCGCAGGTCGACCCACGCCGCGGTGCTCACCTCGCCGAAGATCGTCGCGAGACCCGTGGTCACCATCGTCTCACACGCGACGCGCGAGTGCGGGTCCTCGGCCAACAACGCGTCGAGGACCGCGTCCGAGATCTGGTCGGCGACCTTGTCGGGATGTCCCTCGGTGACCGACTCCGAGGTGAACAGATGGCGATGCAGCACGTTGGGCGGGTTGGCGGTGAGCGAACGCCGAAGGATAACGGCCCTACGTGAGGCCCAGCAACCCGTCGAGCAGTTCCTCGCCGAGCTCCAGCGCGAGAGCGTGGCGGAGCAGGACTTCCACCTCACGCGCGCTCGCCGCAGCAAGTGCCTTTCGTGCCGCGTCGGCGGCCGCCACGCTGCTGACTCCGCGCACGATCCGCTTGAGCGCCGGGATGCTGTTCCCTGCGACACTGAGTGTGCGGATGCCGAGCCCGAGCAGCGCGTACGCCATCAGCGGCTGCGAGGCCATCTCGCCACAGACGCTCACTTCGAGCCCGGCCTTCCGTCCCGTCTCGGCGATGCCGGCGATCAGCCGGAGCACCGCCGGGTGCAACGGCGTGTAGCGCGTCGCGAGCGAGGCGTTTCCGCGGTCCACCGCGAGCGTGTACTGGACAAGGTCATTCGTACCGATGCTGAAGAAGGCGACATCCTTCACGAACGTGTCGGCGGCAACGGCGGCGGCCGGGGTCTCGATCATCACGCCGAGTGGGACGTCGGCGCGGTAGGTCGCGCCACGGCGCTCGAGCTCGGCCGCCGCCTCCTGGAGCAGGAATCGGGTCTGGCGCACTTCGTCGACCGTGACGACGAGTGGGAGCATGATGCGGACGTCGCCGTGCACCGCCGCGCGCAAGAGAGCACGCAGCTGGACCTTGAAGAGCTCGGGTTCGTCGAGGCACATCCGGATGGCGCGCCATCCGAGGAAGGGATTCGGTTCGTGTGGGAACCCACCGATCGGGAGCTTGTCGCCACCGACGTCGTAGGTGCGGATCACGATCGGATGCTTGCCGAACGCCTTGATCACGCGCGCGTACGCCTCCTCCTGCTCGTCCTCGGTCGGCATCGTGGTGCGGCCGACCACCAGGAACTCGGTGCGCATCAGCCCCACGCCCTCGGCGCCGCGGGCGGCGGCCGGCGCGGCCTCATCGGGGAGGTCGACGTTCGCGCGCAGCGTCACGCGACTCCCGTCAGTCGTCACGGCCTCGGCGTCCGCGAGCGTGTCGAGTTCGGCCTGGGCCACCGCCTCGCGCCGCGCGCGGTCGGCGAACTGGGCGAGGACCGCCGCGGTCGGACGCGGGATGATCGTGCCGTTGGTGCCGTCCAGGATCAGCCGGTCGCCGGTGGCCACCTTCGACGTCGCGTCGATCAGGCCGACGACGGCGGGCAGTCCGAGCGAGCGGGCGAGGATCGCGACGTGCGAGGTGCGCGTCCCGGCGTCGGTCGCGATCCCGGCGATCGCGCGCCGGTCGAGTTGGATCGTGAGACTTGGCGTCAGGTCGTGCGTGACGAGGATCGCGTTCGACCCCGGCGCGAGATCCACCGGATCGTGGTCGGGGAGTCCGAGCAGGAGCGAGAGGAGCCGGATGTGGACGTCCATCAAGTCGCCCACGCGCTCCCGCATCATCGGATTCGTCGACCGGCCGAAGTGCTCGCGCCACTCCAACATCACGAGATCGAACGCCTTTTCAGCCGAGAGATTCTGCCGGACGAGGGATTCGACGCGCCCCCGTAGCTCCGTGTCCTGCAGGATCGCGACCTGCACGTCGAAGATCGCCGCCTCGGCGATCCCCGCGTTCTCCTCGGCGCGCACCTTGATCGCGCGCAATCGCTCGATCGCCTCGTCGGTCTTTGCCCGCAGGCGGAGGATCTCCCCCTCGACCTCGTGCGGCTCGATCACCCGCGCCCGCACCTCCGGCACCTCCCACTTGAGCAGGTGGGCTGGCCCGACCACGATGCCGGGCGAGGCGGAGACGCCGTGGATGGTGGTCGGCACGCGGCTAACTCTCCCCGAACCGGGAGGAGATCAGCACGGCGAGGGCCTCGAGCGCGCCGTCGGCATCCTCGCCGTCGGCACGCAGACGGACCATCGAGCCGCACTCGGCGGCGAGCATCATCACGCCCATGATGCTCTTCGCGTTCACCTCGAGGTCGTCCCGTGCGATCGTGATGTTCGCCTTGAACCGGCCGGCGGTCTTCACGATCTCGGCCGCGGGGCGCGCGTGGATCCCGTTCGCATTCACCACCTGGACCGCACGTTCGGGCATCAGCGCACCACCGAGTAGAGGATGAAGAGCGCGAGCGCGATGGTCGCGAGGCGCCATCCTTCGAACTTCCCGTGCAGCAGCGTGATCGCGGTCGCTCCCGCTGCCACCACCCCGAGCACCGTGCCGAGGAGCGCGCGGCCCGGCCCGATGATGCCCTGTGCCGCCACCGGGAGCGCGATCCCTGCGAGCAGGGCGGTCGCCCGCGCGAGGTGCGCCGGTCCCTGCCGGAGCACCGGATTGGCGAGGGCCTGTGCCACGCGCAGTCCGTGCGCCCATCCCGCGTGCAGTCCCCAGATCCGCAGTCCGACGTGGAACGCGTTGAAGGTGCCGAGGAAGATGAGGAGGACGCCAGCCGGGGACGCCCCCAATCCGAAGGCAAGCAGGCCGAGCGCCGAGCAGAGGGGGAGCCAACCGGCCCAGATGAGGCGATCCCCGACCGACCCGAGAGGACCTGGTGCGGCGACCCGGAATCGCTCGATCAGGTCGACCGGCGTGCCGTCGAGTTCGGCCCGCGCCAGGGCGCCGACCGCGACCGAAGCGAGATAGGGATGCGCATTGAAGTAGCCGCTGTGGCGTGCCATCGCCTCGCGATACGCCTCTCCTCCCTTCCCGCCCGGCAAGAGGCGGAGCGCCGGCTCGAGCGAGAAAGCGATCCCATTCCCAAGCATCGTCTCGTAGTTCCACACGCCCTGGATCGCGAAGGTGCGAAGGAGCATCGCCGCACGCACCCGCAGCGGCAGCCGTTCGATAGCCGTCACGGCATCTCCCCCGCGATGAGGAATCCGACGGCGAGTCCGGCGAGGAGGAACCAACGCGCGCCGGGGGTGAGCCGCACGACCTTCCACACCGCCGCGAGTCCCACCGCCGAGGCGATCGAGACAACGAAGGCCCGGCTGACCGTGGGCGTCATCGTGAGCGTGCCGAGCACCGCCTCGTGCAGCGGGGTGAGCAGGATGAGACCGGCCGCGGTGATCACTCCGCCGCGCAGCAGGTCGGAGCTCAGTCCGCCGAGTTGGAGTGTCATCACCGCGCTGCCGGAGCCTCTCGCGATGCGTGTCTGTTGGCGCCGCACCCAGAAGGCATTCCAGCGGCGAAGCAGTATCATCGAACTTCCGCCGACCGAGGCCGATACGAGAGCGAAGAATGCCGACGTGGTCATCGCGGCCGCGGTCCCGTCGGGTGACTGGGCGAAGAGCGTCCCCCCGATCACCGCCGCCGAACCCCATTCCGGATATCGCGACGCGCCGAAGGGGAGCGATTCCAAGGCGAAGAACTCCAACGCGACCCCCATCGCGAGCCCTCGACCGGGCTGTCCGATGAGCGCCCCCGCGGCCGTCGCCGCGACGATCGGCCGCGAGATCATCGCCTGCGGGAAGCTCACGACATCCAGCCCGAGCACGGCACCGAGCACGATGAGCGGAAGGAGGTCGAGGAGTTCTGGCGTCGTCATCCGGAGCCATCCCCGGCCAGCAGCGCGTCGAGCGTGACCGGCGACGCGTTCGGCACATCCTGCGCGGTGACGGTCACGCCACGCGCCGCGAGCGCGCGCAGCTGCTCCCCCTCGGCTGGCGTGAGGAAGACGTACCGCAGGCGCGGCGCGCGGCCGACCTTGTGGTGGATCCCGCCGACCGTCACCGCGCCGATCCCCGGCGCGTGCTCGACGAGCCGCGCCATCGTGGCGATGTCGCCGGTGAGGAGCATCCCGGTGCGGCGGTCGTCGCGATACTCGGTGATCCGTCTCGCCGCCTGCTCCACCGTGTCGAAGTAGAGGTCCATCTCCGGCGGGACACCCATCCGATACAGCTCCTGCTCCCACTCCGATGCCGCCACCGCGTCATCGACGAGCACAAGGAACCCGATCCCGCAGGGCTGCCCCCACCCGACGACGACCTGCCCGTGGATGAGCCGGTCGTCGATCCGGAAGGTCTCAAGGGTCACGCGGTCCCTCGACCTGGGCGATCGCTTCGCGTCCCCGTTCGGTCGCGCTCGACAGGTCGCCGCCACAGGCGAAGGCGAGGAGCGTCGGCAGGCCAACGCCGGTGATGACGATGAGTCCTGGGTCGGTGCGCGCGATCCGTCGGGCCGCGAGTGTGCAACTCCCCGCCGGCAGGTCGGTGAATACGATCCGCGCCCCACTCTCCCTGAGCCGCGCCCGGATCGTGTCCTCCAGCCCTTCGAGGGAGAGCCCGGTGTTCGTGACCGGGACGAAGAGGTCGGCGAGCCCGGCGATCTGGGCCACCGCGGAGATCGTTCCCTCGGCGAAGCTGCCGTGTCCAGCGACGACCGCGCGCCGCCGCTCACTCGTCATCGTCGAGCAGATAGCGTTGCACGTCCGCTTTCCCGCGCAGGTGACCCTTGAGGCGCTCATTGAACACCAGCGCCGGGTCCTGCCCGCTGTAGCGCATCAGGTGGTTCATCGCGATCACCTCGGCGACCACCGTGATGTTCTTCCCCGGATTCAGCGGCACCACGATCCGCGGGATCTCGACCCCGAGGATCGTCGTCATCTCCGACTCGAGGCCGGTGCGTTCGACCGCCATCCCCTCCTTCCAGGGCTGGAGGTCGACGACGACTTCGACGCGCTTCTGTTGGCGCACCGACCGCACGCCGAAGATCGACCGGACGTCGATCAGCCCGACGCCCCGGATCTCCATATAGTGACGCTGTAGCGGATGCCCCGAGCCGATGAGGATGTCCGGTCCCTTCCGTCGGGTGATGACGAGGTCGTCGGCCACCAGCCGATGGCCGCGCTCGACGAGGTCGAGCACGCACTCCGACTTGCCGATCCCGCTCGTACCGGTGAAGAGCAGGCCCACGCCGTACACGTCAGCGAGCGACCCGTGGAGCGAGGTCGCCGGCGCGAACGCGTCCTCGAGGAATGGCGTGATCCGGTGGTAGAACTCCTGCGTCTTGAGCTTCGATCGCAGGATCGCCACTCCCGCCGTGGTCGCTGCCGCTTCCATCCCCTCGGGGAGGTCCAATCCCTTCGTCACCATCACGCAGGGGATCGGGTAGCCGAAGAAGATCCCGAAGATCCGATCCCGCTCGGCCTTGGTCAGCGAGCGGAGGTAACTCACCTCGGTCTCCCCGAGCACCTGGAGGCGCTGGTGCACGAATCTGGCGGTGTACCCTGCAAGCACGAGCCCCGGGCCAGAGGCGTCGGGGGTGGGCACCTCGCGGGAGAGCCCTTGCGGGCTCCCGAGGACCTCGAGCTGCAGGAGATCGCGCGTGCGCTCAACGAACTCGCCGATCGTGAATGGTGCCATCGCGGTCGTCGCTACCGCTTGGCGTGCGTCGCTTGCGCGAGCACGCGAGTGATCGCCTGTGCGAGCACGGGCCCGAAGTAGCGCCCCTCAGCGTTGGCGATCAGGTCGTGGTGGCGCGGCGCGCGGAAGGAGAGAGAAACGCGACGCCGCGCGCCGTCCTGTTCGAACCGGATGACGGCGGCGACGACGCGCGGGATCCGCTTCGCGGCCCGACGTACCTCGCGTTCGGCGCGAGTGCGCATCGTATCCGAGATCACCGCGTGGTGCGCCTGGAACTGGATGTCCACTTGGCTTACCCTCCCGACGTGATCACTTGGAGCAAGTGCGCCTCGGTCGCGCGGGCGCAGCGGTCCCAGGTGAATGTCTCGGCGAACGTGCGCGCTCGCCGTCCCATCTCCGACACGAGCGCAGGCGACTCCGCGATCCGGCGCATCGCCGCCGCCATCGCCTTCACGTCCCCGTGGGGCGTGAGGAATCCCGTCTCGCCCTGACGTACCGATTCGCGGATCCCCGGGGAATCCGAGGCGACGACCGGCGTTCCGCAGGCCTCCGCCTCCACGTTCGTCAGACCCCACCCCTCCTTCGGGGAGGCCAACGCCACCGCCCAGGATCGACGGAGCAGGCCGAGTTTCTCGGTCTCGCTCACAAAGCCAAGGAAACGCACGCGGCCGACGAGGTCAAGCGAATGGACCAACGCCTCGAGCGAAGGCCGATAGTCCCCAGCACCGGCGATCTCGAGCACGGCGTCAGGATGCGCCATCGCGGCGAAGGCCCGGATGACGAGGTCGACACCCTTGTACTTCTTGAGTCGACCGAGGTACGCGAAGCTCGGCCGCGGGGCGCGAGCCGACGCGTCGGGCGTGTAGTGGTCGAAGGAAACACCGGGCGGGATCACGACGACCTTGTCGCGGGCGATGCCGCGTGCGACGAGGTCGTCGGCCGTGCTCTCGCTGATCGCCTGGAAAGGGACGCCGCGGTACATCCAAGCCAGTGGTCGCTCAGAAAGCCACACCGCGGTCGCCAGCACCGGGTTCAGTTCCTGGAACGCCGCGCTACCGAAGAGATGCGGCACCACCGCGACCACGCGCCTCGCCCCCCAGCGGGTGGTGTAGAGCGGGACCTTGTTGATGTCCTCGAAGAGGACGTCGAAGCCACGCGACTTGAGGGTGCGCTCCCAGTAGCGGCGCACGCGGAAGGGAAAGCTCTGCCGCGTGCCCACGCGATGGAGCTCCACCCCGTTCCGCTCGACTCGCGGCGGACACTCCGCCCACCCCCCGCAGAGGAGCACCACTTCGTGTCCCCAGCCCGCGAGGCGCTCGAGGATCTCGTGCAGGTGCGTCTCCGCCCCGCCCGCGAGCGGGTTCTCGATGTCCTGCCAGTTGACCGCGCAGATCCTCAAGTGAGCCGGCCCATCCGCCGCGCGAGGGCGTCCACGACCCCATTCACGAACCGCGCACTCTGCGCACTGCCGAACCGCTCGGCGAGTCGGACCACTTCCTGGATCACCACTCGTGGCGGAGTCACGCCTTGCATCAGTTCGGCGGCGGCGAGTCGCAGCACCGACCGCTCGATATGCCCCAACCGCTCGAGACGCCAGTTGGTCGTCACCTCGGTGAGTTCCGCGTCGATCCCGGCACGCTCGGCGTCAACGAGTCGCACGAGCGCGGCAGCGAAGGCGCGTTCATCAGCCGCGATGGCCAGATCGTCCCACACGAGCATCGCGACCCGATTCAGGTCGGCGCCGGCGCCCCGCACGTCCCACGCGTAGAGGGCTTGCAGGGCGCGTGAGCGCCCACGCGTCTCAACTCGTGCCGGCATCGTCCTCGCCTCCGTCAGCGAGGTCGAGTCGCGCGAAGAGGTCGGCCATCTCGAGTGCCGCGAGTGCCGCGTCCCACCCCTTGTTCCCGTGGGTACCGCCGGCGCGTGCTTCCGCCTGCTCCATCGTGTCGCACGTCAGCAGTCCGAAGCCGATCGGCAGTCCGAATTCCCCTTGCAGGAGCGAGAGCCCCCGCGATGCCTCGCCGGCGACGTAGTCGAAGTGCGGCGTCTCGCCACGCACCACCGCACCAACGGCGACGCAGGCGTCGTAGCGTTCCGTTTGCAGCGCCTTGGCGACCGCAAGAGGGAGCTCCCACGCCCCGGGCACCCAGAGTACGTCGACGTCGCCGAAGGCGACTCCGTGGCGGACGCAGGCGTCGATCGCCCCTTCGACCAACTTCTCGGTGATGTGCGAGTTGAAGCGCGCCGCAATGACCACCACCCGCCGCCCGGTGCCGGCGGGCTCGCCGATGAACTCCGCCATCAGATCGCCCGGAGGTGACCGAGCTTCGCCCGCTTGGTCTCGAGGTACTCGGCGTTCTCGGTCGTCGCCGGTGAATTGATCGGCACCCGCTCGCCAAGTCGCAGTCCGTACCCTTCGAGGCCAACCAGCTTCTTCGGGTTGTTCGTGATCGGCCGGATCGAGGTCAGCCCCAAGTCGAGGAGGATCTGGGCCCCGATCCCGTAATCGCGCTTGTCGGGAGCGAACCCGAGCTTCTCATTCGCCTCGACCGTGTCGGCACCGGCGTCCTGCAGCGAGTAGGCCTTGAGCTTGTTGAGCAGTCCGATGCCGCGCCCTTCCTGGTCGAGATAGACAATCACGCCCTTGCCCGACTCGACCACGAGCTTCATCGCCTCGTGCAGTTGCCAGTGGCAATCACAGCGCAGCGAATGGAAGGTGTCGCCGGTGAGGCATTTGGAGTGCATCCGCACCAGCACGTCCTCGGCACCATCCACCTCTCCGTAGACGAGCGCCACGTGCTCGTGCCGGTCCACGTCATTGCGATACCCGATGAGCCGGAAGGTGCCGTACTCGGTCGGGAGCCGGACGTCGGCTTCGCGATGCACGAGGCGTTCGTGCCGAAGCCGATGCGCGACGAGCTGGGCCACGGTGATGAAGGTGAGCCCGTTCTCAGTCGCGAAGCGCTCGAGGTCGGGACGGCGCGCCGAGGCGCCCTCGTCGGTGAGGATCTCGCAGATCACGCCGGCCGGCTGGAGTCCGGCGAGTCGCATCAGGTCGACCGCGGCCTCGGTGTGCCCGACCCGTTGCAGCACGCCGCCTTCTCGTGCCCGAAGGGGATGCACGTGCCCCGGACGCCGCAGGTCGCTCGGGTGCGTGGTCTCGAGCGCCGTCAGGCGGATCGTCGTGGCCTGGTCGCTGGCACTGATACCGGTGCTCACGCCGTGCCGGGGCGCGCCGTCGATCGTGACCGTGTACGCCGTGCGCATGGCGTCGGTGTTCTCGGCACCCATCATTGCGAGCCCGAGCCGCTCGACCCGCTCGGGGGAGAGGGCCACGCAGATCATCCCCTTCGCGCGCATCAGAAAGTTCACCATCGCCGGCGTGATGAACTCCGCCGCGCAGATGAGGTCGCCTTCGTTCTCGCGATCCTCGTCGTCGGCGACAACGATGAACTTGCCTTGCCGAAGGTCAGTGAGGGCCTGCTCGATAGTGCCGAACATCTCAGAGGGGCAGGAGGGGCGCCGCGAGGCGCTTGAGATACTTCGCGAGGATGTCGGACTCGAGCTGTACGTGGTCGCCGACCGCGAGTTTGCCGAGGGTGGTATGGCGGCGCGTGTGATCAATGACCGACACTTGGAGAACACCGGGACGGGGGAGCGCGTTCACCGTCAAGCTCACGCCGTCCACGGCAACGCTGCCCAGCGGGACCAGCAACTCCTCCACCTCGGCCGGAACTTCGATGTCGAGAAGGAGCGCGCTCCGGTCATCACGGACCTCGACCACGCGCCCGACCCCATCGACGTGGCCCTGGACGATGTGTCCGCCGAAACGCTCGCCGACCGCGAGCGCCCGCTCGAGGTTGACGTGCGTGCCGGCCGTCCACGTGCCGATCGTCGTCCGGTCGATCGTCGACCCGACGGCCGCGACCTCGACCCACCCCGGGCCGCGCTCGCGCACCGTGAGGCAGGCGCCATTGCACGCGACGCTCTCGCCGACCACAACGTCCTCGAACGACGCGCTCAGGCGCAGGGCTCGCCCCGCCGGCGTGTCATTCGCGTCGGTGACGATGCCGACCGTGGTGATCAGTCCAGTGAACATGGCGGGCGACAGGTGAAAATCAGCGGCCGGGGGGCGCGAAGATGGTCATCTCGTCCTCCCCCAGGGAGCGACGTTCGATGACCCGCCAACGCGCCGTGACCTCGTCCGGCGTGGCACCCCCGAATGCCGGGAGGGCACCAGCCCCGAGGAGGACTGGCGCCCGAAAGATAATCAACCGGTCCACGAGGTCGGCGTCGATGAGCGTTCGAGCGAGTCTCGCCCCCCCCTCGGCCAACAGGTGGCGGATCCCCTCCTTGCGCAGCAGACCCAGGCCGGTCACGAGGTCGGCGGCCTCGATGACCCGGACACCGGCAGCGGTCAGCGCCGGAGCTCCAGGAGCGCGCGGCCGGGCGACGACCCAAGTCGGGTTCCTCCGCGCCGTCCGCACGAGATTCGAGGTCAACGGCAGTCGCGCCGTCGGGTCGACGATCAACCGAACGGGCGGCACGCGGGGGCGTTTCCCCGTTCGAACCGTGAGCCGCGGATCGTCCGCGGCCGCAGTGCCGATCCCCACCATCACCGCGTCCGCGCCTGCCCGGAGCCGGTGGACCTCGCTGCGCGAGCGCTTCCCCGTGATCCAGCGAGGCTTTCCATCCGCAGCTGCGATCGCCCCGTCGCCCGAAATCGCGAGTTTGAGCGTCACGAAGGGACGCGTGGTATCGCGGTGACTGAAGTGGAAGGCCGCGTTCAACTCCTCGGCCGCCGCGACCTCGACTCCCTCCGTGACCGCGATCCCCGCGGCCCGGATCCTTTCGATCCCGCCGCTCGCGATCGGGTGCGAGTCACGCGCGGCGATGACCACGCGCGCGAGGCCCGCCGCGATGACCGCCTCGCTGCAGGGCGGTGTCTGCCCTCGGTGGTTGCAGGGCTCGAGCGTCACGAAGAGCTCGGCCCCACGCGCGGCATCCCCCGCCACCTCGAGCGCCACGATCTCCGCGTGCGGCCCCCCGAACTCGGCGTGCCACCCCTCGCCAACGACCTTGCCATCACGAACGACGACGGCGCCGACCAGTGGGTTCGGCGCCGTCCGACCCCATCCGCGCCGCGCCAAGAGCAG
>JANPCH010000127.1:0-1795 GCA_031430835.1 Gemmatimonadaceae bacterium
CCCGAGCCGATCTTCGCCGCTCGTCGCGGCGCGCTCGTCGCCGTCGACTCCGCGAGCCCGATCGCCGACGGCGATGTGCAGGAGACCCGCTACCGGCTCACCGGATCGAGCGGGCTCGTGTTCGAACTCGCATTGCGGGAGCCGCATCCCGCCGCCGCAAGACCGACGGTTCGGCGGACACTCTTCCTGATCCTCGGCGGGCACCAGCGGGGCGCGGCCGCTGGCGCCCTGCTCGGCGATACGCGCGGCGCCCTCATCGCGTCGATCGCCTATCCCTTCACGGGGAACGCCGACGCTAAGGGCATCGCGCTGCTCGGTGAGGTTCCTGCGATCCGGCGCGCGCTCTACGACACGCCACCGGCGGTCTCGGTGGCTCTCGACCACCTGCTGGCCCGGCCCGACGTGGATCCGAACCGCGTCGAGCTCGTCGGGGCGAGCTTCGGCGCCCCCTTCGCGACGATCGCCGCCGCGCGCGACCAGCGGGTCTCCCGTCTCTGGCTGGCGCACGGTGGAGGGCGTCCTCTGCTGGTGATCGAGCGCGGGCTCGAGCGGGAGATCGGCGCCGCGGCACTGCGATGGCCGGTCGCGGTGCTCGCCGACCTGCTCGCCTCGGGTCCCCGTTTCGCCCCAGAGCGTTGGATCGGACGCGTGGCCCCGCGACCGGTGGTGATGCTCAACGCCTTGGAGGACGAGCGGGTCCCGCGGGCGTCGGTGGACGCACTCTGGGCCGCCGCGCGCGAGCCCCGCGAGATGGTGTGGCTCCCGGGACAGCACATGATGGGGAGCCGGCCCGAGGTGCTCCGCGCGCTGGTCGACTCGGTCATGGTGCGCGCCGCCCGCTCACCCCGCTGACGCCAGCGCCCGTTGGAGGTCGTCGAGCAGGTCGGCGGGATGCTCGAGCCCGACCGAGATGCGCACGAGGCCGGGCGTGATGCCCACGTGCGCACGCTCCGCTTCCGTCAGCTTGGAGTGCGTGGTCGACGCTGGATGGGTCACGATCGTTCGCGTGTCGCCGAGGTTGGGTGAGTGGGAGCAGAGTGTGAGCGCGTCGAGGAAGCCGCGCGCGGCATCGTAGCTGGCGAGCCGGATCGTCAGCACACCGCCCCCGAGTCGCATCTGGCGCCTCGCGAGCGCCGACTGCGGATGTGATTCGAGGAAGGGATACCGCACCGCGAGGACCCCAGGGTGCGACTCAAGCGCGGTCGCGAGCACGAGCGCATTCGCCGAGTGGCGCTCCATTCGGAGAGCCAACGTCTCGAGAGCTTTCGAGAGTACCCACGCGCTGAAGGGCGAGAGCGCCGGACCGGCGTGGCGCGCGAGGTAGCGCGACTCAGCGATGAGCGCGCGGTCGCCGACGATCGCACCGCCCAACACGCGTCCCTGCCCGTCGATGAACTTCGTCGCCGAATGGACGACGAGGGACGCCCCGAGGTCCAGCGGTCGCGTGATGACCGGCGTCGCGAAGCAGTTGTCCACCACAAGGGGGATGCCTCGCTCGCGCGCGAGGGCGCCGAGGGCCGAGAGGTCCACGAGATCGAGACCGGGATTCGATGGCGTCTCGACGAAGATCAGCTTGGTGTTCGGCCGGATCGCGCGCGTCCAACGCTCGGGGTCGTCGCCGTCGACGTACTCGTGCGTGATCCCCCACCGTGGGAAGACCCGCGTGAACAACTGGTGCGTCGAGCCGAATACCGCGCGCCCCGCGACGACGTGGTCTCCCGCGCTGAGTAGCGACGCCAGCACCGTGAAGACGGCCGCCATCCCTGACGCAGTCGCGATGCCGTCCTCGGCGCCT
>JANPCH010000128.1:0-7520 GCA_031430835.1 Gemmatimonadaceae bacterium
TGCGCTCCGTCCGCAGGCCGTGGCCTTGCACCTGCCGATGCCGGGCTTCTCCGAGCATCGGCAACAACTCGAGCGGGTCATCCGCGAGTACGCGGCGAAGATGCCGCTCAAGGTCGAGCTCACGCACGAGGATCGCACGCGCCTTGTGAACAATCTCGTGGGCCTCTCCTTGAGCGAAGCCGAACGGGTCGTGACGAAGCTCATCATGGAGGACGGGACGTTGCAGGCGACCGACGTGCCGCGCGTCGCGGCCGCGAAGCGTCAGGTGGTCGAGCAGGACGGTCTGCTCGAGTACTATCCTGCCGAGGAAGGACTCAGTGAGGTCGCTGGCCTCGCAGGTCTCAAGGCCTGGCTCGCGCGCCGCCGCGCCGTGGTGAACGACCCGCAGCGGGCGAGCGCCTTCGGACTCGGCTTCCCACGCGGCGTGCTCCTGCTCGGCGTGCCCGGTTGCGGAAAATCCCTCGCTGCGAAGGCGATCGCGCGCGAGTGGGGACTCCCGCTGCTCAAGCTCGATCCGGCCAACCTCTACGACAAGTACATCGGCGACAGCGAGAAGAACTTCAAGCGGGCGATGCAGACCGCCGAACGAATGGCGCCGATCGTACTCTGGATCGACGAACTTGAGAAGGCCTTCGCTTCATCAGGGGGCGAGGAGGATGGTGGGGTCTCGCGTCGCGTCTTCGGCACCTTCCTCTCTTGGCTCCAGGATCGGAAAGGGGATGTCTTCGTCACCGCCACCTCGAACGACATCACGAAACTCCCGCCCGAGTTCATCCGGAAGGGACGGTTCGACGAAGTGTTCTTCGTCGACCTCCCGAAGGCTGCGGCGCGGGAGGAGATCCTCCGCATCCACCTGAGGAAGCGGAAGCAGGATCCGCGCGGTTTCGACGTCACGGCCCTCGCCGCAGCGAGTGAAGGATTCAGCGGCGCCGAACTCGAGCAGGTCGTGGTGTCGGCACTGTATGCGGCCTTTGCGGGATCGCGGTCGATCGACACCGCACTCCTCCTTCGCGAGATCGGCGCGACGAAGCCGCTCAGCGGCACGATGCGCGAGCGGATCGAGGAGTTGCGGGCGTGGGCTGCCGAGCGTACGGTTCCCGCCGAGTGATCTCTCTTCCGGAGGCCCT
This sequence comes from Gemmatimonadaceae bacterium, assembly GCA_031430835.1. Taxonomy (GTDB): domain Bacteria; phylum Gemmatimonadota; class Gemmatimonadetes; order Gemmatimonadales; family Gemmatimonadaceae; genus Pseudogemmatithrix. Next base: position 1,128 of record JANPCH010000128.1, read on the forward strand.
TTGATGCGCCGAACCACCCTCGCGTTGCTGAGCGCGTTCACTCTCTCGGTTTCTTGCCGGTCCGCGACGCGGCCCGCCACGGTGAACGTCACCGCACTCCCGGAACCGACACCATCGGCCACAATCCCGGCGCCGGAGGCCGGCGCCTTCGACCCGGTCGGGCGCTGGAACCTGCTCTTCGACATCCAGGGACAGAACCTCGAGGTCGTGATGGAACTGGTGAAGCTCGCGGAGGGTGGCTACAGTGGCACGCTCAGTTCGCAGATGGGGACCGCGCCGATCACGAAGGCGACGCTCGAAGGGAAGAAGATGAGTGTGACCTTCGATGCGCCCGGCGGCGGTGTCGGTTCGATGAGCCTGCTCTTCGATGGGACCACTGTTTCGGGGGACTGGTCCGCGTCAGGGATGGGGTCGAAGGTGAGCGGGTCGCGCCCCTGAGTTGCGGCCGCGCGTCTCGCTGCCTACCCTAAACCCTCCTCACACGCCCTTTCTTGGAGAGACACGCGATGCACGCACGCTCGTTCGCACTGCTCGGTGCCCTCGCCGTCGTCACGGCCTGCAAGACGACGACCGCCACCTCCACGCTGATCTCCGGCACGCCCGTCGTGACGCCGGTTCCCGCGCCGGTGCCGGCTGCGCCGGTCGGTGAACTGGACCCGACCGGGAAGTGGACCCTCGCGCTCTCGGCGCAGGGTCAATCGTTCGAAGTCATCCTGCAGCTGGTGAGGTTGCCCGATGGCGGTTTCGGGGGCACGCTCTCGTCCGACGCCTTTCCGACGATCCCGATCGCGAAGGCCGAGCTGGTCGGCAAGCGTCTCACGATGTCCTTCCCGGTTCCGACCGGCGGCGACGGATCGATGTATCTCGACATCGATGGCGCGGTCGCCGAAGGGGAGTGGGCGATGCAGGGAGATGGTTCGCGGGTCAGCGGCAAGAAGGGCTGACCGCGAGGGCACCACCGCGGCGGCAGCACCGCGGCCGGCGGGCGCCCTAGGGGAGCCCGCCGGCCGTTTCGTTCGCCGTGTAGTCCTCGCCAGGATTGATGAAGAGGTCGCGCTCGATCTCGTGCTGCGTGTCGTGCAACTCCTTGTAGCGACCCCCGAGCGCCATCAGCTCTCGGTGTGAACCCCGCTCCACGATCTCGCCGTGCTCGAGCACGAGGATCTGGTCGGCGCTCCGGATCGTCGAGAGCCGGTGGGCGATCACGAAGGTCGTCCTGCCCGAACGCAGTGCCCGCAGTGCTTCACGAATCTCCCGTTCGCTCTCCGAGTCGAGACTCGATGTCGCCTCGTCGAGGATCAGCAGTTGCGGGTCGGCGAGGATCGCTCGCGCGATCGCGACGCGCTGGCGCTGTCCGCCCGAGAGCTTCACGCCCCGCTCGCCGACGATCGTCTCGTAGCCGTCGGGGAACCCGCTGATGAACTCCTCACAGTTCGCGATCCGCGCCGCCTCCTGCACCTCGGCCGCGGTCGCCCCTGGCTTCGAGAAGGCGATGTTCTCGGAGATGGTGCCGTCGAAGAGGAAGTTGTCCTGGAGCACCACGCCCAGCGTTGCGCGGTACTCGCGCAGCCGCAGCGACGCGAGATCCTGGCCAGCGATCAGCACGCGCCCCTTGAGTGGGCGGTTGAACGCAAGGATGAGTGAGATCAGCGTGCTCTTCCCCGATCCGCTCGAACCGACGAGCGCCGTCGTGCTGCCGGCTTTCGACGTGAAGGAGACCTCCTTCAACACGGGGATCCCAGGACGGTACTCGAACCACACCTTCTCGAAGGCCACGTCGCCATCGGGGCGCCGGAGCGCGTCGCGCCGAGCGTCGTCGTCATCCTCGGTGGGCATCTCGAGGATCTCACGGATGCGGTCGAGGCCCGCGAAGGCCTCGGTGATCTGCGTGCCGATCGCGGCCATCTGGATGACCGGGAAGGAGACGAGACCGACGAAGAAGATGTAGGAAACGAGGTCGCCGACCGTCATCTGTCCGGCGACCACCGCGCGTCCGCCGACCGTGAGGATCAGCACTCCGACGGCACCGATGATCACGATGCTCACTGCCCCGATCGCGCTCGTGCCGGTGATCGTCGAGGCGATGTTCCGGAAGAGGCGATGCGCCCCGCGGGTGAAGACGATCTCCTCCCGCTTCTCCGCCGTGTACACCTTCACCACCCGCGCCCCGCCCATCGCCTGCCCGAGCCGGCCCGAAACCTCGGCGTGGATCTTCGACCGCTCTCGGAACACGGGTCGCAGCTTCGCGAACGCGTACGCCATCACCCCACCGAAGATCGCGAGGAACGCGATCGTGGCGAGTGTGAGGAACCAGTTGAGCCAGAAGAGGTAGCCGAGGGCGAGGGTCGCCGTGACCACGCCACCGACGAGCTGCACGATCCCGGTGCCGATGAGATTGCGGATCCCCTCGGCGTCGCTCATCACGCGCGTGATCAACACGCCGCTTTGCGTCGAGTCGAAGAAGCTCACCGGGAGGCGAAGGATGTGCGCCTGCACGCGCCGGCGGAGGTCGGTGATCGCGCGCTGCGCGGCGACCGAGATCACCTGAGAGAGCGCGAATGAGCTCGCCGCTTGGATCAGCGTGGCGACGCCGGACGCGATCGCGATCGGCATCAGGAGCTCGGGCCGCTTCCCGCTCAACACCTCGTCGAAGATCCACTTCACGCTTCCCGGCAGGACGAGGCCCGAGAGGCGGTTGAGGAGCATCAGGACGATGCCGACACCCAACGAGGAGCGGTGCTGCCACATCAGCTTGCGCGTCTCAGCCCACGCGGCCTTGTAGTTGACGGGCTTCTTCTCCGGTTTCTTCTCGGAGGTCGCCACTGGCGCTGCAGCGGCGGTCACGCGGCCCTCCGGCGTTCGGCGAGGATCGTCGCCGGATCGTCACTGATGATCCCCTGCACGCCTCGCTGCCACAGGGACCGGGCAAGGCGCGCGTCGTTGACGGTCCAGATGTGCGTCGGGTGGCCGAGTCGATGCATCACACGGGCGAAACCGCGAATCGGGAGCGGCAGGCCGCGGTGGTAGCGCGGGATGCACATCGCGTCGAAGGGGAAGAAGGAAGGGTGCACCCCGACGAGCGCGGGGAGGTAGAGTCGTGCGAGTGCCCGCGGCGGGGCACTCACCGGGATCCCGGCGCTCGCGAAGGGAACGAGCGCTTCGTCGATGAAGCTGCCGATGAGGACACGCCCGGCCGCACCGGCCCGCTCGATGAGCCGCAGGACCACGAGGGCGGCCTCGAGGGCCTTGATCTCGAGGATCATCGGGAGCGTCGGATGAGCGCCGATCACCTCATCCAGCGTCGGAACTCCGATCCCCTGTCCGCGGAAGGGGAAGCTCCGGCCGCCGTCGGCAGTGTAGGCCCATCCGGCGTCGACCCGCGCCAGCTCACCGGCGGTGCGTTCCCCGATCGGTCCGCGCGCGTCGGTCGTCCGGTCCAACGTCGGGTCGTGCATCACGACCGGCACGCCGTCACGAGAGAGGTGGAGGTCGAGTTCGATCGCATCGACGCCCGCGTTCGCGGCGAGGGCGAAGGAGGGCAGCGTGTTCTCGGGCGCCCGGGCGCGGGCGCCGCGATGTCCGATGACGGGGTGCGCGGCGGGGTCGAGGAGGACGAGCACGGCTGGAAGATAAACGACGCGGGGTGGGCCGACTGGCCCACCCCGCGTCTACAACCCTACTGGAGCGTTAGAACGAGTACTGCAACCGCGTCGTGATCATGCGGCCGATCTTCGGCACGCCGATGAACGAGTTGACCTCGTTCCCGAGCAGGTTCTGGCCATTGACCGCCCAGCGCACGTTCTGCGAGAAGGGGAGGCGCCACGAGAAGCCGCCGTCCACGAACAGGTTCTCCGGCACCTGCTCGTAGGGCACGGGCGTGTTGAGGTTGAAGGTGTTATAGACGCCCGAGTTCACTTCCATCTTGCTGTAGTAGCGGACCCGGAATTCGGACGTCACGCTGCGCATCGCGTTCGCCCAGCGAACGGTCGTCGTCACGCGGTTCTTCGGCGCGTTGGCGGCCAACGGATTGAGCGCGGTCGCCCCCGGCGCTCTTGGGTACACGGTCCTCGCCAGATAGGACCACGTGGCTTCGAGCGTGAAGGCGTCGTTGAGGAGGTAGTCCAATCCGAGATCAACACCCCGAGCGTCCATCGTTCCCACCGCGTTCTGGTAGCTGAACACCAGATACGGCTGGGTGTGGTTCGGGTTGTTGAACGCGAGGGCGCCCTGGGGGATCGCCGCCATGACACCAACGAGCCCGGGCACTACGGCTGCAGCGTTGCCAGCAGCGGCGGCCGGGGACAGGTTGTACGGGGGCGCCTGGAGTCCGGCGGTGATCTGGGCAGTCAGATAGGGCGCCAGGAACGCACCGATGTACAGGACGCCAGGATTGATGATCTGCGTCGTCGGTTCGGCCGGCCGGATCTGGTACCAGTAGTCCAGCGCGACACGGAGCTTGCTGCCGAAGATCCCCTTGTAGCCGAGTTCCCAGGTGTTGGAGAAGTTCGCCCCGAGCGGGGCGAGGTCCGTGACCGACGCGGCCGTGAAGATCGGTGTGTTGGTGTTGAGGTTGACCATCACCGACGGGGCCTGCGCCGTGGTCGGTGTCAGTCCCCGGACGATGTTCCCCACTGGGCCGGCCAGCACTCCGAGGAGCGCGGTGCGCGCCGCTTCGCCGCCGGGGCCGAACGCCGAGACCGGAAGTCCGGTGACGATGGCCGAGAGCGAGGCGGTAAAGGTCGGCCAGACAGGCGCTGCCGCCGACGCGATCTCGCCGGCGCCGTACGGCGACCGCATGCAGAGTCCGCCGTTGATGGCCGCGTTGCAGGTGCGTGAGAAGTTCCAGCCGATCTTCGGCGCGTTCCCCATGGCCTGTACTGGCATACCGGGCGCCGGGGTCCGCCCCGAATACTGGTCGAGGAAGAACGAGAACGAGGCCGGCGAGTTGAACGCTCGGTTGAACGTGAAGCGGAAGTTCTGGGTTGGCGTCGCCTTGTAGAGGAACGCGGCGCGCGGCGAGAACTGCACGCCTTCGATCCGCGAGTTGTTGTCGGCGCGGACAGCACCCATGAAGTCCAACTTTCCCGTCACCGGGCGGGTGAACTGCAGGTACCCACCCACCTCGGCGATGTTGTCATCGTCCTCGTTCCGGCCCATGATCGTGCCGGCCGTCTTGGGAGTGGTCGCGATGTAGTCGAGTCCGGTCGTGAACTTCGTCCCAGCGAAGTTGAATCCCTGCTGGACCTGCCCGACGAGCACCGACGACTGGTCCACCACAGATCTTCCCGACCGCAGGTAGTAAGTGCCGGCGTCATCGAGGGCGTCGTCGTTGCCGGCGTCCGATGTGTTGTAGAAGATCTGGGCGAAGAACTTCTTCCGCCGATACCGCTGTTGGACGTTGGTGTAACTCCAGTTGCGCGCTTGCGCGGCGCCGAACACCGTGGTGATCTCGATCGCGTTCCCGAGCATCGTGCGGCCGACTGTCGTGATGAACTCGGTGTCCTCGTTCGGCCGGTAGTCGAGCCGGGCCTCGGCTGAGTAGCGCTCGAGGCTGAAGTCACGCTGGATGGGCTGTCCGCGACGGGAGACCGGAATCAGGGTATCGGCGGCCGCGTAGGTCGGCGAGGCCGCGGTCTCATTCGGGTCGTTGTATTCCCAGTCGGAGGCAGTGAAATACTCGCCCGAGACCTTGTAACCGAACTTGTCTTCGCCGAATGAGCCAGCGTGCCGCACACCGAGGCGCATCAGCGATCTCTCGCCGCCATCGAGCGTCAGCGTCGTCCCCTGCGACTGGAAGGGGGACTTGGTGATCACGTGCAACACGCCCGAACCCGAGTTCGGCCCGTAGAGCGCCGAGGCCGGACCCTGCAGGATCTCGATCCGGTCGATGTCCTCGTTCACTCCGGTGAAGAGGATGGGGACGTTCACCCGGAGCGACGGGACACCGGCGAAACGATAGTCCTGCAGCATCAGCATCGTCGTCGAGAACGCATTGTTGAATCCGCGCGAGACGATGTTCGCCTGCGCGATGCCGCCATTCGAGATCGAGAGCCCTGGCTGCGTCTTGATGAGGTCGGTGACGGTCACCGAGGGCCGCTCGGCGATCCGTTCGGCCGTGACCACGGAGATGGAGTTCGGCGAGTCGAGGATCTTCTCCGGCTCGGCGCCGCGAGTCGCCGTCGTGACCACCTGATTGAGCTGCGCCGCGACCTCGGCGAGTGCCACGTTCGTGGTCGTGGTGCCACCGGCGGTCACCTGCACGCCGTCAGTGCGGCGCGCGCTGAAGCCGATCCGCGCGACGAGCAAGGTATACGTGCCCACCGGGACGTTGCCGATCCGATAGGTCCCGTCATCGGAGGTCTGTCCCGTGCCCACTCGTGTCGCACCGCTGAG
>JANPCH010000129.1:0-2328 GCA_031430835.1 Gemmatimonadaceae bacterium
TCCTTCTCAGTCGACGGTTCTTTCACGACGAACTTGTCGTTGGGGGAGCGGCCGGTGTGCGGCTTGGTGACGGCGACGAAGGGGCCCATGAAGGCCAGTTCACCCTCGTCGCGGCGGACCGCGGCCTGGATGAGTTCGGGCGCCTCGAAGTTCCAGCGCACCGCGCCCTTGGGGGCGAGTCCCTGCGCACCGAGCCCGGTCGAGCTCTCGCGGGTGGGCGACTCGTTCTTGGCAGGGGAGGAGGATGTTGGCATTGCGGAGTGAAGTCTTATGATGGGTGAGGAATCTTCCGCTGCTGCGCGTCAATCACCGCGACCGCCGCCATATTCACGATCTCCTGCACGTCAGCGCCCTGCTCCAACACGTGCACGGGGTGTTGCATGCCGACGAGGATGGGGCCGATCGCGGTGGCCCCACCCAGCTGGGTGAGCAATTTATACGCGATGTTGCCCGCGCTGAGGTTGGGGAAGATGAGGACGTTGGCCGGCTCCTTCAGGGCGCTGAAGGGGTAACGCCCAGCCAGGACCTCCTCGCTGAAGGCGGTGTCGGCCTGCATCTCACCATCCACGATGAGATTCGGGTCCTGCTCCCTCAACAGTCGCACCGCGTCGGCCACCTTCTGCGACTCGGGGTGCTTCACCGACCCGAAGTTCGAGAAGGAGAGCATCGCAATGCGCGGAACGAACCCGAAGGTCTTGGCAAGTCGCGCCGCCGACCGCGCGATCTGCGCGAGTTGTTCGGCGGTGGGATCGATGTTGACGGTCGTGTCGCCGAAGAAGACGACGTGCTTCTCGAAGACGAGGAGGTAGAGGCCCGACGCCAATCCCATCCGCGGGTGCGCGCCGATGACCTCGAGGGCGGGGCGCACGGTCTCGGGGTAATGCTTCCCGATTCCACCAACGAGGGCGTCGGCGTCGCCGCAGGAGACCATCACGCTGCCATAGGTCACGCCGCGGGTGATCCGCTGGCCCGCCTCGACGAGCGACATCCCCTTTCGCTGGCGCTTCTTCCAAAGCAGCTGCGCGTAGCGCTCGCGGTCCTTCGAGGTGCCCGGCTCGACAATCTCGATTCCATTGAGCGGGATGCCGAGCTCGTCGGCGATCGCCCGCACGCGCTCGATGCGTCCGAGGAGGATCGGATGGGCGATCGCCTCGTCGACGAGGATCTGCGCGGCGCGCAGGATCTTCGGGTCCTCCCCTTCGGGGAAGACGACTCTCTTTGGATCGTGTTGGGCGCGGGAGATGAGGCCGCGCATCAGTCCGCGGGCGCGGCCAAGCCGCGCCTCGAGCTGATCACGATAGTCGTCGAGGTCGATGAACTCCTTCGCAACGCCGCTCGCCACCGCGGCCCACGCGACCGCTGGCGCGACGCGCAGGAGCGCCCGCGGGTCGAATGGAAACGGAATCAAGTATTCTGCGCCGAACTTCACGTTCGTGAGGCCGTAGAGCGCGGCGACGCTGTCCGGCACGTCCTCCTTGGCGAGGGCGGCGAGGGCCCGCGTCGCCGCCATCTTCATCTCCTCATTGATCTCGGTGGCGCGTGAATCGAGTGCGCCGCGGAAGATGAAGGGGAACCCGAGGACGTTGTTGACCTGGTTCGGATAGTCGGAGCGACCAGTGGCGATGATCGCGTCGTCGCGCACCGCGCGCACTTCGTGAGGCAGGATCTCCGGTACCGGGTTTGCCAACGCGAAGATGATCGGGTTCTTCGCCATCTTCGCGATCATCGGGCCGGTGATCGCGCCGGCTGCCGAGAGACCGACGAAGACGTCGGCGTCCACGAGGGCACCGGCGACATCGCGGGCCTTGCTCGTGGTCTGGAACCGAGATTTGTACGGGTCCATGTACTCCGCGCGTCCCTTGTACACCACGCCGCTGCGGTCACAGAGGATGATGTGTTCGCGCTTGACCCCGAGGCGCACGTAGTGCTCGGCCGTGCTGATCGCCGCCGCGCCCGCACCGGAGAACACCACGCTGACCTGCGCGATGTCCTTGCCCACGATCTCGAGCGCGTTCAGCAGCGCCGCGCCGGAGATGATCGCGGTGCCGTGCTGGTCGTCGTGGAACACCGGGATGTCGAGCCGCTCGCGGAGCGTCTCCTCGATCCGGAAGCAGTCGGGCGCCTTGATGTCCTCGAGGTTGATCCCCCCGACCGTCGGCTCGAGCAACTGGCAGAAGCGGATGACGTCGTCCGGATTCTCGGATCCCACCTCGAGGTCGAAGACGTCGATGTCCGCGAATTGCTTGAACAGGTTCCCCTTGCCCTCCATCACCGGCTTGCCCGCGAGCGCACCGATGTTGCCGAGGCCCAGCACGGCGGTCCCGTTCG
>JANPCH010000130.1:0-41740 GCA_031430835.1 Gemmatimonadaceae bacterium
TCTCCGTGCACAGGGGAGAGTGCTCGGCGCGCTCGACGAGCTCCGCCCGCGGACGCCGGTGCTCCCGCCGATCATCGTCCGACCGTACGTTTGCGTCGTCGAGTCGCCGGCGCCGCTCGTGTTGAGCGACGAGATCGCCGAAGCGCGATGGATCGCGATCGACCGGATCTTCCGTCCAGAGGCGCGCGTTCGCACGACGGTGACCGGACGCAACTATCGGATGCAAGCGGAGGCGTATCAGGTGGATGACCTGACGATCTGGGGGATGACTGAGCGGATCCTCGCAGGGTTCGAGGGGCTGATCCGGTGAGTACGCGAAGCGCTTGGCGCGCACTGGCGATCACGCTGGTTGCATTCGTGCTCGCGTCACTCGTGGACACCTGGGTGTATCGAAACATCCAGAACCCCCGCGTCTACGATCTCGATTGGGGTCGGATGTTCCGAGTGATGGGGTTCCTGGGGACCTGGCTCGCCCTCGCCCTCGCGATCTGGTTACACGAGACTGCGGAAGGCGGAAGCCGGAAGGCGGCCAAACGGAGGTTCTGGCTCTTACTGGGGACGCCGACGCTCGGGGGTGCATTGGCCGAGGTGCTCAAGCTCCTGCTGCGCCGTGAGCGTCCTGCGGTGCTCGAAGGGCTGTACTCGTGGCGGTCGTTCGGGGAGCGTACGTGGAGCACGTCGGGCCTCGCGTTGCCGAGTTCGCATACGCTGGTCGCGTTCGCCGGAGCGGCAATGCTCGCCCGGCTCTATCCCCGCGCGCGGTGGGTCGGCTACACGCTGGCGGGTGGGTGCGCGGTGACGCGGGTGTTGGCGCGAGCACACTTCGTCAGTGACGTGGTGCTGGCGGCAGGCCTCGGATGGTTCGTCGCGTGGGGTGTGGCGCGGATCTGGTCTCCCCGGGTAGAAGGGGTGTGACGAGTCGACTCGCCCCCCTGATCAGCACCTGCCTGCTGCTCGCCGCCTGCGGCGGCGACCTCATCAGCGGGCCGGAGCAGAGATTCCTCCTTCAGCGCCTTCGCGCGGCCGAGGCGCGGTGGGAGCGCGACGGTCCCAGCACCTACGCCTTCACGCTGGATCGCGTCTGCTTCTGCGGCGTGAATGGTCCGGTGCGGATCAACGTCGTGAACGATGTGGTCACCGAGGTCCGGCTGATCGCGACCGACGAGGTGCTCCCCACGGAGTGGTGGCAGTGGTATCCGAGCATCCGCGAACTCTTCGTGATCCTCGAGGACGCGATCACACTCCCCGCCGGAGAGGTGACAGTGAAGTTCGACTCGGCCCTCGGTCACCCGACGGAGGCGTACATCGACTGGTACTCGAACTCGATCGACGACGAAGTCAGCTACTCCGTGAGCCAGATCGATCCCGCCCTCGCGGGGACCAAGGCGAGCGCGCCGTAGGCGCAACTTCGTTCAAGCGGCCCTGCGCCGCGTCGGGTGATCTTTCGGGTGAACATCTTCCCGAGACGTCCGATGCGCCTTCGCGACATTCGATATCCCTGTTTCGCACTCACCGTCGTCGTTCTGGCGCGCGGACTCGCGGCCCAGCCCGCGATGTTCCGCGGCGGACCTGATCACACCGGCGCCTATGCGTCGCCCGCGCCCTCGCTCTCCTCCCTCGCCTGGAAGTTCAAGACCGGCGGTCGCGTGATCTCAAGCCCGCTCGTGATCGGGAACACCATCGTGGTGGGGAGCACTGACGGCGCGCTCTACTCGATCGATCGGCACACGGGCACCCAGCGCTGGAAGTTCGCGACCGAGGGGCCGATCGCTTCGTCACCGGCCTATCGCGATGGGCTCTTCTACATCGTGAGCGGGGACGGAAAGCTCTACGCACTCGACCACGGCGACGGCGAGCCGAAATGGACCTTCGCGACGAAGGGCGAGCGCCGTTTCACCGCGCCGGGGATCCACGGCGCGACCCCGCGCACCGAACGGATGCCAGATCCGTTCGATGTGTTCCTCTCCTCGCCGACGATCGTCGGGAATGTCGTCTACTTCGGAAGTGGCGACCAGAACGTGTACGCGGTCGACGCGACGACTGGCGCACTCAAGTGGTCGTTCGCGACGGGTGACGTCGTGCACGCCTCGCCGGCCGTCGTGGACGGCGTCGTGTACATCGGGAGCTGGGATCGGAATCTCTACGCGCTCGACGCCAACACCGGCAAGGAGAGGTGGCGGTACACCACCGGCAACGACACCACGATCTACAATCAGATCGGTCTCGCGAGTTCACCGGCGGTCGCGAACGGGATGGTCTTCGTCGGCGGCCGCGACGGACACTTCCACGCGGTGGATGCGCGCACCGGCGCGCTCAAGTGGAAGCACGACAACCGCGGCGGTTGGACGATCGCGTCACCGGCGGTGCGGGGCGGCGCGGTCTATTTCCCGACCTCTGACGGCCGGCGATTCAAGGCGCTCGACGTCGCGACCGGCGCGGTGCGGATCGACCTGCAGAACAAGGCGATCTCATTCTCCTCTCCCGCTCTCGCGGGCGAGGTGGCGTACTACGGCACATCGGACGGCTATCTGAATGCGGTCTCGACGACGGACGGCAGACTTCTCGCGCGCTTCCAGACCGACGGGTCCAAGGAGAACGGACCCAGGTACACCGACGCCAACGGCGTGATGCAGACGCAGGCGATGTACCCCGACTTCACCCTCGACGGGATGATGATCGGCGTGCGGACGATGATGACGCTGGGGTCGGTGCTGTCCTCTCCGGTCGTGGCCGACGGGGTCGTGTACTTCGGCAGCACGGATGGGCACCTCTACGCCGTGCGCTGAAGGTCATTGACGGAGGGCCTGCCGGGCTGCATCTCTGCCCGATGCGCCTAATCCATCAAGTTCTTCTCGCCGCGGCACTGAGCTCGGCCACGTTCGCGCAATCGAGCGTCGCCCCGTCGGCTCGCTTCACCGACCCCGACCGAATCGCGAAGCTGCAGCGCGCGCTGCCGCAGGTCGACAGCGTGATGCGCGCCTTTGCCGAGCGCACCCGCGTCCCGGGGATCGCCTACGGGATCATCGTCGACGGTCGGCTCCTGCACGTTGCGGCCTACGGCCTACGCGAGGTGCCATCGCGGGCGCCGGTGGACACGAGTTCGGTCTTCCGCATCGCGTCGATGACCAAGAGCTTCACCGCACTCGCGATCCTTCAGCTGCGAGACGCCGGCAAGCTCTCGCTCGACGATCCGGCCGAACGCTACGTGCCCGAGATGAAGGTGATGCGCTACCCGACGAGCGACGCGCCGCGGATCACGATCCGGAACCTGCTGTCGCACAGCGCTGGATTCCCCGAGGACAATCCCTGGGGGGACCAGCAGCTCGACAAGAGCGACGACGACCTCGCGCAGATGCTCCGCACGGGAATCCCCTTCTCGAACGTTCCCGGCGTCGCCTACGAGTACTCGAACCTCGGCTTCGCGATCCTGGGCCGGATCGTGCAGAACGTGAGCGGGATGCCCTATGCGCGCTACATCAAGGAGCGCGTGCTCCTTCCCCTCGGAATGACCTCGACGACGATGGAGGCGCGAGACGTCCCGGCGCGGCGTCTCGCCCACGGCTATCGGTTGCAGGACGGCCAGTGGCTCGAGGAGCCGCCACTGCCCGACGGCGCGTTCGGTTCAATGGGCGGGATGCTCACCTCAAGTGCCGACCTGAGCCGCTGGGTCGCGTTGATGCTCGATGCCTGGCCCGCGCGCGATGGCCCCGAGTCGCCGGTGCTCAAGAGATCGTCGCTGCGGGAGATGCAGTTGATCACGCGATTCTCGGGGGCGAGCGCAGTCCGCAATCCAACGACTGGCGCGCTCACGATGAACGCCGGCGGCTACGCCTACGGGCTCGGTGTCTCGCAGACCTGTCTCTTCGGGCACCGCGTCGCGCACTCGGGGGGACTCCCCGGCTTCGGGTCACAGATGCGTTGGTTCCCCGATCTCGGCGTCGGCGTGATCGCCCTCGGAAACCTCACCTACACCGGATGGGGCGGGACACTTGACGCGGTGATGGAACTCCTCGCGCAGACGGGCGCGCTCGTGCCGCGCGCGCCGCAACCGGCGCCGGTGCTCGTGGCGATGCAGGAGAAGGTCTCTCGCCTGGTACAGGAGTGGCATCAGCCGCTCGCCGACAGCATCGCCGCGATGAACCTCTTCCTCGACGAGTCGGGGCCGCGGCGGGCGGTGGCGATCGCTACCCTGCGTGCTGCAGCGGGCGGCCAGTGCCGCGCCGAGGGACGATTCGTTGTCGAGAACGCGTTGCGCGGTCAGTGGAAGATGCAGTGCGCGACCGGGGCGTTGCGGGTCGGGATCACCCTCGCGCCGACGGAACCGGCACGGGTGCAACAGCTCACGGTGTCGGCCCTGCCACCGGCTGCCGCGATCGGCCCACCTGCGACCTGTCGGCCGTAGTGGCTACGGCGCGGGGGGCATACCCAGCATCAGCTGCACGAGGAGTCCGTAGTCGCGCTGCTCGGCGCCAACGCCGGCGACCTGCGCGGCACGATTCGTCACCGACTCGTTGACTCGGCGGAGCGCCGGGCGATACTGCGCCAGCACCCGTCGCCGGCTCGCGTCGATGTCGCGCCGGGGACCCTCACTGAGTTGCGCATAGAGCGCGCGCCGCTGGTCGCGTGAGAGGTCCGCGCTCACGTAGTCGAGCACGCGGAGCCACGCGCTGTACCGCGCCCAGGGCGGCCCCTTCTCGCAAGTGAGCCACCCGAAGTACGCCGCTTCGGATTCGTTCGCGCGGCCCAAGCTGTGCCCCCACTCGTGGGCGAGCACATAGGGCCGCTCGAAGGGAAGGAGCGCGCTGTTCATCGCGACTTCGTGGAAGAAGGGGAGGAAGTAGCCATTCATCCCGATCCGTCGCATCCATGGATCGAGAATGCTCCGTTTCGGGCGCGCGAGTTCTGGCCGCCACGCGGCACCGGCGCGAGCCGCCTCGCGAAAGAGTGGGGCGAGTGTCGCGCGCACCGCCGAGTCGTCGGGCCACTGCGCGGGCAACTCGTCGTAGGTGTCGTTCAGCACTCGCACGGTGAGCTGCGCGAGCGTGAATACCGCGTCGGCGCTCACGCGTGAGGCGTCGAACGCGGCGGTCTCGCGGAGCGGCTGGCGACGGAAGTTCGCGCCAAAGGTCACGATCGAGACGAGTAGGATGGCGGCGGCGAGGGTGGCTGTTCGCCGAAGGAATGCGAGCCCCTGCATTCGCGGACTCAGGAGCGCGCGAACCAGCCAGACGAGTACCGCGAGCCCTGCGCCCACGAGCACCACGTCATCGAGCGCGAAGGGAACGCGATTCGAGAGCCGCGTGAGTGGGGGTTGGAGAAGCGGGTAGAACCCACTCGAGTAGAAGCGTTCGACCCAACGCGCCGACACCGGCGCGGCGACTGCGATCACCGCCAATGCGATGACCGCGGCGGAGGCCCAGCGCGTTCTTATCGCGGCCATCCTCCCTGCGGGATCTTCGGCACGAGCTTGAGCGCGTTCTTGTAGTAGACCTTCTTCAGCACCTCATCGGGCAGGTCGATCCCGTAGAGCTTCCACGACGCGTGGTAGTCGCGGTAGTAGTCGAAGTAATCGTCGCGCGTCTCGAAGACCCGCCAGTAGTAGGCGTACTCCTCAGGTTGGAAGGAGTCCTTGCCGAAGAGGATCCGGTCCTGGAAGCGGATGAAGAAGTCGTGCGCCGCGCGCGGTTGCCGGCCGATGTCGTAGAGCACCGCCCCGACCTCGGTGTAGACGTTCGGGTTCTCCTCCATCAGCTTCGCAAGGCGGCCGAGGTCGTTCGCGTGCCAACCCATGTGGGCGATGACGAACTTCGTGCGGGGGTTCCGGCGGACCAGATTGTCCCGCTCCGTCATCAGGGTCTCAAAGCTCGGGAACTGCTCGGCGGGATACCGACGCCCCGGGAAGAGGGCGAGTTCGAGCCAGCGTTCGTTATTGAAGTCGATCGGCTGCCAGAACTCCTGTGGATCGGCGGTGTGGATGAAGACCGCCAAGTTGAGGCGCGCCGCTGCCTGCCAGATGGGATCCAGGTCAGGGTCGTCGATCTTGAGGCGCGAGCCGTCGGCCTTCTTGGTGCTGAGTCCCAGGCCCTTGTTGACCTCCCCGATCCCCACTGCCCCAGCGGCGACGTCGGCCTCGAGCTGCGCGACCGCGCGCTCGGCCCACCCCGACCCCACGTTGCTGAAGTTGATGCCGGTGAGCACGCGCATCCGATCCTTCATCGTCGGCGACGCCGCGATGAGCGCGTTGAGGCGCTTCAGGTTCTCACCCGACACGCTGTTCGCGGCGATCATCACGCGGATATTGAGTTCGTCGAGGGCGGCTCCGAGCCGCTCAAGCCCCTCGGCCGAACCGCTCCAGTCGCCCATCGGGTGCCCGTGATAGTCGATCGCCGGATACTTCGCCTTCGGCACGGGATGCGCCGGAGCGATGAGCGTCGAGCGCGGCCGGTAGTCGAGGATGGTCGGCGGATCCATCGCCGGGGCCTGACAGTTCCGTGGCCGCACGAGGGTCATCCCCGGCGGGCAGGGCTCTCCATCCTTGGTCTGCGCGCTGCGGTTGCTGGTCTGCGGCTGGGCGCAGGCGATCGCGACCGGCACGAGGGAGGCGAATGCAGCGAGGGCGAGCGAACGACGCACGATATCTCCTGACAGCAGGTCTCAGTGGAATCTGCCACGCGGACAGTAGGGATGGTATCCACGGATGTGGACGGACGTTCCGACGGGCTGCAAGTTCACCGCGTCCTCACACTCCCAACCGGATTCCCGATGCGTCGTTTCACTGTCGCACTCCTTGCCTTGTCCGCTTCCCCGCTCGCCGCCCAGCGACCGGATGGCGGGCTCATCCCGCGCGTCGATTCGGTCTTCACCGCGTGGAGCCGCACCTCGACACCCGGGTGCGCCGTGGGTGTGGACCGCGCCGGAGCGCCACTCATCCGGCGCGCCTCCGGGATGGCGAACCTCGAGGCGGGGACGCCATTCACCGTCGGCACGATCTCGGAGAGCGGCTCGGTGGCGAAGCAGTTCACCGCGGCGGCGCTCGTCCTCCTCGCGCGCGACGGCATCCTTTCCCTCGACGACGACATCAGCAAGTGGATCCCAGAGGTGAAAGGGATCGGCAAGCGGATCAACGTCCGGCAGATCCTCTCGCACACGAGCGGACTCCCGGACCGGTACCTGCTCCACGCCGCCCAAGGGCGGGCGGCCGGCGAGACCGACCACACGAACAGGGAGGTGATCGACGTGGTCGCGCACCTGCGCGAGCTCAACTTCGACCCCGGCGAGGACTACCTCTACAGCAATACCGGCTACGTCGTCGCCGCAACGCTCGTCGAGCGCGCGAGCGGGAAGACGTTTCAGCAGTTCACGCAGGAACGTCTCTTCGGGCCCCTCGGGATGACGAATACGCATTGGCGGGTGGATCATCGCGTCGTGGTGCCGGGACGCGCCGCCGCCTACGCGGGGACTCCCGCGACCGGATTTCGGAACGATCATCCCTTTACGCGGGTGTATGGCGCTGGCGGCCTCAACACGACGGTCGACGACTTCCTCAAGTGGTCCGGCGCGCTGCTTGCCGGCACCGGCCAGTGGGGCGCGGTCCGCGACTCGCTCCAGTCGGTGATCCGCCTGAATGACGGCACCGCGATCACCTATGGTCTCGGCGTCACGACCGATCAGTGGCGCGGCGTGAAACGCGTTTCGCACACCGGATCCACCGGCGGCTATCGTGCGGCGGTCTATCGCTTCCCTGAGCAGCAGGTCGCCGTGGCCCTCCTGTGCAATGGTGGCACCGCGAACCCGGGCGACCTCGCGAACCGCGTCGCGGCGATCGTGCTGGGCGACGCACTGCAACCGGTCGCGACCGACGTCACGCCATCGATCGCGATGACGCCCGAAGCGCTCGCGGCGATCGCCGGCCGATACCATTCGCCGCGCACCGAAGAAGTGATGGTGCTCGTCGTGCGGAACGGGAACCTCGCCGACAGTCTGGGTGGCGCGGTGTACGTCCCGCTCGGTGGTGACCGGTTCAGGTTGCGTGGCGCCGCGCGCGAGTTGAAGGTGATCCGCGAGGGGTCGGCGATCCGCGCTCGGATCGAGGCGCCGAATGCGCGGGCCGTCGATTACGTGCGGGTCGAGGCACCGAACGTGGCCGCGGCCGCGCTTGCGGCCTACGCCGGCACCTACACGAGTCCCGAGCTGGGTACCCGCTACACGCTCGTGGTCCGCGCCGACTCGCTTCTGCTCGACGAAGGGTGGAAAGGGACCTTTCGGTTCCTCCCACTCTATCGCGATGGATTCTCGGTGGACGGGAATATCGTGCGCTTCACTCGCGATGCCCGTGGCCGGATCACCGGCTTCGTCATCTGGGCAGGGCGCGTGCGGCACCTGCGGTACGATCGCGACGGGGCACGGTAACGGGCGTCACTCGTAGGCGAGCGCCGCTGCCGTCGGGACGCGCATCGCGCGCACTGCAGGCCACGCGCAGGCCGCGAGCGATACGAACACCACCAGCGCGAGCCAGAGCAACACGCCCAGCGCGTCGGGCAGGAGGGTTGTCGGCACCGGCAGCATGATCCGCGAGAAGGCGGCGCCCAGTGCGACGCTCATCGGCACCGAGAGGGGGATCGCCACGAGCCAGCTGAGCAGGGCGATGGTGAGGCCCTCGGTCTGCACGAGCGAGAGGATCGCGCCGTGGCGCGCCCCGATCGCCCGCAGCACGCCGATCTCCCGCGTGCGCTCCAAGACCGCGAGTCCCATCGTGGAGGCGAGCGCGAGCCCGCCAACGAGGATCATCAACCACGCCATCGCGCCGAGGAAGTCGACCACCATCAGGAGATGATCGTCGATGCCGCGCTTCGCCTCCACCAGCAGTGAGCTGGAGCCGACCGGCATCCCATTCTCGGCCAGCGCGCTCCTGAGGCGCTGGATGAGGTCGACCTGCGATGCCGTTCCGGTGTCGGCGCTCTTCACCGCTATCGTGCTCGCGCCACCGACGCCGGCGAGTCCAAGGACCACGTCGCGCGTGGTGTACGCTGCGATCCCCGGTCCCGATTCCACGATGCCGACGACCTCCCACTCCTCAGTCGCACCGGCGACGAGGAGGCTCAGTCGGGTCCCGACGCCAACGCCCGGCTCGAATCTCCGCATTCCCCGTCCGATGAGAAGTGCGCGGCGGTCGCCAGCCCTGAGCAGTCGTCCTTCGAGCAGGTCGAATGCGAGGAGCGCCGATCTGAGCGGTGGCGCAGTGATCGAGAAGGTGTTGCCGAAAGTCCCATCGCCGTGATCGACGGTGGCGCGTACACCGCTCCACGCCTCGGCGGCGACGACGCCAGGCACCGCACGCGCGACGAGTTCGAGCGAGGCCGGCGACTGCGGTGCTGCGACGCGGAGCGAGAAGTCGAAGCGCTGCGACGCAAAGAGCGCGTCGGTCGTGCGGAGCACGGAGCTCCGGAGGTTCAGCGCTCCGAGGAAGACTGCGCCACCGGCGGCGAGCGTCACAAGCGTGAGCAGGGTGCGCTCGCGGCGGCGGAACGCATTACGGAGCGAGAGCAGGAGCGGACGAGGCAAGGCACTGAATCGGTTCGAGAACCCCTCGCCGCCGCGCTCGCCGAGTCCCACATCGCGCAGGGCATCGTTCACCGCGAGCCGACTGCCGCGCCAGACCGGGAAAGCCGCTGCCGCGACGGGGAGTAGCACACCGACTGAGACTTGTAGCACGATCACCCACGCCGGCACCGAGTATCCGGTGATGTCGAAGTTGAGCAGCTCGGCCTTGAGGGCGCCGTACCGACGTCCGACGACGAGCGCGAGCGGCACCGCGATCGCGGACGCCAGGACGCCGAGCGCTGCCGCCACCGAGAGGTACATCGCGGCGAGTTGGTGCCACCGCGCGCCGATCGCCTTCATCACGCCGATCTCACGTACCTGACCGGCGAGCATCGCCGAGATGAGGTTTACGACGAGGAAGGCGCTCAGGGCGAGCGCCATCAACGCAAAGGCGAACTGCGTGTAGAGCAGGGAATCCATCTGCGGCGCGTGCTCGTGCTCTCCCGGCACCGGCACCTCGACGTCGGTGACCCGGCGTCCGGCGCGCTCGATCACCTCGCGCAACGCGAATGCCACCTGCCGCACGCTCCCCTGGTCGAGCGTCGCGTCGTCGAGGACGATGCGGATCTCGTCTGGCGTCGGGCTGACGCCCAGCCGCTCGAGCGTGCCGCGGGAGACGAAAGCGTAGAAGACGTGTTCCATCCAGCCCGGTGCGAGTCCGACATCGCGCCCGATCGCGGTGACCGGCAGCGCGATGCGTGGGCCGTCGCCGACGGAGAGTACGACCTCCTCGCCGATCACGACGCCCGAGAAATCGAGCGAACTGCGTTCGACCGTGAGTGTGCCCGTCGTCGGCGGCGCGCCCCCCTCCCATACCACGCGTCCGATCCGCACCGGCTCGGTGTCGTCGACCGCGAAGAGGAGGGCGGTGAGTGTCGCCCCGCCGACCTGGGCGCGCGCAACAGTAGTGCTGCGAGCCTGCGCATCGCGGACGCCGGGGAAGGATCGGACCTGCGCGAGTAGCGCGGCATCCACACCATCCACGTGGAGCGTCGCTGCCGGCGGGTCGCTGGCGAGGTATCCCCGCTGCGTCGCCACCCGGACGAGCGCCCAAGCATCGAGGATCGTCGCCGCACCGGCGAGTCCCACCGCGATCGCGAGGACGACGAGGGCCGTGCGACCAGGATGCGCACGCAGGTCGCCGGCCGCCTTCCGCCACCGCGGACTAAGCACCGGTCACCTTGCCGTCGGTGATCGTGATCGCGCGCGTGGCGTGGCGGAGCGCGCGCTCGGCGTGCGTCACGAGCAGCAGCGTCCGTCCGCCGGCGACGATCCGGGCGAAGAGGTCCATCACCGCGCCGGCCGTCTTGGAGTCGAGGTTCCCCGTCGGCTCGTCGGCGAGGAGGAGCGGCGGATCGTTCGCGAGGGCGCGGGCGATCGCGACGCGCTGCTGTTGGCCGCCCGAGAGCCGCGACGGCAGCTTCTCCGCCTGGTCGGCCACACCGACGGACTCGAGCAGGGCGCTCGCGCGCTCACGGCGCTCCTTCGCCGGCCACCGATCGCAGAAGTCCATCGGGAGCATCACGTTCTCCACCACCGAGAGCGTCGGTAGCAGTTGAAAGAACTGGAAGACGATCCCCACCGTGCGCCCGCGCCACTCCGACATCTCGGCCTCGCTGAGCGAGTGCACCGGAGTCCCGGCCACACGCACTTCGCCGCGCGTCGGGCGATCGATCCCTGCGACGAGAGAGAGCAGGGTGGACTTTCCGCTCCCCGATTCGCCGACCACGGCGATGAACTCTCCTGCCGCGACCGCAAGGTCGAGCGAGGAGACGGCGGTGAAGGGTCCGGCGGCAGTCGAGTACTCCTTCGTCACGCCACGGAGTTCGATGAAGGGCGCCGAGGCGCCAGCGGAGGCAGTCGTCATGGCTGAACGATGCCACCTTCACCACTCGTCGAGGCACCGCTCGACGGGGCGGGGACGCCGTTCGGCGACGGCTTCGCGCGGAGCGGTGCGCGTGGGGGTTAGAGTGGATCCAGTGACTGGCGCTGGCATTCGGCCCGGCCGCCACGCCAACTTCCCTCTGCCCTCGGTGATCCCGAAGGAACCCACGATGCTTCGTCGACTCGCCTCCGCCCTTACCCTTCTCGTGATTAGCGCGTTGCCTGCTGGCGGACAGCACGCTGGTGGCGCCTCGCCGCGGATGACGACCACCGCGCCAAAGGACGCCGAGCAGTTGGCCTTCCTCATCGGGCACTGGGAAGTGACCGTCACGCCGAAGATCAATTCCCTCGCCGCCAAACTCCACGGGGCTCCGACCCTCCTCGGCACCTGGAAGGCGTGGAAGGCCTTCGACGGGTTCGGCATCGAGGACGAGCTTCGCATCACCGACCGCTCGGGGAATCCCAACGCGTTCACGCACACGTTGCGACTGTACGACGCGGCGCAGGGGAAGTGGACGCAGACCTCGCTCGACGTGTACCGTGGTCGCCACACGACCGCGACCGGCGAGTGGGTGAGCGGCGAGTACCGCGTGCGCAACGCCGGGCGCGACGCGGAAGGTTCGCCGTACGTCCAGCGCGCCCGCTTCTACGACATCACGCCGACGAGCTTCAAGTACCAGGCCGACCGCTCCACGGATGGTGAGCGCACTTGGGACTCCGCGGTGGTTCGGATGGAAGCCCGCCGCGTGGCGGCCACCGCGCCGCGATGAGCGATCCAGCGCCCCAGCCGGCCGAGGGACCGCGCGGGGCGCGCGTCCGCATCTGGCTCCAACTCGCGATCGCGTGGATCCCCGTCTGGGCGCTCTACGCGACGATCATCGCGACGACGCACGGCGCTCCGCTGCACAGCGCGATGCTCGCGGCGGCGCGGGCGATCGTCGTCTCAGCGCTGCTCGGCCTCCTCGTCCTGCGGCTCACCGATCGGCTTCCCTTCCCTCGACAGGTGACGGCGGGTTTCGCCGCGATCCATATCGTCGCGGCGATCGCGTACTCGGTGACGTGGGTGCTCATCACGAGTCTCATCGAGAGCGCGTTGCGCGGGGACCTCGGGATCATCGCGCCAGCCGGGGTCCTGCCCTTCGTTGCGCTGGGGATCTGGCTCTACATCGGCGTGGCGGGGATCTCCTACGCGGTCCGGACTACCGAGCGCGCCGCGCGCGCTGAAGCGGCGGCGGTGCGGGCACAGCTCGCGGCGCTCCGTGGACAGCTCAATCCGCACTTCCTCTTCAACGCGCTGCACACGGTCATCCAGCTGATCCCCGAGGCGCCGGGCCGGGCCGCGCAAGCCGCCGAACTGCTCGCGGGATTGCTTCGCACGGCGATCCAGGAGGATCGTGACCTCATCGCGCTCGACGAGGAGCGAGCCTTCGTCGAACGCTACATCGACCTCGAACTCCTCCGCTTCGGCGACCGGCTCGACGTGTCCTTCTCGATCGGGGGCGAACTGGCCGAGGCGCTGGTGCCGGCGTTCGCCTTGCAGACGCTCGTCGAGAACGCGGTGCGGCACGGTGCCGAGCCGCGGATCGAACCCACCCGCATCGCGGTGTCGGCACGGGTGCAGCGGGGCGACCTCGAGCTCGCCGTGTCGGACAACGGCGTCGGCTCGGATCTCACGGTTCGCCTCCCGAATGCCGGTACCGGACTCCGGCGACTGCAGGAACGGCTCGACGCCCTCTACGGCGACCGTGCGACGCTGATCCTCATTGGCGCTCCGGGATCGGGAGTGACCGCCAAACTGATCCTTCCCCTCGACCGGAGTGGGGAGTGGCCGTCCTGACTCGCGTGCGCGCGCTCGTTGCGGATGACGAGGCGATCGCCCGCGCTGGACTCCGGCGGATGCTCAGCGCCTTCGACTGGGTCGAGGTGGTCGGTGAGGCGGCGCATGGGCCGGCGGCGGTCGAGGCGATCCACCACTTGCGGCCCGACCTCGTCTTCCTCGACGTCCAGATGCCCGGACTCCTTGGGACCGAGGTACTCGCCCGACTCGAGCATCGCCCCTTCACCGTGTTCACGACCGCATATGGTGAACACGCCGTGACGGCGTTCGAACTCGGCGCAGTGGACTACCTGCTCAAGCCCTTCGGCCAGGCGCGGCTCGCGGCGACCATGGAGCGCGTGCGCGCCGCCCTCGGCGAGCCGGGGACCGCGGGGCCGATCGACCGTCTCGGCGAGATGCTCGGGAAGAGGCCACTGCAGCGTCTCTTCGTGCGGAATGGTGGCGCGATCCTTCCGGTCAGCGTTGCCTCGGTGCTCTGGTTCGAAGCTGATGGTGACTACGTGGTCGCTCAGACCGAACGCGTGCGCCACGTGCTCACCCTTTCGCTCGCGCGACTCGAGGCGCGACTCGACTCCAAGCGCTTCGTCCGGATCCATCGCACGCATCTCGTGAATCTCGACCACGTGCTGGCGTTCCGGCGGCACGGGAAGGGCGGGATGACAGCGGAGATGCGCGACGGCACCCATCTTTCCGTGAGCCGCCTGCGGGCGCAGGAACTGCGGCGACTCGGCGTTTGAGGTGGAATGATGACTGAGCGGAAGAACATTTCGACCAGCTGGAGAGAGGGGCGCTACTTCGACAAGTGGATGGTGGTGCACTGGCTCGGGGGCGTCACCGGCGGGTTCTCGAATGTCTTCTTCGGACTCGCGACGCTGAACGTGTTCCTCGTCGGCGCTGGGCTGATGGTCGTGTGGGAGATCGCGGAGTACATCGGCGGGATCCGCGAATCGCAGGAGAATCGGGTCCTCGATATCGTGGTGGGGCTGCTCGGCGTCGCGATCGCGGTTGCATCCGCCGCCTGGCTCTCGCCGAACCGTGAGCGCCTCGCGTTCGTGGCGAGCGGGCTTTGTTTCGGGCTAGGTTCGTTCTTCGGCTGGGCCGCGCACCAGAAGCGGCGCCGCGGGAGCTAGCCGACCGTGATCGGCCCCCGCGGCATTGCCTCGTCGATCACTACCGGCTCCAGGGCGGCGTGACGTTGTTGCTGCGCGCATAGGCGATCAGCTGACCCAGATGCTCGTGGATGTGCGTCACAGTCAGCACCATCGCGCGGGAGCGGCTCCAGTCCTGGCCGAAGAACTTGATCATCTCGCCAAGATTCTGGTCGGTGGTGAGTCCCATCCCCTGATGCAGGTTCGTGAACGACGTGGTCAGTTCGGCGATCAACTGCTCCTTCGAGACCTTCCGTGCCTCGAACGCCGCCATCGCCTTCTCATCACCATTCCCGATCCCGCTCGACGGGGGGACCGCCTTCCCCATGAACGCCGGGATCGAGTAGTTCTCGCCGGTGATGTGGAGCAATACCTCGGCGATCGATCGGGCACCGGGCGCCGGGCGCCAGTTGAACTTGTCGGCGGGGATCGCGTTGGCGAGGTCGATCATCTTCTTCTGCACCTCGTTGACGTCGCGGTGCATGTCCCCCATCACCGACTGGGCGGCGAGAGGCGCGGTGATGGCGACGGCGAGCGAAAGAGCGGCGGCGAGGGTGCGCTTCTGCATACAGGACTCCGGTCTGCGGGTTGGACTCAACGGGCGTTCGTAAGGGTCGCCCTCGACGGCGACGGCCGCCAGCCCCGGCTCAGGTCGTCGCCGCCAGTCGTCGCCGCACGTTCTCGATGTGGTGTTGATTGTGGACGAGCGTGAAGAAGAGCATCTCCCGCACCGTGAGCGTCCCGAGGAGTGGGTGAGGCAGTCGACAGCGATCGAGCGATCGCTCGGACCAGCGAGAGATACGCCGGACCATCTCCTCCACCGCCAACGCGTGGTATCGCATCACGCGCGATCGCTCCGCCTCCGGATCGGCCGGCGTCGACCGCGGCCCCGGCGCGTACTTGCCCGCGTCGGCGCCAAGCGCGAGGCGCGCGCGGTACGTCTCGCGCATCGTCGAGAAGTCACGCGACGGGGCGGACGCGCCCCCGAATCGGAGGCGTACCACGAGCGACGGCAGCCTCAGTCCGGTCGCGACGGCCCGGATCGACTTCGTCAGGTGCCGCACGTTGTCGGCCGGCGACCAGGCCTCGCCGATCGGGGCGAGGAAGGTCGCCGTGTCGAAACCGCGCCAGTAGGTCACGCTCGCCGCGTGAACCGCGAGCAGCGCCTGTGCGATCTCGGGACCACTCCGCGGGTCAGTCACGTGGGAGCCACCGTGCGCTGCCAGACGATGTAATCGACGCTCGCCGGTTCGGCACCGGCGGCGCGGAGGGCGGTGTTGGTATAGGAGACTGCACGATCGAGCGCGGCGTCGGTCAGCGCATCGGACATCCGACCCATCGCCAGGTCTACCGCGGCCCCGGCGCGCGTGTGCGCGAGCTCGCGGAGGGCCGCCGGTACCTGCACCGCCGCCGCGCGTAGCGCGTCGAGGAGTCGGGCATCGGCCCACTCGCCGTGGCGGCGGAGGGAGTCGAGATGACGGATCAACAGCACTGAGCGCTCCGCTTGAGGATGTCATAGTCTGTCCTCTGGTGCCCGCCGATGCCACTCCATCCGCTCAGGGTCAGTCGAGAAAGCGAGCCCGCTCCGCGGGCGACGGGATGAAGCATCGATCGCCGCCGCGGCTGAGCCGATGTCGGTGGCGCGCGACGAGGTCGTAGAGCGCGTCGCGCCACCGTCGCGGCATCGCGCGGCCGAGTGAGGCGAGTCGCCACGGACCACCGAGATACTGGGCGATCCGGAGCGCGGCGTCGGAGCGGGAGAGCACACGCGAGGCGTCGTCCACCCACAGGACGGAGTCCACATCGCGCAGCTCCGGGTGACGATCGAGCACCTCTTGCCCGGCCGCGCCACCGAGCGCGGCGAACTTGAGCGTGCCCACGCGGTCGCGCGCGAGGATGAATCGCACGACGTCGGAGCAGAATCCGCACGTCCCGTCGTAGAGGAGCATCGGTGCTTCCGGAAGCTCAGCCATCGAGTCGCACCGGCCGATACACCACGACCGGCGATCCTTCGGGTTCGGACTCTATCCCGGCCGGAACGAGGTCGGAGAGAGGCTCAGGCGCGATCGCGGAGTTCAACATCACGAGATCGCGCCACTCGGCCGTGAGGAAGGGCCGACTTCGCTCCACGCTCGTCAAAGCGCTCGGAACTGCAGTCGGACCTTGACGGTATCGCCGTCGCCCTTCTCGCCCCGCACCGCCTTCGGCACGGCGAGCAGGGTGCGGCCATCCTTGCCGCGCCAGACGCTCGTCTTCCACGTGTGCCCGTCGACGGTCGCATCCACCGGCGTACGGCCCCACGAATGGGTCACTGGCGGGGCGTACCGCTCAGGAACGGTGGCGAAGGTCCACCCTCCCTTCCCGGGATATCGGAAGAGTTTCGAGCGGAACGCTACCTGGAGCGTCACCGCCGGTCGATCCGCGCGTCCGGCGTTGGCAACCGGGCGTTCATCTGATCCACGTCACGCCGCAGGCCCTGGTAGCCCTCTTCGAGGAGACGCAGTCTCACGTCGTCGGTGCTGAGGGACTCCGGCGCCTCATCGCGCGCGGCGCGTCGTCCGCGCTCCCTCCCGATGAGATAGGCCGCAAGCAACGCGCCCCCGATGAGCACCGCGCCGATCGCCGTGCCCAACAACCCCGTGAGCAGGGCCATCGTCGTCTCGTCCACAGTCAGGACCCAGTCGAGATCGGGTGTGCCGGCTCGTTCATTCGATCTCGACCTCGATCCCCCCGACCCATCCGGCGACGACGTTGTAGAGCGCGGCGCCGATGTACGTGAAGACGAAGCCGATGCAGGCGTAGATCACCGGGAAAAGGATCGCCAGGCCGGCGCCCATCCCGAAGCCGAAGGCCGACTTGGCTTCGGGGGGCGCGATCGCGCCGACGACGAGGATGATCGGGACGAAGATGAGGCCCATCAGGCCGTAGAGCACGGCCATGATCTTCGCGACTGACGTCGGGTCGAACTTGCGGATGCGCTGGCGCACGGGGGCCTCGCTTCGGAGGACAGGAACGTTCGAGTGACGAACATCAAATAGAACGCCCGCAGGCTTCTGCCCGCCACTCGCGAAAGCCTAGCGCAGGTACTTCTTGAACCAGGCCTCGATCTCGTCGAGGTCGATGTCAGGGTAGTGACCCCCGTTGGCCCGCATCACCACGCGGTGCGGCACGCCGACCCGGTCGAGCGCCTTCGCCATCATCGGAGCCGAACTCTTGAGGACGGTCGAATCGTTCTCCGCCTGATAGATCAGGAACGGCGCGGACTGCGCCGTCACGCGCGTCAGCGGAGACGCGGCGGCGAACTCACCCTCGAGGGGCAGCGTGCCCGCTGCCGTCGGTGCGGGAAGCGGACCCATCAGGTTCGAGATGATCCGCGGCATCCCCGGCCGCGTGAGCAGCACCTCGGTCACGACGAAGGGCGCCGAGATCGTGACGACCGCCTGTACGCGCGAGCTTCCCTGCTGGTAGGGATGCGGCTTCGGCTCCACGATCGTCGTGTCGAGGAGGCCAAGCATCGCGGCGAGGTGTCCGCCCGAGGAATGGCCGATCGCGCCGAGGTGCGCCGGGTCGATCCCGTAGCGCGACGCGTTCGCGCGGACGAAGCGCACCGCGCGCTGGGCGTCGTAGACGGGCAGAGGGAACCGCACTTCGGGCGCGAACCGATGATTGATCGCGAAGACGGTGAAGCCGCGCGACGCGAGCTCCTGCACCAAGCGACCCTCGAAGCTGTCGCGGTCCTTCGCATCGTCCTTCAGTGGGCGGTCATCGTAGCCGTGCGTGTAACTCGCGCCGCCGCCCCACCCGCTCCCCGAGATGAAGAGGATCCCGAGCCCGTTCGACCTCGCGGGCCGGTACACATCCATCAGGAGCGCTGCATTCCCCACATTGGCGAATACGAGGTTCGAATCGCTCGGCGCGACCGATTGCGCCGTGAGGGCTGCGGTGTGGAAGGCGATCACGACTGAGACGAGTCCGCGCAGGAGGCGCACGCTACTTCCTCGAGAAGGGAGGTTCGAATCTCAGGAGCACGACGGTCGTGCGACACGCGACTGGGTGGCAATCGGAGGCAAAGATGCCACCCCGGACTCGATGAGGCCAACACCTCCTGCAATGGCAAGTCACAGCTAGATTCCTTCGAGATATCCTAATCCCCGCCCGGAGCGGACCGCTGCCGAAACGCGCCCGTAGGTCACGAGCCACCGCGCTCACGCTCCAAGCCGAGGACTATCTCAAGGCCATCTACGAGCTGGAGCGCGAAGGCGCTGCGGCCGGCACGAACGACATCGCCGGTCGGCTCGGGATCGCCGCCGCCTCGGTGAGCGGGATGGTCCAACGTCTGGCGCGATTGGGCCTCGTTCGCGCCGAGCGCTACCGCGGCGCGAAGCTGAGCGCGGCGGGCCGCGCCGCTGCGCTCCAACTCATCCGGCGGCATCGCATCCTCGAGAGCTACCTCGTCACCCGTCTTGGCTTCGGTTGGGAGAATGTGCACGAGGAGGCCGAGCGGCTTGAGCACGCGGCGAGCGATGAGCTCATCGCGAGGATGGCTGAGGAGATCGGGAACCCGACCGAGGATCCGCACGGCGCGCCGATCCCGACCGCGACCGGCGAAGTGGATGAGACGCGACTCTCGAGCATCGCCGATCTGCCGAAGGGAGCGCTGGCCAAGGTCGTCAGGGTGTCGGACCGCGATCCCAGTTTCCTCCGCTACCTGGACGGACTCGGTGTGCGGCCCGGCGCAGCGATCAAGGTCGGAGGGCGCGAGCCCTACGAGGGCTCCATCCCGATCGTCGTGGACGGGACGAAGCGGGCGATCGGGATGGACGCGGCGGCAAGGGTGTATGTCAAGCGACGGGGGTAAGAGGGAAGATGGAAGATGCAAGCAAGGCGGCGATCCTCTTTCATCTTCCCTTTTACCTCTGTCGTGCCAGCGACCTCATCCCCTGATGTAGATACTCCACTCTCCCGTCAGGGCCGCGCACGAGCGTCATGGCAGCGCGCCCGCCCGCCGGGGTGAGCACGACCAGTCGGTCATCGCCGACGAGTCGCACTTCGGCTTCCGCAGCCTGCCCCTGCTGCAGCCGGAGAGCGCCCGACACTTCACGGAGTTCCACCGTCGTCGGCCCCATCTTGTAGGAGCCGACGAGTTGGGCTCGCTCGGCGGCGTTCGCTTCTCGCTCGACCGGTGGAGTCATTGTCACGGCGGGCGCGATCCCCGCAGCGCGCTGGGCCACCAGGTCGACGATCCCTTGCAGCGGAGCGCCGCTCCGATTGTCGAAGATGAGCACCGCGAGTTTCCGGTCAGGGAACATCGTGAGTGAAGCGTCGAAGCCGTTGATCGATCCCCCGTGGCGCCACACCCGATCCGCACCGCTCTTCGTGATCACGAGCCCATAGCCGTAGGCGGCGCCCGGTTCGGCCGGGGTCGGCACGTGCCCTGTCGTCACCCGGGAGACGGCGTCGGCCGCGAGAACCCGCTTCCCATCGAACATCCCGCCATCCATCAGCGCGATCGCGAGGTTCGCGAGTTCGCCGGCGCTCGTCATCAGGAAGCCGGCTGCCCACTGCGCGGTGTTCTCGGTGAAGGGGCGCACGACGACCGGTGGGTTGGTCCCTTGGGCGATGTGCCCTTGCGAGAAATCGTGGGTGAGCGCCTCGAGTGGCCTGAACGTCGCGCGCGGCATCCCGAGCGGCCGGAGGATCTTGAGGTCCACCTGGGTCGCGAATCGCGCGCCTCCGGCGCGCTCGGCGAGGTACCCGGCCATCGAGTAGCCCGGGATCGAGTACGAGAGCACGAGGCCGGGTACAGTGAAGAACAACGTGTCGCCGACCTCGCGCATCACCACGCCGAGCGCACCTTCGCCCATCCGACCGTAGGGGACGGCGTTATCGAGCCAGCCGGCGTTGTGCGTGAGGAGCTGTTGCGCCGTCACCGTGCCCACGAGCCGGCCGGCGAGTTCGGTCACGTACTTCGAGATCGGCGCCTGCGGATCGAGCTTTCCTTCGGCCATCAACTGCGCGACGAGGGACCCAGTCACCACCTTTGTCACCGACCCGACGCGGAAGAGCGTGCGGTCGGTCACGGCGCGCCCCGTCTCGAGGTCGGCGAGGCCGTATCCCTTCGACAGGGCGAGCTTCCCATCAATGACGACAGCGATCTGCGCCCCCGGTGTGCGCGTTCGGGCGAGTTCCGCATTCACGAGCGAGTCGAGGGCCGGCGTCCAGGCCGGCGCTGGCTGCGCCTGGCCCGCGAGTGCACGCGGTGAGAGGAGGAGCAGGATGCCGATCGCGGCCAGCAGGGTGAGCAGCGCGGCGATCAGGCGGAGCAGGGTGCCGTTGGCCCGATGGTCGGGATGGATCATCATCGTCAGGATCCGGAGTCTCTTGAGCGGCGCGTCGCCCCGTCGGCCTTCACCGACGGAGCGCGCCCCGCGCGTTTCAGTGCGTCCCGCAGGAGGAACTCGATCTGGCCGTTCAGGCTGCGAAGGTCGTCATTCGCCCACCGCTGAACCGCGTCGAGCAGCTCGCGGTCCACGCGCAACAGGAAGGGCTTCTTCTCAGACACAGCGGACGCCGGCTCAGGTGTAGAGCGAACCGGCGTTCACGACGGGCTGCGTCGCGTGGTCCGAGCAGAGGACCACGAGGAGATTCGAGACCATCGCCGCTTTCCGCTCCTCGTCGAGCGCGACGATCTTCTTGGTGTTGAGCATGTCGAGCGCCATCTCCACCATCCCCACCGCCCCCTCGACGATCTTCGCGCGCGCGGCGATGACGGCGGTCGCCTGCTGGCGCTTGAGCATCGCCGCGGCGATCTCGGGGCTGTAGGCGAGGTGCGAGATCCGCGCCTCGACGACCTCGACGCCGGCCTTGAGGAGCCGGTCCTTCAGCGCGGCCTCGAGCGCGTGCGAGACCTCCGACGTGTGCGTCGAGAGGGACTGCTCGCCGGGCGAGTGCGAATCGTACGAGTACTGCGTCGCCGTCGCGCGCAACGCCGATTCCGATTGGACGGCGACATAGCGGACATAGTCATCCACCTCGAAGAGCGCCTCGGCCGAGTCGATCACCTTCCACACGACGATCGCGCCGATCTCGATCGGGTTGGAATGGTTGTCGTTCACCTTGAGCTTCGCGGTCTCGAAGTTCCGGACACGAAGCGAGATCGCCTGCTTGGTGATGAAGGGGTTGGCGAACCAGAACCCGTCCTTCCGCACGGTGCCCTTGTAGGTGCCGAAGAGTACCAGGGCCTTCGCCTCGTTCGGATGGACGATGAAGAGTCCGCCGAAGAGGATCGAGACGACGATCACGCCTCCGATATAGATGAGCCCGATGGGTTCATTCCCGCCCTGGAAGGCGCGGATCGCGAGGGCGATGCCGGCGACGAGCGCGACGATCAGGAGGAGGAGGACGACGAGGCCGTTGGAGGCCGAGTAGCTGTTCTCGCGGTACACAGGTGAGCTCCGTAGGGTGGTAGCAATATGATATCATTCCACTATCGCCCTGTCAAGTCTCCCCCTAAGTGCCAGCGCTACATCGGCTTCGGCGTTCGCCAACTGCGAGCCCCGACCGGTGCTACGAGACCCAGAGCCTCACGGCGACGATCAGGAGGAACACCGCGAAGATCTTCCTGAGCTGGGCGTCGGTGATGTGCTGGACCAACTGCGCCCCGAAGAAGACTCCGACGAACAGCCCCGCCGCGATGAGCGCCGATGCCTTCACATCGAGGTTCCCCGCCTTGTGGTAACTCATCACACCGAGGATCCCGACCGGCAGCAGCAGCGCGCCCAGCGACGTGCCGGTCGCGGTCTTCGCGGGGAACTTCGCGAGCAACGTGAGTGCGGGGACGATTACGACGCCCCCGCCGATGCCGATGAGTCCGGACAGGATGCCGGCGCCGAGTCCGATGGCGATGAAGAGCATGCGCTTGATGGGTGGGGAGGGGCCGCAGCCGCTCGGCCGCGTACATTTGCAAGCTATGCCAGCGCACGCGATCCGACTCGGCGCGCAGGGGTGGAACTATCCCGCTTGGGTCGGTCCATTCTATCCAAGTCGCACCCGGCCTGCTGATTTCCTCTCGGTCTATGCCCGCGCCTTCGACACCGTCGAGGTCGATTCGACCTTCTATGCCGTGCCGGCGGCAAGGACAGTTCGAGGATGGCACGACCGAACGCCCGATGGCTTCACCTTCGCGCTCAAACTCCCGCAGGAGATCACGCACGAGCGGCGCTTCGTCGATGCGCTCGATGTCGCGACGCGGTTCTATGACGTGGCGCGCGAGCTCGGCCCCAAGCTCGGTCCGGTGCTCATCCAGTGCGGTCCCGACTTCTCGCCGACCGAGCGCGACGCGTTGGAGGAATTCCTGCCGACGCTCCCAACCGACATCGCGTTCGCGATCGAGTTCCGGCAGAAGGGGTGGATTAACGAGGAGATCCTGGCGCTGTTGGAGGCGCGGCAGGTCGCTCTGACGCTAGTGGACGCGCGATGGATCCCGCGGAAGTGGATGCTGAAGCTGGCCGAACGACCGACGGCGCCACACACCTACGTTCGATGGATGGGTCCCGACCGGAGTCTCGCCGATTTCTCACACGTGCAGGTGGACCGCACCGCCGACCTCGAAGCGTGGGCGGCGATCCTTCCCTCGCTCGCCAGATCGGTGAAGGTGTACGGCTACGTGAACAATCATTTCACAGGGCACAGCCCGTCGAACATCCGGACCCTTCAAACGCTGCTGGGCCAGGTCCCGAAGGACCCGGCCCAGCTCAGCGATCAGTTGGGGTTCCTCTAGGGGAAGTTGCCGCAGCCGCCCGTGACTGAGCCAGCGCCGATCCTAGTGCCCCCCCCCACGCACGTACCGAGAATGTTGATGCTCCCGTCTGAATGTCGAAGGTGCCGGTCACCAGGAATCGCGGCCGGAGCCGTACCACCCGTGATGACGATGACGCGGCTGATCACCCCGATCGGGAAGGAGTCCGCCGCGGCCCCGATCGTGACGCCGCCCGTGCCTTGCACCGTGACAGTGAAGGGGAGCACCGTGCTCGTCGAAGTCGCGCGGACCACCGCCACGCCTCCCTGCAGCCCGCGACCGAGATTGAGTGTCGACACCGAGAGGAGGAACCTCGGTGGACGAACCGTGAGCACGGCGCTCGTGTCGGGAGTCATCCCCGGCGCATCGACGATGATGCGCGCAGTTCCCGGCGCGATCGCTCGGAACGTACCGCCCAACGAGTAAGTCGCCTGCGGTATAGAAGGTCACGACCGAGTCGGTCACCAGCAACGCGGCGGGATTCGTCGACCGGAGCTTCGCCCTGATCGTGTCAGCGGGATACCACGAGTAAAGCCCGTCCGACACGTACGCCGTGATCGAGCGCTGGGAGCTGTCCGGGTCGACCGTCTGGCCGCCCGGGTACGACCCCAGGATCAACACCGGCGGGAATACTTGGAGTGCAAAGGTGTCTGGCGTGACGCCCGGCGCGGTAACGATGATCGACGCGGTGCCGACGTTCACTCCCTCGAGGCTGGCGTAGAAGGATGGGCTGACCGCGGGGAGAGTCACCGAAGGTGTGAGCACGCGGACGACCGACGGATCGGTCGAGGTGAGTGTGACCGGCAACGCTGCGGTCGCCTCACCGCTACCGACACGGTAGACGTAGAAGCTCGAGCTCGTCGTCCCGCGAGCGAGCCGCGGCGTGTTGGAGCCGAGCTCGATGGCGGAAGGCGTCACGGTGTACAGCACGGAGTCAGTCCCGTAGCCTGCCGCAGAGAACACGACCCAGGTGCTGCCAAGGCCGACCGCCTCGACACCGAGCAGCCCGTCGTAGGCGTTCGCGGGGATCAGCAACTGGCCGAACTCCGGGCGCGCGACCCCGGGGTCTCGGCTCGTGAACGTCACGTTGAGCGCCTACGTGAGGGCGCCGCCATACGTGAAGGTGCTCAGGTACTCGTAGCCGAGGTAGACCTGAAGGTTCGAGCGAACCCCGAGCGCCGTCGGGTTGCCCTCCATTATGGATACGAGTAGATGCGCCCTGGATAGACCGTCACCGTCGCGGTATCGGCAGAGCTGTTCGCGTACTCGACGATGATCTGCGTCGTGCCCGGAGCGATCGCGTCGAAGTAGAAGTACTCGGTTCCGTACTCACCGCGTGGCAGCAGGACGAGGGAATCCACGGTCGCGACCTCGGTGTCGAGGCTGCGCATCCGAACCATCTCATCGCGGCGCGCGCGCACAGAGACGTAGACGTACGCCTCGCCCCGTTGACCGACGCCAAGTTCGGCGTCGTACAGGTAGAGCTGCCGGTCGGGATCGACCAGGTTCACCGTCTTCCCGACGCCGACGTAGCCCGGGCCCGACAGGAGGAGGTCCACGAATCCGTCGGAGACTCCCTGACCGATCGGCAGGATCACCAGCTCGGCGCTGAGATACCCCGGCGGGATCGTGATGCTCGCCGTGCCGGCGAGTGGCGCGAGCAGCTTGCTCTCTCCCACCGGCGCGGCTCGCAGGTCGCTGCAGCTATAGCAGATCGGCTCCGACACGCCACGACCACTTCCCGGCGCAACGAGCACCGCTGCGGCGTCAGTCGAGGTCACGGTGAGCGTGACGCCGCCGGAACCTGCTGGCTCAGGGAGCATCACCAGAGTGCGGACCGTATCGCCGATCGCTGCCTGGATATTTGCATAGCCGTCGATGAAGGCGATCGCCGAATCGACGGTCACGCGCACCGAGTCGGTGCCCGCGCTCGAACTCGCGATCGCCCACGTGGCGCCGGCGAAGGCCCTGGTCAGCAGTGGAAGCGCCTGGATCCCGTTGGCCGGGATCGCCAGCGACGGCACGTTCCACGAGGCGGTCGTGTCTCGCACCGCGAGATTCACGGTGAGCGGCGTCGGCGTCGGGTTCGTCAGGAAGGCCGGTATCTGGCGCGTCCGACCGATCGCGATTCCGACGGTGTCGAGACCGAGGAAGAGGACCGGTGTGCCGCCCCCCGTAGCGATCGCGGCGTTGATCGTCGCGGGCGCGACGCCGGTGACCGTGGCGGTGACTTGCTGCACGCCGGCGGCACCGATCGTCCAAGGCACCACCGGGAGCGCGGGGATGCTGGCGACGAGCCGATACCCGGTGCCGGCACGGTCTACGGGGAGTCCGGTGACGAGCGCCACACCGTTCACCGCGTTGACGCTCGCGGCTCCCACCAGATTCGCCCCCGCTGTTCCTCCGGCGAGCCCGAGTGAGACCACGTCATTGAACGAGCTCACCGTATCACTCGTCGCGTCGCGCACGATGACCGTGAAGGAGGGGATCGAGGCGCCGGCGGTGAAGTTCGCTGGGTTTCCGCTGAAGGTGAGCGATGTTGCCGCGCTGGAGAGTTGCGTGCCACCGACATTCACGCCGATGAGCGACTCATAGATCGCGGCGCGCATCACCGCGGCCCCTGCGGAGTCCCCGGCGATCCAGGTGACCTGGGCCTCGCCACTGGTGTCGGTGGTGTCGAGCTGCTGGACTATCGAGCCCTGACCCTGCACTACACTGAACCAGATCTCGACGCCGGCGACCCCCAGACCGTCGACCGCCGTGGCGCGAACGCGGATCGGCTGCGGGAAGGGCTCACCTTGCCTCACCTGCTGCGCCGCACCCGAGACGAGTGCGAGCGACGTCGGCACCGGCACGATCCCGACCGTCGCGGTGTCAGCCTGGCCGGTGAGCGTCTGCGCGATGATCATCGCTCCACCGCGTGCGCCGAGGAGCGTCGCCATCCCGGTGCGAAGGTCCACCCGCACACGGCCCGAGTCGGTCGAGGTGAACGCCACGGGGGCGAGGGGGAGCGGCCGATTGGATGAATCGCGCACGACTGCCGTGAAGCCCGGCGTCTGATTGATCAACCCGGTGAAGCTCGGTGGCGTGATCTCGATCGACGCGGCCTGTGACCCCGGACCGACGTACCCGATATCGAGCGCGACCGGCGTCGGCGCTCCGCTCGAAGCCGGCTTCGCCGTCACGTCCACCGGTCCGCCGCTGAACACCGTGTCGCCGATGCTGAGCACCTGGCCGGTGCCCACGAGCCGGATCGTCTTGAACTGGGGATCGAGGTGGATCGCCGCTGCGCGGCCGCCACCGTTGGGGCCCGTGATCTCGCGGCCGCAACTCAACGCCCCCGCGAGGAGGAGACCCCCGGCGAGAAGGAGTGGCCCGAGACGCGGCGAGAATCGGGACATTCGGGTTCGCTCGGGACTGACGCGCGGTCCTCGGGCGGACCCTCCCACCCGAAGCGAGCGCTCTGCCTAGCTAGTATAGTGCCAATCTCGCCCCCGGCGCCCGAGGCGTCGGTGACCCGACACACACTTTCCCGGCGCTCCACGTGCGTCTTCGCCCCTTGCTGGGACTCCTGATCCCGCTGGCTTTCGCGGCCCTCTTCGTGAGGCTCGGGATCTGGCAGCTCGCGCGTCACCGCGAACGCGCCGCGGTCAGCGTCGCACTCGCGTCGCGGCTGGCCGCCCCCCCTCTGACTGCTGCCGACCTCGCCGCTGAGGCCGACTCCCTCCGCTGGCGGCGGGTGACCCTGACGGGCCGCTTCCACTACGAGTCGGAGCAGGTGCTCGCCGGGCGGACCAATGCGGGGTCCCCGGGAGTTCACCTCATCACCCCGTTCGAGTCCGAGGGTGACGTTCCCCTCATCGCGGTCACGCGCGGCTGGGTCTATTCTGCTGACGCGGCCGCCGTGGACCTTGCTCGGTGGCGCGAGGCTGACTCGGCCTCCATCTCGGGGTACGTCCTTCCGCTCACGCACGAGGGGATTCCGCCAAGCGACCCGGCGCGCCCACTCCGCGTGCTCGATCGCCGGGACCTCGAGTCGCGGACCGGTCGTTCCTTCGCTGCGATCCAGGTGGTGATGACCTCCGACTCCGTTGCACGCGCGGATTCGGTGCCCCGTCGCCTGGCCCTCCCGGTGCCTGACGAGGGGCCCCACTTCTCGTACATGCTACAATGGTTCGCCTTCGCCCTCATCGCGGTCGTCGGCGGGATCCTTCTCTACCGCCGTTCGTAGACGGAGGGTAGCTATTAGTACCTGCGGGGAGCCCTGCGACCCGCCCTGAGCATCAACCTCCCATGGAGGAGGCCCCCGTGGCCCACCAGGATCACCCCACCGCTGCCTCCGAGAAGGAGGCGCGTGACGTCGCCGAGGACGCGAGAGAGACCGAGTGGGAACACTCGAGCTTTGTGAAGGAGCTCTTCCTCGGTCGCTTCCGGTTCGACCTCGTGCATCCTCATCCACTCGAGGATCCGGCATCCGAGGCCGAAGGAGATGCGTGGCTCGCGCTGCTGCACGAGTTCCTTGGCCGTTACGATGCCGACCTCGTCGATCGCACCGGTGACATCCCAGAATCGTACGTGCAGGAGCTGCGGGATCTCGGTGCCTTCGGCATCAAGATCCCGAAGGAGTACGGCGGGCTCGGGCTCTCGCAGATGACGTACGTGCGGGCGATGGCGATGGTCACGTCGAAGTGCGGCTCCCTCTGCGCGCTCCTCTCAGCGTCCCAGTCGATCGGTGTTCCGCAACCCCTCCACCTCTTCGGCACTGAGGAACAGAAGCGTCGCTTCTTCCCCCGGATCGCGAAGGGCGGCATCACGGCCTTCGCGCTCACCGAGGTGCACGCCGGCTCGGATCCGGCGAACATGACCACCGCTGCGACACCCAGTGACGACGGCACGCATTGGATGATCGATGGCGAGAAGCTCTGGTGCACCAACGGCACCCGCGCGGACCTGTTCGTGGTGATGGCGCGGACCCCCGATCGGGTGATCGACGGGAAGCTCCGCAAGAAGCAGATCACCGCCTTCATTGTGGACGCGAAGACGCCCGGGATCTCGGTCAAGCACCGCTGCCACTTCATGGGGCTCAGGGCGATCGAGAATGGATGGATCTCCTTCAAGGGCGTGCGTGTCCCGGCCGAGAACATCCTCTGGGGGGAGGGACGCGGCCTCAAGCTCGCCCTGATCACGCTCAACACCGGACGGCTCACCATCCCGGCGTCGGTCGCCGGGGCGAGTAAGGCGCTCGTGAAGGGGATCCGAGAATGGGCGGCCGAGCGTGTGCAGTGGGGCCAGCCGATCGGGAAGCACGACGCGATCGCGCAGAAGATCGGGCGGCTCGCCGCGAACTCCTTCGCGATGGAATCGGTCGCGCTGCTCTCGACTGCGCTCTACGAGCGCGGTGGCACCGACATCCGGCTCGAGGCGGCGATCGCGAAGATGTTCAACACCGAGCTCGCGTGGCGGAGTGTCGATGACGCGCTCCAGATCCGCGGGGGCCGCGGCTACGAAACGGCCGACTCGCTCCGTGCTCGAGGCGAGAAGCCGCTGGCGATCGAGCGCGCTATGCGTGACTCGCGCATCAATCTGATCTTCGAGGGCTCGAGCGAGATCATGCGGCTCTTCATCGCCCGCGAGGCGGTCGACGCCCACTTCTCCATCGCCTTTCCCATCGTCGCGCCGGAATCGTCGTTCGGCACTCGACTGCGCGCCGCGGTCAAGGCGGCCCCCTTCTATATGATGTGGTATCCGGCCCGGTGGGTCCCCTCGCTCACGCGATACGCCGAGTTCGGCTCGCTGGCCCCACACCTCCGGTACCTCGAACGCGCGACGCGGCGTCTGGGCCGTTCCCTCTTCCACGCGATGGTGCGGTTCGGACCGAAGCTGGAGAAACGACAGATGGTGCTCTTCCGCGCGGTGGACATCGGGGCGGAGCTCTATGCGATGGCGGCGACGATCGCGCGGGCGAAGATGCTCGCTGGGCAGGGGAACGCGCAGGCGGTGCAAATGGCCGAGGTGTTCTGTCGAGAGTCGCGCGACCGGGTCGAGGCGAGCTTCCGCGCGCTCTTCGGCAAGCACGACGTCGCGCTGTACAAGCTCGCGCAGTCGGTCCTGCGCGGAGAGCATGCGTGGCTTGAGCAGGGCATTGCGCCCGAGGCGCTTGTCGAGCGCATCACCGAGCCAGTTCGCGCGCGCGAGCCGATCGGCGTGTAGTTCGGGATTCGGCGCGTGCTGTCGGGTCGGCCGCGGGTCCTGCGCTCCGGGCCCTCGGCCTTACACGCTTCGAGCCGCGGCGCAACCGCGCGCCGCGTCTCTCGCTACGGCCGGGGGCCCGTCGCTCTGGACCCGCGCCCTCCCCGCCGAGTACACGCGACTTTAGCAACTGAGGGTCTCAATCTGGTGGTCGCCGAGGCGAGCCAGGGAGTGCGTCGAGCGGTGAGTCTCCGCGCAATTTCGAGGTTTGCGCCGCGATCTGATCGCCTGTTGATTCGCAAATCTGTTGTCTCGACTCCCGCAAGGAGCATCTGCCGTGAAGGGCCTGCAGCTCGAAGTCAATAAGTACAACTTGTGCGGTTGACCGAGATCGAGGAACACTTGTCCGGTGACGAGAAATGGGTCCGTGGTGCGTAGGATGTGCACGTTGAGCATGTGTTTCCCCAGTCGCCGGATGAGGGATGGTTGAAGTCGTTCGAGGCCAACGGCGACGAGGAGACCTTTCGAGATCGGCTCGGCAATCTCACGCTCCTTTCGGGAAAGCGAAACCGATTGATTTCGAACAAGCCGTTCAGTGAGAAGGTTAAGCACTACGCGAAGTCGGAGCTGCGCGTGACTTCGGAAATCGCTCGAACGCAGGAGACATGGACCGCCAGCAAGGTGGCTGAGAGGCAGAAGGAGCTGCAGGTCCACGCGAAGGACGCGTGGAGTATCGACTGATGACTGATTCCTAGATCGCAGGGGGAGTGCGGGACGTTGATGGCGTCATGTCAGTAATCGGGGCTATCCTGCTCCTTGGCCTCGATAGTCCATTGCCACAGGCAAACGGAGGAGTGGGTGCCGACGTCGTGGGGCTCGAAGCGTGTAAGGCCGAGGGCCGGGAGCGCAGGACCCGCGCACGACCCGGCGACGCGCGCGCTACGCCACGCGATCGCGCTTGAACTGGAGCAGCAGCACCGCGCCGATGATCAGCGCGCCGCCGAGCACCGTCGGCACCGTGAGCGCCTGCTTGAGCACGATCACGCCGAGGAGCGCCGTAAGGAACGGCTCGACCGTCGAGATGATCGCCGTGCGCACCGGACCCAGGCGGATGAGTCCCATCAGGAAGAACACGCTTGGCAACACCGTGCTGAACAGCGCGAGCGCGACGATCGCCTCCCACGCCGCGCCCGGGAGCTGCCACGTGAAGCTCTTGTCGGAGATGCTGAGCACGAGGAACGCGAGCGCCGCGCCGATCTTGCTGTACGCCGAGGTCGGCGCGACCGGATGATCCTTCTGTAGTCCGCGCATCACCGGGATGTAGATGCCGTAGACGAGCGCTGCGGAGAGCGCGAGCGTCACGCCGCGCCAATCGATCCCGCCGGCCCCGGGCATGCCGACCATCAGCCCGATCCCGCCGAAGGAGAGCGCCAGCGCAGCGGCGCGTCGCCCATCGAGCCGCTCGGCCCCACGCGCTGACTGGAAGAGTGCGACCCACGCCGGATACGAGTAGAAGAGGAACGCGAGAGTCGCTGCCGGGATGTACTTCAGAGACGAGAGCGCGAGATACACGAGGAGCGCCTGCCCGAATCCGCCGATCGTGACGAACCGGAGCATCTCGTTGGGTGGGATCCGCTTGTACGCGTGCGTCCCGACCCACGTGGTCAACACGACCGCCGCGAGGACATAGCGCCACGCGAGCACCGTCGCGAGGGAAATGCCCTGCGCCGTTGCGAGCGAGGTGAGGATGCTCACCGCCGCGAAGCCGCTCGCCGCGAGTAGGGTGTAGAGCGTGCCGGGGGCGAGTCGTGGCGCTGCGGATCCTGCGGTGGGGTTCGTCATCAGTCAGGTAGGGGAGCGTCGGGGATCGCGGTCGGGGAGGATCGTTGCAGCAGGATGATCGCTGCGATGATGAGGGCGCCGCCAGCGATCGTCGTCGCGCCGAGCGACTGGCTGAGGAGCACTGCCCCGAGCATCGCGGTCCAGAAGGGTTCGAGTGTGGAGATGATCGCCGTTCGCACCGGCCCGAGGACGCCGAGTCCGTGCAGGAAGGAGATGAACGCGACGACCGTGCTCAGCAGCGCGATCAGGACGGCGAGCCCCCAGGTCAAGGGAGTCATCGCGGTGACGAGCACCCCCTGCGAGATCGCGAGGACGAGGAACGAAAGCGCCGCGCCGAGGATCACGAAGGTCGAGGCGAGGGGGGCATCGAGCGGTCCGCGGAGCTTGTGCAGGAGCGGAACATACGCCGCGTACACCATCGCCGAGCCGAGCGCTCGCAGCACGCCGGGGAGGGGGAGCGCCGCGCTCCACGGCGTTCCGACCATCAGTGTGATGCCAGCGAGCGCGATCGTGAGCGCGGACACCCGGAGCCACGTCAGCCGCTCCATTCCCGTGACTGCCGCGAGCAGGGTGAGCCAGGCCGGGTACGTGTAGAAGAGGAATCCCAGCGACGCAGCCGGGATCCACTCCAGCGACGAGAGCGAGAGCCAAGTCACGAGTGTCTGCCCGCCGCCCCCGAGGACGATGAGTGCGGTTGCGCGGCGCCGTGGGACGCGGAGGAGCGCTCGCGGGCCACCAGCGATCAGGGCGAGTACCGGCGCGGCCAGCGTGTATCGCCACGCCATCAGCGCCACGAGCGACACGCCCACCGCCGACGTGACGGTGGTGACGATCGAGAGCGTGCCATAGGCGCACGCCGAGAGGAGGATCGCGAGCGTCGCGCGCTGCTCGCGCGTCACAACAACGTGCCGCGCAGCAGGGCGAGGGCGATCGTGAAGTAGAGGACGACTCCGGTCACGTCCACGAGTGTCGCGACGAGCGGCGCCGAGGCGCTCGCCGGGTCGAAGCCGAAGCGACGCAGGATAAAGGGGAGCATTGCGCCGGTGAGCGTGCCGAAGAGCACGACCCCCACCACGGTCGCCCCGACGGTCGCGGCGAGGAGAACGTAGTGCTGGCCGAAGTCGTAGAGGCCGAGCCACTCCCACGCGACGACACGTATCAACCCGACCACGCCGAGGAGCAGGCCGAGGAGCACGCCGATCACGAGCTCCCGCCGCATCACACGGAG
Organism: Gemmatimonadaceae bacterium; assembly: GCA_031430835.1. GTDB lineage: Bacteria > Gemmatimonadota > Gemmatimonadetes > Gemmatimonadales > Gemmatimonadaceae > Pseudogemmatithrix. The sequence continues at coordinate 32,526 of JANPCH010000130.1, forward strand.
CCAGTGATGCGGCTGGAGTTCGCGCAGCGCCATCGCCCGGATGATCAGCGAGGTCGCCTGCGATCCCGAGTTGCCTCCCGAGCTGATCACGAGCGGGATGAAGAGCGAGAGGACCACGGCGGCGGCGATCTCCCCCTCGAAGAAACCCATCGCCGCAGCGGTGAACATCTGCCCAAGGAACAGGACGATGAGCCAGGGCGATCGCTTCTTGAGGAGGTCCCAGATCGAGCTCTGCAGGTACGGGTCATCGAGGGCCTCGAGACCGCCGAACTTCTGCGCATCCTCGGTCTGCTCCTCCTGGATCGCGTCGATGACGTCATCGACGGTGACGACCCCGAGGATCCGGCGCTCGGCGTCCACGACCGGCACCGCGACCAAGTCGTAGTTCGACGTGAGCTGAGCGACCTCTTCGCGGTCGGCCGTGGGCGCCACCGACACGATCTCGGCCCAGGCGATGTCGGCGACCTTCGCCCCTTCGGGCGCGGCGAGGAGTTCGCGGAGGGAGAGCACCCCGGTGAGGGCGCCGCGGGCATCGACCGAGTAGACCGTGCCCATCGCTTCGCGACGTCCGGCGCGAGCGAGTGCGCGCACCGACGCGAGCGCTTCGTCCACCGTGAGTGCGTCGCCGACGGTGACGAACTCGGTCGTCATCAGCCCGCCCGCGGTCTCCGGCTCGTACTGCAGGAGCCGCTCGGTCTCGGCCCGTTCGCGCTCAGGGATCGCCTCGAGGATCTCGTCGGCAGCTTCCTCGTCCATCTCGACGAGCGCGTCGGCGCGCTCGTCGGGGGTCATCCGCGCGAGGAGGATCGCGGCGAGCCCAGGGTCCATCGCCTCGAGGACCTCGGAGCGCAGTTCCTCCGAGAGGTACTCGAGGAGGTTCGCGGCCCGTGGCGTCGCGAGGGAGGCGAGGAGGAGCGGGAGCCGCTCGCGCGGAAGGAGGGTCGCGACCTCGGCGAGGTCGGCCGGGTGCAGCTCCTCCGTCTCGGTGGCGATCGACTTCGGATCGTTCTCGAGCAGATCGAGGATATCGGGGGCGACCAGTGCCGCGACCGACCGCACCTTCTCGCGCTGCTCTGGGGTCACGGGGCGCCTCCCCGGGTGACGAAGGGGTACGCGCGCGGGCGCGTACCATAGCGAAGTGTCCCGAAGCTAACCGGAGGCCACCGCGTGGAACAAGCGGACCGCCGATGCCGTCCCTCGGTGCTCCGCTGTCGGGCGTCCTCACAACTCTCGGACATTCCGTGCGGAACCGCGACGCAACGATTCCGTACGACCCGTTGTCGAATCACGTGTTCCCTCCCCCACCGGGACCTCCAACCCGGACCGCACATGTTGCTGCCGATCGTACTCGCCTTCCAGACGACCATCGCACAGGGCCACTCGCCGACTCCCGACTTCCCGAGCGTGGAACCGCTCGGGCGGGTCAGCGTGCCGCTCCCGACCGCGACGGCGGCCACCGCGACGCGGGCAACGGTCGCGCCCACTCTCGACGGGGTCGACGACGACGAACTCTGGCGTGACGCGCCGGCGATCACCCAGTTCCGTCAGCACGATCCGGTGGAGGATGGGGATCCGCGTTATCGCACCGAGGCTCGGGTCGGCTACGACTCGAAGTACCTCTACGTCTTCGTCCGCGCCCTCGATCCGCATCCTGACTCGGTGATGGCCTTCCTGTCACGTCGCGATGGCCGGACGCAGTCGGATTACATCCACCTGATGGTCGACGCCTACCTCGACCGTCGGACCGGTTTCCGCTTCACCACCAATCCACTTGGCGTGAAGCGCGATGTGTACATCTCGAACGACGGTAACGAGGATCTCTCGTGGGACGGCGTCTGGGAAGTGGCCACGAAGGTCGACTCGCTCGGTTGGACGGCGGAATACCGGATCCCCTTCAGCCAGCTCCGCTATCCGCAGGCGGCGACCCACACCTTCGGCTTTGCGATCTGGCGCGACATCGCTCGCCACAACGAGCGGGTCTCTTGGCCGCTCTATCGCCGCACCCGACAGGGATTCGTCTCGCAGTGGGGTGAGGTCTCGGGATTCGAGGGGATCGCCGCACCGAGGCGTCTCGAGTTCGTTCCCTATTCGGTCGCGACGAACCTGCCCAAGCCGGTCCCCGGGGCCTCGGTCCGTCAGCAGGAGTTCACCCTCGGCGCCGACGTGAAATACGGGCTCACGTCGAACCTCACGCTCGACGGCACGGTGAATCCCGACTTCGGCCAGGTCGAGGCCGATCCGGCGTCGCTCAATCTCACGGCCTTCGAACAGTTCTTCGAGGAGCGCCGGCCCTTCTTCCTCGAAGGCGCGGGGACCTTCAACTTCGGCGGCGGCGGAGGAATGGGATCGTCGAGCGTCTTCTATACGCGACGGATCGGACGGGGGCCGCAGCTGAGCGGGGCGTACTACGCAGAGGACAATCCGAACAACAGCACCATCCTCGGTGCCGCCAAGCTCACCGGTCGCACCGCGGGTGGGCTGAACGTGGGCTTCCTCAACGCCTACACCCAGCGCGAGACCGGCGCCGGCGGCGCGACGATCGAACCGGCGACGAACTATCTCGTGACCCGCCTCTCGCAGGACCTGCGGTCGGGGAACTCCGGGCTGGGGATGATCCTTACCGCCACGAACCGCTCCCTCGACGACGACTCACGTGATTACCTGCGCGAGAGCGCCTTCTCCGTCGGATTCGATGCGCGGCACCGCTTCGGCGGGAACAACTACCAACTCTCCGGCTCGGCGATCGTGAGTCGGGTGGCCGGGAGTACGGCGGCGATCACCGCTACCCAACGGAACTCCGCCCACTACTTCCAGCGGGTCGGATCAGACCTCGAGGTCGATCCGAACGCGACTTCCCTGACCGGGACGCGACTCAGCGTCAACCTGAACAAGTTCGGCGGCGGCGTCACGCGCTTCGGCACGGGGGTCACGACCACCAGTGCCGGTTACGAGGTGAATGATGCAGGCTTCATGAACCGCGCCGACAACACCAACAACGGGAACTGGCTCAGCCTGCAGTTCAACAAGCCGACCAAGTACTATCGCGCACTCTACGTGAACCTCAATCAGTGGAACGAGTTCAACACCGAGGGGCTTCACCTGACCAGCGGCGCCAACGTGAACCTCAACGGTCAGTTCCTGAATCAGTGGGGCTTCTGGACCGGCTTCAACGTGAACAACATCGGCGTCTCCTACGACGACCGAATGGCACGCGGCGGGCCGGCGGTACGCAAGAATCTTCGCAAGAACGTCTGGCTCGGTTTCGAGACCGACAGCCGGCGTGCCGCGAGCATCACGCTGCAGAGCTATTGGGTCGCGACCGACGTTAGCGGTTCGCGCGACGTCGGCGTGGACCCCTCGGTGAGCTTTCGCATCGCCAGCCGCCTGCAGGGCGAGGTCGGATTGAGTTTCAGCGAGAACGTGAACGATCAGCAGTGGTACGGCAACGTCACCGATGGGACCGGGACGCACTACACCTTCGCCCGGATCCATCAGCGGACGAGTTCGATCACGACCCGGCTCGACTACACGATGACCCCGACGCTGTCATTGCAGGTGTACGCCCAGCCGTTCATCGCGGCCGGGGACTACAGCGACCTCCGAGAGCTGGTGGACGCCGACGCGGAGAAGTACACAGACCGCTACGCGCCCTACACGGGGACGAGCACCGACGACTTCAACTTCAAGCAGTTCCGTTCGAACACCGTGCTTCGGTGGGAGTATCGGCCTGGCTCGGTCCTCTTCTTCGTCTGGCAGCAGGGACGGAGCCAGAGCGGGCTCGACGCAGGGACCTTCGACTTCTTCCGCGACTACGGGAACCTGTTCGATACTCGTTCGGACAACACGTTCCTGATCAAAGGCTCGTATTGGTTCAGTCGGTAAAGCGGACGTCCGAAACCCAGTAAACCCTTTGCGCGTAGGGCGTGTCTGAAGGAGTGAGCCACCGCAGTTGAGTTGGCAGTGGGGTGCGGGTCGGTGCTGGTGGGGGGCCGGCCGGCCCCCTGTCCACTCGCGGCGGTTGGCTCACACATCGCTCTGCACGACCGTCGCGCCGGTGGGTGTCCGAAGAGGACGTTCACCGGCGCGCCGCATTTCGTGCTTTGTCGCGTTGGCGGGTCGCGAGCGGGTCCGGCGCTCCCTGCATCCCGCATCGCCTCCGCGTTGCAGTGCCGCGCGCTGAACGAGGCAGGGGAGCGAGGGGGCGCGCGAAGACGGCCCCTCGCGACCCGACCGCGACCCGACCGCGACCCGACGATGACGCGACGAACTAGAGCGTTGGCAGCGACCGCGGAAGCTCACGCACAGCGGTGAGCGGGAACCCGGCAGCGGCGAGCGCCTCCTGCAGTGCGGCGGCCGTCACACGACCATCGTGTTCGACGACCGCTCTACCCAGCTCGACCTCGGCGCGAACGATCCCCTCCACGCCAGCGAGCGCGGTGAACACCGCGTGTCGCGCGTGCACCGCCAACATCCCCTCGATCGTGAGCTCGTGGCGCATCGCGCGGGAATCTATCAGCTTCCCCTCACATCCCCTCTCTCCAATCCCCGATCAGTGGCTAGCGTCTCCTTCTGTGGTCTCGGCGCCATCGGCACCCCGATGGCGGCTCATCTCGCTCGCGCCGACCAGGGCTTGCGAGTCTGGAACCGCACGGCGGCCCGCGCCGCTGCCTTCGCCGCCGAGCACAAGGTGGCCCAAGCATCCACGCCCGCTGAGGCCGCAAAGGGCGCCGACATCGTCATCACCTGCTTCCCGGTCTCGCGCGACGTGGAGTCGCTCCTCGATGGACCCGAGGGCCTTATGGCGGGCCTCCAGCGCGGGGCCACGCTCGTGGATTGCACCTCCGGGGACCCGGCTACGTCGAAGCGCATCGCGGCGCGTCTTGAGTCCGCGGGGGTCAGCTTCCTCGATGCGCCCGTCTCGGGTGGGGTCGCCGGCGCTCTCGCCGGAACGCTCACGGTGATGGTCGGCGGCGACGCCGCGACGCTGGAGCGTGTCCGCCCGGTGCTCGAGCGATTCGGTAAGAAGATCGTGCATTGCGGGGGGATCGGGACGGGGGACGCGGTGAAGGCGGTGAACAACGCGCTGCTCGCGCTCCACATCTGGTCCACGGCAGAGGGACTCCTGACGTTGAAACGCGCTGGCGTCACGCCGGCGGTAGCACTCGACGTCATCAACACGTCGAGCGGCAGGTCGAACGCGTCGATGAACCTCTTCCCCGAACGGGTCCTGACGCGCGCCTTCCCGCGCACCTTCCGCCTCGCCCTCCTCGACAAGGATGTCGCCATCGCGGCGCAGGTCGCAAAGGACGAGAAGGTCTCTGCGCCGCTGATGCAACTCACCACCGAACTCTTTCGCGCCGCCCATACGGCATTGGGTGAGGAAGCCGACCACGTCGAAGTCGTGAAGTACATCGAACAGATCGCAGGAGAGGAGATCAAGTGACCACGACGCAGCGAGGCCCCACCGCCGGCGCGCCAGCAGTACCCGGCGCGCCCCTTCCATCTTCCATCTTCCATCTGCGAGCACACTTCCCAGCGCTCGAAAGAAAGGAAAGTGGCGTCCCGGTGGCCTACTTCGACGGCCCCGGCGGCACCCAGGTCCCGCGGCAGGTGGTGGACGCGATGGCGGATTACCTCCTCCATCACAATGCCAACACGCACTGGGCCTATCCGACGAGCGCCGAGACCGACGCGATGCTGCTCGCGGCGCGCGAAGCGGTCGCCGACTTCCTGAACGCGTCGCCGACCGAGGTCGCGTTCACGAACAACATGACCACCGGGACGTTCCACTTGGCGCGCGCACTCGGCCGCGGCTGGGGGCCTGGCGACGAAGTGGTGATCACCGACCTCGACCATCACGCCAACGTCGCGCCCTGGCGGGCCCTCGAGAAGGAGCGGGGGATCACGATCCGACGCGTGAAGGTGGACCTTCGTACCGGGGAGCTTGACTTTGCAACACTGCGCGAGGCGATCACGACCCGCACGCGGCTCCTCGCGATCGGCGCGGGTTCCAACGCTCTCGGCACGCTCACCGATGTGGCCGAGGCGGGCCGGCTCGCCCACAAGGTGGGGGCGCTCGTCTTCGTTGACGCGGTGCACGCCGCTCCGCATGCCCTGGTGGACGTGAAGGCGATGGCCTGCGACTTCCTGGGTTGCTCGGCGTACAAATTCTACGGTCCGCACGCCGGCGTGATCTTCGCCCGTGAAGCGCTGCTCACGGCGCTCGACCTGCCGAAACTCGACCCAGCACCCGAGGAGGCACCGGAGAGATTCGAGACCGGAACACAGAACCACGAAGGGATCGTCGGGACCGGCGCGGCGATCGAGTTCCTTGCCTCGATCGGGAGTGGTCCGACGCGCCGTGCGCGCCTCGAGAGCGCGTACCGGACGCTGCACCACGCCGGCAACGCGCTCTTCGAGCGCCTGTGGGAAGGCGTCGGGGCGATCCCAGGGGTCACCCGCTTCGGGCCGACTCCCGACCGTCCCCGCACCCCCACGCTCGGCTTCACGGTCGAGGGAATCGGGAGCGAGGCCGTCGCGCGTTCACTCGCAAAGCGCGGAGTGTTCGTCAGTCACGGCGATTTCTACGCCGCCACGATCGTCGCCCAACTCGGGCACGCGGCCGACGGGCTCGTGCGGGCCGGTGTCGCCTGCTACACGACGGCCGAGGAAGTCGACCGACTGATCGTCGGCGTGCGCGAGGCACTTCGCACCGGCTGATATATTTGACGGATGCGTGCGCGCGTCCTCCTGCTGGTGCTCGCTCTCGCCGCCTGCGAGCGCGCGGAGCCCCCGGCGCCGGCGCCGCAAGCGGAGTTCGTGATCGCTGCCGCTGATTCGGTCTTTTGGATCCGTTCCGACGCGGATGGCATCCGCGTCCGGGGCGCGCCGATGGTGCTCGCGCACGTCGCGGGTCGATTCGCCGAGCTCTACGTCGCCGACGAGGACCACTCGTTCTACGACGCGGTCTTCGTCGGACAACGGTTGTATAAGCGCGACCTGATCAGCGGTGATTCGGTGCCCCTCTTCTCTGACACGCTGATCTCGGCTCTCGCGCGCAGCTACGCTGCGGCGAATCCCGACGAGCGGCCCCTCGACGCCGACGAACAGGGCAGCGAGAACCCGCGCACGATCGCCACCTCCGACGTCCTGGTGCTCGACGTTCACGGTCCTTGGCTCTCGTTCGAGTACCGGACCGACGTTGACGTCATCGGAGGCATCTCGGCCCACGGCGCGCGCCGCGGCGTACTCGACCTTCGCACCGGCTCGGTGAGCACGCTGGAATCGCTCGTCGGCGCGGCGCAAGCGAGGCGCCTGATCGCCGCCGGCCGTGAGCAATGGCGTGCGGTTCGGGATTCGCTCCTCCTCCACGCCGCCGACCAAGGGGACGACGCCGTCGCTGACATCGAACGACTCGCCTTCGATCCGCGCAGCTTCATCCTCGGAGTGCAGGACCGTGCGCCGCGCATCCGGTTCGCGGCGGTGCTGTCACAGGCGATCGAGCCGAGTGGCGTGGTGGAGCTCGAGCCGCTCCCCTTCGAGGAGCGTGGCTGGTGGGACGAGGTCGGGGAGTCGCACCCCGTGGAGGAAGGGCCCGATGAACGCACCTGGCCGCGCGAGGGATACACGCTCGTCGCGCGCCCCGCCGAAGGGCCCGTCGCTCGGATGGCATTCGTGCTCCGTGATGCAGCCGGGTCCGAGTGGCGGCTCGGCTCGGTGCCGACACCGGTGCTCCGGGTGATGTGGCTCAACGACTCGACCGATGCGCCTGGCACAAGGCAATCACTCACCCGCGCATTCAACGAGGCGGCCTTCTACTCAGGGGACACCCGCGTCGTGAAGGCATTCTTCCTCTCCACTCCCAAGCCTCGCGGGTGACTCGCGTGCCCTCCGCTGCTTCCGCCCTGTGGACCGTCGAACGAGCCAATCGCGCGCTGCCGCTGGTGCGCCGGATCGTGGACGATCTAGTGCGCGCGCACGCCGAGTGGCGCGACCTCGTCGAGCGGTACGCGCTGGCGTGTGCCGCCAACTCGCTCGTCCGGCCGGACCCCCAAGCGGCGCGGCTTCAGATGGCCGCGGAACGGGTCGCGAAGGACGTCGATGCGTTCATGCGCGAACTGGCCGAGCTCGGCGTCGAGTGCAAATCGATCGAGTCGGGGCTGGTGGACTTTCCCGCTGAACGGGATGGCCGGACCGTCTACCTCTGTTGGCGGGCCGGGGAACCGAGTGTCACGCACTGGCACGAGTTCGATGCGGGCTTCGGTGGTCGACAGCCCCTGTAGCGAGCCTCAGGGCGTCGTCGGCACCGCGTCCCGATAAGGGACCTCGAGTTCCATCCCGTCCCGCGCGAGGACGATCGTTCCATCGAATTCCGCTCGCGCCTGCGTTGCCAACTCGCTCGGATCGCGCGAGTAGCGGGCCGAGAAGTGGGTGAGCACGAGGGTGCGCACTCCCGCCATCCGCGCGACGATCGCGGCTTCTCGGGCGGTCGAATGCATCGTCTCGGCGGCGCGCGCCGCCTCCTCGTCGCCGAACGTCGCCTCGTGCACGAGCAGGTCGGCGCCGACCGAGGCCTCGATTGTCGCGGCGCAGGGACGGGTGTCGCCAGTGATCACCACGCGGCGTCCGGCGCGCGTCGGCCCGACGAGTTCGCTCGGCTGGATCACGCGGCCGTCCTCGAGGGTGACCGCCTCACCCTTGTGGATCCTTCCCCAAAGGGGACCCTCGGGGATGCCGAGGGCGCTCGCGTGATCGGGGTCGAATCGGCCGCGCCGCTCCTGTTCGACGAGGGCGAATCCGATCGCCGCGCCTTGCCGGTGCTCGACGGCATAGGGGACGATCTCGTAGTCCTTGCGCTTGATCGGAACCCCGGGCTCCACCTCGGTCACCGTGAGTGGGAAGGTGAGTCGTTCGTTCCCGAGCCCCTCAGCGCGCTTGAAGAGGGCGGCGGCACCCTTCGGGCCCCACAGGCGGAGCGGCTCCTCCCGTCCCTGCAGCGCGAGGGTCTTCAGGAGGCCGAGCGCACCCAGGAAATGATCGGTGTGGAAGTGCGTGAAGAAGATGTCGCCGAGCGTGAAGCCGGCGCCCCAGCGCATCATCTGGCGTTGTGTGCCCTCGCCGCAGTCGAAGAGCATCGTCTCCCCTTCGCGCGTGAGCGCGATCGACGAGAGCCCGCGCTCCACGGTCGGGCGCGAGGCGGAGGTGCCGAGGAACTG
>JANPCH010000131.1:0-3218 GCA_031430835.1 Gemmatimonadaceae bacterium
CGTCGGGGTGCCGCAGGTCGCGTACGAGCGACCCTGGGGTGAACGGAGATCGTTGCAGTTCGACTTGGCCGTGTCCCCTTGGCGATCGGTGGACTCTGCCCCGGCGGAGTTCGCGATCTTCCTCGTCGAGGGGCGGCACCATTTTCGCTTTCTCGGCGACGGCCCTTACCTCGGTGTCCACACCGGTCTGGCGGGATTCCGGTTGCAGCGGTGGGACTATCGAGGGACCGAGTTCTATCAGGAGGGTTTCGGCGTGGTGCTCGGAGCAACTGTCGGCCTGCAGCTTCCCCTCGGGGAGAAATGGGGGCTCGATGCCTTCCTCGGTGGCGGGACCGTCCAGTCCAAGTACAAGGGCTACTCGCTCACCACCGGGGACCGGTACGACGGCGAACCGGGATGGAACGAGAGTGGCGAGTGGCTCCTTTATCGCGGGGGCCTGATGCTCTCGTATCGCCTCCGATGAAGGTCGCCGTCACCGGGGCGAGCGGTTTCGTCGGGCGCGCTGTTGTGCAACGCGCTGCGGCGGCTGGGCACGAGGTCCTCGCGATCGTTCGCTCGGGAAGCAGCGGTCACGGCGCCAGCCGCACCGTCCGCGTCGGTGGGCTCGGCAAGAGCGAGATCGAAAAGGCCTTGGCCGGGTGCGAGGCCGTCGTGCACTGCGCGGCGCGCGTCCACGTGATGCGCGACGAGGGGGCAGCGGGCCGCCCGGCCTTTCGCGAGGTCAACACCGATGGTACTCGCAATGTCATCGAGGCGGCCCGCGCGGCCGGTGCCAGCCGGTTCGTCTACCTCTCCACCGCCAAGGTGCACGGGGAGGGTCGGGCGACCCCCTATCTCCCGGGCGATCCACTCGCGCCGATTGGGGAATACGCCGCCTCGAAAGCCGCTGCGGAGGAGGCGATCGTCGCGACCGACGGCATTGCGTGGACGATCATTCGGCCCCCGCTCGTCTATGGGCCCCACGTCGGCGGCAACTTCCGTCGACTGCTCACGCTCGCGAGTCTTGGTGCCACGCTCCCGCTGCCACTCGGAGGGCTCGACAATCGGCGCAGTCTCGTCTCGGTGACGAATCTCGCCGACGCGATCATCGGCGCACTCCGTACGCCGGCGACTCGTGGCAAGCGCTATCTCGTCTCGGATCGCCACGACCTCTCGACGACGGAACTCATCCGCGCGCTCGGCGCGGCGCTCGGCCAACCCGTGCGGCTCTTTGCCCTTCCCAGCGGAGCGCTCCGCACCGGACTCGCCCTCATCGGGAAGAGTGCGGAGTCCGCGCGGCTTCTCGACAGTTTTGCCGTGGACTCGAGCGCACTCTGGATGGACCTCGGCGCGGGGCCCACGCAAACGACCGCCGTCGCCTTCGCCGAGGTCGCCGCCTGGTGGCAGTCGAGGAGCCGGTCGTGATCCTCACCTTCGCCCTCGGGGTGGCGCTATCCGCGGCGTTCGTGGGCCTTGTGCTCTGGTACGCGCGCCATCGGGGTGTGATCGCTCACCCGACCGAACGGAGTTCGCACGTCGTGCCGACTCCGACCGGGGGTGGCCTCGGCCTGATCGTCGCGTTCGGCATCGCGGTCTGGATCGGTACCGGCGCGGCCGGACCATCGGACGACGCGAGCCTCGCCGCACTCGGCGTGTTCCTCGTCGCCGCGGTCGGCTGGCTCGACGACCACGGCGGAGTGCCGGCGCGTCAGCGACTGGTGGTGCACACCATCGCGGGGCTCTGCCTCCTGTCGATCGTGGGTGATGTCTCCCTTCCCCTGCCGCTCGGTCCCTTGGCGATCGTGGCGTGGGTGTTCTGGACCGTCTCGGCGATCAACGTCGTGAACTTCCTCGATGGGATAGACGGCCTGATTGCGACGCAGGGGATCCTCTTCGCGGGTTTCTGCGCCCTTGCAGCCACGCCAAGCGGCGAGGCGCAGGGGTTCGCACTCGCCCTCCTCGGTGCCTGCGTGGGGTTCCTGCTATGGAACTGGAGTCCGGCCCGGATCTTCCTCGGCGACGTCGGCTCGGGCGCCCTCGGCGTGCTCTTCGTACTCGGCGGCGCGTTGTTGGTCGCCGAGGGACGGGTGTCATTCGTGGCGGCATTCGCGCCACTCATCCCGATCTTCCTCGACGCTGCGGTGACGCTTGCGCGTCGCGCTCGGAGCGGAGAACGACTGGGCGAACCCCATCGGAGCCACCTCTACCAGCGGCTCGCCAATAGCCCGATCGGTCACGCGCGAGTGACGATCGCCTACGGGATCGTCAGCGTCGGAACGGGTGTCTCGGCGCTCCTCGTCCCGAATGCCGGGCTCCCGGTGCTCGCCGCGCTGCTGATCATCGTCGCCGCGATCGGCTCGTGGGCCGAGCGCCGCTTGGCGACCTCAAGCCCGGCGGTGCTCCCCTGAGATCCGCGAGCGCAGCGTGAGGACATCGGCGCGCTTCTCGGGCACGTGGAAGTCGGGGACGAGCGCGACGATCATCTCGCGGAGCCGCTCCTCCTCGTGTGGGAAGAGTTTCGCCACGCGGATCAGTTCGTCAATCTGCGACTCGATCTCGCTCGCCGGTTCCTCGGCGAGCACGCGGATGACCTTGGCGTGCTCGGTCTCGCGCACATCCTCGTCGCCGAAGAGGACCTCTTCGTAGAGCATCTCGCCCGGGCGGATACCGGTGTAGCGGATCTCGATGTCGAGCCCCTCCTCGAGACCCGAGAGTCGGATAAGGTCGCGGGCGAGATCCACGATCTTGACCGGGTCGCCCATATCAAGCACGAAGAGCTCGCCGCCGGCCCCGAGCGCTCCCGCCTGCAGCACGAGCTGCACCGCCTCGGGGATGGTCATGAAGAAGCGGCGCATATCGGGGTGCGTCACCGTCACCGGGCCGCCCCGCTCGATCTGCTCCATGAAGGTCGGGACCACCGACCCGCGCGACCCGAGCACGTTGCCGAACCGCACCGCGACGAAGTGCTTCTTCTCCCGCGCCGCGGCAGCGCGCACGATCAACTCGGCCAGCCGCTTGGTCGCTCCCATCACGGAGGTCGGCCGCACCGCCTTGTCGGTGGAGATGAGCACGAAGTGGGTGACACCGCTCTCGATCGCCGCGTCGACGACCGTGCGGGTGCCGAGAACGTTGTTGGTCACCGCTTCGACGATGTTCTCCTCCATCAGCGGCACGTGCTTGTGCGCGGCGGCGTGGAAGACGGCGAAGGGGCGGAAGCGCTCGAAGGTGCGGCGGATCCG
>JANPCH010000132.1:0-7756 GCA_031430835.1 Gemmatimonadaceae bacterium
TCGCTCGTCAACGGCGCGGGGCTCGTGACAATGGTGGCCGGCGGCACCGTGTCGAGCGCCGGCGGATGGACGGTGACCGGCACGACCCGCGTGAACGGCGGCATCCTCGACTACGACGGCGCGAGCGGCACGACGGCGACGCTCGAGATCCTCGGCGGCACCAAGATGGGGAGTGGGCTCCTCGGAATCACCGGCGCGATGACGTGGAGCGGCGGGAACTTGAGCGGCGGCAGCGGCAGCACACGCGTGCTCACGGGCGGGACGCTCGCGATCACCGGTGCCACCGCGCGCACCTTGAGTGCCCACCAGCTCGAGATCGCCGGCACCGGCACCTGGACCGACTCCCCGACGATCAATAGCGGCTCCAGCGGCACGATCCGCGTGCTGCCGGGTGGGAGCCTCGACATCCAGGGGGACCCGACGTGGGTGTTCGACCAGGGCGGCGCGGCGACGGCCTTCGACGTCCAGGGCAGCGTGACCCGCACGGTCTCGACGGGCGTGGCGATCGTGCCGACGCTCGCGGTGAGTGGCACGCTGCTCGTGTCGAGCGGTGTGCTGGAGGCGCGGAACGCCGGGACGAGCAGCGGCACGCTGACGGCCGGCCCGAGCGGGGAACTGCGATTTGCCTCGGGGACGCAGACGCTGACCGGCCCGTCGCTCGTCAACGGTGCCGGAATCGTGACGATGGCGAGCGGCGGCACCGTGTCGACTGCCGGCGGGTGGGCCGTGACCGGCACGACGCGCGTGAACGGCGGCACCCTCGACTTCGACGGCGTGTCGGGCACGACCTCCGTCCTCGAGTTGCTCGGCGGGACCAAGGGCGGGACTGGCACGCTCGGCGTCACCGGCACGATGAGCTGGCTCGGCGGGAGCCTCAACGGCGGCGGCGGAACCACGCGGATCGAGGTCGGGGCGACGCTCACGATCAACGGCGCGGCCAATCGTACCCTCAATGCCCAGACGCTCGAGGTAGCGGGGTCGGGCGTCTGGCCCGGAACGCATCAGATGGATAGTGGTAACGGCGGCACCATCCGCGTGCTGGCCGGCGGCACGCTCGATATCCAAGGTGATCCGTCGTTCCTGTTCACGCAGGGCGGCACGACCTCTAGTCTGGTGAACCAGGGCACGCTGATCCGCAGTACGAGTTCGAGCCCCTTCACGGTGAGTGCGCGGTTCGAGAACACGGGACTTCTCGACATCACGAATGGCACGTTCACGACGAACGGAGGGGGCCTGCTGGGCGGCAGCGCGACGATCACGCTCACCGGGACTCTCCGATTCGCCAGCGGCACGTACACGATGCAACCGGGACTCGACGTGGGCGGTCAAGGCCTCGCCCTGCTCGACGGTGCGACGCTCAACGGCCTCGCCGCGAGCGACACCGCGGTCATCGCGAGGTTGCGCGTGCAAGCGGGGAACCTCTCGCCCGCCACTGGCAGCGTCGTGCGGGTCGATACGCTCTTCGACTGGGGGGGCGCTTCCACGCTGTCCGGTGGCGGCACGACCCACATCCCGACCGGCGCGATTGCCGCGCTCACCGGAGCCGCGAGCCGCACGCTCAACAATCACACGCTCGCGATCGACGGCACACTCGCCTGGGTGGATGCGTTCACGCTGAATTCTGGATCTGCGGGCGCGATCCGCGTCCGCCCCACCGGCGCGATGAGCCTCGGGCACCCGGCCGCGACGACGGCCTCGTTCCTCTACGACCAGGGTGGAACGCCCTCGGTGCTCGAAGTGCAGGGCACGCTCCTGATGACCTCAACCGGCACCTTCACCCTCAGCGCGCCGTTGCAGCATACCGGCACGACCTCCGTGCTCGGCGGCACGCTCAATCTGAATGGCGGTGGCTCGATCGCGAACAACGTGTTCATCGACACGCCAGCAGTCGTCACGTTCGGAGGCGGCACCTTCGCGTTCGCCGATCAGGCGTTGGTGACCGGGTTCGGGCAGGCGGTGCTCACCACGGGTACCCTCACCACGTCTGCCCCGACCGACACCGCCGAGCTCGCCCGGTTGCGACTCGACGGTGGGACGCTCGCGCCGACGGGTGTGGTGGAGATCAGTGACCTCTTCGAGTGGGCTGGCACCACCACGATCAATGGTGGCGGCGCCGTGGTGGCCCTCGACTCGGCGCTCTTCACTGGCACTGCGTCGCGCAGCATCAGCAATGTGGATCTCGAGTTGAACGGGACCACGGTTCGCGCGAGCACCTTCGTTCTCAGCAGCGGGGTCCTCGCGGTGATCCGCAACATGCCGACCGGCGTCTTCGAGTGGAGCGGGAACGGCAGCTATCTCTTCAACCAGGGCGGCGGGCAGTCGGTGTTCGAGAATCGCGGCGTGATGCAGTTCACCGGCGCCGGGTTGACGCAGATAAGTGCCTTCGTGATGGACACGACGGGCGTCTCCTTCGACGTGCAATCAGGCACACTCGAGGTGCAGAATGGTGGCCGCATCGGGGGGGCGTTCAATACGACCGGCATCCTCCAGGTCACGGGCGGGAACGTCTCGCTCAAGGACAGTCTCGTTGTCACCTCGGGACCCTCGGGCGAGGTGCGTCTCGCGGGCGGCATCCTCTCGACCGCCGGCGCGACGGACACGGCGAAGATCGCCCGGCTGCGTCTCGATGCGGGCACGCTCACCTCGGTGGGCTGGGTGCTCGCGACCGACCATCTCGAGTGGGCGGGCACGACCGCCCTCAATGGCGCCGGAATCGTGGCCGCGATGGACACCCTCCTCTTCTCGAGCGTCCAAGGAAGGAACCTGACCAACGGGACGCTCGAGCTTTACGGTGTGTCCCGGTGGACCACCGACTTCGTCCTGAGCAGCGGCTCGGCAGGCCGGCTCCGGAACATGCCGGGCGCCCTGCTCGAATTCACGGGCGATGGGAACTACTTCTACAATCTCGGCGGCACACTCTCGGTGTTCGAGAATCGCGGCGCGGTGATCTTCAGCGGTACGGGCACCACACAGATCTCAGCGAACGTCATCGACACGACCGGAACCGCGTTCGACGTGCAGGCGGGCACGCTGGTCCTCAGTGGCGGCGGCCGGCTGGGCGGCGCCCCCAACACCGGCGGCATCCTGCAGCTCGCCGGCGGCAACCTGTCGCTCAAGAACGGGACGACGGTGACGGCCGGCGCGGGGGCGCTGCAGGTGATGACCGGCGGCACGCTCAGTGCCGACACCGTCGGCGTCGACTCCGTGACCGTCGAGCGCCTCGACCTGCTGGGCGGGACGATCACGCACGAGGGACGGCTCGCGGTACTCACCGGGATGAACTGGAACAGCGGCTCGCTCACGTCGAATGGGGTCGGCCTGGGCGGCACGACTCGTATCGCGAACGGCGCCACGCTCGCGCTCGGCACGGTCGCCGGCAAGACGCTCAACGGATCGCACACTCTCGCGACCGCGCCGACCGGCGTCGTCGCGTTCGGCGGGGGCGGCAACTTGAACATGGGCGGCGGTGCCGCCATCCTGAACGCGGGCACCTTCGACCTCCAAGGATCCGGAAACGTCATCTACAACCTCGGTGGCGCGATCCCGGTCTTCACGAACGTCGCGGGTGGAATTCTGCGATCGTCGGGTGCAACGACGGGCCTGATGGACCTGATCCTGAACAACAGTGGCGGCACGCTGAGCGTCACCGGCGACACGCTGCGGCTCAGCCGCGGGAGTGGCGCGAACTTCACTGGTGTCGGCGTCGTCCAGAGCAACACGATCGCGCTGACCGGCGGGGCGTTCGCGCTGACCGGACCATTCAGCACGAGCGGCACGACCGGCGACCTGGCGGTCCGAGGCGGCACGTTCAATCCGAGCGGCAACACACTGACCGTGGGCGGTGACTTCTCGACCCTTGGTACCGGCGCACTCGTGAGCACAGTCGCCGCCTCGACCGTCGATGTGTTGGGCAATGTCGCATTCGGTGGGAGCACCTACTCGAACCCGACCGCGGGCACGCTCAAGGTCGGCGGTGCCTTCTCGCAGGGTGCTGACCTCGGTTCCGGAGGCTTCAACCCCGGCGCGGCGCACACGACGATCTTCGGCGGCACGGCAGCGCAGCAGATCAGCTTCTCGAACCCGGTCCTCTCCGGCTTCGGAATCCTCGAGTTGGGCACGCCCACGACGGCAGGCCGGATCGACCTGCTCACGAACATTCGCGTGACCGACATGCGCGACACGACGGCGGGTCTTGCGGATACTGTGTTCTCGACCGGTGGCGCGCTGCTCAACGTGACGACTGCGCAGTTGTACAACACGGTCTTCGATGCGGCGCGGCTCTCGCTGACCAGCGCGACGGCGACCTACAACATCGACGGGATCCGGTTCCAGAACATGGATCTCACCGGGACGTTCCTGGCGATCGACCGCAACGCCGGGCTGACGACCACGATCTTCAATGCGGTTTTCGCGACGACGCCGACCACCGGTCTCTACATCTCGGTGCGCCAGACGTCGTTGACGGCCCCGGCGACCGTGTCGCTTCCCAATCCGGTGACGCCTGGTAGCCCAGGGACCCGATACGCGCGGATCTCGACGGTCGCGACACTGCCGATCCTCACGTGGGGTGGCGTCACACAGCCCTAGGACTCTGCCTGACCGAGGGGAGAGGGTGCGCCCGACTTCCGACGCGAGGTTCGGCGGTTAGTGTCCCCCGATGGACCTCGCCCTCATCGCCCTCGCCGGCTCGCTGATCGCCGCGTCGCCCGAATCGACGCCTCCCGGACCGCGCGTTCCCGAGCCGCGCATCCCCGCGGTCGTTCCGCAGGACCCGATGTTCGAGTACAGCGCCGCCTACTACCAGCGCGTCACCATCCACCGCTGGGGCAGCTACGCGATGCTGCCGCTCTTCGCCGCGCAGCTCTACGTCGGTAGCCAGCTCTATAGCGCAGTTGGCAGCGGCGAGGACGGCAACAAGGACCTCCACGTCGCACTCGGCGCCGGGATCGGCGTACTCTTCGCGTCCAACACCGCCCTCGGTGCTTGGAATCTCTGGGAAGGTCGCAAGGATCCCGACGGTCGAAAGCGAAAGGTGACTCACGCCATCCTGATGATGACGGGCGACGCGGGGTTCTTCGCGACGGCACTGCTCGGTGACGGAGTCGAGGACAACGGCGCGGGACGCGGAACTCATCGTGCGGTAGCGATCGGGTCGATGGTGGTAGCGACGACGGGATGGCTCCTGATGACGGACCTCTTCAAGGGCCCTTGACTTCGCGGCCGCCATTCCGCGATACTGCGCGTACAACTGAAGCCCGTGGTCATTTGCCGCGATTGCCGCCACGCTAAAGAAAGAGCTAAAACGCGATAGCCTGCGGCAACCGCCGTGGGCGTTTTCATTCCCGGCAGTTGCCCTGACATCACGCCACCCGCGGCCCGCTCCCCCACGGAGCGGGCCGCTTCGTCTTCCCGTCAGGAGCTGCCGATGCCCACCCCCGATCGTCCCCTCCGATTCGCCCAACTGCCCGCGCTGCCGCTCGAGAACGGGGAGCTCTTGCCGCATCCGACGATCGCCTACCACTTCGACGGTCCCCTCACGCCCGAGCGCGACAACGTCATCGTCGTGCTCCACGCGCTCACGGGGTCGGCCGACGCGTGCGAGTGGTGGCGCGGCGTCGTGGGGCCGGGCTGTGCGATCGACACTCGCCGCTACGCTGTGCTCTCGCCGAACCTCCTCGGCTCCTGCTACGGATCGAGCGGACCATCGAGCGGATCGTCCTTCCCGGCCTTCACCACCCGTGACCAGGCGCGGGCGGTGGGTGTGCTCCTCGAGACTCTTGGGATCGGACCGGTGAAACTCATCGCCGGCGGCTCACTCGGGGGGATGGTCGCGCTCGAGTTCGTCGCGACCTTCCCCGGGCGAGCCGAGCGAGCGGTGATCTTCGCGGCTCCGGCGGCGCAGTCCGCGTCGGCGATCGGTTGGGTGCACGTCCAGCGCGAGGCGCTGCGCGTGGGGGGCGCCGAGGGACTCGCGCTGGCTCGGCAGGTCGCGATGCTCACCTATCGCACGAGCGACGGCCTGCGCGCGCGCTTCGGGCGCCTCCGCGGTGAGAGCGACGACTTCGCGGTACAGGGCTGGCTCCGCTCCCACGGCGCGCGCTTGGGCGCGCGGTTCGATCGCGCGAGCTACGCCGCCCTGCTCGATGCGATGGACACCCACGATGTCGGCCGCGGTCGTGGCGGCGTCGGGGAACGACTGCGCGCGTCGGGCACCGGTATCACCGGCGTCGGCATCCCAGGCGACCTTTTCTATCCGGTCGAGGAGGTCGCCGGTTGGGTCGAGGCCGCCGGCGGCACCTTTCGCACGCTGATGTCACCGCACGGCCACGACGCCTTCCTGTTGGAGCCGCAGCGCGTGGGCGCGATCCTCGAAGAGTCGCTCGCCAGCGGGCGCCGCGCATCGCGGGAGATCGCGTGAGCACGGTCACGATCGCGCTGGCTGGCTGCGGCACCGTCGGTGGCGCGCTCCTCGATCTCCTCGACCGGCACGGCGACGAGCACGCGCGGCGGAGTGGCCGTCGCTTCCGGGTCGTGCGAATCCTCACGCGTGACGTCGGGCGGCCGCGCTCGAGGCGCATCCCCCGCGACCTGCTCACCGACTCGACTGCGGAGTTCCTCGCGACCCCATCCGACGTCGTGGTCGAGGCGATTGGGGGCGTCGAGATCGCTGGCGTGATCGGTCGCGCCGCGCTGGCGCGCGGGAGCCGCTTCGTCACGGCGAACAAGGCGCTCCTTCGTCTCGCCGGTCCTGAGCTCGAACGACTTGCCCAGGCGCATCGCTCGCGTGGCGCCGCGCTCGACTTCGAAGCCGCCGTCGGCGGTGGGATGCCCGTCGTCCGGCTCCTTCGTGAATCGCTGGCCGGACATGGCGTGCAGTCGATCCGCGGGGTGCTCAACGGCACCACGAACTTCCTCCTCTCGCGCATCGAGCGCGGGGCGACCTACGCCGACGCTCTCGCTTCGGCGCAACAGGCCGGATTCGCCGAGTCCGATCCCTCGCGCGACCTCTCGGGTCTCGACGCCGCTGACAAGGTCGCGGTGCTCGCCTGGATCGCATTCGGGATCGACCCGGCGCAGTTGCCGGTGGAGACCGAGGGCCTACCGCCGTCCCTCGAAGAGGTCGTGCGCAACGCCGCCGCCGCCGGTCGCGTGGTGCGGCTGGTCGCATCAGCGCGTTGCTCGGTGCGTGGCGTGAAGGCTCTCGTCCGCCCGATGCTCCTGCGCGAAGGCGACCCCCTCGCTCGCGCCTGCGACGAGGAGAACGTCGTGCAGGTGGAGTCGGAATCCTGCGGCACGATCACCCTCTCCGGCCGCGGCGCCGGCGGCTCCGCCACCGCGTCGGCCATTCTCGCCGACCTCCTCCGTCCGCAGTCGTCGCACATCTCCCATCTCCCATCCCCCATCTGATGTTCCCCGAGACGCTTGCCATCCGCACGCAATCGGCGCGAAGCGCCCATCGCGAACACTCCGTCCCGCTCTATCTCACCTCCAGCTTCGTCTTCGACGACGCCGAGCAGGCGCGCGCCCTCTTCGCCGAGGAAATCCCCGGCGCGGTCTACAGTCGCTACTCGAACCCCAACACCGACGAGTTCGTCGAGAAGCTCCGCCTGCTGGAAGGCGCCGAGGACGGCATCGCGACTGCGTCAGGGATGGCGGCCGTCTTCACGGTGCTGGCGTCGCTACTCAGCGCGGGAGACCACGTCGTCGCGGGGCGCGCGGTATTCGGCTCGACGCACCAGTTGTTCACGCGGGTCTT
>JANPCH010000133.1:0-18841 GCA_031430835.1 Gemmatimonadaceae bacterium
CGCCGAGGGGATGCGGTCACTGACCGAGCGGCTCTTCGTCACTGGACAGCTGGTGAGCTACGTTCACGCTGAGATGACCCCGGACCTCTTTCTCGATGACTGCCACCTGACGGCGCAGGGGAACCGGCGGATTGCGGAGTCGTTCGCTGCTGCCGCCCTTCCGTGGCTCTCGCGCGCCTCGACCGACCCGAAGGCAGCGGCAGGGGGCCGCCCCCGATGAGCGAGAGCCCCTGGAGAGGTCGCGCTCCCTGGATCGCGATGTTGCTCCCCTTCGCGGCGCTCGCGCTGCTCCGGATCCCCGAGGGACCGCGCATCGACGAGGGGGACTACGCGCACTACCTCCTGCACGCGCAGGCGCTGGCCGAGGGCCGCGATTATCGCGACACCGGATTCATCCCCACCCGCTACAACTGGTACATCGGCCCACCGAACGCGCCTCCCGGCTTGCCGGCGGTGCTCGCGCCGATCGTGTGGCTTGGTGGCGTGCGCACGGTGATGATCCCACTCACGATGGTGGCGTTCGCCCTCGCGTTCGCCGCGCTGGCGGCGCGGTATTTCGCAGAGCGCGAGGCTGCGCCGCTGGCGATCGCGGTGGGCCTGATGGTCGGCCTGCAGCCCGACGTCCAGCATTTCGCGTCGCAGTCGATCTCGGACCTGCCGTTCGCCGCCCTCGTGTGGGGCGTCGTACTCCTCTGCGACCGCGCGGGACCCTGGAGTTGGCGCCGCACTGCCCTGATCACGGGCCTTGGCGCCGCCGCGATCGCGTTCCGGCTCGCGGGGATCGCGCTGATCCCAGCGCTCGCGGCCTTCGCGCTGCTGCAGTTCCGCTCACTCCGGTGGCGGCCGCTGATCCCCCTCATCGCGTGGATCGTCGCCTTCCGACTGACCAGCGCACTCGTCTCCACGACGGATGCCATGCTGCCGGTGGTCGCATCGGTGGCTGCTGGCTCCTCGAACCTGCTGAATAACGTCAGCCGGGTGTTGCCGACGGTCGGCTATTCGATCCTCGACGCCCAGCTCTACCCGTTCCCGTGGGACATCGCCAACCAGCTGTACCACCTCGTCACGCTGTTCCTGCTCGCGGTCGGGGTGGTGGCTGCGGCGCGCCGCTACTGGAGATCGTACCTCGCGATCCTCACCGGCTCGTACGTGTCGATGTTGATGCTGGTGCCGGTGAACAACCTCCGCTATTGGTGGGTGCTGATCCCGCTCTACCTCGTGCTCACGCTGAACGGCGCGGTGATCGTACTGCAGCGACTTTGGAGGTCGTGTCCTGCGGCGAAGGCTTCGAAGGCGGTCGCGGGCGCTGCCGTCGGGCTCTCGACGCTGGCGGTGTTGGTGAACTGGACACCTCCCGTGCCCACGGGGGTGATGACGCATCCCGATGTGAAAGCCCTCTACGGTCAGTTCCGGACGCTGACGCCGGCGCCGCGCGTCCTCGTGTTCCGCCCGCGCACTGCGGTGCTCGAGACGGGAGTGCCGGCGATGGCCCTGTTCCACGGCAGCCCGGACGTGATCATGCGCGAACTCCTCGCAAAGCGGATCACGCACGTCGTCGCCGGAGACCTCGGCCGATTCCCGGTCGAGACGGGTGAGCTCTTCGCGACGCTCGCCACGTATCCCACGGCGTTCAGTGCGGTGTACCGGAACCCGAGCTTCCGCCTGTTGCGATTCGATTCCACGGCCGCGAGTGCTGCGCTCGTCGAATCACACCGGCGATGATCCGCGAACCGGGGCTCCCACCGCTTTTCGTTGACGCGGCACCGACGGGTCCTCCCAGCCTGACAGATCGCCTGCTCGGCTCACCGCGGATGCAGGCGCTGACGCGGCGATTCGCACGTCCGAGCGCTACACTCTTCATGCTCCATCGCTTTCGCGATCCGGAGACGGGCATCGAGGGACACGATCCCGACGCCCTGCGGCGCGCGCTCGGGGCGCTGCGCGCCCAGCGTGTCCGCCTCGTCTCCGCCCGTGAGCTCCTCCGACTGGTGCGCACCCGAGAACCGTTGTCGGGCCCGACCGCGGTCTTCACCGTTGACGACGGGTACGCAGAGTTCGGGCGGATCGCCGCGCCGATATTCGCCGAGTTCGATTGTCCAGTGACGGTCTTCGTGACGACCGAGTTCGCGGCGGGGCGTATCTGGTGTTGGTGGGACCGCCTTTCCTACACGTTCAAGCATTCCCCGCGCCGTTCCGTCACGTTCGAATCGACGGAGCAACTGGTGTCGATCGACCTCGGCACTCCACGACAACGGGTCGAAGCGGCGGCGGGGCTCGCCGAGGACTTGAAGTCCCTTCGCGATGCGGACCGCCGTCGCCTGCTCGACCGGATCGACCAGCTCGCCGAGGTGGACGTTCCCGACCAGCCGCCGACGGCATTCGCGGCGCTCGACTGGGACGAGATCCGCCGCCTGGAAGCGCGTGGCGTCGAGTTCGGCCCGCACTCCCGGACCCACCCGATCCTCAGCCGTGAGACCGACGCGAGAGCGCTCGACGAGATCGCCGGATCGTGGGAGGCCATCAAACGGGAGTGTCGGGATCCCGCTCCAGTGTTCTGCTACCCGAATGGCACGCCCGACTCTTTCGGGGCCCGCGATATGGAGTACGTGCGTCAGGCCGGGATGACCGGTGCTGTCGCGTATCACGCCGGGCAGGTCGATCCGCGACGACTGCCAGCCGGGGATCTGTACCGGATACCGCGCCGAGTGCTCCCGGTGAAACCGGAGCGGACGCCGCTCGCCGTCAGCGGAGTCTTCCGCCTCCCTCTCCGGTCGTCGCGGCGGACGCGGGCGCCGGCGATGCCGATCATCCCCACCGAGATCGGGGAGGCCCCCGGCATCACCGGAGCGATCCGGACGGTCGGATCGAGCGCTCTCTGGTACACGATCGCGGTGCTGGTGAGTCGGCTCGCGAGCCTGTTGATGCTGCCGGTGTACACGCGGTACCTGACGCCGCACGATTACGGGATCCTGCAGATGCTCGCGATGACCTCGGACATCGCGGCGATCCTGCTGACGGCGGGGATGTCGTCGGGTGTCCAGCGCTTCTATTTCAAGGCGAAGACCGAGGAGGCCCGACGGGGGGTGGTGGCCACGGCCTTCTTCCTCGAAGTCGGGCTCGCCCTCGTCGGAACGCTATTCCTCCTCGCGACCGCGCCCCTGATCTGGCGCAACCTGCTCGGCGGCGCCGGGAGCGTGACGCTGGTGCAGATCGTCGCGGTGGACTTCTCGCTCGGGATGCTCACCGCCGTCCCGCTCCTCTATCTCCAGACGCGCCAACGGGCGGGGCCCTTCGTCGCGGTGACGCTGGCGCGGCTCGCGATCCAAGTCTCGCTCAATCTCTACTTCCTCGTCGGACTGAAGCTCGGCGTGGCGGGGATGCTCTGGAGCACGCTGATCGCGAACGCCCTCGTGGGGGTCGGGCTGGCGGTCTGGTTGCTTCGCCAGACCGGCTGGCGATTCGACCGGACCGCTCTTCAAGACCTGCGGCGGTTCGGCGTCCCCAATCAGGTGACGTTCGCCGGCGCCTTCATCATCACCTTCGGCGACCGATTCTTCCTTCAGAACTATGCGGGCCTTGCGGCCGTCGGCCTCTACGCCCTCGCGTACCAGTTCGGGTTCCTCCTCGTGCAGGTGACAGCGATGCCGTTCATCCAGGCCTGGAATCCGGTGCGGTTCCAGCTGACGAGCGAACCACGCGCGGTCCGTGACGCTGCGTTCGCGCGATCCTTCCTCCTCTTCAACGTCCTGCTGCTTGGTGGTGCCGTCACACTCGCGACCTTCATCGAGCCCGCTCTCGCGCTCCTGACCACGCAGTCGTTCCAAGAGGCCGCCTTCCTTGTCCCGATCATCCTCTCGGCGTACGTGATCCAGAGCTGGATGGACGCGGTGAAGTTCGGCATCGATGTCTCGGAGAAGACCCGGTTCCACGCCGTCGCGACGTGGGGCTCGGTGGTCGTGACGCTCGGGCTCTACGCCCTGCTGATCCCACGATTCGGCAGTTACGGCGCCGCCTACGCCACCGTGTTGGGCTTCCTCGTTCGCTTCCTGCTCAGCTGGAGATTCGCCCAGCGGCTCTGGCCGGTCGACTATCGCTGGCCGCGCATCCTCGCGCTGGCGCTCCTCTCGGTGGTGATCGTCGCGTCGTTCTATCTCATCGGTCCGGCGACGTTTGGCGCGCAGGTGGTGGGGTCGACGATCGCCGTCGCCGTGTTCGCGGCGGCGGTCTGGACCTTCTGGCTGCACGGCGATGACCGCGCGATGGTGCTCGACGCGATCCGGTCACCGACCCGCGCGCTGGCGATATTCGCCCGCGGCCCCTCGCGCTGACGCGCCACCTTCAGCGCGCGCCGGAATACCGCAGGAGTGTGATGTTGCCGTCCCCGACCGTGCCGGGAAACACGCGGAGCCGGGTCCACTCACGCTGCAATCGCTCGGCGAACTCCGGCTGACTGAGCCGGATGTCCCGGGCGAGGGTGAAGACGAGGTAGACCGTCCCCGACGACTGCGCGCGCACGATGGAGTCCACCACCGCCGGCTCGCGCGCGTAGACGAACTCCTCGCGGCCCTCCCAGCCGGCGCGGCTGCCATAGAAGCGGAATCCGACCTCGGTGTTGCCAAAGAGGATCACCCGGTCGCCCGGTCGCCGCTCGGCATCGACGTAGGCGATGGTCGCCCGATAGGACTGCTTCGGTGTGCGGTAGTAGGGACCGAGGGCAAGCAGCGAGAGAGCGGTGAGCGCGGCGATCCCGGACCACTTCGTCGCCTCGACGACCCGCGACGACCATCGGAACCACCGGGCCGCGATCCCGACCGTAGTCGCGAGCCCCTGAACGAAACAGACCATCGCCACCGGCACGGCGAAGAGGAGGAAGCGGGGACGGATCGTCATCTGTCGCGCGATGAACACCGCCATCGTGAGCACCGGCGGCGCCGCGAGTGCGATCGCCAGCGTCCGGCGGTTGCGCGCGATCACCCCGAAGCCGAGGGCTCCGATCGCGAGGAAGGGGATCGCGCCGGCGAGCACGGCGGGTCCGAATCCGTCGGCAAGCCCCCGGAAGATGTCGGCGATGAACTCGCCGCCGAGGGGCTTCACGCCGGAGGTCAGCGTCCGGTACGGCTGTGAGAGTCCGGCGTACGCCTGCATCAGCACGAGCGCGTAGGTCGCAAAGCCCAGGAGGCCGATCACACCGAAGGCGGCGAGCAGCCGCCGGACCCGAGGTCCGACTGCGCTTCCCCCGCGCCGGGCGATCACGGCCTCGATCACACCCGTGACGAACTGGCCCGCGATGACGAACGCGCTCAGCAGCTGCGACGCGAGGTTCAACACGGCGGTGACGACGAAGCCGACCCAATTCCGTGCGCGGTCGTCGTCGAGCGCCCGCACGATGTACCCGGTGGAGAGGACGGAGAAGAACATGTACGCCGCGTAGCCGCGGGCGTTCTGCGAGAAGAAGATGTGGTGATAGGAAACAGCGAGGAGGAGCGCGCTCGCGAGGCTCTCTCGCCTCGGGAGTGCGAGGCGGGCCACCCAGTACGTCGCGGGAACGGTCGCGACTCCGAAGAGCACCGCTGGGAGGCGCACCGCCCACTCGACCTCCCCGAACAACCCCACGTTCAGCTTCACCAACAACGTGTTGAGGAGGTGGTTCCCCGATCGCGAGAAGACACCGAGGATCTCGAGCACCGAGCCGCGCCCGAAGGTGACGAGCGCCGAGATCTCGTCGAGCCAGAGGTCGGAGGAGATGCGGTAGAGGCGCAGTGCGAGGGCAAGCACGGTGATCGCGAGGAGGGCACGCATCGCGGTGCGGGCCGCGGTCGCGCCGCCGTCGGCGCGCGCAACGTCCGCGCTCGCATCGGCGCGTCGCGCATAGGTCCAATGGCGAGCGCTGACGGCGACAAGGACCGCGCCGAGGATCGCGAAGGCGACGCGCAGCAGCGTGACTCCGGCGATCGGTGGCGTCGCGAGATCCTCCCGGAAGGGGAGCGCCGCGTACCACTCGACCGGCATCAGGAGTGCGGAGAACAGTAGACCGGCGCCAACGGCGCCCGGGAGCCAGCGACGTGTCATTCGTCTCATTCGTCAAGTTCCCGATTTCACTCGGGTCGGACGACCAGTGGATGCGCCGGGAACACAGCGCTATCTTAGCCGCGAGGATTGGGCAGACAAGGGGAGGCCGGGCCGGATGCTGAGAAGCAGGGTCGTGGACTGGGCTAGGCGCGGCTGGATCATCGTGGGGCTGTGCTTGGCGACATTCCTGGTGCTCGAAGTCGGGTTCCGCAGCGCGCGCGCGATCCGCTCGCTCGGCGGCGTGGCAGTGACCCCGCCCGCCCTCCCTCCTTCGCATCCGCTCGCGGCCGAGCCTTGGTTCGCGGGATGGTACCAACGTCCTGCGATCCGCTCCGCGATCACGTTCGACCCCTATGTCACCAACCGGAAGTCCCCCGTGCAGGCACCCGGCGTGACGGTGGATGCCGCCGGTCGTCGTGCGACGCTCCCACCGACAGGTGGCGCGGGTGCTGGGCGCCGGCTCTTCCTGCTCGGTGGTTCGACGATGTGGGGCTACACCGCGCGCGACTCGTTCACTATCCCGTCGCTGGTCGCCGCGGAGTTGCGCCGACGCGGTCTCGGCGGAGTCGAGGTGGTGAACCTCGCTCAGCCCGGATACAACGCCACGCAGGACGTCATCACCCTGTTACTCGCGCTGCGTGGTGGTGAGGTTCCGAGCGCGGCGGTGTTCCTGACGACGCACAAGGACATCTATGCCGCCTTCCAGGCTGGACGCGCGGGTGGGATCACGAGCGAGGACGTGTTTGCGCGGCTCCTCGATCCCGATGCGACAGCCCCTCGGGAAGGACTGGGGACACTCCTGCGCCGTTCGGCTCTGCTGGCGCGGCTCGCACCGGCCGCCGAACCGGTGGCGGCACCGACAAGGCCTCCGGACGAACGGCTCTGCATCGACGTCGCGGCGCAGTACTACGAGTTGGCCAGGATCGCCGACGGACTCGGTCGGAGCTACGGCTTCCCAGTCTTCTTCCTTCGGCAGCCGATGCTTGCTGGATCCGGCAAGACGCTCACCGAGTGGGAACGCTCGATGCCGCAGCCCCGTCACAAGGGGGTCTACGTGCGCTGCATGGCGGCGATCGATTCGACGATGCACGGCGTGACACGACCGAGCTATGAGTCGCTCGCCGGGATCTTCGATGCTGAGTCGGCGAGCGTGTTCCTCAACGAGTACGGCTACCTGACCGAGCGCGCGGGTGGTGCGGTCGCCGAGCACATCGTACGTCTCGTTGAGCCAGTGTTGCGCCGGGCGCCAACGCCGCGGTGAGAGCGGTTCCGCACCCCGCGCGCTCCGCACTCATCCGAATCGGGGGCAGCGCGGTCATCCTCGCTCTGCTCGCTTGGCTCCTGCCGGTGAAGCTGGTCGTGCAGGAGATGCGATCGGTGGACGGTGCGGTCTGGTTCACGGTGCTGGCGGCGTTCCTCGTCGTGCAGTTCGTCGGCGCCGTGAAGTTCCATCTTGTGCTGCGCAGTGCGGGGGCCGGGCTGCCCTTCGCGGTGAGCGTGCGGTGCGCCTTCGCGGCCCTCTTTGGCAATGTCTTCCTGCCCTCGATCATCGGTGGCGACGTGATCTCGATCGGGCTCGCGATGACGCACTCGGCGAATCGCACCGCCGTCGCGCTCGGCGCGTTCGTGAACCGGATGCTCGACTTCGCGGCACTCGCCACGGTGACGATGGTCGGCGCGATCCTGCTCCACGCCAGCCTGAGCGAGGAGAGCCGCCGCGTCTTCGCGTCCGTCGTCCTCGGGCTCATCGCCGTGGCGATGGCCGCGGCGGTCGTGCTCCGAGCGCTGCTGCGGCGGCGGCATACCTACCGGATCCGCCGCGTGCAGGCCCGCTTGCGTTCGGCGGCGCGGGCGATGCGCGCCGACCCCTCGGCGGTCGTGACTGGGTTCGCGCTCGCCCTCGCGATGCAGGGGGTCCTGGTATCGCTCGTCGCGTGGCTCGGCCACGCATCGAGTCTACCGCTGCCGCTCCCCGTGTGGTTCTTCGCGTGGCCCCTCTCGAAGCTCGCGGCCATCGCACCGATCTCGATCGGCGGGATCGGGGCGCGCGAGGCGGCCTTCGCGGCGATCGCGCTCCCCTTCGGCGTGCCGCCGACCCAGGCAGTCGCGACCGGCCTGCTCTACGAGGCGGTGTCGGTCACCGGAGGACTGGTCGCCGGCGCCATCTCGTGGACGATCGCACGGCGATGGCGATGAGGTGGCGGATCCGGATCGGAGCGGGTCTCGCGGTCCTTCTCCTTCTGCTGGCCCTCGCCGAGGTGACGGCCCGCGTCGCGTGGCGGGTCTGCTGCGGATTCAGTCCCCGCTCGGGGCGGGGCTTCGCAACTGCGTTCTATCCCGAGTTGGTCCGCCCGCTGCAGGTCGCGCCGAGCCGCACGGACTCGATCATCGACGTCCTGCTCCTCGGCGGATCAACGATGAGCCGCGAGTTCGGCTCGGTAGGCCCCGCGCTGCAAGAGCGCCTGAGCCTCGCGACAGGGCGACGCGTGCGGGTGGTGAACCTCGGCGTCCCGGCCCGCTCCTCGCTCGACACTTACTATCGCTATCGCAGCCTGGCGCCGGTCGGGTTCGACGCCGTCGTCCTCTACGACGGATTCAATGAGACGCGCGCGAACAACGCGCCGCCGGAGGTCTTCCGCGACGACTATTCGCACTACGCGTACTACGCGCTGCTCCACGGCGTCCTGCGCGACGGCAGGCTCCGCCCCTTCGCGCTGCCCTACTCACTCGCCTACTTGGCGCGCCGCGCGCGCGAACGCGAGTCGGCCGCCCGCGGACATCCGCTGCGCGTGCCGATGGAGCGCATCGATTCCACGTGGACGGCCTATGGGAGCGACATCCGCACCCCGGGACCATTCCGGCGAAACGTCGAGGCGACGCTCGACCTCGCGGCAGCGCGTGGGGAGCCGGCGATCATCATGACGTTCGCGGCCTACTTCGCGCCCGGATACAGCGAAGCGGCTTTCCGCGCCCACAAGCTGGATTACGCGGATCACACGAATGCGATCGAGCTCTGGGGTCGGCCCGTGGCGGTGGCAGCGGCCCTCGAGGCGCACAACGCCGAGATCCGCGCCGTCGCGCGGGTGCGTCCCGGGATCGGCTTCGTGGACATGGACGCGGCGATCCCGCACGATCGGCTGCACTTCAACGACGTATGCCATTTGACGGTCGCGGGCTCGCAACGCTTCGCGGACGCGCTCTTCCCTAAGGTGATGGAGGCGATCGGCTGGAAAGCCGCCGCGACCGGGCGGGAGCGCGCCGTTTCGGACTCGGCGATGTGGGAGCCGTCCGGCGGATCAAACCGTCGAGGCTCGGTTCCTCGTCGCTGAGGATGCGGCCCGCGACGGCACCAGCGACGAGCGGATCCCGGAATCGGCTGCGGGGGTAGCGCTCCTCTTCCGCATGCGGAAGTCGGGGGCCCGCGGTCACGCCTTCGGACCACGCGGGAGAGCGACACGTCGCATGCAGCGGGGTCCCGCGCCGAGGCCCGGACGCCGGCCGCGCCAGGGTTCCCTTCCACACACCGAGCGACACGACGATCAGCATCAACGCGAGCATCCAAGCCCGGGCCGGCCCCGCTAAAGAGCATGGTCATCGCGAGGGTCAGATAGGTGCGAGGCGGTGCCTTGCGATTGCCCCGCGCGACCCGTATTTGTAGTCATCCAGCCAACTCGATTGCGAGTTCTGCCAGCGACGCCAGAAATCGGAGAGCCCGATCGCGGCGTAGGGGAATCGGAAGTTGTCGGAGAGCGCGAACCCGAGGTCCAGAACGAGGCTCACCACCAACCAGTGCCACCGCGACGCCGGCGACGCGGTCGCCGCCATCCGGCGCGGCACGATGCCGTCTATTGCCGAGGAGATCCAGAGCAGGATCAAGAACGGCGGATTCCAGACCGCGTAGAAGATCTCGCTGGCGACGACGAGATCGACCCGTTCGACCGTTCAGGCAGTGGCAGGTGGTGGACGGCGATTATCAGTGCGACGACCGTGACAACGGTGAGGGAGTTGAAGAGAATCGTTCAGCGCGTTTCCTTCCCCGCCGTGATGCCCAACGGCATCGCTTCCCCAGATCTCGACGATGCCGACAATCCCCAACAGGACCCGCACAATCACGTTACTGGCCCGGCTCACCGCGACCGGGCTGGTCGCGGTTGCGTTGAGCACCCACACCTCAACCGATGGATTCCTCGTCGCGGGCCGGTGGTCGCCGATGTTCGCCGCGGTCATCGGCGCGGTCGTGGCGGTGGGCGTGCTCGCCTCCTGGTGGAGCTGGCGATCCACCTCCAGCGAAGCGGAGGTCCAGCGTCTCGCGCTCGATGCGGCGGCCCTAGCTTGGGGCGCCGCGTTCCTCGCGGGAACGCTCTTGGGCGACGCGCCGACCCGGATCTTCTCGCTCCGGCTCTTCGGTTCCACCTTTGCGGTCGCGTCGCTGCTCGAGTGGCTCGCCCTCGCGCTCGCCGTCGCCGCCCTCATGGCGACGGTGGCGATTCGCCTCCGCGGCCGACTCCGTGACGCGTCCGTCGCCGTCGCCGCCGTCCTCTTCACCTGCCTGCTCGCCGAGGGCGCGATGCGCGCCTACACGCTCGCTTTCCCGACGACCCACGGGTACAACACGTATTCGAACGAGATCTGGTATCGGCGGTTCCGACGCCTGAACAGTCTCGGCTTCCGCGACGTGGAGCCGGCCCTGGCGCGCCGCGAGGGGGTGCGGCGGATCGTGCTCATCGGCGACTCGTTCGCGTTCGCCAATGGCGTGGACCGACTCGAAGACCGATTCGGGGAGCAGCTCGGCGCAATCCTGAGCGAGCGCACCGGAGGCGGGGTCGAGGTGTTCAACGCGAGCCGTGGTAATACGCACACACTCGATCACCAGGGAATGCTCGAGCGGATGCTCCCATTCAGGCCCGACCTGGTCGTGCTACTCTACGTGTTCAACGACGCCGAGTACCTGAAGCCGCGCAAACGCGTCGTGTCGGCCGCCGCCGGCCTGCGTGCCGACTTCCGCGTCGGTTGGAACCCGGTCGCGCTACTGATGCGGAACTCCTACCTCTTCCAAGAGCTCTACCTCCGAACCGTCATCGTCGGCTATCGGCGGGCGCAGGTGGAGGAGAACCTCTTCGACGCCTATGCCGACTCCGCACTCGTGCAGCGTCACCTGGTGGATCTCGCGACGTTCGTCGCGCAGGCGCAGACGGGAGGTGCCGAGGTGCGGATCGTCCCGTTCGACATCGGAGTGGTGGCGGACGACCGTCTGCGGCGCCGCGACGAACGCTTCCTCGCTACGGCGATCGCCGCCGGACTGCCGCTCTGCCCCATCCTCGACGCATTCGAGGGGGTGCCGTTACGCGCCCTCACTGTGAACGCCCTCGACCTCCATCCGAACGAACTCGGGAACCGTCTCGCCGCCCAGGCGGCCGCGCCCTGCATCGCGCAAGCACTCGACGGACCGACTAGGCCCAACGGGCAAGGACGCTGACGGATTCGCTTGACAATGCCGGTGAACGGACGCGACCCTTCGGCATGACGGTCCGC
Source organism: Gemmatimonadaceae bacterium (assembly GCA_031430835.1). Classification (GTDB taxonomy): domain Bacteria; phylum Gemmatimonadota; class Gemmatimonadetes; order Gemmatimonadales; family Gemmatimonadaceae; genus Pseudogemmatithrix. Next base: position 11,602 of record JANPCH010000133.1, read on the forward strand.
CCGCCCACGGTCATCGAGCATATCATCGAAGATGGCCGCAGCGAACTGCCGCGCGCTGTCTCGGTGGTCATCCCTGCGTACAACGAGGCGGGACACGTCGGCCAGCAGGTCCGCGATGTCGAGTCGACGATGCGCGCGACCGGCTGGACCTTCGAGATCATCGTCGTCGACGACGGTTCGACCGACGGAACCGCGGCGGAGGCGGCGGCGACCGGAGTGCGCGTGCTACGCCGGGCGAAGAACCGCGGCTATGGCGCGGCGCTGCGCCTTGGCACGCGCGCCGCGCGCTACGACTGGATCCTGATCACCGACGCCGATGGGACGTATCCGGTCGCGGAGATCCCCGGCATCCTCGACGCGAGTCTGGGCGCGGAGATGGTCGTCGGAGCTCGCACCGGGCCGTCGGTGCAGATCCCCTTTGTCCGGCGTCCCGCGAAGTGGGCGCTCGGGCGGCTCGCCAGCTTCCTCTCCGGCGAGGACCTGCCCGACATCAACTCGGGGCTCCGCCTGATCCGCAAGGCACTCATCGAGCGGTACGAGGGATTGCTGCCCGACGGCTTCTCCTTCACGACGACGATCACGCTCGCCTCGGCGTGCAATGGCCACGCGGTGGCGTACCGATCGATCGACTATCACGCGCGACTGGGCAACTCGAAGATCCGACCGCGGCACGCCTACGACTTCATGGTGCTGATCCTGCGCACGATCGTGATCTTCAATCCGCTCAAGGTGTTCTTCCCGCTTGGCGCCGTCGTCGCGCTCGCGGGGATCGCGAAGCTGGTCGTGGACCTCCGCCGCGGGGACTTGAGCGATGGCACCGTGCTGGGCCTCGTCACTGCGCTCCTGATCTGGGGACTCGGACTGGTGGCGGACCAGAACACGCGGCTCCGCAGGTAGGAGCGATCCCCGTGAACACCAGGAGCCGGTTCCGGTCGCGACTGCTCTCGGTGGTGTCGAACGACGGCCGCGTCGATCCGTTGGTGCTCGCGGCGTTCCTCGTGCTGCAGGCAATCGTCCTCGCGAACGCGATCCGGCATCCCGCCGCGATGCAGTACGATGGCGAGGGACACCTCCAGTACATGGCGACGCTCGCCGAGGGGCGCCTCCCGACCTGGACCGACACCAAGGAGTACTTCAGTCCGCCGCTCCCCTATCTGCTGCCGGCTCTGCTGCGCGGCCTGACGGGGATGGACGTCGCGTGGGCCGCCAAGGGTGGCCAGCTGCTCAACGTGCTCGTCTCGTGTGCGATCGCCTGGTTCCTGCTCGCTCTCTGTGAGCTCGCGCGGCCGGGCCGACGGGAAGTGAAGGTCGCCGCCCTCGTCGCGCTTGGACTCTTCCCCGTGTACTTCCGGACGCTCGCGATGGTGCGCGGCGAACCCTTCGTGGCACTCTTCACCCTGATGAGCGCGTGGCTCGTGGTGTGCTTCGTTCGCGCGGCGGATGGGGAGCGGCTCGCCTTCAGGCGCATCGCCATCTGGCTCGGCATCTCGCTCGGGCTCGGTACGCTCTCGCGGCAGTGGGCGTTCTTCGTGATCCCGGCGGTCACGCTTGTGATTCTCGCCGCGGCGCGCGCGCGCCCCGCCCAGCGATCGGCGCTCGCGCGGGCGCTTGTGCTCTCGGGAGCGATCACCGTGCTGGTGGGGGCCTGGTACTACGCCGACCTCTATCGCCGATTCGGCACGGTGACCGCGTTCAACCGCTCACCCGAGCAGCTGAGTCTCCGGAACCAGCCCCGTGAGTTCTATCTCGGGACGGGGTCAGGGAATCTCTTCCGCGCGCCCGTGCGCGCGGCGTTCCCGAATCAACTGTTGCCGATCTTCTACGCCGACACCTGGGGCGACTACTGGGGCTTCTTCCTCGTGCGCGCGGTGGATACGCGGAGTGGGGCGTGGGTGCGACCGGCGATGCTGGAGTCGCTGCGTGCCGCGGGACCGCTGCCTGACTGGGTCGAGACCAATCGCGACGAGGTCGCGCGCTACCTCGGCCGCGTGAACCTCGTGGCGCTCATCCCCGCCCTCTTCGCTGTCGCGGCGCTGCTCCTTGGGGTCCGCACCGCGTGGGGGTTCGTGCGAAGCGGTGACGAGTCCCGCGGCTCAGCAGCGCTGGCCGTCGTCGCGCTCGTCCTACTCGTCTCGATGGCGGGGTACCTCTGGTTCGTCGTGAAGTACCCGATTCCCGGCAAAGGGGACACGATCAAGGCGAGTTATATGCTGCACGCCTTCCCCTGCGCGGCACTGCTGATGGCGGCGCTCGCCGGTGACCTCTGGCGGCGCTGGCCGAAGGCCCGCTATGCGCTCGCCCTCGCGGCAGCCTTCGTGTTCCTCCACAACCTCCCGGCGGTGCTCACGCGGAACGGGTGACGTAAGCACTCGTCCTCGACACGTCGAGGTCGGTGCGCCATACTCCTCGTCGCCGCTCGCGGAAGTCGTGCCCCGGCCCTCACCCACTGAATGTCCCGACTCCTCTCTTCGACCGCATTCCGTCTCGCGGCTGCGACGTTCGTCGTCTTCAATCTCAACCTGCGCTCGATCTCGAGCGCCGACACCTTCCCGACCCGCTACCTCCCGATCGCACTCCTCAGCGGTGACGGGTTCACGCTCGACTCCTTCCCATTCCTCCGCGACGCACGGTATCCGCTGCCGGCCAACGAGAACGACGGACTCCCCTATTACCTGCAACTCCGGCGTGGTCACTGGATCTCCACCTATCCGGTGATGCCGGCGATCCTCGCGATTCCGATCTACGCGCTTCCGGTCGCGCTCGGACTCACGGAGGGTGCCACGACGACGGAGGGCGGCTTCAGCCGCACCGAGGTGATGGGCACGATGCTCTCGAAGATCACGGCGTCGCTGGCCACGGCGTTGTCGGTTGCCCTTCTCTACCTTGCTCTTCTTCGGTTCACCGACCGGCGGTGGGCGCTCTGGGTCGCGCTGGCGTACGCGTTCGGCACGAGCGCCTGGGCGGTATCCAGCCAAGGAGCGTGGCAGACATCGTACAGCGGTCCACTCCTCCTCGGTGCGGCGCTCCTGCTGCTTATCGCACGGAGTGACGGAGGTACGCGCCGCCAACTCGTCGGCGCCGGGGCTTGCCTCGCGTTCGCCGTCGCCTGTCGCCCGACGACGGGGATCTTCGCGCTCCTGCTCACGGCGTACGCCGCCCGCCACCACACGCGGCACCTCGGGGCTTTCCTCGCCTTCCCGGTCGTGATCGGCTCGCTGCTCGTCGCGTACAACCTCTACTACTTCGGGAGCCTCGTCGGCGGCTACACCGGTCCCTATGTCGCGGTCTACGACCGCTCGGCGTCGCAGATCGCGCTGGGGACGTATGGCCTGTTGCTGAGCGCGAATCGCGGACTCCTCACGATGTCGCCGGTGTTGCTCCTCCCCTTCGCGGGGATGCTGCGCGCGCTTTGGAAGCGCGACGACTCGCTCCTGCTGCACTTGGGCGTCGGCATCGTCGCCACGGTGATCTTCTACTCGACCTTCACGGCCTGGTACGGCACCTTCTCGTTCAGCTATCGCTATCTGGTCGACATCGTCCCTCTGCTGGTGTTATTCGTCGGGCCCGCCATCGCGTGGGTGCAGCAATCGCGACCCCGACTGGCGGTCGCCGGCGCACTCCTCACCTACAGCGTGGGGATCCAGGTGGTCGGGGCGTACTTCTATCCCTGCGGCTGGTACAAGTCGCCACTCGCCGACCCCGCGGCTCTCTCGCGTATCTTCGATTGGCGCGACCTCGAGGTCGTGCAGTGTCTGCGCGCCGGACCGGTCTACCCGGATGGGCTGCAACTCATCCGGCCGCGAGCGAACCCAGCAACGGAGCGACCCGATGGCGGCTGAGCAGGCGGAAGAGTTCGAAGTCTCGGTCGTGATGCCGTGCCTCAATGAGGCCGACACGCTTGCGGCCTGCATCGCGAAGGCGAAGGACGCCTTCCGGTCGTCGGGGATCCGCGGCGAGGTGGTCGTTGCCGACAACGGCAGCACCGACGGCTCGCGGGAGATCGCGGTGGCCAGTGGCGCCCGGATGGTCCCCGTCGCAGAGCGGGGCTACGGCAGCGCGCTGATGGGCGGGATCGCCGCGGCGCGAGCGCGATTCATCGTGATGGGGGACGCCGACCTGAGCTATGACTTCGGCGAAGTGCCCAAGTTCGTCGCGAAGCTCCGCGAGGGTCACGACCTGGTGCAGGGCTGTCGTCTCGCCGCGGGAGGCGGTCGCATCGAGCCCGGCGCGATGCCATTCCTGCATCGCTGGTGGGGGAACCCGATGTTCACCGCGATGGTGCGTCGCTGGTTCGGCGCCCCGGTGAACGACGTCTATTGCGGGCTGCGCGGATTCACGAAGGAGTTCTACGAGCGGCTCGACCAGCGGTGCACCGGGATGGAGTTCGCGACCGAGATGGTCATCAAGGCGGGGATCCACAAGGCGCGCGTGGCGGAGGTGCCGATCACGCTGCACCCCGACGGCCGGGTCGCGCACGCACCGCATCTCAAGACCTTCCGCGACGGCTGGCGGACGCTGCGCTTCTTCCTCCTGTACAGCCCACGCTGGCTCTTCCTCACGCCGGGGCTCGGCCTCGTCGGGCTCGGGGCGATCGGATACGCGCTCGCGCTCCCGGGTGCGCGAGTCTTCGGCCTCCGCTTCGATGCACACACCCTGTTGTTCGCCAGCCTGTTCATCATCTGCGGATTCCAGTCGATCGTGTTCGCGGCGTTCGCGAAGGCTTTCGCGATCGGGGAGGGACTGCTCCCCCGCACGGAGTCAAGTGAAAGGGTCTTCCGGGAGATCACGCTGGAGCGAGGGCTCGTCGTCGCCGTGCTGACGATGTTCGTCGGCGTGGCGCTGTTGCTCGGCGCGGTCGCGCAGTGGCGCGCCGCCGACTACGGGGACCTCGACTATTCGGTGACGATGCGGTGGGTCGTACCGGGCGTGACACTCACCGCACTGGGATTCCAGACCGTCCTCGCGAGCTTCTTCTTGAGTCTGCTCGCGATGCGCCGGCGATGAGCCGCTACTGGCAACGTCGACTCCTTCGGCACGCGGCGCTCGCCCTCGCGTCGGCGGCCCTGCTCGCCTTCGTTTACGCCTACGTCCCAACGGATTTCGTCCTGCGACGCTGGGGCCTGGCGACGGCGTACGTGGCGCTGGGGTGGCTCGCGCTCACGCTCATTATCGGCCCCTGGAACGCGCTGCGTGGCAGGGCGAATCCGCTGAGCCAGGACCTGCGTCGCGACATCGGGATCTGGGCCGCGCTCCTCAGCGTCGCTCACACCGTCGTCGGCGCGCAGGTCCACCTGGGCGGGGACTGGCCGCGCTACTTCCTCTGGCCGCGCGGGGAGACACACGCCTTCCCGCTCAGAGCGGACCTCTTCGGGTTCGCGAACTACACCGGCCTCGCCTCGACCCTCATCCTGATCGGACTACTGGCGCTCTCGAACGACCTCGCGCTCCGTCGCCTGGGCACGACGCGCTGGAAATCGCTGCAGCGCTGGAACTATGCCGGCTTCGCCCTGATGGCCGCGCACGGCGTCGTGTACCAGGTGATGGGAAAGCGGGTGTGGCCGGTCGCGCTCGCCTTCGCGGCGGTTCTCGTCACTGTGCTCGCGGTGCAGATCGCCGGATGGCGGGTAGCGAGGCGATGACGCCCGCGCGCTCGGCGCGCGGCAGCATCCACCACGCGCCGAACAGCAGGATCGCCCCGATCGCGGCCTTGAGCGCGACGTTGGTGAGCGCGGACTCCGGAAGGGCACGGCCGACCAGCGTCGCGACGGCGAGCGCGGCGAGCGCGTAGACCGTCGCGAACATCGTCCTCCGGTCCATCCGGATGCGGTGCCGAAAGCGGATCCGGCCGATCGACCACGCGAGCGCGGCGAGCGCCGCAACGACCTGTAACATCGCCGCTCCCCGCAGTCCGTGCGCCGAAACCACCCAGCCGGCGTTCAGCGCGACCAGCACGACCGCACCACTGGTGGTGAGGAAGTACCCGACCAGGTCATCGAGCCCGAGTTGGAGCACCCGGTAGGCGTCCCCGATCGCCATCACGATCTCTCCGAAGATGAAGAGCCCGATCACGGCGACTGCAGCGATGAACTCTCGCGAGTAGAGCGTGACGAGCAGTTCCCGTGGATAGAGAAGGAGCGGTAGCGCCGCGAGCACGAGGAAGAGGAGGAGCGTGCGGATGTAGCGCGCCACGTCGGCCGCGCGCTCTTCTGGCGGCTGATCGCGGCTCGTGCGCGGGAGGAGGTATTGCGTGCTCGCGGCGGCGAAGGTGGCCCGCACACCCATCGCGATGGTGAACGCGGCGGCGAGGAATCCCGCGTCGCGTTCGCCAAGCACTCCGAGGACGTTCCAACGGAGCACGGCGTAGCCCAGCGGCACCGTGAAGCCGACGGCGTAGAGCGTGAGTGAGAACCGCACGACCTCCGGCTGGCTCCGGAGGAACACCCCGAGTGACGCCGCTTCCTCGCCGCGCGCGCCCTGCAGCGATGGACGCAGCCGCCGCTGGAGCACCCACACCGTCCACACCGCGACGAGGAGCGCCGCGAGATAGGCTCCGCGGAGCCCGTCGAGAGCGAGTCCGGCCGCGGTGCCCGCAGCGAGGAGGACGCTGCTCACGAGGAGCGTCACGGCGACCTCCTGATTCCGGTCCACCGTTGCGAGGACGTTTCGCAGGAGGTTGATCGCGCCGGTCGCAGGGACGGCGGCGAGCGCGAGCAGCACCGCCCATCGGTACGCGCCCATTCCCGCGCCGAGCGCATCGGGCCAGACCAGGTAGATCGCGAAGGCGACGAGCGCTGCGACCCCGGTCGCCAACAGGAGCACGCGACGCAGAGTCCGGAAGAGCCACCCGAATCCGTCGAGTCCCCTGGACTCCCGAGCGATCGCGAGGAAGCGCAGTGCCGCGGTGGGGATGTTCAGCGTACCGAGCTGGAGGACCACCTGAGCGGCTTGGTCGATGACTCCCGCGATCCCCACACCCGCCGGGCCGAGCACGAGCGCGATGATCTTCCAGCGGATGAGTCCGGCGGCGAGCACGAGCGCCTGAGCTCCACCGAGGAGCGCGATGACACTGGCGTGCCGCTCCGGACGGGCCGTCAGGTCTCGTGCCGCGTCGAGGTGCGTTGACAGCCAGCGTGACCGTCGGCCAACTTGGTGCTTCTCACGACGTGGCGTTGCCGCGCAGGCGTTCGACGAAGGCGGCGACCTGCGCGACGGTCTCGAAGTGCTCGGGCACGATCGCCTC
>JANPCH010000134.1:0-5157 GCA_031430835.1 Gemmatimonadaceae bacterium
CCTTTGGTGGGCCGCCGGCTACAACATCGTCGCCATCCCGCTGGCCGCAGGTGTGCTACAGCCGTGGGGACTCGTCCTTAGTCCGGCGATCGGCGCGGTGCTGATGTCGCTGAGTACGATCATCGTCGCGATCAACGCGCAGCTGCTCCGGCGAGCGCAGCTGTGATGGCGGTGGGAAGAATGCCCCCGCGACGACCCGTCAGCGCCAGAGCCGGAATCCGACCACGAAGAGGACCTCGCCAGCCTCCACGCCGGCGGCGCGACCGATCTCGGCCGTGCGGCCGAATCTCCGCTCCCACACCACGCCGAGGTAGGGCGCGATCTCCCGTCGTACTTCGAGGCGCGTGCGCAGGCCCAGCGAGCCGCTGCGCAGCCCCGCGCCAACGCCAAACTCCGAGTCCTCGTGCGATCCACCGGTGATCTCGAGCCGCGGCTGCAGGATGACTCGCTGCATGAGGTAGACGTCGAGGGATCCAGTCAGGTCCGCGGAGAGGACACCGTCAGTGCCCAGGAAGAGCGAGGGCTCGAGTTCGAACCAGCCGGGCGCGAGTCCCTGCAGTCCCACCGCCGCGCCGAGACGAGAGTCGGTGCGCGTCGCGCCCTGCTGCACGTCGACGCGCACCCCGACCTGCGCGTCCCAGAACGGAGCCACCAGCCGACCATAGAGCACTTGATACTCGCCGTGGGCAGCTCGACCCACCGTGGCGATAGCGCCGTCGGCCTTCACCCAGAGCCGCTGCCGCACTCCTCCGGTCCAGCCCACGAGGTCATATGCCAGGGGGCGCTGGGCAGTACCGGGCGCGAGATCGAGTACCTCAGCGAGCAAGAATGTCGCGCGTCCCCACCTCATCTCGTGCAGCGGGGATGCGTCGGGACCCGCTTGCGCGGAGAGTGGCGCGGCGACGAGAGTGCCGAATAGCAGCGCGAGCTTCAGCGGGTCAGCGCGCATCGCGGGATCCCTCGTGGCTGGCGGGCGCGTCGTCCGTTGAGACGCGCACCTCGCGGAACATCCCGACCTCCATGTGATAGAGGATGTGGCAGTGGAACGCCCAGCGCCCCGGGGCGTCGGCCGTCACGAGCAGCGACACCTTCTCAGCCGGCTTGACGTTCACCGTGTGCACTCGCGGGATCCGGTCGCCCTGCCCGTTCTCGAGTTCCATCCACATTCCGTGCAGGTGCATCGGGTGATTCATCATCGTGTCGTTCACCATCGTGAGGCGCAGTCGCTCGCCGAAGGCGAACTCGATCGGCCTCGCTGCGTGGAAGGGAATTCCATCGATCGACCACGCGAAGCGCTCCATATTGCCGGTGAGATGGAGTTCGATCTCGCGATCGGGCGCCGCGAACCCAGCGCGCGGCAGCAGCGCCTGAAGATCGGTGTACACAAGGACTCGACGACCGTCACCCCCGAGTCCGACGCCGGGCTCGCTGAGGCGGCTTCCGACGCTCATCGGGGTCATCGAGTTCCCGACGCCGTGGCGGTCGGCTCCGTGCGATCCTACCTCCGGAAGCGATCCCGGCGCGCGGAGCGCCGTAGACGGGGGCGTCGCCGGCATGTTGTGGCCGGCGTGGGCATCGGCGGCCGGCGGCGCGGCGGATTTCGCCGTGTCCACCGGCGTCATCCCGGACATCCCGGACATCCCGGACATGCCGGACATGCCGGACATGCCGCCGTGATCCATTCCCATGTCGGCCATCGTCAGCACCGGCCTTCGGCGGCGTGCGGGTAGCTCGCCCCGCATCCCGTCGCGCGGCGCGAGCGTCCCCGACGCGAATCCGCTCCGGTCCATCGCCTCGGCGTACAGGGTGTATGCGCGGTCCTCAGGGAGCGCGACGATCACGTCGTAGGTCTCGGCCGGCGCGAGGCGAAGTTCGTCCGTCTCCACCGCCTCGACATATTGCCCGCTCACCTGTACGACGGACATCGGCACCCCTGGAACGCGCACGTCGAAGTACGAGCCGGCCGCGGCATTGATGATACGCAGCAGCACGCGCTCGCCCGGCCGGAAGAGTCCGGTCCAGTTCGGCTCAGGCGCCATCCCGTTCATCAGGTAGCTGTAGGTGGAGCCGGTGACATCCGCGATGTCGGTGGGATTCATCCGCATCGATGACCACATCAGGCGATCGCGCAGCGTCGCCAGGAATCCCTCGTTCGACGCGTCTCGGACGAAGTCCGCCACGGTGCGACGCTGCTGATTGTAGTAGTCCGACTGCTTCTTCAAGCGGTCGAGCACACGGTGTGGGTTCTCAAACGTCCAGTCGGAGAGCACGATCACGAACTCGCGGTCGAACGTGTACGGGTACGGTTCGGCAGGGTCGATGATGAGTGGTCCGTAGTGACCGAGTTGCTCCTGCAGCCCGGAATGACTGTGGTACCAGTAGGTGCCCGCCTGTCGAACCGGGAACCGGTACTCGAACGTCGCGCCGGGGGCGATGCCGGCGAAGCTCAAGCCCGGGACTCCGTCCATCTCCGGCGGCACGAGCAACCCGTGCCAGTGGATCGAGGTGTCCTGCTCAAGCCGGTTGCTGACACGGAGCACGGCCTCGCTCCCCTCTTGGAGCCGGATGAGGGGGCCCGGAACCGTCCCGTTGATCGTGGTCGCGGTCGCCGCCCGTCCGTCGATCCGCAGTCGCGTCGTGGCGATCTCCAACTCGTGGACCGACTCACCGCGGAGCGTTCGGGGCGCGGGCGCGGGTGGCGACGCCGCCGCTGCGGTCCTCGCCCAGTCGGGGAAGAGCCGCCCCGCCCCAGCGACAAGGCCTACCGCGCCGAGCGACTGCAGCATCGTGCGACGCGAGAGGGGCGTTTGAGCGAGCGGAGGGTCGATGCTCATACGGCAGTCACTGTCAGGGGTATCAGTGCCGGGGTCCCGACGCGGGTCGGGCGATCGGTCCTTCGTTCGAGGGCAACTGGCGCTTTACAGATGATAAAACTATCGTTCCGCCGTTGGATTGCCAGCCTCAGCACGCGTCCCGTATTCCCCGACCCGGAGTCCGTATGCTCGCCATTCGACCGTTCGTCCGCCTCGCCGCGCTCTGCTCGCTCGTGCTCTCGCTGCCGCCGGACGTCCGCGGGCAGGCGCACGACCATGCCGCCGCGCAGAGTCCGGACGCGCAGAAGGTCACCGCCACTATCCAGGCGCTCTTCGCCGCGGCGGAACGCAACGACCTCGCGGCCCTCGACACGCTCTACGCCGGCGACAGCCTGCTCGTGATCGAAGGAGCCGGCATCAACCGCGGATGGCGCGACTATCGGGACAACCACCTCGCGCCGGAGCTCAAGGAGTTCAAGAACTTCAGGTACCGCCCCTTCGAGATCGAAGTTCGCGTGAGCGGGAACGTCGCGTGGGCGATCTACCGGTACGCGCTCTCCGCCGACCTGCCCGATCGGAAGGCCGATGTCGTCGGACGCGGCACCGCGATCCTCGAGCGGCGCGGCGCGAAATGGGTCGTGCGTCTCACCCAGACCGCGAGCCGTGCACGGCGACCGACCGACCCGCCGATGCCCTGAGAACGCTCACATCCCCGATGCCAGATCACCTGGCATCGGGGTGGCGACCAGGACGGCGGTGATCAAGAGCACGATCAATGCCGCCGTCAGTTCCACCGATGCCGAGCGCCGGAGTCGCGACGTCGCCGTGGCAGTGCCGAGCAGGGGGAGCACGCGCTTCCAGTTGTAGGCACCCGCGGCGGCAGCCACGGAGAGCATCGAGAGTTTGGCGAGCAGGATCTGCCCATAGGGCTCGGTCCAGAGCGCGTTCAGCGTCCCGAGATTGCGCCAGCCGGCGATCACACCGGTGATCATGAGCAGGCCGGCGAACGCGAGCGCCGTCGGGCTGAATGCCCTGACGAGCGCCGCCACCGCCGTGTGCCGGACGTCGGCGGGGAGCCGCAGAGCCGCCGGGATCCCGATGAGCACGAGAGCCGAAAGACTCCCGATCCATCCGCCGGCGCCAAGGATGTGCATCGCGTGGACCGTCACGGCGAACGCCGGTGACGTCGCGACTGCCGCGTGCCCGGACATCGACACGCTGAGGATCATCGCTGACGTGGCCACGACGAGCGCCGTCCATCCGAACGCGAGCGTGCGGCGGATCCGTCGCGTCGCCCACAGGCCGATGCTCGTGCCCACGATCGCCAGCCACCACGCGCCGCCCCACGCCGACTGCAGGGTCAGGGCCGAGACCGACGCGAGCGACCATGGCTCCGTGGTACCGAAGACCGCAGCGTGCTGCGCAACCAGACGCGTCAGCGTCGCGGCACCGAACATCCACAACGCCACCGCTGCCCCACCCGTGCTGACGCCCTCGGCGGACACCTCGACTGCGGGCCATTCGTCGGCGGCCTGCCAACCGAACCGTGGCAGCACCACCAAGTTCAGGGCGAGCAGGCCGATGAGGCACACGAGGGCGATCGATTGTATCGCGCGAATGATGACGTACGCGGGTGACGACACACCGAACGTCATGTTGGGCTGGCTGGTCTCTACGATGGGCGGCTGATCGACGACCGGCGGCGGCTCGGCGCTCGCATCAACAGTGAAGGTGTATTCCCCGCGCACCGGATGCCCGTCGGCACCGGCGGCCTGCCACCGCACCGTGTAGCGACCGGCGACGATGGTACCGAGGATTCGCGCGGTGAGGGACTTCGCGTCGCTTGGTGCGATGCGGAGCGAGTCGAGCCGCACCGGTCGCCCGCCGTCGTCGATGAGCGCGAGTCGGCAGAGCGCGACCGAGAGCGGTTCGTCGAACTGCACTGTCAAGTCGCGCGGAGCCCGCGAATCGTGGCTATCGGCCGCGGGCACCGCGCGCAGGATGCGCGGATGCGCCTCGACCGCGCGGAGTGGCAGCATCAAGGTCAGCGCCACGACAACGAACCGCCACGCTGACCCGCTCAGCATTCGTGCGACCATCGACCCGGACCCCGTCGGTGGAAAGGGCGATATTTTACTCTACGTCAAATTGCAACGACCAAGCCCGTCGCACAAGGGCACCGCAACGCGGCGACGAGGTTCAGCTCCGAGGCGCGAGCGGCGCGCTTAGCTGATGCGGGCAAGCCTCGGGAAGGTCGTGGACTCGCCCTCCGCGACAGAAGAGGTGGCTGACCGACCAAGCGTGCGGATGCGTGCAGTGCGCCACGGGATCGCTCGGATCGTCG
>JANPCH010000135.1:0-5239 GCA_031430835.1 Gemmatimonadaceae bacterium
GATCCCCTGATGGCCGCGGTGCGGATGCGGCAGGAACGCGATGCCACCCTGCGCCTCGATCTCGTCGAGGACCGCCAGCGGCTCGCGCGCGACGATCTCCCGAGTGAGGAAGAGCCCCACGATGTCGCCGACCTCGGTGGCGATCTCGGCGCCCACGATCACGAGGAGGTCCGGCGGCGCGATCGCAGCGACGTCGAGTCCGCCCCTGATCGTGTCGTGATCCGTCACGGCGATGCCCCGCAGACCACGTTGGCGCGCCCGGCGGATGATCGCCCTCGGCGAGAGGAGCGAGTCCACCGATCGCCTCGTGTGCATATGGAAATCGTACCGCGACACGCCACCAATCATTGTCCGCCGCCTCGGCTGGCCCGACGCAGCGCCTTGGCCAGATACGCGACCGTCGGACGTGGATCGCGCAATGAGAGCACGCCTTCGTGGACACGCGGATCCAGGAATGAGGCCGCGCGCCGGAGGCTGCGGGGAATGGAATGGTGGGAACGCCATTCCGTGAGGGCGGCCTGAAGATCCTGCACCGCGAATCTCAGTCGCACGCCGGGGCGGCCGGGCGGTGTCGGGGTGACGCGCCCGTCGCGGGCCAAGAGGTACCAGAGCCAGGGGAAGTCGGTGCCGGCCGCGATCGGCAGCGCCATCGATCCCCAGGGCCGCGGATTGATCTCCATCAGCTTGGGCTCCCCGCTTCGTCGGTCGATCTTGAACTCGACCATCGCGAGGCCGACCCACCCCAAGCCGTCGAGCAGTCGGCGACCGAGTTCCTCGGCGCGCGGATGCCGGATGCTCTCACAGTAGGTGCTCGGTCCCCCCGAGAGCGGGAACCAGCCGAGACGGCGGTGACAGAATGTGGCCACGGCCACGCCGTCGAAGTCGTAGAGCGCCTCGAATCCGATGCCGTCCCCCTCGATGAGTTCCTGCACGATCGGATCCGTCACGTGAGCGCTGAGCCGACGGTGCAGGCGGACGAACTCGCTCGCATCGCGCGCGATGCCGTAGCGACCGGCGGGCGGCAACTCGCCTTCGAGTCCGGTCTTGACGATCACCGGATAGGTCAGCGCGGCCGCGCACGCCTCCACTCCCCCGTAGTCCTCGGGGCGGTACCGCTGCGGGACCGGGATCCCGAGTCCCTCGGCGAAGGTGAGCAGCGCACGCGTGCGATCCGCGCGTTCGATCGTCGCCCAGGGCGCGAGCGGCACGGATCGTCCGAGTCGCGCCGCGAACCGGTCATGGTTCCGACTGACACATTCGATAGATTGCATGCCGATTGGCAGCACCGCGTCGTGGTCGGCGGCCAGGTCCAGCAATGCCGCCGTGAACGCCTCGGGTTCGGTGATGCTTGACGGCAGGGTGACCCGTCGATGCACGTAGCGCGAGAGCGCACCCAGATTCTCGCGCTTCGGCATCGGTCTCTCGACCGCCGTGACCCTCACTCCGCGGCGACCGAGTGAGCGTATGGTATAGAGTGCGGTGCGCAGTGCCGAGTCGGTGACGATGGCGGCACCAGCATCGAGGCGATTTCTCACGAGCATGAGGTCAATCCGTGGGTGGAACACCGTTCATCGTCTTCGGCGACGATTGGGGCCGCAACGTCTCCACCCTGCAGCACCTCTTCCGCCGCGTCGTCGGCGAGCATCCGGTGCTCTGGATCAACAGCATCAACCACCGCCTCCCGCGGATCTCCTGGTATGACGCGCGCCGCGCGGTCGAGAAGGTCGTCGCGATGGCGCGTCGTCCCGAGGAGCCCGCGGTCGACGCTGGGAGCGCGCCGGTCGCGGTCCTGACGCCGCGGGTCCTGCCGTGGCACCACGTCGGAGTGGTCCGCGCGCTCAATCGGCGTTCGCTCGTCCACGATGTGCGACGGGCGGTCGAACGTCACTTCGCCGGCGAGCGACCCGTCCTCGTCACCGGCACGCCGGTCATCGGGGATGTTGTGCGGGAGCTGGACGCCCTCGCGCGGATCTATTTCTGCATGGACGACTACGCGGAGCTTCCCGGTGTGGACCGAGCGCTCCTCGCCCCGTTGGAGCGCGCGTTCGTGAGTGAGGTCGACACCGTGATCGCGACCGCGCAGCATCTCGTCGACACGCGACGTCCGCCGAGCGGTCGGGCCTTCCACCTGCCGCAAGGAGTGAATCACGCGCATTTCTCCCGGCGGCGGGAGATCCCGGGGGACCTTGCACGACTCCCCAGGCCGAGGATCGGATTCGCCGGAGGCGTGAGCGACGGGTGTGACCAGGAGATCCTGCTCCGACTCGCTGACGCAGTGCCGGAAGGCTCGATCGTCCTCGTCGGCCCGGTGACGACCGACGTCGCCCGGCTCGCGCGACCGAACATCCACCTGCTCGGACACCGCTCGTATGATGAGCTCCCGGCGTATGTGCAGCACTTCGATGTCGGGATCATCAACTACGTCCTGAATGACTGGATGCGCGCCGTCGACCCGCTGAAGCTCCTCGAGTATCTGAGTGCCGGGATCCCTGTCGTCACCACGGACCTGCCCGAAGTGCACAAGTACGCCGACCAGGTCCGGATCGCGCGTGGCACCGGCGAGTTCGTCGCGCAGTGTCTCGACGCGGTCCGGATGCGCACCGCGTCAGCCGACGCGGTGCGATCCGCGTTCGCTGCGGGCCATACGTGGGAATCCCGCGCCCACACGATGCTCGGATGGGTCGCCGAGACCTGCGCGGCAGCGGGACGCGGCCCGTTCAGGCGAGGACCGTCGGCGTCTCGACCCGAGCGCTAGAAGATCGTGTAGATGAACGGGGCGAGGACCGAGCCCTGAGCGAAGACCAACAGCGCTCCGACCCCGACCAGCACCATGATGATGGGCAACAGCCAGAGCTTCTTCCGCACACGGAGGAAGGCCCAGATCTCACTCATCACACTTCGATTGGCCACGTGGGACTCCAAGGCTAGAAGAGGCGCTCCATACTGCCGACGGGACGCGTCCTGCGATTCAGGAAATAGCTGCCACTGACCGGCTTTCGATCGAGCTGATCCTTGCCAAGCGCCCGCCGGACCAGACCCACCGGTGTGAAGATCAGGAAATACACGATGCCAAGGAAGATCGGCGTCGTGATCCGCGAGAGGATCTTCGCGAACCCCATCCACGCGGTGTAGACGGGTTGGAGCGCCGCCGGAAGCGCCGCCCCACCGAGCACGAGCGCCGCTGCCAACGCGCCAAAGACCTGACTGCTGAGCGGGTGCCCACGCCACCAGGCGATCGCCGCGATCGCGCCGAACGCCGCACCGACTGTGAGCCCGAACTTCCGCAGTTCCCCGCGGCTCAGTCGAGCTGGAATTCCTTCTGCCATTCGGTGTCCTCCTTCCATTCGGGCTGGGCTTCCTTGGTGAGCAGGAAGGGCCAGAGCACCAGATTGTCGATGTGAGTGCGCATGAAGCAGCGATAGGCGTCCGCCGGTGAGCAGACGATCGGCTCGCCGCGGACATTGAACGAGGTGTTCACCAGCACCGGACACCCGGTCAGCTTCTCGAACTCGCGGATCATCGTGTGGTAGTGCGGATTCGTGTCGGCGGTGACCGTCTGGATCCGGGCCGAGTAGTCGATGTGGGTAACCGCCGGGATGTCGGAGCGGGGCACGTTGAGCTGCTCGATGCCCCAGAGCGCGCGTTGCTCGTGGCTCATCGCGATCTGGCGCGACTTCTTCACCGGCGCGACCAGCAGCATATAGGGACTCTCCCCGTCGAGCTCGAACCACTCGTTCACCTTCTCCCGGAGCACGCTCGGCGCGAAGGGCCGGAAGCCCTCGCGGAACTTGATCTTGATGTTCATATCGGCCTGCATCTTCGGACTTCGCGCATCGCCGAGGATGCTGCGCGCCCCGAGTGAGCGCGGCCCGAACTCCATCCGGCCGTCCATCCAGCCGACGATGCGACCATTCGCGAGCAGCGAGGCGACCTTCTCGCACATCGGCTGGGTGTCAAGGCGCTCGTACGGCGCGCCGATCGAATCGAGGTAGGTCTTGATCTCCGCCGGGGAGTACTCGGGTCCGAGGTAGGCACCCTTCATCCCGTCGCCGGTGCGTGCGACGGTGCGAGGCTTGCCGAGATGCCGGTGCCAGATGAGCTGGGCCACACCCAGCGCGCCGCCAGCGTCGCCGGAGGCGGGTTGGATCCAGACGTTCTTGAACGGGCCCTCGCGCAGGATCCGGCCATTGCCGACGCAGTTGAGCGCGACGCCGCCGGCGAGCACGAGGTTCTCGAGCCCGGTCTCCTTGTGGACGTGTCGCGCCATCCGGAGCATGACCATCTCGCACACCTCCTGGACGGAGCGCGCGAGGTCCATCTCCTTCTGGGTCAGCTTCGACTCCGGCACCCGGGGTGGGCCGCCGAAGATCTCGTCGAATGCCGGGCTCGTCATCGTGAGCCCGTGCGTGAACGAGAAGTACTTCTGGTTCATCTTGAACGAGCCATCCTCGCGCAGGTCGATCAGGTGCTTGAGGATGAGGTCGACGTACTTCGGCTGCCCGTAGGGGGCGAGGCCCATCACCTTGTACTCACCGGAGTTCACCTTGAACCCGGTGTAGTAGGTCATCGCCGAGTAGAGGAGCCCGAGGGAATCGGGCCAGTGCATCTCGCTCCAGAGATCGATCGCGTTCCCCTTGCCGACGCCGTAGGACGTGGTCGCCCATTCGCCGACACCGTCCATCGTCAGGATGGCGGCCTCCTCGAAGGGCGAGGGGTAGAAGGCACTGGCGGCGTGCGACTCGTGGTGCTCGGAGAAGAGGATGGAGCCATCGTAGTCGCCGAGCCCGTCGCGGAGGAGGCGCTCGGTGAAGAGCTTCTCCTTGATCCAGAGGGGGCCGGCCATCAGAAAGGTCCGGAAGCCCCGCGGCGCCACGCTGAAATAAGTCTCGAGGATCCGGTCGAACTTCTGCAGCGGTTTGTCGTAGAACCCGACGTGCGCGAGGTCCTTCAGGGTGATGCCACCCTGTCGGAGGCAGAATTCGACCGCGTGCTTGGGGAAGCGCTCGTCCGCCTTCTTGCGCGAGAATCGGTCCTCGGAGGCTGCGGCGACGATCTCGCCATCGCGCAATAGGCAGGCGGCGCTATCGTGGTAGAAGGCCGAGAGGCCGAGGATGTAAGTGGGGGCCATCTGTCAGGAGTGGGTGATCCGCACGCCGTCGCGTGCCGAAAGGCGCGTCAGCGGCGGCGCTGGAGTGCGCCGCCGCGCCGCTGTGTGTCGCACGATTCGTGCCGGGGACGG
>JANPCH010000136.1:0-3260 GCA_031430835.1 Gemmatimonadaceae bacterium
GCCGGCTGAGGGAGTCTTCAATCTGTTCAGCGGTTGAGCACGGAATACTTCGGGGAGATCTTATGTGATCGCTTCAGCCGCGCGTCAGACGTCGGCCTTCACGCGAGCGATCATGGCAATTCGCCAAATTGCTTCGGGTACTTCATATGTATTACGTCCCGGGGCGCGCTCGATCGCCGTCAATTGGCGTCCAAACGGTGGCGCATTGAAAAATGCTTCGGACCATCCCAATGTATACGTCGCGGATTTGAAGTAGGCACGCCCGATTACGGAGTTGTCGCCATGCTCTTGATCCCTGGACTGCGGGCGCTCGCCAATCCAACGCGCCTTCGCGTACTCGAACTGCTCAAGGACCCATCGGCGTTCGCTGGGCCGCGCACTGCCGAGGGACATCCGATCGGTGTTACGGCCAAGGCCCTCCTCGAGCACGTGAAGTGTACGCAACCGTCGCTCAACGAGCATATGGAAGTGTTGATCAGAATCGGACTCGTCGAATCGAGAAGGATCGGCCGCTGGGTGGTGTACTCGCGCGATGAGGAACGCATTCGCCAGCTCAAGCAGACCGTCATCGATCAGTTGCTGCCCCCGATCCACGGGTGACTGGCGTCTTCGCCGGCGAGGCGGCGGGTGCCGTGCTGACTGACGATGGTTGGTGCAGACGGCCGGGTTGCGGTGGCGGCGGGCGGGGCCGCAATTCATACGAACGGCCGCTGCACAACCCGACGTTATCGCGGCACAAGCCATGACAGCAGATATTCCCACTCCGGAGGCGACATGCAATTCCGTTCTGGCCGCAACGGCAGGCAGGCTGCAGGGTCAGCGCTCTTGGTCCTGGTCGCAACGCTCCTGTGCTCGTCCGCCGCGCCGGCGCAACTGCCGAACCCCTACGGCACCCCGATTACTATAGAGGCGGCGAAACAGGCGACGGCCGCGGCGGTTGCCAAGGCACGTGAGAACAACTGGTTGGTGGCGGTCGCAGTCGTCGACCCCAGCGGCAATCTGGTCCATTTCGAGAAGATGGACGGAACGCAGAACGGAAGCTCCGTCGTCGCCATCGACAAGGCCCGCACGGCCGCGCTCTTCAAACGACCAACGAAGGCCTTTCAGGATGCGCTCGCGGCGGGTGGCGAAGGACTTCGGATCCTGCGCCTCCAGAACGTCGTCCCAATCGATGGCGGAGTGCCGCTGATTGTGGATGGGAGGATCGTCGGCGCCATCGGCGTCTCAGGCGTGACCAGCGCGCAGGATGGGATGTGCGCTCAAGCCGGGGCCAGCGTCCTGAAGTAGTGCTCCCCTGCAATACCCAAGTAGTGATCGTCTAAGAAGTGCCGATCCCTCGCGAGGACCGCCTTGACGGAGTCCCGCTGCGGCCGGAACGTTCGACCCACCCCTCGTCCACTCGGGTCCCGACCCATGAGAATCCGCGCCTTGGCTGCGGCCTCGCTCCTCGCGCTCGCCCACCCGCTCGACGCGCAGCCGCCGGCGACCGCGCGAGCGATACCCGACCTCGAGCAGTCCCTCGGCTTCAAACCCGGCGCCGACCGCAAGCTGCCGAGCTGGAAGCAGATCACCGACTACTTCGCCGCGCTCGACGCCGCGAGTCCGCGCGTCTCGGTGCGCACCATCGGCCGGACGGTGCAGGGACGCCCTTTCATCGTCGCCTTCATCGCGGACTCGTCGACGCTCGCGAACCTGGAGCGGTATCGCACGATCCAGCGGAAGCTGATGGACCCGCGCACGCGCACCGCGACCGACGTGCGCGACCGGCTGATCGAGGACGGCAAGAACGTCATCCTCGTGACCTCGGCGATCCACGCGAATGAGGTAGGAGGGTACACGACGCCTCTCGTGCTCGCCGACCGGCTCGCCCGCGCGGCCGACGTCGAGTCGCGGCTCATCCTCGCGAATACGATCGTCCTGCTGGTGCCGAGCCAGAATCCCGACGGTGTGGACATCGTCGGCAACTGGTATCGTGCGACGCTTGGCACGCCCGCCGAGGGGACCAATCCGCCCGAGCTCTACCACCACTACACCGGTCACGACAACAACCGCGACTGGTACGCCTTCACGCAACCCGAGACGCGCGCGACGGTGGACTCGCTCTACACGCCTTGGGATCCGCAGATCGTGAACGACGTGCACCAGCAGGGCGGGGGCTCCGGTCGGATCTTCGTTCCGCCGTATATGGATCCGGTCGAGCCGAACATCGACCCGATCCTCACCGCGAGTACGAACGCGCTTGGGCTGCAGATGACCTGGCGTCTGATCGCCGACGGGAAGACCGGCGTCGCGAACAATGCGAGTTACGACCAGTGGAGCCCGGCGCGGCAGTACTCACTGTACCACCGAGGCGCGCGGATCCTCACCGAGACGGCGAGTGCGCGACTCGCGACGCCGGTCGAGATCCCGTTCGACCGGCTGGGCACGGCGCGCGGGTACGATGCGCGCATCGCAAGCTGGAATCACCCGGTGGTCTGGCCGGGTGGCACCTGGACCTATGGAAACATCGTGGACTACCAGGTGAACGCGTCGTGGGCGCTCTTCGTGAGCGCCGCGCGCGACCGGCGTACGTGGCTCGAGAGCTACGCGGTGATGGGGGAACGCGCCGTCGGACCGATGCCGGCGTGGGGGAAGGATCCTTGGCCGACCGCGTTCATCATCCCGAAGGCGCAAGCGAGCGCGAGCGCGCTGCAACGGATGCTCTGGACCTTGCAGCACGGGCAGGTCGAGATCCGCGAGACGACGGTGCCAGTCACGCTCGAGGGGAAGGTCTATCCGGTCGGTAGCTATGCCGTGCTGTTGCAGCAGCCCTTCGGGACCTATGCGAAGTCGTTGCTCGAGCGGCAGAGGTATCCGAATCTGTTCGAGTATCCCAGTGGACCTCCGAAGCGGCCATATGACGTCACGGCGCACACGTTACCGCTGCTCTTTGGAGTAGAGGTTGCGACACTGATGGATGCCGCGCCGTCAACGGGTACGCCGATCTCAGCGGTACGCGAACCGTCCTTCAACGCGCCCGGGCTCTCCGGCACGAGCACGAGGCGAATCGCGATCTACAAGAGCTACGACGCCTCGATGGACGAAGGGTGGACGCGGTACGTCTTTGACACCTACCGCATCAAGTACACGTCGCTCTTCGACCGCGAGGTCAGGGCGGGGAACCTCATCGCGAAGTACGACGCGATCATCATCCCCGAGCAGTCGCCGACCGGCATCGCGCGCGGTGTGAGCAACGCCTATCCCGATTCATTGAAGGGCGG
>JANPCH010000137.1:0-11788 GCA_031430835.1 Gemmatimonadaceae bacterium
GCGTGGACCAAGCCGCCGAGGCGGGGGTAACCACGATCGTCCAACCCGGGGGCTCGGTGCGCGACGAGGAAGTGATCGCCGCGGCGGATGAGCACGCGATGGCGATGGTGTTCACTGGTCAGCGGACGTTCAGGCACTAGAGAGACAGATGGGCGATGTGAGAGGTGAGGCGCGCCGGGCAGTCATCGGCGCGCCCCTCACATCTCCCATCCCCCCTCTGCAGTTCGATAGCTTTCCCCGACTCCAATCCCGTTAAGTGATGTCCTCCGAACTCGACTACCGCCCCTCCTACCTCGCCGCCGCGATCGCGGCGGGTCTGACCTTCCTCCTCTACCTCATCACGCTCTCGCCCGAGACCGCGATGTGGGACACGAGCGAGTACGTCACGGCGGCCTACACGCTCGGACTCCCGCATCCGCCGGGGAATCCGGCCTTCGTGCTGATCGGTCGCGTCTTCGCGGTGCTGCCCATCGCCCCGTCGGTCGCGATGCGGATCAACCTCCTCGCGGCCATCTCCAGTGCGACCGCGGCCGGGATGTGGTTCCTCGTCACCGAACGCGTCCTCGTCGGGTGGTTCGACCAGCGGTGGCAGCGCATCGTCGGCGGGAGTCTCGCGGTGCTGATCGGCGCGACGGCCTTCACGGTGTGGAGCCAGTCGGTCGTGAACGAGAAGGTCTACACCGTCTCGCTCGCTGGACTCGCGATCTGCGCCTGGCTCACCGTCCGCTGGTGCGACGACCCCGACGGGCCAAAGTCCGATCGCCTGCTGATGATCATCGCGTACTTGACTGGACTCGGCTACGCGAACCACATGGCCGGCGTGCTTGCCGCACCCGCCGTGGCGATCGCGGTCTTCGTCCGTGATGCCGCGATCCGCTGGACCCTGATCCTGGCCGGTGGGGTGACGGCTGGAGCGTACGTGGTCCTCACGAAGCCGGAACTCCGCGCCGTCGGCGTGGTGATCGTGGTGATCGCCGTCGGCCTCGGCTTCCTCGTCGGCAAGCCCCTCCACAAGTGGCGGATGATCCTCGCGTGCTACGGCCTGCTCGCGCTCGGAGTGACTCCCTTCGCGACGCAACCCATCCGCGCCGCGCACTTCCCCGCGATCAACGAGGGGGAGCCGACCGCCTGCCGCGATGGACTCAAGGTCTCCTGCACGTTCTCGAAGGGGACCTGGACGGCCTTCAAGTACAACTTCGACCGCGGCCAGTACGGGAAGCCCCCGGTCACCGAACGGATGGCACCGTTCACGGCGCAGGTCGGGATGTGGTGGCTCTACTTCAAGTGGCAGTGGATCCGCGACGCGCACGGTGAGCAGACGGGATGGCAGGGCGCCCTCGCGACGATCTTCCTCGTGCTCGGAGTCATCGGCGGTTGGGTGCACTACAAACGCGACCCGCACAGCTTCGCCTTCTTCGGGCCGCTGATGGTCACGCTGACGATGGTCCTGATCTACTACCTGAACTTCAGGTACGGCGCGTCGCAATCGCCGGACCTGGGCGACACCGTCGACCGCGAGGTGCGCGACCGAGACTACTTCTATCTCTGGAGTTTCTCGGCCTGGAGCGTCTGGGCGGCCTTGGGGCTGGTCTATCTCTGGGAGTCGATCGCCGTCGTGTTCGGCAGTGAGGAGGTCGTGGTCGGCCAGGAGACGTTCGACCTGCCGACGACCCGCAGTTGGGCGCTTGCCTCACCGGTGCTCGCGCTGGCCTTCATCCCGCTCTTCGCCAACTGGCAGTCGGCGTCGCGGGCCGGTGAGACCGACACTGCGGACTTCGCGGTGGACCTGCTCAACTCGGTCGAGCCCTACGGCATCCTCGTCACCGTCGGCGACAACGACACCTTCCCGCTCTGGTACGCGCAGGACGTGCTCGGTGTCCGCACGGACGTGACGGTCGCGAACACCTCGCTGCTCAATACTGACTGGTACACCCGGCAGGTGATCCGCCGACCGATCTACGATTACGATGCGGCCGCAGGACCATCCGTCTTCCGCGGGCGTGAGTGGCCGAGACCGACCACACCGGTGCTCGCGATGACCGGCGATGACGCGAACCGCATCCCGATCGCGCAGGAGATGCGACAGCCGATGATGTTCGAGAAGGGGAGGATCCGCGCGGTGATCCAGCCGCGGCTCCTCACGCGGGCCGACGTGCTCGTGCTGCGGATGATCAACGACAACAACGTCCGCGCCGTGCACTTCAGCCGCAGCTCGGCGACGCTCGCCGAGGAACTCGGCCTCGGTGGCTACACCGTGATGCAGGGCCACGCGCGGAAGGTGATGCCCGACAGCGTGCGCACGACCGACAACGTGGTGAACGTGGCCGGCGAGGGCTTCGTGAACGTCGCCCTCTCGAAGGGGCTCTGGGACGAGTTCAAGGCGCCGGCATCACTGATCCGAAAGGGGGACTGGGTGGATGCCCCCTCACGCGGCATCCCCTATTTGATCCTCAGCACCGGCATCGCGACCTCGGAGGGACTCGCCCGCGTCGGTCAGCAGGCTGCGGCCGACAGTCTCCTGCAGACGGCTCGCCAGCTCGCGCTCGCGATGCGATTCGGGGATATCGCGGGACAGATCCCCGAGCCGCCGCCGATCTCGTCTGGTGACTCGGTGCGGAAAACCGCCGTACCGGTGAGGCCCCCGAACCCGTAGGCACCGCCGATCGCCGCGCCTCCTCATCGCTTCGTCGTCACCCCGATCAACGCATCGAGTGGCCCCGGATCCGCACCGACCAGTTCCTTGATCTGGGCCGTGTCGACCTCCGCCACGATGATCTCCCCGATCTCGAGCTGCACCGCCCTGAAGATCCCGAGCGCACGCATCCCCTCGGCCTGACGTCGGTTGTCGTCAGTCGGCGTGACGAAGTGCACCGAGTCCACCTTGTAGCGGTGCAGCAGGAAGAGAAGCGTGAGCGTGAGCAACCGCTTGTTGCGAAGCGCCACGTCGAAATTGTTCTGGTCGCGGACCGAGAGGATGCTGCGTCCGCGGCGATCGAGGATCGCGGCGTACACCACGTTGGCCGCCTTGGCGCCATTGTCGCTGAGCACCGAGAGCTCGAGCAACTCGCTCCCTGCGGCGTGCGGCTTCAGCGCCACCTTGAGCGTGCCCGCGACACTGTGACGCGCGCGCCAGCGTTCGAGCCAGTCGGCGAGCAGCTTCGGCGACACCTCGGTCTGCACGAGATGCTGCTGCTGCGTCGAGCCCTCGCCCATCGCCTTGGTCGTGGAGGTGCGGCCGGCGATCGCGAGCAACGCCGCGTCGGCACGGGGCCCGCCCACCAGCGTCTGCGGTGTGCGGTAGCCCGAGTCGAGCAAGCGGAACTTCCGTTGCACGCGAGCGAGCGCGAGCATGCCATTCTCGCGCAGCGAGGCCGCGAACTCCTCGGCCGCGAGGCCGTCGATCTGGTGGCCCCCGTAGGTGATGAAGTTGAAGACGAAGCCCATTTTCCCGAGCTCGTGGGGGAACTGCCGCATCTCCTCGTCGTTCATCCCGGTCGTGTCCCAGTTGAACGACGGCGACAGGTTGTAGGCGAGCATCTTGTCCGGGAAGCGTGCGTGGATCGCCTCGGCGAACTTCTTCGCGTCGCCCAAGTGCGCGCTCTTGGTCTCCATCCAGAGCAGGTCGGCGAAGGGCGCGGCTGCGAGTGACTTGGCGATCGCGTACTCCAGACCACCGCGAACCTGATAGTACCCGTCCGGTGTCTTCACATGCTCGCAGTCCCAGGTGATCGAGAGTCCCAGTGATCGCGCCTTCTCGCGCGCTCGGTACCAGGGCGCGTGTGCCGCGAACTCGAGCCACGCGGCCTTCGTGATCGGGAGCTGCTCTGCTTCGGCAGCACGCAGGTCGATCGCCGCCGCCACCGCATCGGCGTACGTCGAGACCCCGGCCTCGGCTCGCCAGACATCGACGAACCGCTCGAACACCCGGTCGAAGGCGGCATCCACCCCGATCCTGCCCGCATCGTGCTCCGACACCGCAGCGCCGATCCGTTGGTCGAGACCCGCTCGTACGAGCCAGGCATCGGCGGCAGCGTACTCCTCGTCGCAGATCGCGTAGAGTTCGTGCCCGCTCAGCTCCTCGATCCCGGCCCGGCGCATCTGGCGAAGGATCGCAAGGAAGGCGGCGCGGAAGGTCGGGATGCCAAGGTGGGTGGCACCGAGGATGAACGGTTGGTCGCGTTCGTCGCTACGCCCGTCGAGGAGTGTCGCCGATTCGGCATCGGTGCGCGCGACGATCAGCCCGGGCACACCCATGATGTCGAGCTGGAAGCGCGCCGCGACGAGGCGCTTGATCTGTTCGTCCTCGGCCACGAGCACCTTGCCGCCCTGATGACCACACTTCTTCACGCCGGGTTTCTGGTCCTCGATGTGATAACCGGGCACGCCCACTTCGACGAACCGGCGGACGAGGTTGCGCACGTGCGCGTCGCCGCCATGCCCCGTGTCCGCATCAGCGATGATGTACGGTCGGAAGTCGATCTCGGGCGTCGCCTTGCGCTCGGCCTCGGTCATCTTCGCACGCGCATGCAACTGGTTCTTGTCGGCCGTGAGCAGCGCGCGGACGATCGGCGCCGCCTCGTCGGGAACCTGGCTGAGCGGGTAGCTCGCGAGATCGGGACCCGGATCCTCCTGGACCGATCCCTTGGCGCTCGTCGCCCACCCGCCGAGGTAGATGGCCTCGATCCCCATCCGTTTCATCGCGACGGCCTGGCCCGGAGAGTAGGGACCGAAGGTCGTGATGCTCTTGCCCTGATCGAAGAGTCGCCGGAGCAGGTCGTGGAACCGCTCGGCGGCGTCGCGCGCGACACCGTAGTCGGCCCGGATCGTACCGCGCTGCTCGATGACTTCGCGCGCCGAGTGCACCCGCGTGATGCCGCGAAAACGCGGCGAGGCGAACCAAGCCCGTAGCTGCTCGACATCGTTCTCGAATCCCATGGCGGTCCCCATTCAAGTGTCGGGCAGGTGGAGCGGGTCAGTGAGTCGAGTGCCGTCGCGCGCGAAGGCGCTCAGGAACGCGTCGATACGGGCCGTGGCACGTGCGAGGTCGTGGTCGTCGAGATTCAGGTTGAGCAGGTCCACGAACCAGGGAGACTTGACCGGACTTCGCACGTAGCGCGCGACGATCGCGCGTGCGATCGGGAGCGTGGTGCCCTTCGAGTCGTCGTGCACGTCACGATCGGACGCGCGTAGGAGCTTGTCGTACTCTTCCGCGAGCAGGCGGTCGAAGAGCGCCGGGGTGAGCGCGTCACCTGGGGCGACGCCAGTCGTGGCGTCGGCGTCGGTGAACCGAGCGCCCTTGTGCAACCACTCCCAGAGGATGCTCAGCCGGATCTCTCCCGTCGCCAAGTCCTCCATCAGGTAGAGCACGTCGGGGTCGCCGAAGGCGTTGGCGGGCTTGAGCGCCGCCGCTTGGTAGCCGCGTCCGAATGCGTTCCCGTACTGCAGTGCAACCGAGAGGAGGTCGCGCGCACCCTGTACAGTGCGCGGCGCGGGCTCGAGGAGCAGCAACGAGTCGGCCGCGGCGCGGTCGTAGGCCAACGGCGAGAACAGACGCCCGAGCTGGTTCGGCTCGCCGGCCGCTTCCCAGAGCGGACGGAGGATATGCACCATCTTCCAGTGCGCGACCCACTTGCCGCTCGCGCCCGCCAGCTGCTCCCGGGAGCCACCAGCCTTCGCGCGGGCCATGCCTTCGGCGACGCCTCTGGCTGAGCCGACCGGGATGTTCGGTTCCATGCCACCCTGCCAGAGCGCGCACTGGCCGTTGCGGTCAGGCGTGTTCACCGCGCTGCGCACTCGATCCTCGTACTGGCGCATGTAACCGTAGGTCATCGAGATCGCGTTGATGTCGGGGTTCACGAACGCGCGGTCCCACGCCATCGCGTCGGAGACGCTGTTGATGTAGTCCCAGCGTCCGGTGTTGAATCCCACGAACCGGCGCCCGAGCGCGGCGCGGATCTCCATCAACTGGAAGCAGGCCTCGAGCTGTTCGACGAGCACGTAGGTCTTGATGCTCGCGGCGGCCAGGCCGAGGTGGCGCTCCAGTGCCGAGAGGATGTCGTGCCAGAGTGCGGCCTCCTCGGCCGTCTGGATCTTCGGCAAGTAGAGGACGAGCGACCGGCCCTCGGCCCGCAACGTCTCGCGATTGTTCACGATGTAGAGCGCCGCATCCACGATCGACGCCGAGAGCGGCACGCCGTCGCGGTCGCGCACGTGACGATCGACGAGGTGAAGGCCGCGGGCGCGGAAGATCCGCGTGGTGAAGGCGAGCTGCGCGCGCCAGTCGGTGACCGTCTCGCGGCCAAGCGTCTCCCGTGCCCAGGCATTCATTTCCGCCGCGACGCGCGCGGCGACGTCGAGGAACCGCGGGTCGGCGGCGAACGCAAGCTTGAGATTGCGGTGATTGTCGAGCGACATCGTCTCGACCTGGCCGAGCGCGTCCTCGCCGTCGAACATCCAGCCGTCAGCACCTGAGAGCAGTGCGTAGGCGACGTTGCGGAGGCCCGCGGCGAGGTCGGAGCGCGGGCGTGTCGCCGGCCCCGTGCCCTGGATCCATTGGCGGCGCAGGTCGGGCGGAATCTCCGATCCGTCGAATCGCCCTTCCCGCGCGTCGCGAACCGTGAGTGCCGTGCGGGGAATGGTCAGCGTGGGGTCGAGGAAATCGATTCGCTGCCCCGCCACCGCCCGCGCCGCTCGCCGCTCGATGCGCTCTCGCATCAACCGCTGGCGGTCGTCGTCGAACGGGGCCAGCTCCTCGATCGCCTGCCACGCGGCGGGGGTGAGCACGTCGGCGTACCGCAACGCGATCTCCGCGCGCACGAGGAGGCCGCGTCCAGGCGAGTGGGGGTTGGTCGTGCTCACGGCCATACGCGTGCCGGCTCCTCGGGTCAACTCGTGCTAAGATAGGACATGGAACCAGCCAGCGAGATCGCCGGGGCGATCCTCGAGGGCTTCGATCGGCACTATCGCATCTTCCGCAAGATGTGCGCCGAGGCTCAGGGACGGTTCGAGCGCGCGGACTGGGTCGCAGTGCGAGCGGCACAGGGCGAGCGCATCGACCTGTACGACGCACGGGTGCGAGAGGCCGTCGACGCCATCTCAGCACGATTCCCGCGAGCACGCGACGATGAATCCGTCTGGCCGCAGGTGAAGCGCGCCTACATCGAGCGCCTCTACGACCACCGTCGGCCCGAGCTCGCCGAGACGTTCTTCAACTCCGTCGCGTGTCGTGTGCTCGAACGGACCTACTATCGCAACGAGTACATCTTCTGGCGCCCCGCCGTGTCGTCCGAGTTCATCGAAGGGGACCAGCCGGCGTATCGCTGCTATCACCCGGCAACGCAGGGATTCCGTCGCACGCTCGCCGCGATCGTCGCCGATGCGGGGCTGCGGGTGCCGTTCGAGGACCTGCCGCGCGACCTCGGCTCCGTGACGCGCGCGTTGCGCACGCAGTTCCCCGCTCCGCAGGAACGGCACGCGAACCTCCAAGTCCAGGTGCTCTCGTCGCTCTTCTTCCGTGGTGAGGGCGCGTACATCGTGGGCCGGATCATCAACGGCGACGGCGAGTCGCCGTTCGCGGTGTCGGTGCGGCATCGCGCGGGGGCCGGTCCCCTGGTCCTCGACGCGCTCCTGATCGGGAGCGCGCGGCTCGACATGCTCTTCAGCTTGGCACGCGGCTACTTCATGGTGGAGATGGAAGTCCCGTCGGCATACGTCCGCTTCCTCCGAAGACTCATGCCGGCGCGTGCGGCCGCTGAGCTCTATACGGCGCTCGGTCTGCAGAAGCAGGGCAAGACGCTCTTCTATCGCGACCTGCAGGAGCATCTGACCCACGCGACGGATCGGTTCACCGAAGCCCCAGGCGTGCGCGGCCTGGTGATGGTCGTCTTCACGCTGCCGTCGTTCCCCTGCGTGTTCAAGCTCATGCGCGACAGCTTCGGGGCACCCAAGCAGTCGACGCACGACGACGTTCGGCGGCGGTATCAGTTCGTGAAGCATCACGATCGCGTTGGCCGCATGGCCGACACGCTCGAGTTCTCCGACGTCGCCTTCCCGCTCGCGCGCTTCGACGCGGCGCTCCTCGCCGAGTTGGAATCAGTGTGCCCGTCGATCGTCGAGCGCGACGGGGACCGGCTGATCGTGAAGCACCTGTACATCGAGGCGCGCGTGACGCCGCTCGACATCTATCTGCGCGGCGCCGACGACGTGCGCGCTCGGCACGGCATCGGCGAATATGGCCGGGCGATCCGGGAGTTGGCCGCCGCCGGGATCTTCCCTGGCGATCTGTTCTGCAAGAACTTCGGCGTCACGCCGAGCGGGCGCGTCGTGTTCTATGACTACGATGAGGTCGCGCCGCTGACAGAGTTGAACTTCCGCGACCCCGTCGCGGCGCGCGACGAGGTCGACGAGCTGGCGGCCGAGCCTTGGTACTCGGTGGGACCGAGCGACGTGTTCCCGGCGGAATGGCCCACGTTCCTCTTCGCTCCGGGGCGGGACCGGACGCTGTTCCTCGAGCACTTTCCGGAACTCGTCACGGCGCGCTGGTGGGTCGAGCGGCAGGACGACTTGAGTCGCGGCGTGGTGCCCGACGTGCTGCCGTATCCTGATGAAGTACGCTTCGGGGGCGACCGCTAGGGCGAGGCGGCGAGCGCGTCGAGCCACTGACGCGCATCGGCGAGGGCGCTCTTCGCACGCGCGACGGCCTGCTCGACCGCCGTTGCGTCGGTTCCGCGCCCCGCGACCTCGGCCGACAGAGCCGCCTCGGCGAGCGAGCCCGCGCCCATCTGCCGTGAACTCGCGTGCAAGGCGTGCGCGAGCGTCGCGACGAGCTCGAGGTCCCCGATGTCGCTCGCCTCGCGCAAGCGCGCGACCTGCGTCGTCGCGAAGTGGGCGAACGTCCCCGCCATCTCGCGCACGAGTTCCTCCCCGCCGATGAGGCGAATCTCGTCGATCGCGTGTTTGGCTTCCGCTGGAGGCTGCATCGGCTTCCTCGATGTATCGTGATCCAATGTCGCGGCCCACCCCGGTCCCTGTCGAGAGTCTGCCGAAGGGTGTGGTTGCCGTCGGGGTCGCGTCGCTCCTGATGACCTTCGGCGAGGAACTCTGGAAGCGATTCGTGCCCAAGTACTTGGAAGCCCTCGGCGCTCCCGTGACCGCGATCGGCGCGTACGGCACCATCCGCGACACGCTGGACGGCCTCTACCAGTACCCCGGTGGCTGGATCGCCGACCACCTCGGCCGGCGTCGCGCGCTGCAGATCTTCATCGGGGTCGCGGCGGCTGGATACCTCCTGCTCGCGCTCGCGCCGACTTGGCAGGTCGCCCTGCTCGGTGTGGTGCTGATGATGGCGTGGTGCGCGTCGGCGAACCCGGCGCTCTTCGCGGTCATCGGCGATGCGCTGGCGCGGGGCAAGCGCATCTCGGGGTTCACCCTTCAGTCGATGTTGCGGCGCGCGCCTATCCTCATCGCGCCGATCGCGGGCGGGGCACTGATGGCGGCGCGTGGCGTGGAGAGTGGCGTTCGACTCGCGCTTCTCGCGACGATCGCCCTCGCAGCGATGACGCTGGCCGTCCTCCGCTTCGTACCACCGACGCCGCCGACCGAAGCGCCCGACCACACGATCGATCACGTCTGGCGCCACTTCCCGCCTGCCCTAAGTCGCCTCCTCGCCTCCGACGTGCTGGTGCGATTCGCCGAAGGGATGGTGGATGTGTTGCTCGTCATCTACGCGACGAATGTGGTCGGCATCGGCGTGGCGCAGTTCGGCGTTCTGATCTCGGTGCAGGTCGGTACCTCGTTGCTCATCTATCTGCCGGCGATGCGCCTCGGCCGCGCGATCGGGCAGAAGGCGCTCGTAACGCTCACGTTCATCGCCTTCGCGGCCTTTCCGCTCGCGGTCGTGACGGCGAACAGCTTCGAGTGGCTCCTCGTCGCGTTCGTGATCGGCGGCTTGCGCGAGATCGGGGAGCCAGCGCGCAAGGCGATGATCGTGGATCTCGCCGATCCGCGGATGCGCGCGCGGTCGGTCGGACTCTACTACTTGATCAGGAGTCTCTCGATCGCGCCCGCTGGCGTGCTCGGCGCGTTCCTCTGGCTCGCGGCGCCCTCCCTGCCTTTCGTGATCGCGGCGGGGGTGGGGCTCTTGGCGGCCATCGTATTCGTCGTCACCGTGCGTCCGCACGAGGCGGCGTAGTCAGAGCCCCCAGCTCGGGTTGGTCGGTCGCGCTGGGAGTCGCTAGACTTCGCGTCGGGAGGGCTGGCAGAACGGCTATTGCACCGGTCTTGAAAACCGGCGTCCGCAAGGACTTACAGGTTCGAATCCTGTGCCCTCCGTTGCCTTGATTCATCCGCTGCGCGGGGCGAGATTCCTCCTCCCACCGCGGGCGCTGTTGATTCCGCAGGAGACGTGGCCGAGAGGCTGAAGGCGGCGGTTTGCTAAACCGTTATACGGGGTTATACCTGTATCGAGGGTTCGAATCCCTCCGTCTCCGTGGCGCGGGCCCCGCCGGATCGCTCTACCGGCCGGGCCCGCGTTGTTTTCCCTCCCTTGCCACCCGATGACCGCCGAAAAGTCCCCGCTCCGCCTCCGCTTCGCCCCCTCCCCCACCGGCTACCTCCACGTCGGCGGCGCGCGCACGGCGCTCTTCAACTGGCTCCTCGCCCGCAGCACCGGCGGCAAGTTCCTTCTCCGCATCGAGGACACCGACAAGGCCCGCTCCAGCGACGAGTCCACCAAGGCGATCTTCGACGGCCTGCACTGGCTCGGCCTCGACTGGGACGAGGAGGTCGTCTTCCAAGGTGCGAACGTAGTGCGGCATCAGGCCGACGCCGCCAAGCTCCTCGCCGCGGGCAAAGCGTACCGCTGCTTCTGCACCGCCGCCGAGCTCGACACGCGCCGCAAGGAGGCCGAGTCGCGGAAGGAGGCCTTCCGCTACGACGGGCGCTGCGGGCGTGTCCCCGCCGCCGAGGCCGAGAAGCGCGCCGCCGCCGGCGAACCCGCGGTCATCCGCTTCCGGATCCCCGACGGCGAGACGTCGTGGGAGGACCTCGTACACGACCGGATCACCTTCCCCAACCGGGATGTCGACGACTTCGTCATCCTCCGCACCGACGGCACACCGATCTACAACCACGCCGTGGTCTCCGATGACATCGCGATGGGGATCACCCTCGTGATGCGCGGCGACGATCACATCTCGAATACGCCCAAGCAGATCCTCCTCTACGAAGCGCTCGGCGCGACGATCCCGCGCTTCGCGCACTTGCCGATGATCCACGGCGCCGACGGAAAGAAGCTCTCCAAGCGCCACGGCGCCACCGCGGTCGGCGACTACCAGCATCAGGGCATCCTCCCGCAGGCGATGGTGAACTTCCTCGCCCTCCTCGGCTGGTCGCCGGGAGGACAGTTCGAGGAAGTGATGACGCTCGAGGAGCTGATCAAGTCGTTCGCCGCCGATGGACTGCTCCGCAAGGCGTCGGTATTCGACCCGAAGAAGCTCGAGTGGATGAATGGCCAGCACCTGTCGCGGGTGCCGCTCGCCGATCTCGAGCCGCGCGTCTCGCCTCTCATCGTCGCCGCTGGCCTTGCGACCGCCGAGGAACTCGTTGCCAAGCGCGACTGGTGGCTCAAGCTGCTCGACCTCCTCCGCGTGCGCGCGCGTCTCTTGGACGAGATCGTGAAGCAGGCGGTGCCCTACTTCCGCGACGAGATCGAGTACGACGCCGACGCTGTCGCGAAGCAGTGGAAGGAGCCCGCCGCAGTGCGCGAGACTCTCGCCTCGACGCGTGAGCG
>JANPCH010000138.1:0-1826 GCA_031430835.1 Gemmatimonadaceae bacterium
CACGTTCGCCAGCAGGGCGTCAGCCGCCGAGAGCAATGCATCGGCCACCGGCGCCGACTCCCAGGCGGGATGCGCCGCGAGGACCTCCCGCACGCGCGCTGCAATCCGCTCGTGCGCAACAGGCGTCCGCGACGCGACCCACGCCGCGTGGGTCACGACGCCCCCGCCAGCGCCGCGCGCGCGACTTCGGCCGCGACGAGCGGCATCTCGCTCACCTGCGCCCCGGTGACGCCCGCCTGCGCCATATGGTCCTTCCCGCCACCGCGGATACCGGTACGCGCCGCGAGCGCCTTGACCAACCCACCCGCCGTCACGCCGCGCGCGCGCAGGTCATCGCTCACGACCACCACCAATCCCCCCTTGTCCTCGCCGAAATCGGCGACGAGCACGCCAACACCGGTGCCGAGCCGCTCGCGGACCGCGTCACCAAGCGACTGCAGTTCTTTCATGGAGTCGGCCTTCACCACCTTCGAGAGGAGCTTCGCGCCATTCACCGCCTCGGCGCCGTCGAGGAGGTCGCTGCCTTGCCCGCCGCCACCGCGCATCGCCTCATCGAGCTTCTTCTCGAGCGCTCGCTTCTCGGCCAACAACGCATCGAGCCGCTTCGCGACAAGCTCGGGCGTCGTCGCGTTGAGCTTGAGCCGTTCGGCGACTCCGTCCAGCGTGCGTTCCCGGTCGCGCAGGTACTCGTACGCCCCGCGGCCGGTGACCGCCTCGATCCGGCGGACGCCCGCGGCGACGCCACTCTCCGAGACGATCCGCATCAGCGCGATCTGCCCCGTGTTGCGCACGTGGGTCCCACCGCAGAGTTCGACCGAGAGCCCCGCGATCTCGACCACCCGCACCACGTCGCCGTACTTCTCCCCGAAGAGCGCCATCGCGCCCTGCGCGATCGCCTCCTGGTAGGGCTTCTCGGTCGTCCGCACATCCACGTTCGACCAGATCCCCTCGTTCACCAACGTCTCGATGCGTTCAAGAGCGTCGGGCTTGATCGGGCCGTGGTGCGTTAAATCGACCCGGAGCCGATCGGGCGCGACGAGCGACCCCGCCTGATGTACGTGATCGCCCAGCACCCCTCGCAACACCGCGTGCAGCAGATGCGTCGCGGTGTGGTTGCGTTCGGTGTCGCGCCGCCGGTCCCCCGGCACCCGCGCCGTCACCATCTCGAACTTCGGCGTCCCGGTGGCCCGACCGATCGCCGCCGGCCGCCCCTCGAGCTTCCGCACCTCGGTCACATCCACGCGCCACCCGTCGCCGACGATCTCACCCATATCCGAGACCTGGCCCCCCGACTCGGCGTAGAAGGGCGACTCCCGCAGCATCACCGCGACCTGACCGTCATCGAGTGTCTTCACTGCCGTCACAAGCGACTCGATCTCGATATGGTCGTAGCCGACGAACCGGCCCGTGGCCGGATGCTCGGTGCCCGTGCTCCAGAGCGTGATGTCGCCGAAGTCGTCGTTCGTCACGGAGATGCGCTTCGACTTGCGCTCCTCTTGTGACTGCTTCCGCTGGCCATCGAGTGCCGCCTCGAATCCCGCGAGGTCTACGCGGTAGCCGCGTTCCTCGGCCATCAACTCGGTCAAGTCGAGTGGGAATCCGTACGTGTCGTACAGCTTGAACGCGTCCTCGCCCGAGATCGTCCCGCGCAGCGCCGTCGAGCCCTGCGTCGACCCCAGCGGCGCGATCTGGTCGAACCGTGAGAGCCAGCCCCCGATCGTGGCCAGGAAGCGCTCCTCCTCGGCGCGCGTCGTGTCGAGCAGGTGTTGGCGCCGTGAAGCGAGTTCAGGGAACTGGTCCGACATCAGGCCGATGACCCGGTCGAC
>JANPCH010000139.1:0-2762 GCA_031430835.1 Gemmatimonadaceae bacterium
TGTCGTGAATTTCCGCGGTAGTCGAGACGCGAAGGTGCCGATCGATCGCGCTACCCAATGGGAATCGTTCGGCGCGAAAGGTCCGGTCCCGCTGGCGTTCGAACGACTGCCGTTCCAGCACCCGCTCTACATCATGTACTCGTCAGGCACCACGGGACTGCCCAAGTGCATGGTGCACGGTGCTGGTGGCACCCTCCTTCAGCACCTCAAGGAGCACGTGCTGCACACCGATCTTACGCGCGATGATCGCATCTTCTATTTCACCACCTGCGGGTGGATGATGTGGAACTGGTTGCTCAGTGCGCTCGCCTCCGAGGCGACGATCGTGCTCTACGATGGCGCCCCGCTGCCCGAGCAGCAGCCGGCCATCCTCTGGGACTTGGCGGCCGAGGAGAAGGTCGGGGTGTTCGGCACGAGCGCGAAGTTCCTCGCGATGTCGGAGAAGTTTGAGCTGAAGCCGGCCGCATCGCACGATCTCAGCGCGCTGCGCGCGATCCTCTCGACGGGGAGTCCGCTGGCCGAGCATTCGTACGACTATGTGTATCGCGACATCAAGAGTGACGTGCACCTCGCAAGCATCTCCGGCGGCACCGACCTGATCTCCTGCTTCGCGCTCGGGAACCCGATGCTCCCGGTGCATCGGGGCGAGCTGCAGTGCCGCGGACTCGGGATGGCGGTGGAGGTGTGGGATCCCGACGGAAGGATGCTCGTCGGCAGACCGGGGGAGCTCGTGTGCACTCGGCCCTTTCCTTCGATGCCGATCGGTTTTTGGAACGACCCCGACAGCGTGAAATACAACGCCGCCTACTTCGACTTCTACGAGGGGGCGTGGCGCCACGGCGATTGGGCGGAGGTCACTTCGAATAGCGGAGTGATCATCTATGGCCGGAGCGACGCCACGCTCAACCCCGGCGGCGTGCGGATCGGCACTGCCGAGATCTACCGGGTGGTGGAGCAGCTGCCCGAGATCCTCGAGAGCATCGTGATCGGGCAGGATGTGGTGAATGGGCTCGAGAAGGATGTGCGGATCGTGCTCTTCGTGCGCGTCCGCGCCCCGCATCAACTCGACGATGCGCTGCGTGACCGGATCCGGAAGGCAGTTCGCGCCGCCGCCAGCCCGCACCACGTGCCGAAGGTGATCGAGGCGGTCGCCGACATCCCCCGGACGATCAGTGGCAAGATCTCCGAGATCGCGGTGCGGGATGTGGTGCACGGGCGAGTGGTGAAGAACACCGACGCGCTGGCGAACCCCGCTGCGCTGGAGCTCTATCGGGACCTCCCCGCACTCCGGGTGTAGCGCCCTATATTGAAGGAACTGAAGGCCTTCGGAGGCAAGGATGCGCAGTCAGAATTGGGCATCGAGGAGCGTGTGGGGTCGGTGGTGGACCAGCGCGCGAACGGGCGCGCGAGGGGCGGAAGCGAGTTGGGAGCGGGGCGATGTGAGAGGGTAGTGCCCTCGCATCCGTCATTGCCCCTTCCTTTCACCTTCCACCTTCCTCCTTCCACCTGTCATGCCCACCGCCACCAAGCCCTCCGCCGAGCCCGTTACCGACACCTTCCCGATCAACGGGACCGATTTCATCGAGTTCTGGGTCGGAAACGCGAAGCAGTCGTCGCACTACTACCGCGGCGCCTTCGGCTATGAGCTCAAGGCCTACCGCGGCCCCGAGACCGGCACCCGCGACCGCGCGAGCTATCTCCTCGAGCAAGGCAAGATCCGCCTCGTCTTCTCCACGCCGATGGGGCCCGAAGGGGAGATGGCCGCCCACATCCACAAGCACGGAGACGGCGTCCGCGATATGGCTTTCTGGGTGGACGACACCCGCGACGCGTACACGAAGGCGATCGAGCGCGGCGCTGTGTCGGTCCAGGAGCCGACGGTGATGAAGGATGAGCAGGGCGAGGTGATCGTCGCCGGCATCCGCACCTACGGCGATACGATCCACTCGATCGTCGAGCGGAAGAACTACAAGGGCCTCTTTCTCCCGGGCTTCAAGGCCGTCGACTCGCCGTTCAGGCCGCAGAGCGCCGGTCTCAAGTACGTCGACCACTGCGTCGGCAACGTCGAACTCGGCAAGATGAACCACTGGGTCGAGTACTACTCGCGGGTGATGGGCTTCTTCAACCTCCTCTCCTTCGACGACAAGACGATCTCCACCGAATACTCGGCATTGATGTCGAAGGTGATGAGCAACGGGAATGGGCGGATCAAGTTCCCGATCAACGAGCCGGCGGCAGGGAAGAAGAAGTCGCAGATCGAGGAGTATCTCGATTTCTATCGCGGTCCCGGCGTGCAGCACATCGCCGTCGCCACCGACGACATCATCGCCACCGTGCGCCTGCTCAAGTCGCGCGGCGTCGAGTTCCTCTCGATCCCCAAGACCTACTACGAAACGGTGCTCCAGCGCGTCGGCAAGATCGACGAGGACATCGGGCCACTGGCCGAGTTGGGGATCCTGGTCGATCGGGATGAGGAAGGGTACCTGCTTCAGATCTTCACCAAGCCCGTGGAGGATCGACCGACCCTTTTCTTCGAGATCATCCAACGGAAGGGAGCGAAGAGTTTTGGCGCCGGGAACTTCAAGGCGCTGTTCGAAAGCATCGAGCGGGAACAGGCGCTGAGGGGAAACCTCTGATGGCTGCGGCCAAGGCCAAGCCGCGCAAGGCGAAGCTCGCCGATGTGAAGACCAAGGTGAACGACGCGAGCGTCGAGGCGTTCCTGAAGGCGATTCCCGACGAGGCGCAGCGCGCCGACACGATGG
>JANPCH010000140.1:0-4543 GCA_031430835.1 Gemmatimonadaceae bacterium
ACGCCGAGACCCGTGATCGCGATCGTACGGCGCCAACTCCACGCACCCGGTCGGTCGCAGAGGAGCAGCACCCCCCACACGAACGCCGCGAACGGAAGGTCGGTGATCGACTGCGAAGCGAAATGTTGGATGTCGGGCTGCAGCCCAACGGTGAGTCCAACCGCGAAGGCCAGCGGGGCCGCTTCGCGCTCGGCGAAGTACCGGGCGGCGAGAGATGCGAAGGCGAGCGCGAAGGCGACCATCACCCACGGGATCAGTAACGTCCTCACTCCGCCGATCACGACGAGCGGCGCGAGGACCACCGGCAATCCTGGAGGCGAGCTCGGCGGGCCGATGTACCAGTTGTGCCGGGTGGGGATGAATCCGGTCTCGCGATAGTCGCGGCCCTCCGCCAGCGCTCGCGCGTGCAAGAGGTACTGCGCGTAGTCCCCCTCGTCGAAGCGCGGGCCCTCGGGGATCCGCAGGAGTGCCAGCGCGGCGAACGGGATCAGCATCGCGATCCAGATGGCGCGGCGATCCCACCGGATGCCGCTCATCGGGTTCGCGGGGTCGTCGCGCGAGCGAGCCAGGGCTGGACGGCCGCCGCGAACGTCTCGGCCATCCGCCGGTTCCCGAGCGCCGTAAGGTGGCAGTCGTCGAGAAAGAGATCAGGCGTCATCTGATGCGGCACGTAGTTGACCGTATGGCCCGCTGCGGCAAGGCGGCCGACGAGCGATTGCATCCCTTCAGCGAGACGATCGCGATACGCCTGCGTATCCTGCGCAGTGCCCAGATGATAGGCGCGCCGCCCGAGGAACGGGGAACCCGGCACCGCGATCACCGAGGGCGGCGTTGAGAAGAGAAGAGGGATGCTGTGGGCGTGCGCCACCGAGTCGACCCGTTCGAGATTGCGCACGAAGATGCTGGCCGCCTCCGGAAAGACCACTGGCTGCACCGCGAGGCCGGGGTCCACCGCGACCCGCTGCCGTTGTCGGACGACGCTCGGCAGGCGCGCCAGATAAGACCAATGCTTCACCTGTACCCAGAGTGTCGGACCGCCTCGCTCCCGCTCCGCGCGGATGCGCGACAACTCGGCCTCCCAGATGAGCGTCCGACCATCTCGTTCCACGAGCCCTTCCAACTTCGCGCTCCGCACGTCGTTGATGCCGGTGTTCACGATGATCAGGTCCGGCTGCCGCGGGATCCCGTCGCTCTTGAGCCGCTCAAGGATCTGATAGGCGTCGTATCCGTCGTAGGCAAGGTTGAGCACCTCGACCTTCCACCCGCTGTTCGCGACAGAGTTCTGCAGGATCGCGCGGAGGTACGCATCGATCGTCTCGCCATCGTTGACTCCCCAGCCATGGGTCGTCGACTCGCCAAGGAGGATGATGCGAAAGGTTTTTGGGGGCTTCGGCCGTGTGACGACGGGTCCACGGTAGCTCTCGAGGTTGGCGGTCGCCGTGGTGCCATTCTGGTAGTGCAACACGGCGTTCGCACGCTGCCGGTACCCGAGGTCGCCGTGGGGTTCGATCAACACGGCTCGCGGGTCGCGCCGTCCGATCTGTGCGGCGACCTGCACGCCGAGGGGCTCGAGCAGGCGGAGCGCGATCTCGAGGAGGACGCCAGAGATCACAAGGCTGACCGCCACGAGTCCGAGTGACGCCAGTCGGCGATTCGCCTTCGGTGCCACGTCGTCGGCAGGGCGCTGGGTCACGAGTCGGACGCGGAAACTGGTGGGTGGCGGAGGCGCGCGGGTCGCCCACTGGATAATATCCCTCCGCGCATGGACCCGCTTCGCGTCACCCACGTGGTCTTCGACCTCGACGGCGGAGGGCTCGAGAGTCTCGTTGCCGCGATGGCGCGACGCCTCCACGGTTCTTCAGTCGAGATGTCCGTCGTCTCCCTCAGTGGGCGTGCCGGCAGGGTCGGTGAGGCGATCCGCCCGCTGCTCTCACACTTCGAAGTCGTGCGGCCGGCGCGTGGCGTCTCGATGCTCCTCCCCTGGTCCGTCCTGACCGCGATCCGGCGTACGCGTGCGGAGGTCGTGCACCTCCACAGCGGCGCCTGGTTCAAGGGGGCTCTCGCTGCGCGGCTCGCCGGAGTGCGGCGTGTGATCTATACGGAACACGGCCGCGAACACGACGACCCACCGTCGGCCCGCCGACTCGACCGCCTAGCCTCTCGGATGACGACGAATGTCGTTGCAGTCTCCGGACGTTTGGTCCGCTATATGTCCGATGTCGTCGGCGTGGAGGCGCGAAAAGTCCGCCTGATCGCAAACGGTGTGGACGCCGACACCTTCGCTCCCGGGACTCATTCGGCAGCACTGCGCACTTCGCTCGACCTCCCTCCGAACGCTCTCATCGTCGGGAGCATCGGACGGCTCGAGCCGGTCAAGGCGTATGATCGGCTCATCCGCGCCGTCGCCGCACTGAATGTGACGGGGGTCACGCGCCCTGTCGCCTGCGTCATCTGGGGGGAGGGCTCCGAACGGGCGGCGCTCACGGCGCTGGCGGAGTCGCTCGGCGCGGGGCATTTGGTCCGGCTCCCCGGCTGGACCCTTGCGGGCGCTGAGGCACATCGGACCCTCGATCTCTTCGTCCTCTGTTCGCGGAGCGAGGGCGCCTCGGTGAGCCTCATGGAATCGCTCGCCAGCGGTGTGGCCCCGGTGGTGATGGATGTCGGGGCGAACGCCGAGTTGGTCGGGCCGGCCCTCACCGGGCAGGTGGTCCCTGACGGTGATGAGGCGGCGCTTCGGCACGTCATCGGGCGCACCCTGTCGGACGATGAGGAGCGTCGGCGGCTTGGGCTTGCCGGCCGCGCACAAGTCGCGGCTCGGTATAGCCTTGCCGCTATGGTTGCCGGCTATCTCCGCATTTATCGCGGTGAGCCGTAGCGGGGGAGGCCCCATCGGTCGATATTTGAGATTCTTCCCAACAGTAGAGGGTCCGATGTCCCCGAAGGAATACGACGCGATCATGAAGGCCCGCGCGGAATCGCAGCCGATGGACAGGCGCAAGTTCGCCCGGACGACGGCCGGGCTCTTCGTCGCCGCCTCGGTGGTCGACGCCTGTGGGGATGGCGGTGGCCCCGGACAGGGCACGCTCACCGTGGATGTCGTCGGCCTCACGGGTCCCGTGCCTCCCAACGGTGGCACCGTGTTGGTCACGACCACTGCATCGGGGTCATTCTCATTCCCGACAACGCTCCCGCTCGACGGGGACGAATCGGCGTCGGTGCCGGCGGGCGACTATACGATCGTGTACACGCCTCCGACGGGTTACCTGCTCAACGGCGCCGACTCGAACACGAAGAATGTCACCGTGCCGGCGGGAGGGGAGGGCACCGCGACCTTCAACGTGGTCGTCGCGCCCACGACGGGGACGATCCGGGTTAATGTCACTGGCCTCGCAGTCGGTGCAATCTCGGGCGGCTCCGCGGCGATCCTGCGCACCGACATTGGCGGCCAGGTGGCGTTGAACGTGCCGATCACCCCGGCGACGGGAACGGCGAACTCGGCGCTCGCCCCGGGGACGTACCAGGTGACGTACACGGTGCCGGGTGGATACGCCCTGAACGGCGGAGTAACCAATCCGGTGACGGGCATCGTGCTGGCGACCAGCGGACTCCAGATCGTCGCGTTCGCCGTCTCGGCGACATCGTCCGGTGCGGACATCTACTCGCACGGGTTCGAAGACTCAGCGAGCGGCCAGTTCAGCAACGGCGCGGGCCAGGCATTCCTGAACGGGTCGACCGCGTGGTCGTTGGAGACCGGCATCTCCTTCCGCGGGACCAAGGCTGTCAAGCAGACGTACGTCGTCTCCGGAGGGAACGTCGGTGACGCATTCTTCCACGACCTGGTGAGCCCGCGTGCGTCCGTCTTCATCCGATTCGCGTATCGGCAGTCGAATCCGTTCAACACCAACGGCGTGCAAAGCAATGCCGACGTCGTGAAGGTCTGTCGCGTCTACCGTCCGACGCTCACCGGTCCCTTCGGCGGGATCTATATCCCGTCGTCCAACGAGTACAACATCGGAATCGACAACCTGGTGCCGAATCCGGGCGGACCGAGCGGCGGCCAGCAGTTCTCCCCGAACGTGAACGTCGGCACCCAACCCCGGCCGAATGCGCGCCTCGGCCAATGGACCGTCTTCGAGCTCTTCGTGGATTACACCGTCGACGGCGCGGTCGTCATCAGGTGTTGGATCGAAGATGTGCTGTACTTCGACCGAACGCTGGACGTGTCGAACAAGCAGTCGGGCGCGAATATCCTCGCCGGGCGCATCCAATTCGACGGGACGGTCAACTCCATGGCGTCGGCGAACAGCACCGCCTGGTTCGACGACATCGGCTTCTGTACGTCGAAGTTGGGGATCCCGGCATAGCTCCCGACGAGATTCCCGGCGACCGCCATTTCCGGTCGCCGTCCCCGGCACGAATCGTGCGACACACAGCGGCGCGGCGGCGCACTCCAGCGCCGCCGCTGACGCGCCTTTCGGCACGCGACGGCGTGCGGATCACCCACTCCTGACAGATGGCCCCCACTTACATCCTCGGCCTCTCG
>JANPCH010000141.1:0-2263 GCA_031430835.1 Gemmatimonadaceae bacterium
GGCCGACGGCGTGACGCTGGTGGGCGATCGCGAACTCGCCGGTGCGTTGCGCCCGGGCGGTCATCTCCCACGGCTGGCCAGCGATGGCGGCCTCCAGTTGCGCCGCCTCATCGGCCGAGGCGGCGTGTCGCGCGGCGATCGTCACCGGGCCCGACGGCGAATCGGCGAGGCCGATCCAGGCGAGTCGGAAGCCGCCCGTCTCGACCACGATCCGGCAGGCGGCGTCGTACACGGAACCCGCGTCGCGCACGCGGACGATCATCGCGTTGATCTCGCTGAGCACGGCGTAGAGGCGCTTCACTTGCCGCACCCGGAGTTCCGCCCGCTGGCGTTTGACCAGCTCGCGGGTGGCGAGTACGAAGCTCAATGCCACGAGCAGTGCAGCGAGCACGGCTGCAGTCAGGGCGACGGATTGGGTCGCCCGCGAACTCGCCTCCGATCGCCGCAGGCCGAT
Source organism: Gemmatimonadaceae bacterium (assembly GCA_031430835.1). Classification (GTDB taxonomy): domain Bacteria; phylum Gemmatimonadota; class Gemmatimonadetes; order Gemmatimonadales; family Gemmatimonadaceae; genus Pseudogemmatithrix. Next base: position 455 of record JANPCH010000141.1, read on the forward strand.
CGCCAACTGCGCCGCCGCCGCACTGTGAAGGCTGCCCGTGATTCCGCGCGCGCGGTCCTGGAGGGCTCGGCCCCTGCCGGTCTCGATCGCCCTCTGGGCCGCGACGAACCCCGAGTCGTGGCGCAGGCCGATCACGGCGGCGGCGTGTGCCAGCCGCGCGTCGGCGACGGGCACGATGCTATCGACCAATGCCGTGAGAGCGGGGGAGGCGGCAGTCTGGCTGCGCAGGTCGGCGAGCACGGCAGGAATCGTACGGATCGCCATCCCGTAGGCGTCGAGGTACTTCGGATCACCGGTGAGCACGTAGCCGCGCTGTCCGCTCTCTGCGTCGGTCAGGAAGGCGAGCAGTGACTGGCTCCCCACGGCGAGCGCCTGATAGTGAGCCACGAGCCGGACGTCCGACCGCACCTGCGCCGCCTGTCGTGCCGCACCGAGGCCGACCACCGCGAGCGCCGCGAGCGCCGCGGCGAAGCCGAACCGCACTTTCCTCGGCAGGGCCGGCCGCACCGATCCGAGGGCCGCGTACTCGGTGATCGCGACTGGCGTCGCGCGGAGGCTCGCGAATCGGGTCATCTTCCGTCACCGGCGCCGCTCGCAGCCCGCAGCAGGTGTTCGAGCCGCTCAGGATTTTGCGACTTCGACACGAAGGCGGTCGCGCCTGCGGTGAAGCAATGCTTGCGGTAGAGCGCGGTGTCGTGGTTGGTGAACACGATCACCACGCACTCCGGCTTGGACCGTTTGACCACGCGCAGCACGTCCAGCCCGCTTCCCGTCTGGAGGAGCAGGTCGAGGATGACGAGGTCCGGCTCGGTGTTGTGGAAAGCGTCGACGGCGTCGGCGGCTGTCTCCGCCATCGCGACCAGTTGGAGACCGGGGAGCGAGTCCACGAGCGCGCTGACGCGATCACGGACGAGTTTCGAGTCCTCGACGACGAGGATCTTGAGGCCGGGAAGTTCGGAGGAGCGGTTCACGCCCGGACATTAGGGGCGATCCCCGAGCGCGAACATCGGCGCAGCGCCATTTCTCGCGTCGGTGTTCGTCCTACACCGGCGCGCCCCTATTCGAGCAGCCCGTGCTCGTGCGCGTAGAGGATGATCTGTGCGTTGTTCCTGATGGCGAGCTTCTCGAGGATCCGCGCCCGGTAGGTGCTCACGGTCTTCACACTCAGGTTGAGGAGCGCGGCAATCTCACTCACCGTCCGGCCGGAGCCGATCAACCGCAGCACCTGATCCTCGCGCAGGGAGAGCGCCTCGTGCGGCGCCTTCCCGACCGGCTGCTTCACCGCGCTGATGAGCTGCTCGGCGACTTTGTCGCTGACGTATCGGCCGCCGGCGAGCACCTTCCGGACGGCATCGAGGAGGGCGACCGGGGCCTGGTTCTTGTTGAGGTAGCCGGCTGCGCCGGCTCGGATGGCCCGGACCGCGAACTGTTCCTCGGGATACATGCTCAGCATCAGGACGGGGACGCGCGGTTGATGCGCCGTGAGGTCCTTCAGCACATCGAGCCCACTGCCTCCGCCGAGATTGACATCGAGGATCACGAGGTCCCACGCGCGCTCGCGCGCTGCGGCGACGGCTTCAGGCGCGCCCGCAGCCTCGCCGATGTGCCGCGCGATCTTCCCGTCGAGCAGGATGCGCTTGAGTCCCTCGCGGATGAGCGCGTGGTCGTCCGCGATCAGGACATTGATGCCGACGGCGGTCATCCGTCAGCCAACGCGCCGGCGCCCACTGTGAGCGTCATCCGGACGGTCGTGCCCTTCCGGGCCTTGCCCGTGATCTCAAGCGTGCCACCCGCCGCGCGCGCGCGCTC
>JANPCH010000142.1:0-2904 GCA_031430835.1 Gemmatimonadaceae bacterium
TTGCGACGGACCGAGATCCACGGGAAGACCGAGCCCTTCTGCGTGATCATGATCCCCTTCGGACTCGGTTCGCGCACCGGCCGGCCGTCCACCGTCAGCGTGCCGCGGTCCGCTCGCTCGAACCCCGCGAGGATGTCGAGCAACGTCGACTTGCCACACCCGGAGGGTCCCACAAGGGCGACGAACTCGTGGCGCGCCACCGCGAGGCTGATCCCCTCGAGGATCGGAAGCAAGCGTCCGTCGTCGAGCGTGAAGGACTTCCAGAGCTCCTTCGCGTCGATCTCGATATCGGCCCCGGTGACGGATTCAGCGGACATGACGCCACCTCACCTCGTCGAGACGCTCAAGCCGCCGCATCAGGAAGTCGAGCCCGAAACCGATCGCGCCGATGAAGACCATCCCGGCGACGACGAGATCGTACCGGTTGCCGGCGTTCCGGGCGTCGATGATCAGGTAGCCGAGGCCCGAGTTGATCGCGACCATCTCGGCCGCCACGACCACGAGCCAGGCGACGCCGAGGGCGATCCGCATCCCGGTGACGATCTGCGACATCGCGGCGGGGATCACGACCTGGCGCAGCAGCTTGAAGCCAGTGATGCCGAAGTTCTTCGCCGCGCGCACATACTGGCGTTCGACCGCGTGCACGCCGGCGATGGTCCCGACGACCATCGGGAAGAACGAGGAGAGCGCGATGAGGAAGATCGGCGAGGTGTTGCCGACGCCGAACCAGAGGATCGCGAGAGGGATCCAGGCGATCGGGGAGATCGGGCGCAACATCTGGATCACCGGGTTCATCGCGCGATGGAGGCCGGGATACCACCCCATCCCGACGCCGAGCGGGATCGCGAGCGCAGCCGCGATGGTGTAGCCGATGGCGACACGCATCACCGACGCGGCGATGTGATGCAGAAGGACCCCCTCGCGTACAAGCGAAACCGTGCCCCGCACGACATCCCACGGTCCCGGGAAGATCGGCGACCCGGTGAGCTCGACGACCGCCCACCAGAGGCCGATCAGGAATGCGAGGACGATATAGGGCGAGGCGTCTGCGGTCCTACTTCGCAAGGCGGATCTCCGTGGGACGGTAGGCGCGCATGAAGCTCTCGTCGACGTAAGTCTCGTACGGGACCCGCCGCCGCAACACCTTCCCTTCGAAGGCGAGGGTCATGATCTCGTCGAGCTCGGAGCGCACCAGGCGAAGGTCCCCGTACGTGACGCGATCACGCGGATTGTCCATCACGAAGCGCAGGAGTGAGGAGTCCTGATTGAAGAACTCGCGCCGGGCCGCGAGGTCCGCGGCCTGATGCCGGTTCGCTTGCCCGCTCTCGAGCCACTGGCCGGCGGAGAGCACGTGATCGACGAGCCGCTGGACCGAGGCGCGGTCGGAGTCGATCAGGTCCTGTCGCACCGTGAGCACACAGCAGATGTAGCGAGGCCACTCATCCCGCGTCATGTGGAGGATGCGCGCGTACCCCTCGCGCTGGGCGAGTGCCCCGAAGGGCTCGCCGGTCGCGTAGGCATCGATCGAACCGGAGTAGAGCGCCGACGGCATCTCGGGAGGTGGCATCTCGATGAGCGTGACATCGGCGTCGGTCATCCCGTACTCCTTCATCAGCCGGTGGACGAAGATGTTGTCCACCGCGAACCGGCTCGGGATCGCGATCCGCTTCCCGCGGAGGTCCCCCATGTTGCGGGCCATCGAGTTCACTCCGGTCATCACGACCGCACCCGACCGGTGGCCGAGGGCGACGATCTTGACCGGCACGCCACCGTCGGCGAGGTCCATCACCATCGGGGCGAGGAGGTAGGCCGCCTTGATCCGGCCCGACATCATCGCCTCCTTCAGTTCCGGCCAGCCGTTGTACTTGTTGAACACCGCCAGCTTCTCGCCGTTGCGGCCGGTGATGGCCTGCCCGTCGATGTCGGACATATCCATCGCCGTCTCCATGCCAGCCTCGGCACTCGAGAGCGGCAGTGTCATGTCCATCCCTTCCATCTCCATGCCGCTGGCCATCGCGAGCGTCCCCAACTCCTTGCCGTCCTCACCATCTGCTACGCGCATCGCCATACAGGCGACTGGGAGAGTGAGGTTTCAGGTGACGGGGAGGGCGCCGACCTGGATCGTCTCTATGGGCTTGCCCGAGGCGTCGTTCGTCTCGTACGTGGGCTTGGGTTCGCTCACGCGGTAGAGGAGCACGGTCATCAACACGCCAGCGGCCCATCCACCGAGGAGCACGGCCCGACGGTAGCGACGGTAGATCGGTTCGCGGAACTGGGTCATGGACGGGACTCCGGGGGAGAGCCCAGCATCTCGCGGCGCGTGAGCACCGCTGAGGTGAGGGAAACGATGAAAGGGATGGCCAGCGAGAACGCGAGCTGGCGGAGGAAGAAGGGCGGCCACGGAGAGAGGAGCGCCGACCACTCGTGGTTGATCGTGAAGAGGATGCCGCCGACGACGACAGACGTGATCAAGCTGCGGCGGAGCATCGGACGGGTGACGAGTGACGTCATCGGCGGGGCAGGGGTGTCGGCGTTGCGCGATGGAGCCGCCGCAGTAGACTTCGAAAGATTCGTCGCGCGCCATCAACAGCCATCGGAACAGCCATGACGACCGCAGAGCAGATCCGCGCCTTCATCGAGAAGACCTTCGGCAAGAAAGTCGGTCCCACCGATTCCTTGCTGGATTCGGGCCTCCTCGATTCGGTCGGGATCTTCGAACTCGTCGCATTCCTCGAGAGCACGTTCGGGGTGAAGGTCGAGGACGAGGCGATCGTGCCCGAGCACTTCGAGACCGTCGCGCAGGTCGCCGCCTTCGTCGAACGCCTGCGCGGCAACGCCACGTCGTGAGAAGCACCAAGTTGGCCGACGGTCACGCTGGCTGTCAACGCACCTCGACGCGGCACG
>JANPCH010000143.1:0-2741 GCA_031430835.1 Gemmatimonadaceae bacterium
CCCGAGTTCGACGATGTTCGGCGCGTGGCGACCGCGACGGGGCACTCGTTGACTGAGATCAGCGACTTGGCGCGAAGAGTGGACTGATCACGGAAGTCACTGTCGCCGTTTGCCTTCGGCCTGTTCGCTTGATACATTGAATGAGCCGCGACCAGCGGCTTTTTTTGCCCCCTGAAGCCCCCCGGTCGCCACCGATGGTCCGCGTCCTCCGAGTCCAGCCAGAGAGCATCGCCTCCGAACTCGGGATCGTACCGGGAACGGAGCTGATCAGCGTGGACGGGCGTGCCCTCGACGACTTCCTCGACTGGGAGTTCCTCACCGCCGACGACGCGTTCGAGCTCGAGGTGAAGCTCCCCGATGGCGAGCACATCGTCTACGAGATTGAACGTGAGCCCGGGGACCCGATGGGGATCGAACTCGAACCGCCGAACGTGCGACGCTGCGCGAACCGGTGCGAGTTCTGTTTCATCGAGGGACTGCCGAAGGGCCTTCGGAAGCCGCTGTACATCCGCGACGACGACTATCGGCTCTCCTTCGCCTACGGCAACTTCGCGACGCTCTCGAACCTGAAGGAAAGGGACTTCGAGCGGATCATCGAGTATCGCCTGAGTCCGCTCTACGTCTCGGTACACGCGACGCCCTGGGACGCGCGGAAGAAGCTGCTCAACAACCCGCGCGTGCCCAACATCATCGAGCAGCTCACGCGCATGGTCGCGGGAGGCATCCAGTTCCACGGTCAGATGGTCGTGGTGCCCGGCTTGAACGATGGCGAGGTTCTCGAGGAATCGCTCAAGGATCTCTACGCCTTCGGCGAGGCCTGCCTGAGCGTGGCCCTGGTGCCGGTGGGACTCACGCAGTTCTCACACATCTACACCGGCGAGTCGATGGATCGGGCCAATGCCGGACGCATCCTCGATGCGGCCGATCGCTGGGCCGAGCGCGCCGAGCGGGAGCGTGGTGAGCCGTGGGTCCTTGGATCGGACGAACTCTATCTCCTCGCTGGCCGTCCCTTCCCGGACGCTTCGCACTATCGGGACTTCGCCCAGATCGAGAATGGCGTTGGTGCGGTGACGTCGCTCCGTGGTCGGGTGCGTGACGGGTTGAGCCGGCTTCCGCGACTCGATGGACGCCGCGTCGGCGTGGTGACGGGGAGCGCGATGGTTTCGCTGATGCCCGAACTCCTCGATCAGCTTTCGCAGGCCACCGGAGCGAGCTTCGAGATGATCGCGACCGAGAACTCCCTCTTCGGCAAGACCGTCACGACCGCCGGGCTGCTCGTCGGCGCCGACATCACGCGGGCGCTCTCCGGTCGCGCCGACCTCGACTTGGCGTTGATCCCCGCCGAGACGATCAACGAGGGCGGCGTCTTCCTCGACGACGCGACCTTCGTCGCGGTGCGGGAATCGCTCCCGATGCCGGTGTATCCCTCCTACGACTTCATAGACGTGCTTGAACACGAAGGAAGCGCTGCGGCGCTCGCCGGGACCGGTGCCGGTGGCTGACATCCCGGTGGTCGCGCTGGTCGGACGTCCCAACGTCGGGAAGTCGGCGCTCTTCAACCGCATCATCGGCGATGATAACGCGATCGTGAGCGAGGAACCGGGCACGACCCGTGACCGCCACTTCGCGCTCGCCCAGTGGAATGGTCGCGACTTCTGGCTCGTCGACACCGGCGGGATCATCGAGGACTCGCACTTCCCGATGGACCTGGCGATCAAGCACCAGGTGAAAGAGGCGATCGCCGAGGCTGACCTGATGTTGTTGATGGTGGATGCGAAGGCCGGGCTCCATCCGAGTGACGCACGCCTCGTGGAGCTGCTGCGGGACGCCCGGAAGCCCTGGCTCCTCGTCGCGAACAAGGTCGACGATCCGAAGAGCACCGACTTCTACGAGTTCTACGACCTCGGGGCAGGGGATCCGATCCCGGTCTCGGCGGCGAACGGCAAGAACTCCGGGGACCTCCTCGACCTGATCGTCAAGCGCCTCCCCGACACCGACAGTGACGGCGTTTCCGAGGCGCTGCGGGTCGCGGTCGTGGGTCGCCCGAACGTCGGCAAGTCGTCGTTCATCAACCGGCTCCTCGGCGAGGAACGGCTGGTCGTCTCGGATACCCCCGGTACGACGCGCGACTCGATCGACACGCCGTACAACTTCCACGGTCGTCCCTTCATCTTCGTGGACACGGCCGGCCTCCGGCGGCAGTCGAAGATCGACGACGGGATCGAGTTCTACTCGTCGCTGCGCACGCGCCGGGCGATCGACCGTTCCGACATCTGCCTGCTGATGATCGACGCGACGGAGGGACTGCATAACCAAGATCTCAAGATCGCGACGCTGGCGTGGGAGGCCGGGCGCGGCCTCATCATCCTCGTGAACAAGTGGGACCTCAAGGAGAAGGACGACAAGACGTCGGCGAAGTTCCAGAAGGAGTGCGTCGAGAAGGCGCCGTATCTGAAGTTCGTCCCCTTCCTCTTCACGTCGGCGATCACCGGCCAGCGTGTCGCAAAGGCGCTCGAGGTGATCCTCGAGGTGGAGGCCGAGCGCGCCAAACGCGTCTCGACCTCCGAGGTGAACGACGCACTGCAGGAACTCCTCGCGCGCCGCCAGCCGCCGCAGGCGGCGGGGCACGAGGTGAAGCTCAACTACGCCACGCAGGTGGAGGTCTCGCCGCCGGCGATCGCCGTCTTCGGCAACAATCCGGATCTCGTGCAGGAGCATTACATCCGGTACCTGCACAACGG
>JANPCH010000144.1:0-25938 GCA_031430835.1 Gemmatimonadaceae bacterium
CGCGCGGTGGCCTTCCTCCTCGCCGATGGCGTCTTCCCGGCGAATGAGGGCCGTGGCTACGTGCTGCGCCGCATCCTCCGCCGCGCCGTGCGCCACGCTTGGCTCCTTGGCCGCCGCGAACCGACGCTCGTGACTGTGGTCGAGCGAGTGATCAGCCTGATGTCGGACCAGTTCCCTGAACTCGCTTCACGGAGCCAACACCTGCTCGACACGACGCGCGCCGAGGAGGAGCGCTTCCTGGCCACGATCGGGGGCGGGCTCTCGCGGTTCGACCAGATCGCGCCGTTGGGCTCGACGCAGGGCTCGACCGCGCTGCGCGGGACGATCTCGGGCGAGGATGCGTTCAAGCTCTACGACACCTACGGATTCCCGCTCGACCTCACCGAGTTGATGGCCGAGGAGCGCGGTTATCGAGTGGACCTCGCGGGGTTCGAGGCGGCACTCAACGGCCAGCGGAAGCAGTCACAAGAGGAGCGCAAGTCGAAGCGCATCTCCGTGACCAATGACGACTTCGGCGACATCTCACTCTGGAGCACCGGCACCGAGCATCCGGCCACTGGTCGGTTCGTCGGCTACGACGAAATCGAGATCGAGTCGCTCGTCACTGCGGTGAAGACACTCGACGACGGCCAGGTGGCCGTGATGCTGCGCGAGTCTCCGTTCTACGCCGAGTCAGGCGGCCAGGTCTCGGACCACGGGGAGATCGTCGGCGACGGGTGGCGGGTGGAGGTCACCGAGGTCCGGAAGCTCGACGGGCGGCCCGCCGCAATCGGGCGTGCTACGGGGACGCCGAAGTTCGAGATGGTCAAGGCGCGGGTGCCGGGAGACCGGCGTCGCGACACCGAACGCAACCACACGGCGACGCATCTGCTGCACGCGGCACTGCGCCAAGTGCTGGGGGTTCACGTACATCAGGCGGGGTCGCTCGTCGCGCCCGATCGGCTCCGGTTCGATTTCACGCACCACGGCCCGATCAAGCCCGACGCTCTTGAACGCGTCGAGACGTTGGTGAACGAGGGGATCTGGGCCAACGTGGATGTGATCACGACCGAGAAGCCCTATCAGGAGGCGATCGCGCAGGGTGCGATGGCGCTCTTCGGCGAGAAGTACGGCGACGTCGTGCGGGTGGTGGAGATCGCCGGACTTTCGGTCGAACTCTGCGGCGGCACGCACGTGCGTAACACCGGGCAGATCGCGCTGATGCGGACCGTCTCCGAGAGTGGGGTTGCGGCCGGCGTGCGTCGGATCGAGGCCGTCACGGGGCGGGGTGCCTACGAATACCTGCGCGACCGGGAGCGCACGCTCGAGGGTGTGGCGGAGCGGCTCAAGCTCAACGCGACGACCCCGGAGCTGGTGGCAAAGCGCCTCGATGCGCTACTGGCCGAGAAGCGCGCATTGGAGAAGAAGCTCGACGAGGCGATGCGGGGCGGTGGCGGCCAGGGAGCGGACCTTCTCGATGGCGCCGAAGCGGTGAATGGGGCAAAGCTGCTCTCGAAGGTGGTCAAGGCGGCCTCGATGAAGGACCTTCAGACCCTTGGCGATGCCGTGCGCGAGCGACTTGGCACGGGTGTCGGCGTCCTCGTCGCGGACTTCGGCGAGGACAAGGGGGGCCTGGTGATCGTTGTGAGCGACGACCTGCGATCGCGTGGCGTGACGGCCGGTGGACTGGTCAAGGCGCTCGCGGCGCGGACGGGGATCCGCGGTGGCGGGAAGGACCATATGGCGCAGGCGGGCCTCGGCCCCGGGCAAGTCGCCGCAATGCCAGCGCAGGCCGCTGAGGTCGCGCGCGAGCTCTTGGCGCGATCCTAGCGGATCGAGCGCTACGGTGCGGTGAGTCGCTCGATCAGGGTGCGTAGTCCGACGACGTGGACGAGCGCCTCTCCGACGTGGCGCGTGAAGGGGCGATCGACGTTCGGAACCACGATGAACGACTCCCCTCGCGGGTCGCAGATAGTAGTACCAAACGCAAGACTGTTAGCGTTTAGCCGCCGCGCGCGCGGCGCTGGCGGGCGCCTAGCGCCGAAGTCGCTCGACGAACTGCCGTGGCGTGAGCACCGCCACCGGCAGCGACGCGCCTCGGGAGACGAAGTGGCGCGTGTTACCGGTCACGATCGCGTCGGCGGCCCCGGCGACCGCGACCTCGACGAACATCCGATCCTCTGCGTCGGGGAGAGCGAGGCGAAGCGGAGGAGCGACGACGGGTTCGGCGATCGCCGCCAAGACGTCGAGCAGTACGCGTCGCTCCCTCTCGTCGAAGCCGAAGGTGGGACGCGCCGTTACGAGGTCGTACTCGGCGCTGACCCGCGAATCGACGATCAGGGTCGCTTGCCCGGCCAGCACGAGTTGCAGCGCGAGGTCGGCGGTCCCTCCGGCGGTCAGCATCGCCGAGCCGAGGACGTTCGTGTCGAGTACGATGCGCAGGGTGGAGTCCTATCCGCCGGCGCCGCGGCGTCGACGCGCCTTCCTTGCGGCGGCGATCTCGCCCGTGAGACGCTCCTTGGGTAGTTCCGACGCCCCTGTGCGACGCGCCTCGGACTGCAGGCGCGCGAGGGCGAGGAGCGCGCGACCACGCTGCCACGCGTCGAGGACCGTCGCGACGTCGTCGTCCGCGACGGGGATCAGGATCGCCTTGGTCGTCCCCTCGGCCACCAGCGACAACGGTTCGCCGGCGGCCAGCCGCTCGAACACCTGCCCTGGGGTGTTCCGCAGCTCGCGATAGGTGATGGACTTCGAGTGCACGCTGGATCTCCCGTGTAGCCGAATCGGCTACGTTTACGCTACACCGGCCGACCGATCGAGTCAATAACTTGTAGGGCAATGACAGTCCTCGACTGGATCTCGGTTCATCGGCACGGGGCGCCGCCAGCGCTCGTGGAGCGCACGCTCACCGTTCTCCGGGAGACTGGTGAGTCGGCGAATGCCGACGTGTGCGACGCGCTCCTTGCTGCGTCGGACGCGTTGCTGCGCCGGGTGCTCGTGGATCGCGCGCCGGGTGAAGCGCGCACGGCGGCGCTCGACCTGCTCGCGGCCGACGCCTGTGTGACCTGGGCGTTCGAGGCCGCCGCCGACGCGCCCGCCACTCTAGCAGCGCGCGCCGAAGCGGCGATGCGACGCATCACCGAGGCCGCCGCGTGAGCCAGATCGACCCTGTCCAGCACTTGCGCGAGCTCTCGGGGCTCGCCGCCACGTCTGCCGACACGCTCGCCGATGGGATCCGCGCCGCGACCGAGATGGTACGAGCGACGATCAAGTCCGGCGGCACGCTCTTCTTCTGCGGCAATGGCGGGAGCGCCGCCGATGCGCAGCACCTCTCGACCGAATACGTCGTGCGGTATCAGCGCGCGCGGAAGCCACTGCGCGCGATCGCGCTCACGACCGACACGTCGATCATCACTGCGGCGGCGAACGACTTCTCCTTCGACGAGGTGTTCAGCCGGCAGATCGAGGCCCTTGGACGAGCCGGAGATCTCCTCTCGGTGCACACGACGAGCGGCAACTCACCCAACTGCCTGCGGGCGGTGGAGGCGGCGAAGCGGCTCGGGATGAAGACCCTGGTGCTCACCTCGAAGGACGGGGGCAAGATCCGCTCGCTGGCTGACCTCTGTCTAATTGTGCCGACCGACCGCACCGACCTCGCGCAGGAGGTCCATCTGGCGATCCAGCACGCGATCTGCGACGTCGTGGACGCCGAGGTCGCCGGATGAGCAGCGCGTTCTCGCTCAAGGGGAAGCGCGCGGTGGTGACCGGCGGGTCGCGCGGGATCGGCGCGGCGGTGACGCGGTTGCTTGCGGCGGAGGGGGCTTCGGTGTGCATCGGGTATCGCTCGCGACGCGCTGACGCTGATGCTTTGGTCGCTGCTTTGTCGATGAGTGGGACAATTGCGAGCGCGCACGCGAGCGACCTTGGTGCTCCCGGCGGCGCCGATTCGCTGATCGCGGCCGGCGTCGCAGCCTTCGGCGGTCTCGACATCGTCGTGCACAGCGCCGGCGTATGGCCTCCGGAGGAGGTGCCGGTCCATGAGATGACCGACGAGCGGTGGCGCCGCACGATGCGCGAGAACGTGGACGCGATGTTCTTCATCTCCCGCGCGGCGGCCCGTGTGCTCGGCGACGGCGGTCGGATCGTTCACGTGGCCTCGACGGCCGGGCAGCGTGGGGAGGCGTACCACGCCGATTACGGCGCGAGCAAAGGCGCGATGATCTCCTTCGTGAAGAGTCAGGCGATTGAACTCGCGAAGCGCGGGGTCACGGTGAACTGCGTGGCGCCGGGGTGGGTCGACACGGAGATGTGCGCTGACGTCTTCGCGAACGGCGGGAGGGCGCGGATCGAGACGACCATTCCGAATGGTCGGGTGGCAACGCCCGAGGATGTGGCGTTCGCGGTGGTGAGCCTCTGCATGGCGGGCGCCCGGCACCTGGTCGGTGAGATCGTGAATGTGAATGGTGGGAGCGTGCTCGCTGGCTGAGCGCGCCGGCCGTCGCTCACTCCGCGAGTAACGCCCTCGCGCGCGTGGCGATTGAACTCGCGTCGAGTCCGTGCCGACGGCGCAGGTATTCCTGCGACCCGACGATCGAGGAGTAGCCACCCGAGATGCCAAGGCGCAAAAACCGGCGAGGCTGTACGCCGACGTCCATCAGCACTTCCGCGATCGTCGAACCGAGCCCGCCGGTCAACACGTGCTCTTCGACGGTGAGGATCCCGTCCGTCTCTCGCGCCGCGGCGATGATCTGTTCGCTTCGGAGGGGCTTGAGCGTCGGGATGCTCAGGACGCGAACCGCGATTCCGTCGCGGGCGAGCATGTCGGCGGCGCCTAGCACCTCACCGAGGATCCCGCCGCAGGTGATCAGGGTGAGCGCCGAACCCTCACGCAGCGTTCGTGGTACACCGACCTCGAACGTCTCGCCGGGCCGTCCGGTGATTCCAGCCGTCGACTTGTCGAGACGCAGGTAGCAGACGCCCGGCTGCCGCAGCATCGCGCTCGTACACTCCTGCGCCTCCCAGTCGCAGCCTGGGGCGAAGACGGTAACCTGTGGCAGGGCTCTGAGGATCGCGAGGTCCTCGGTGGCGTGATGCGACATCCCGAGCGCGCCGTAGCTGAATCCTCCGCCGATGGCGACGACCTTCACGTTCGCGTCGTGGTAGGCAGCGTCGTTCCGGATCTGCTCCAGGCAGCGCAGCGTGGGGAAATTGGCGATCGAATAGGTGCAGACGATCCGGCCCTCCATCGCGAGGCCCGTTGCGACGCCGGTCATCAGCTGCTCGGCGACGCCCGCGTTCAGGAATCGCGCCGGGAATCGGTCCCAGAAGCGGTGTAGTACTCCGAATCCAAGGTCCCCGGTGATGAGGTTGATCCGTTCATCCTGCTCTGCCTCCTCGACGAGTCGAGTGACGAAGACGTCCCTCACGGTGAGCCCTCGAGTTCGGCGACGGCTCGGTCGAACTCGTCCCCTCGCGCCGTGCGATAGTGCCAGAGGACGCTGTTCTCCATGAAGGAGACGCCCTTGCCTTTCGTCGTACGGGCAATGACGACCGTTGGTTCAGCGCCGACGTGCGGCTCGAACGCGGTGGCAAGCACCGCGTGATCGTGACCGTCCGCTTCGAGCACCCGCCATCCGAAGGCGCGCCACTTGTCTGCGAAGGGCTCGAGCCGGACGGTCTCCTCCACGGTGGCAAGGCTCTGAATGCCGTTGAAGTCGATGATCGCTACGAGATTCGCCAGGCGATGATGAGCGGCGAAGAGGATCGCTTCCCAGTTCGACCCCTCATCGCATTCACCATCGCTGAGTACGGCGAAGACCCGCGACGCGCGACGGTCGGTCCGACAGGCAAGGGCCATCCCCACCGCCACCGCCAGTCCGTGACCGAGGGAGCCGGTCGAGAGTTCGACGCCTGGAATACCCTTGTGCGATACGTGTCCGCTGAGGAGCGATCCGTCCTGGTAGTGCGTTTGGAGCATCTCCAACGGGAAGAAGCCCCGCTCGGCGAGTGCGGCGTAGATCCCGGCGCCCGCGTGGCCCTTGCTGAGGACGACGCGATCGCGATCGGGCCAGCGGGGCGTCGCGGGGTCGATTCGCAGGCTGCGGCCGTAGAGAACCGCGAGGATGTCCGCCATCGAGAGCACGGACGCGACATGCGAGCTGCCCCCCCGGCTCGTCATCCGGAGTGCGTGCAAACGGATCCGTCGAGCGAGTTCGGTCGTGTCCACGCGCCTCGGCTCAGCGGGCGTAGAAGGAACGGATCGTGTCGGCGACGCGGCGTGCGTCGTCGACGGACACCATCATGTTCAGCGGCAGCATGAGGCACCCGGTGAAGAAACGCTCAGTCCGCGGCAGCGACTGCCGATAGCCGAGCGCCGGAAACTGATGCACCGCGCTCCCTCCCCACTGGATGAGCGTGCCGATGCCACGGTCCTTGAGGAAGAGACGTAGTTCGTCGCGTCGTTCGGCCCAGACCTCGTAGTTCTGATAGATGTCGAAGTGATCCCCGTCGGTCTCCGGGGACGGTGGACGCTCGACCTGGGCGAGTCCCTCGAGGGCCGCGTGGTACGTCGCGGCGAGGGCGCGACGATGCGAGATGATCGTGTCGTAGTCGCGGAACTGAAGGTGGAGGATCGCCGCCTGCAGGTTGTCGAGGCGCGAGTTCATCCCCCATCCCATCACGCGGCCTTCTCGATCGCGACCGTGGTCCCGCAAGAGATACATCTGGTCCGCTACGGCATCCTCGTTCGTACACATCAGTCCGCCGTCGCCAAGGCAACCGAGGACCTTCGCAGGATAGAAGCTGAAGGCGGCGGCGGTCCCGAACGAGCCTGCCGCGCGGCCCCTGAAGCGGGAGCCGAGCGCCTGTGCCGCATCCTCGACGATCAGTAGGCCGTGCCGGTCGGCGACCGCCTGGACCGCCTCCATGTCACAGGTGCGACCGTTGAGCTGCACCGGCATGATGAACCGGGTGCGGGCGGTGATGGCCGGTTCGATGCAAGCGGGGTCGAGTAGGCCATCAGGTCCGATGTCGACGGGTACCGGGACGCCCCCGGCGAAGTGCACCGCGGCCGGACCGGCGACCATCTCGTGCGACGGGAAGATCACTTCGTCGCCAGGCTTGATGCCCGCGGCGCGAAAGCTGATGTGCAGGCCATCCGTCGCATTCCCGACGCCGAAGGCGTGCTTGACGCCCAGATAGCGCGCGACTGCCTGCTCGAACTCGAGGAGGTCCTTCTGCAGGATGAACGCCCCGCGGCGGACCACGTCACGGACGGTGTCCATCAACGCCGCCTCGATCGCGCCGAACGCACCACGGTAGTTGAAGAAGGGGATCTCAGGCGGTGGGACGGTCGTCATCGGAACGTGATCTTGGGATGAGGGGGCGAGCGATGGCTCGGCAATCAGGCGACCGAGGCGCCCATTCCCGGCTTGAGGCGCGGGATGTCGGCGAGCTCAGCGGGATAGAATGCCGGGACGGCGAGGCGGAGCGCCGTGCATATGAGGATCCAGACGTCTGCTGGGAAGGAACGGGTTCGCACGTAGCGCAACTGCAACTGCAACTTCGTCGGTTGAATGAGCACCTCGAAGGCCTTGTCGGGGTCCGCAGCGCCGGCAAGGACCCCGCCCTCATCGGAGTTCCAGATCGAGGCCCAATCGGTGATCCCCGGCCGCACGGAGAGGATCTCCAACAACTCGCCGCTGTAGCGCGACGTGTACTTGAGGACCTCGGGGCGCGGGCCGACGAGACTCATGTCACCGTTCAAGACATTGAGCAGCTGCGCCAGCTCGTCAAGCTTGTACCGGCGGATGAAGCGTCCGGACCGTGTGACCCTCGGATCGTCGCCCGAGGTCGAGGCTCCGCCGATGCGATCGGCGTTCATGACCATCGAGCGGAACTTGAAGATGCGGAATGGCGCGTTCCCGCGTCCCGCCCGCTCGCCGCGATAGAAAACCGGTCCGCGCGAATCCAGCTTGGTCCAGACGGCGACGAGCGCAAGCAAGGGTGACGCCAGCAGTAGCGCAATGCCACTGACGAGGAGGTCGAAAGCGCGTTTGATCACGGATGGGATGGAAGGACGAAGCGCGGCAACAATCACGAAAACTAGGGGGACATCGCTCTGTGTGGTACCGCTCCCCGCGGGAATGTCGAACTTCGCGCCGGCGCTTTCCGACCGCGCGGCTATCTGGGAGCAGCACGAACCCCGGATCCGCCACTCCCGAGCGCGCGCTCCACCTCGGCGCGCACGAATTCGTGTCGGATCGGTGCGATCAGGCAGCGGACGTTCGCCACCGCGCGGAAACGGGCACAGGTGAGCTCCGAGCGCGCGTCGAACCGGATGGGACCCTCGTCCTCAGTGCCGAATGTGAAGGCGAACGCTGTCGGCTGCCGCGCCATCTTGGCCGCGAGTGAATCGGCGCCGTACAGTCGAGTGAGCCCGGGAATCATGAGCTGATCGAGGTCGGCATACTCTACGCGATCGTAGAGCACCGAGTACCCCGACGCGACAAGTACCGACGTGGGAGCGGTCGCGATCCCTGCGAGCAGCGCGGCGTGGGCTCCCTGGGAGAGACCGATGAGGGCCACCCGTGCGTAGGACGCCTGCAGCGACTTCGTCAGCGCGATCAGTTGCGTGACGTACGTCAGGCTGTAGGAGCCTCCGCCATTCAGGAGGTACGCGACGACGAATTTGTTGGTGAGGCGGCGCTGACCGTCGTGGATCGCCGCGTAGTCCTCGTTCGGCTTCACGAACACGTAAGCGTCGCAACGTGGGGTGATCCAGTCGAGGACGGGCCCGTGGTAGTCATACGGAAGCCGTTGGACGATGCGAGACCCCTCGTCGAGTCCGGAGCCGGGTACGACGAGTGCGGCGCAGTCCGGCGACGTAGTGCGGGCCATCTCGACGTAGGCGTCTGCCACCAGTCGCTTGCCCCTCACGCCAAACTCCAGGTGCAAGCCGAGCGAGTCGCGTGTGCTGGAGCCGAGGCGGACCCCTGAGGCGATGGACTCCAGTGGGGCGACTGGAACGAGCAATCCGTTCAACCGCTCGGAAAGCGCCTCGATCGTCCGGACCGCCGGGTAGCGCTGCGTCGGGATCATGGCGTTTCGGAATCCGAACCGAAGCACCTCGTTGTCTCCGTTCGTTCCGAGGGAGCGCACGCCGAGGAGGAACCGCACCGCTTTGGTGACGTCCCGGATGACGCCATACGGAGGAACCTGATAACGGCCGACCATGACGCCGACGCCGAAGCAGACGAACGCCACGACGGACGCCTGCGCTGCTCGCCGCAGGAGGAGTCCGTTGGAGTTCTCCCGCCATCGCGTCCACGTTGACTGCTTCACCGCACCTCGCTTTCGTGAGAGTCCATTGTGCCTCGCGGCTCGCCTCGGTGGCGAGCAAGAGCGGTGTCGAAGAACTCAGAAGCGCAGCCGGCTCTCCACTTCCGCACTCGGGATCCAGTCGAACCGAATGCCCCACTGGGTGAGGATCTCGACGAACTCGCGCCCGATGCGTCCGGCGCTCGCGGCATTCCGGGACTGGAGCGTCACCAGATCGATCCAGACCGCGCTCCCCTCCGGGACGATCCGGCGGTCCAACGTGACGTACAGAGTCTCCGCGAACTCACTCCGCGTCGTCACCAGATCCTCGGATCCCGAGAGGAGGCGTACCCGCAGGCTCTCGTCTCCATCGCGCAGCAGTAAGTCCCCGGCGCCGGTTCGGTCGACCACGCGACGGGGCGCGCGAAACGCGTCGCGCGCACGGAAGCTCCCGGACCAGCGCCGCGCCACCTCGGCGACCACGTCGCCGCCGAGTCTAGCCAACTCCTCGGGAGTGCGCCGACGTCGATAGGCGGACGCGTCCTTGACGACCTTTGCCGGCACACCGACGGCGAGCGCGTTCTCGGGAATCGCGCCTGCGACGAGCGAGTAGGCGCCGACCGTCGCGCCCGCACCGATCCTCGCCCCTGGAAGCACGAAGACGTGCCACGGCAGCCAAACGTCGGATCCGATCACCACCGGGGCGAACGTCACCGGGTAACCGTGCGTGACCGGCAGGTACGCGCTATGCGTGAACACTCTGCACCACGCGCCAAGGGCCGAGCGGGATCCGATCTCGATCGAGGCGTCAGTGTTGAGCACGCAATGCGAATAGACCCACGCGCACTCGCCGAGCTCAAGGGCGGATTCGGGAGTTGCGACACCCCGAACCTCCACGCCCGGGTCGAGCCTCGAACCACGGCGCAGCACCAGACGACGGCACCGCACCGTCACGCCGTCGCCGATTGTCACGTCGTCCTCGACGACGAGCTCCTCCACAACGATGCTGCAGCGCCTGCCCACGGTGATGTTGCGTCCGAGGGAAGCCTGTCGCGCCAGCACGTGGGAGCCGAGTCCCATTCGGGCGAACGTGCCGAACGCGCGGCCCAAGACGAACCCGTGGAGGAGTCGAACCGGCAAGCGAAGCCGGGAGCCGAGCCAGAGTAGACCCAGAAGCGCCCCTCGCGCGTCGAATCCCAGCCGCATCAACAGGCGTCCGGTGCGGGTCCGACGCGCACGCCGACCGCACGTGCGATCAAGCCGACGTCTCCGGTGCGGGTTTCCACTGCGAGACGGTCATCTCCAGGAGAAGATAGTAGAGAAGGTACCCCAGGACCCTGCCGACGCTGTAGGCTGTCACCGCTCCGAGAAACGAGAAGTCGAACACCCCCGAGAGGAACGGGAGGACAGCGAGTGTCAAAGCTACAACATCGTATGAGAGCTTGAGGCCGGGCCGACGGACGACGGCGAGCACCCGGCTCAGCGGCCCGACCACCGCGCTTGCCAGCACGCCAGGTGCAAGGAGCGCGATCAGAACGCCGACCGGAGCCCACCGCGCGCCGAGCACAGGTCCAGCGAGCCAGATCGAGCCCACGGCCACGGGCGCCAGTAGCACGCCGCCGACGAGCAGCAGCCGCCGCGCGGCGCCGCGAAGCAGGTCCCGCAGTGCGGTTGCGTCACTCCGGAGTCGACTGCTGGCGCGGTGGTGAAAGACGTCGGCGACGCTGCTCACGACGAGGGACGCCGGCGCGGCGAGCAGGCGAGAGGCGAGGAAGAACTCCCCCGCCGCCACGAGACCGTAGCGAGACGTGATGAGGACGGCGGGAACGCTGGTCGCGACGACGTCGATCAGACTGGAGGGCAGCGCGATCCTGATGTACGAGACGCCTCTTCTCGCAGCGCCCCAGGCTCGATGGATTCCTCCCGAAGATCTGATCACCTCCCACAGCGTCGCGAGAGTGGACCGGAGGCTACGGATCCCCGTCAGCCGCCCGCCCGCCTCGCCGATCAGAAGCCCCGCCCAACTGCCGGTCACGAACCCACCCACCACGAGGCCGATCGTGCGTGAGACCGCCTGCACGAGGGTGAGCCGACCTAACACGCTGAACTGCCCCTGTCGGATGCAGAGATACCGGGCCGCCAGCGTCCAACCGCTCACGACGAGGAGGACGCCCATCGGGAGCGCGGACCAGAGCGGGAGCATGGCGAATGAGGAGCCCTCGAGCAGGATCAGGGCTGCGTACGCGGCGGTTGCGAGGGCCGAGACGGCGACCGAGGCAATGAGGGCACTCGCCCCCAGCGCCGCTGCCTCGCCGTCGGAATCGGCCGAAGGAATGAGCAGGTCGAAATGCAGGCCCACCACCGTGGCGCCGACCACGAGGTAGGAAGAGAAGATCGCGAACATGCCGAAGGCGGCCGAATCGTACAGGCGCGTGACGATCGGAGTGAAGAGCACTCCAAGGGCCTGTGCTCCCAAGGTCGCGCCACCCAGAACACTGACGTCGCGGGCGAGTCGGCTCTTTCGGAATGCGTCCCTTGTCGCCTCCGACCACTGCGCGATCCGCCGTCCGCCGATCACTGGAGGATCCCGCTTTGCGCCTGCCACCAGGCGGCGAGCTCGCCGCTGGCGCAACCCCACGCGCCACGGCTCGCGGCCTCAGACAGCACGACTTCGTAGAGCTCGAAGTACCCGTCGCGCGCGAGGTGATCGGGATGCCAGTTGAGAGTGATGCAGCCCCCGCTCGCCTCAGCGTCGTCCATCATCCGACGCACGACCCCCGTGGCGTCCTCGACCGAGAGTCCGAGTGCGCCGGACTCGAGGAGCGAGCAGTCCATCGCGATCAGAGGAATCTCGAGCACGTCGGTGGCGGCCTCTGCCGCCGCATTCCAGAGCGGAAACGGAAACGTGGTTCCGGCGCGATAACCGACGATCCTATTGTATCCGAGCGTCGAATCGATCCGAATGCCGGCCCGTTCCATGATGGCCGGCGAGCGCACCGAGTCGAAGTTCAAGTAGTGCTGCCGTGCGGACGTGACTGGCGAGCCCAGGCCGAGCTCGAGCATACCCCGCTCGCTTTTCAGACGGTCGAGCGACCTTGCCGATCCGTAACTCCCATGTAGGCCGATCTCCCATCCCTCGGCGGCGATGGCGCCGAACATCTCACCGACGCGCATCGACTGACCCCGATACCGCGTGGTGTCCTGCCAGTCGTAGTGGGCGTCGGTCCAATGACGGTCGCGCCGCCGAGGCGCGAAGACGAAGAACGTCGAACGGAACCCGAACCGCGCTTCGGCATCGATCCAGCGCTCGAAACTGGCGAGAGAATCCGTGGCGTCGCCGCGGCTCGGTCGCAGGGTGCGCGCGAGGGTGCTGCCGACCCGTCGCCACGATCTGGGGTCGGCAGAGAGCGCGCCAAGCGCTCGCCAGACGTACTCGCTTCGACCCACGCCGTCGGAGACGGAGTCGACGTCGTGCGTGAGGCACAGGGCGAACCGCTTTCCGTCGGGCCATCGTGGTCGTCGAACGCCTTCCGCGGCGATCGCTCGATCGATGACCGGCACGAGCGCCTCGTTTGCGCGCGAATCCGAAGGCTTGAGGTCCCAGTTCCCCCACTCGTCGCGCTCCGTCGATGCCCGTTCTTCTCGAAGGCAGAGGCGTCCGGCGGTCAACTCGACGAGACCGGGTGTGGGCGACCGCACGCCAAGGCTAGCCAGGAAGCGTCTGGCGAAGTCCTGTTCCGCCGCGATCGCCGTTGGCGCGACGAGCGTGGAGTCGCTACTCGGCATTCGTCACGACCAACGGTCTGTGGATGAAGACCACCGACCCGGACCCGACGTGGACCTCTGCTGCACCCCACTCTTCGCAGCGTGCGGCCCGGTAGAATCGCTGCGCTCGATCCTGAGATGCGCCCGTGACGATGCGCACGGCGCGCACTCCGCGATCAGCGAGTTCACGCATAGCAGTCTCGAAGAGCGCGCGCCCGTGCCCTCCGCCGCGCAGCTCAGAGCGAACACAGAAGTTCAGGACTTCGGCCCGTGGGAGATCCTCGAACCCTCCCCGCGAAGGGTAGAAAAGGGTCTCGGTCGCCCTCCACAGACGTTTGGGCGAAAGGAGGAGGGCGGCCGCCCGCCACGCGAGGTTGACGCCCCGGCGGCGCAACACGTCGCGGTAGACCGCCCCCGTATCTTCGGCGCACGCGATGAATCCGACGATTCGGCCCTCTTCGCGCGAGACATGTATCGTCGCGTGGGCAGAAGATGCGAACCCGAGGTAGAGTTCGCGCAGCACGCCGAGTCCGAGCGAGGTGAGGAATCCGTCGGGGATCGATTCCCGGTGGAGCTTCGCGAGCGTCCAGCCGTCCTCCACCGTGAGCGGCGCCGTCAACCGCTGAACCGGATGGATCACGAGAGCGCCCGGTTGATCATCGCCACCGTCCGGTCGACGTGTTGTGGGCCCACGCGCGAATGCAGAGGAAGAGAGATGATGCGGCGCGCAGCTTCTTCGGCGCGCGGGCAGCTTCCCTCGTGATAGCCGACCGCGAGCAGGTCCCGCCCGCGACAGGGGTGGACCGGGGTCTCGTACCAAAGCGCCGTCTCCACCCGTTGCTCGCGGGCGTGAGCCGCCAACCGCTCCCGGTCCTCGACGAACAGTGGGAAGCGGACAAGGACCGGATCCGCCGCGGTCGGGGCGACGGGCCTTCGCGCCGTCGAGATGAGTCCGGCCCCGGCGTAGCTCGCCGCGAGGGCCAACCGTCGCACGGAGTCGGGCCCTGATCGCGACAGCGCGCGTGCGAGCCGCCGGTCGAGCGACGGTGCCATGCGCAGTGCGAACTCGTCGGCGAGTGCCGCAGGATCGTACTGATAATTTCCCTCGGTCACGCCGACGCGACTCAGCAAACGAAAGGCACTCCGAAGCGTCCAGAACAGCGACGGGCGGTAAAGGATTCGGAACGCCATGTACTGCGCGTGTAACCGCGCGGTGCGGAGGGCTGGCGGATATCGGAGGCGGTCTCGGTGCGCCTCGGCGAGCCGCTGTCGGGCGGCGACGTCCCGGACTCGCGCCATTCCGCCGATGCCGACGACGTGCGGTTTCCCCCACTCGAAGGAATAGAACGCTGCGTCCCCGATCGTCCCGACCGTGGCGCCTCCGTATCGAGAATCCACCGTGTGAGCGCAGTCCTCGATGAGGAGAAGGCCATTCGCCGCGCAGATGGCAGACAATGCCGTCATCTCGCTGGGGATGCCGAACGTATGCTGCGCGATCACCGCGCGCGTGCGCGGCGTAATGCGATCGGCAACGGCGCGCGGGTCGACGGTCACCCCGTCGGCGAGCAGGTCCGCGTAGACGGGAGTCGCGCCGGCGGCCCGGATCCCCTCCGGAACGGCAACGCACGTGAAGGCTTGGGTGACCACCTCGTCGCCCGGCCCCACCCTGAACGCACGCAGGATCTCAGCGAGCGCAACACGGCCGCGGAAGTAAGTGATGCCCTCCGCCGCGAGGCGCGCGCCGCCGGAGAACTCCAGGCTCATCAGGTCAACCGTCCTCTCGATAGAGTTCGCGCACGACGCGCGTGTTGACGGCATGCTCGGCGAATTCCGCGTCGGCCATCCGTCGTCCGGCGTCCCCCATCCGTTTGGCGAGCTCTGGGTCCGACAGGATCACTGAGATCGCCTCGGCGAGCGCCGGGGCATCATGCACAGGGACAAGCAGGCCGTTGTGACCGTGGCGTACGACCTCCCGACATCCGACCCAGTCGGTCGCGACAAGTGGCTTGCCGAGTGCCATTCCCTCGAGGAGCACCAGGGGAACCCCCTCGCGATAGTGTGTCGGCAACGTGATGACGTCGGCGATCCGCATGAGATCTGGTACATCGTCACGGAACCCGAGCCACTGGAACGCGCGGCTCCGAGCGCCTTCGAGGTATTCGCGCGGAATCGATCCCGGACTGCCCTGCTGGATCTCGCCGACGAGAAGCACCTTCGTGTCCGGGTGCGACCGTGCCAGGAGCGCCGAAGCGTCCACGAGCTCCCGCACTCCCTTCGACCAGGTCATGCGCCCGACGCAGACCACGAGTCTCGACGTGCCCTCCGATGCGAACTCCGCTCGCAACGCGGTCAGGTGCGCCTCGCCGGAGAGACGGGACTCGAGCACCGCCCGGTCGACACCGACCGAAGGGATCAAGACGGCCTTCCGTGCCGGAAGCACACGTCGCTGCACGCATTCGGCGCGGTCGTCCCGATTGAGGAACCAGACGCGATCGCACCAGAGGAAGGCGAACCGGAGGAGGCCGAAGAGCAAGAGTCGTCCAGCGAACGTCTCGTACAGGAACCCCAGCCCTTCGACGAGGCCGACGACGCGACGAACTCCGGCGAGCCGAGCGGCGAACGCGCCGTAGACATTCGGCTTGACTGTGAAGACGTGCACGAGATCCGGGCGTTCGCGGCGCAGTTGCCGGAAGAGCGTCCACAGGTAGCGCAGGTCGCCCAGGGGGTCGATGAAGCGGGAGACAGGGACCTCCACGTGTCGCGCCCCGAGCTCCTCCAGCCGACGGCGGTAGACGCCTCCGCTGACGACCGGACTGACGGTGAGGACATCCCAGCCACGATCGATCATCATCTTGACGAGTCCACGACGCGCCGACCAGATGAGTCGGTCCCAGGGGCCCACGAATGCGATCCGGGGTGCGCGCGCCGCGGTCGATGCGGCGCTGCTCACGGGTCCACCAACGACGGCGAGCTCACCGCGGTCGCCGTCGCGGTGCGCGATGATCGAATGACCGCGACTGCCCGAACCATCAGCCAAGTGGTGAGCGCAAGCAGCAAGGTGCCGACGACGTTGGTGTTGACCGTGAACTCCGAGACGAAGCCGCCGCCGATCGCGCGCACGAACTGATACATCGTCCAGACGGCGATCGCGACGCCGAGCGGCGTCTTCGGGAGGGCAAGCGTCGCGCGCTGCGCGATGAGGAGCACCGCCGCCACCCAGATCGGCGCGAGGGCGACGCCCGGCCAGCCGAAGTTCGCGTACGCCGCGCCGATGAAGAAGGTGTTCTGTACACCGATGGTCTGAGCTGCGACCGACTCGGGGAGGTAGATCTCCATCGCGATCTTCGCGGCGCTCTCAGGCTGGTAGCCGAAGAGGCCGAGCACCTGTAGCTCGCTACCCATCAGGAAGGGGTGCTCACCCGGGAAGATCTGGAGGTAGTTCGGAACCCCAACGAGTTGGCCGATCAGCGTTCTCCCGAGGGGATTGTCGGCCCCAAGGACGCCGACCGTATCAACACCGAGGAGCAGGTCGGTCTGTGCCAAGGCGTAGGCGGCGCCGAGGGCGCCCAAGACCACCGTCACGAACACCCCGATGGTGCGAGGCCGGAGGCGTCCTCGCACCATCACGTGGACAAGCAGAAGGCCGACCAACAGCTGCGCGACCGGCGCCTTGGCGAGGCTCGATGCCTGTACGATCACCGACGGCACGAGCAGGACGGCGAAGAGCACCCACCAGCGAAGTTGGGCGCGCATCAGGGCAGCGGCGTAAGTCGCATACACCAACAGTGCGGTGAACGAGCCTCCCACGATGTTGTTGAGGATCCTCTGCCATTCATTCAGGTAGATGAGCGCGACCCGCGCCCGCGCGAGATCCGCGATGTCGCTGTTCCCGACGAGGAGCAACAGCAGGGGTGATCCGCGCGAGAAGATGACGCCGGCAATCGCGATCGAAACGAGGGTCCAAAGTGCGAGTACGACGAACAGCTCGACGTCGCCTGCAGACTCCTGAGGGAGGATCTGCGCCGCACGATACCGATTGATGTCGCTGACTGGATCGTATCGTGCCGCGCGCGCGATGAGGATCATCGCGAGCGGCAGGGCGAGGACCGCATAGTCCACCGCGACCGTCGTGAGGATGTAGGGGAGGTCTCCGTCCACCCGCTCGAGGCCGATGTAGTTCCGCGAGCCCCACATCATGAGATAGGCGCCCCACAACGCCTGGGCCTGCAGTCCCATCCAGAACGCGAGGCCGTAGGGAGAGAGCTCGATCACCGACAGCGATCCGAAGGCCCGGCGCGAGAGGAGCCACGAGCTCGCCACCACGAACGGCAGGATGATCGTGAGGAATGGGATCCAGCCCTCCAACTCCATCATCAGCCGGTCCCCCGCGACGGGTGCGCGTCAGCCCGCGGCAGCTCGTGAAGGAGCGCGTCGTGTGTCTGCTGTGCGCGCACGTCCCAGCTCGCGTGGCGGCGCACCCAGGCCGATCCGCGCGCGCCCATCGCGCGCGCCGCGACGGGGTCCTCGACACAGCGGCGCACCGCGGCCGCAAGTGCGGACGCATCGTCGGGCGGGAAGAGGATGCCGCATCCGACCTCTTGAATCAACTCCTGGTGTCCAGGCCACGCCGAGGCGATGACCGGCGTGCCGCAGGCGAGCGACTCATACACCTTGAGCGCGGAAAGGCCGGTCCGGTTCCGTCCGCCCGCGCTCCCCTGCGGCGAGATCGTCGCGATCGCCGAGCGGACCAGCGACGGAAGGTCGGCGCGAGCGACCTGTCCGACGTACCGCACCGATCCTTCTTTCGTGCAGGATTCCACGCGCGACCGCTGTGGGCCGTCGCCTGCCACGACGAGTTCGACCGATGCCGGCCACTCCGGCCGGAGCACGGCGTCGAGGAGCGTGTCGATCCCTTGCCACGCTGTGAGGCGCCCGAAGAACAGTACGTATGGATGCGTCGCCTCTTCCCGGCGGTCCGTGGGTGCGAAGTGTTCCGTATCTGCACCATTCGGGATCACCACGACCGCGGCGTGGCCTACAGTCTCGCGCAGCCAGACCGCGAGGTCCGAGGTTACGGCGATCAGGAGATCAGCGGCGGCCAACTGCCAGCGCATCGCCGCTCGGATTGCCGTCGCGAATCGTCGCGCGAGTGGCCATCCGAGGAAGACGTCCGCGTATGGGCCGTTCACCTCCTGGACGACCGGCACACGCGCCAACCGCGCGATGATGGCGAGCGGGAAGAGGCCGAAGTGCGAACGGCAGTAGAGGACATCCGCGCGCGGGAGCCGGAAGGCGGCTCGGGTGTTCGTCGCGATGATGCCAAGGAGCCGGACGAGGGCTCCCGCACGGTCGCCGGAGAGGTAGGACGGATATACGAGGTCGACCGACCAGCCACGGGAGCGCAGTCCGCGGACGATCTCGAACACATGGACGGTGCTTGCGGCTCCGGGAGGGCAGGGGCTGGCACACGCATACACCATCCGCTTCACCGCCGCTGCTTCACGCGGCACGGATCCCTCGGAGTTGCATCCAGCGAGTGAGTGCGAAGATCCGCCAGGTGGAAGCGACCGCGCGCCGGTCGCCACCCTGAGCGGCTCGGTACAGGCGTCGGGTTCCGTCTGGACTGAGCACCGTGAATCGCCGCGGTGCCTCCACGCAGACCGTCTCCGCGATCAGACGATCATGGGTGGCGAGCCACTGAGACATCGGTGTCGCGAATCCGATCTTGTCGCGCCGGGCGAGGATCTCACTCGGTGCAATGCCGCGGAGGGCCTCGCGCAGCACGAGTTTCGTGGTGCCGTCCCGTCCAATGATGTGGCTCGCCGGGTACGAGAGGATCGTGGAGACGAGCGGCCGATGCAGGAAGGGGACGCGGCTCTCGATCGAATACCGCATCGAGTTGCGGTCCTCGAATCGCAGGAGTGCGGGAAGTCCCACCCGGAGTTCCTCGATCAGCTCCGACCGGAAGTCGACGAATGCGCGGCGTCGCAGGGGCGGTACGGAGAGCCCGCGGTCATGGATCGCGACGGCGTCGATCCATGGCGGAATGGGCGAGTCGCTGACGAGCCGAGCGAGCACCCCTGCTACCCGCGGGGAAAGCAGCCGTGCGAGCGCGAACCACGCAACGCGCGGCAGCTGTCGGCCCGAGCCCAGGAGCGTGGCGACGGCATCTCCGATGTGTCCGCGCGCGAGGTCGTGTGCGACGCGCGCTCCGACCAGGTAGCGATAGCCGCCGAGGATCTCGTCGGCGCCTTGCCCGTCGAGCACGACCTTGATCCCCGTCTCGGCGACGCACCGAAACACCGCGGCCTGCGCGACGATGCTCGTCGTGGCGAACGGCTCATCGGCATTCACGAGGATCTGGTCGAGCGCACTGGCCTCGACGAACGAGTCGAGGCGAACCTTGTGCGACGTGAGTCGCAGTTCGCTGGCGGCGAGGTCGATCCACCGCTCTTCGTCGATCGACGGATCGGCGGCGACGAAGCTGAAGCTGTGAATCGGGTGTGACGGACCGAGCAACCGGCGCGCCATGGCGGCAATCGCGGTGCTATCGATCCCACCGGAGAGACACACGCCTACCGGCACGTCGGAGCGCAGATGCAGTCGTACACTCGACTCGAGTGCGGCATGAACTTCCTCGACCGCCTCCGGAAAGGTGACCCGACGTTCCAGCACCGGCATCGGCAATGCGAAAGGACCGTCGTCGATGACCTCTAGCCGGTCGAGCGCGATGGCCACACGACCTCCCGGTGCGACCGACCGGATCTCCGCGACGAAGGTGTCCGGCGCGACGTCGGACCAGCCAGATCGGAGGAATTCGAGTGCGCGCTGCTCGTCGAGCGAGTAGCCGGCGCCGGCAACGTCTAGCAGCGGCTGCAGTTCGGACGCGAACGCGAGGCGCCCGTCCCGGAGGACGAAATAGAGGGGCTTGATGCCAAAGGTATCGCGGGTGAGCGTGAGCGTGTTCGAGCGGGTGTCGAGTATGGCCGCAGCGAACATCCCCTCGCAGGAGCCGAGCGTGCGATCGATTCCCCACGCGTCGAGGCCGGCGAGGAGAACCTCCGTGTCGGACTGGCCGCGAAAGGTGTGCCCTCCGCCGACGAGCTCCGCCCGAAGCTCCACGTAGTTGTAGATCTCGCCATTGTAGACTATCGCGAAGCGTCCCGACGCGGAGACCATCGGCTGCCAGCCGGTCCGAGTGAGGTCGATGATCGCGAGACGGCGATGGACGAGGAGCATCGTCGTTCTTTCGTCGGCCTCAGGGCGATCGGACAGCCTCAGGGTGCACCCGTCCCACGCGGCGAAGCCGACGTCGTCGGGACCACGGTGCGCGAGGACGGAACTCGCCCGTGCACCCCACCTCAGGAACTCCCCTCGATTCGGTACTGACGCGAGTCCCGCGATCCCGCACACGTGTCGGCGCGTCCTCGAAGCGAAGGTTTTGGGAGCGATTCCGGAGGGAATCTATCCTGCAACGCACCGGCTGTGGAGCGCGCGTCCGCTTGCCTCGAGGGACACACTCGACGATTCTACAGCGTTCGCGACCGTGCTCCCGCGCAGTACCTCCTTCTCGCCCGACTCCCCCGTCCCGATGCCGTCGCCGGAATCACCCGCCCTCGCTCCCGCTCGGTTCGACGCCGGGGAGACCGATTCCGCCGTTCTGGGATTCCTGCGCGTCATTGCCGCCGGCGAGGGAACGCTCGTTCGCTGGGTACTGGGCGCGGCGCTCCTGACGGCGTTGTTCGTTACGGTGCGAGCGCCGCGCTACACATCGTACGCGTCATTCACGCCACAGATCCGCCGCGCGCCATCTGGAGCGGCGGCCGGGCTCGCGGCGCAGCTGGGGATCAGCATCTCGAGCGGCGAGGCGGGACAATCCCCGCAGTTCTACAACGAGCTCTTGGTCAGCCGGGCGATCCTTGAACCCATCATCGCGCGACCCTTCGGCGTTCCCGGCGCCGCGCCGGGTGACTCCGCACCACTCTACGAGATTCTCGACGCTCCCGGTCGGACGTCGGCCCAACGCATCCAGTCTGGTATCCGACTGTTGCGGCGAAAGGTGCGACGGACCGTCTCGATCCGAACAGGCCTCGTCTCGTATGAGGTGACGCTCGGGGACGCCGCCATTGCGCACGCGGTGTCGAACGCGATGCTCAATGAGTTGCAGACCTTCAACGTGACGACGCGGCAGTCGTCGGCGAAGTCGGAACGCCGGTTCACGGAGACGCGGGCGCAGATCCTCTCCGCCGAGCTGCGGCGGATGGAGGACTCGCTCGAAGTGTTCCTCACCAAGAACCGCGAGACGCGTAGCCCCTCGCTCGCCTTTGTCCAGGATCGACTCTCACGTGAGCTGCTGCTGCGCCAGTCCCTGTACACGCAGGTCGCGCAGGCGCTTGAGCAGGCAAAGATCGAGGAGGTGAGGGACACGCCGGTGCTCTCCGTCGTGGATTCGCCGAGCGTTCCGCCACGACGCGATCCTCGCGGGCTCATCAAGTACTCGGTGCTGGCTGCCGCCGTCGGCCTTCTGCTCGGCCTCGTGCATCTGGCCGGAGCTCGTTACCTGGGGGCTCTTTTCTCGGGCGAGGGAGGCGACGCCACGGCGACGGTGGGCGCTCTCCGTTCGTCGCGACTCGCGAGGCTGCTCGCCTTCGTCCGACGCCGGTAGCGGCGCTGGATCCGCCGCCGACTGGCGGCTATTTCAGAATCGCCACCACCGTCGCGAGACTCGCGATCGTCTGTACGATGATCGAGATACTCGCGAGTCGGTCACTTGTCGCCGAGGTCGCGGCCTTCAGCGGCACGACGACTGTCGCGCCGGCCCGCGGTCGCGGATTCCGCGGAATGATCCAGAGGAACCGCCGAGACGATTCGATCTTGCCATTCGGTTGCACGACATACGCGTTCCGCGCGTCCCCGACCGAGGACGCCCCGCCCCCAGCGCTCACGTAGTAGGTGATCGAGCGGCGTCCATTCACGGTCACCGCGGTAGGCGCATTCACCGCGCCGCTGATTTCGACGGTGGTGCGGCGGAAGGGGACGTGGAGGGAATCGTCATCGAGCAGGATCAGGTTCTCGTCGGACTGCGGCCGGGCGAGGGCGCGGTCGAGCGCGACTCCGACCCGAATACGCTCCGTGGTGTCCCGTCCATCGCGTGCGCGCTCCGCCTCGCGGCGGCGTTCGGCCAGAGAATCCTCAGCCGCGAACGCGGTGGCCGCTCGCACGCGAGAGAAGTACGCGGCGCCGGCGTCAGCCGCACTGGTCACGCCACCGGCGCGCAGGATCAGGTCGGAGATCCGTTCGCTCTTGCTCTTGAGCGCGTATCGTCCAGGGAACCGAACTTCGCCACTGAGGATCACCGTCCGCTGCAGTTGCCAATCGGGCTGCTGAAGGATGAGTACGTTGTCGTACGGCTGCAGCGTGACCTCGGGCGCCGTCCCGGCGGGGGAAGCCGGCTGTCCCGGTGCCCCGCGATACGGGGTACCCACCACAAAGTCTCCCAGATAGCTGGAGTCGAGTGGGACTCGGATCGTGATCGCCGTCGTGCCGCGCTCACGCTCCTGTGGAAGTCGCGCGACTTCCGCCTCCCTCAGGTAGGCGCCTTCGCGCAGGCCGCCGGAGAGAAGCACGAGATCCCGCAACGTGATGCCCTCGTGCCACGGAAACTGGCCGCCGTTGCGGACGGAGCCGCCGATGGCGACGAAGCGGCTCGGCCGGAAGTTCGTCAACGAGAAGACGCGGATGTCGTCGTCGTCGGCGAGCGGCATGTCGTTGACCATCGCACCGGTCGTGTCGGCGATCGCCGCCCGCATTTGGATCCTCGTCGAGTCCGGGCGGAGCCGCGCGACCAACACCTGACCCAGATAGGCGTCCGGCTTGAGTCCGCCGGCAGCACGCAGCGCCTGACTCAGTGTCATACCGGGGGTGAACGCCTGTCGTCCCGAGCTCCAGACGTGCCCATTGACCGCGATCGAGTTGCGGATGCGATCGGCGACGCGATACACGTGGAGTCGGTCTCCCGCGACCATGGGAATCGCGGGGAGTCCCATCGGGGAGTCGTTCGCGGCGGTAACATCGATCACCGAGCGATCCGAGCCGCCGAGTGTTCGCTCCGCCGGAGGCACGATCCGATCCACTTGCACGCGGCGGGTGATCGCCTCGGCGCCGAAACCTCCGGCGTGTCGGATGGCATCGCGTAGCGTCTCCCCCGCCGCCAACTCGTAGGTTCCCTCGCGCACGACTGCCCCCTCGATGCGCACGCGAGGTCCGTGCGTCGGCACGAAGACGACATCGCCGTTCTCGAGACGAATGTCGCGGGAGTTATCGCCCCGCAAGAGATAATCGTAGACATCAAGGGTGGCGACCACTTGCCCCCCTCGCCGCACGGAGACTGCCCGAAGCGACCCCGTCTCGGATGGTCCGCCGCCCGCGTAGAGCGCGGTCATCGCGGTGGCGGCGCTTGAGATGCGATAGCTCGAGGGCCGCACCACATCCCCGGTCAGGTACACCTGGACCGAACGGAGCTTCGAGACACTCACCGAGAACTTCGTCGGGGCATCCGCCCCGCGGCGCACGCCCGAGTAGCTGCGGGACAGACGGGAATACAGCAGACTCTCGAGTTGAGACATCGTCAGGTTGGCGACACCGATCTGCCCCACCTGGGGGATGACGACGAAACCCTCCCGGGTCACATCGAGTGTGTACGCGAGTTCGACATCACCTGTGAGGATGAGGACGAGCTGGTCTCCCGGTCCGAGGCGGTAGTTTGCGTCCACGGGACCGTCGAGCGTCGGGAGGAACTCCGCCGTTGCCGCGCGAAAGAGATCCAATCCGAAGATCACGTCGGCGGAGTTCTCGAGCGGCCGTGTGAGTTCCTGCCTGTCTCGCGCGGGCGTCGTGCTCAGGGTGTCCCGAAGCATCGTTCGCAGCGACTCCACATCGTCCGAACCGGCGATTCCCAGTCGACGGATCGCCTCGAAGACATCATTGCTCGGCGGTTCCGACGTCGGACTACCTCCCGGAAGATATGAGTTGAGGAGCCCCTCGGAGAATCCGGCACCCCTGAGCCGGGCTCGGACCTGATCAGCCGAGAGTCCGCTGGTGGCGATCCGCTGCCGCAGTTGAGCGGCGACGTCGGGCCGAGACTGGAGTAGCGCCTGCGCCTGAGCCGGGCTCGGGATGGCCTGAGCGCGAACCGACGAAACCGGCGGAAGGAGGGCCACGGCCGCTGCTGCCACGGCGAAGACGAGTCGAGTCATGGTTCGAAATGTATCCCCCAGACCTGTCACGAGAGCAGGCGCCCGACGGGCCCATCGGAGTCGAGGAGTCAAGCGTCGGTTCCTCACTGCGTCGGCGGGTGCACCGCGTCCGGCGGCATTGACCTCACGCCCCGTCGCGCTCGGCGGCCATGCCGCTCAGGACGGCGCACACCGCCCGAGATCGGCGCGAAGCGGGAACTCCGTGAGGTCCGAGATGGGCGCGGAGGGACTCGAACCCCCGACCTCTGCTGTGTGAAAGCAGCGCTCTAACCAGCTGAGCTACGCGCCCTTACCGCATCGAGAGCGAATCCTAGTGGCCTCAAAGGGCAGATGGAAGCTCTCCCGCTAGTCGCGAGGAGCAGGCTGTCACTCGGGAGCGACGCGGTGTCAGCCGAGTGCGAACGCCTGCGTGCCGGATGCGAGGGGCTGCGAGCTGCTCGCTATCGACTGTCAGTCGCGTGCGAACGGCTCCGAGCGGGATGCGAACGGCTGCGAGGCGTTTGCGATCGACTGTCAGCCGGATCGAACAGCGGCGAGGCGTTTGCGATCGACCGCCAACCGCGTGCGATCACCTGCAAGTCCGCTGCGATCGACTGTCAGTCACTCGCGAACAGCTGCGAGCCGTGTGCGATCAACTGCGAGCCGTTTGCGAACGACTGCAATGCGTTTGCGATGGGCCCAGCAGGATTCGAACCTGCGCACTTCGGATTATGAGTCCGCCGCTCTAACCGCTGAGCTATGGGCCCTGGTCTTCCTCACACGCTCCGAAGTCTGACGGTCCGCGTCACGCGGGGCAACGCCAGCGGTATCTTCTCCTCGAATGACGTCCCCCGAACCCCGCGTCGCCCTGGTCGCCGACTGGCTCTGTCAGTTCGGGGGCGCCGAATCCGTGATCGTCGAGATGGCA
Organism: Gemmatimonadaceae bacterium; assembly: GCA_031430835.1. Lineage (GTDB taxonomy): Bacteria > Gemmatimonadota > Gemmatimonadetes > Gemmatimonadales > Gemmatimonadaceae > Pseudogemmatithrix. The sequence continues at coordinate 25,225 of JANPCH010000144.1, forward strand.
GCCGCCTTTCCCGGGGCGCCGATCTTCGCGCTCTTCGACGTGATGGCACCGGCCGCTCGCGCACGCATCTCCGCGGGCCCGACACGCACGAGCCCGATGCAGCTGATCCCTGGCATCGGCCGGCGCTATCGCTCGCTCCTCCCGATCATGCCGTGGGCGATCGGCCAGTTGGATGTGCGGGGCTACGACGTGATCGTGTCGAGCCACCACTCGGTGGCGAAGGGCGTGCGCAAGCACGCGGGGCAGAAACACCTCTGCTACTGCAACTCGCCGATGCGCTACGCGTGGGACAAACGAGAGGAATACCTCGCCGACCACGGCTTCACCGGCATCAAGGCGACCGCGGCACACGCGATCCTGGAGCGCATCCGGCGCTGGGATCTGCGGGTCGCGGACGGGGTGGACCGCTTCCTGGCCAACTCGGCATTCGTCGGGGAGCGTATCCGGCGGACGTATGGGCGAGAGAGCGTGGTGCTGCATCCCCCGGTCGATCTGGAGTTCTTCACCCCGGCCGCGCCTCGCGAGCCCGCCGCACCGGACGTCTATGTGACCGCGAGCCGTCACGTGCCTTATAAGCGGATCGATCGGATAGTCGAGGCGTTCCGAGCCCTCCCGACGCGCCGCCTGGTCGTGCTCGGCGATGGTCCGCAGCACGCGTTCATCAGGGCCCTCGCCGCGGGCGCCTCGAACATCGAGCTGCGCGGCGAAGTCCCC
>JANPCH010000145.1:0-2562 GCA_031430835.1 Gemmatimonadaceae bacterium
CCTCGGGCGTCCACACCGACACGCGAGGCTCTTCATGGTCGAAGACCCAGTAAGTGGGCACCCCAGCCTTCTGGTACTGCTCCCGCTTGGATCCTTCGTCGGCCCTCCAGGTGTGCGCAGTCTGGATCTCGATCACCAGCCACGGGATTCCTGCGTCCGGCCAGTCCGCGAAGCGGTCGCCGTTGCGATAGGGGATCAGGAACAGGTCGGGCCGGAGCAGTTGGCCTCCGAAGAGATCGATGTCCGCCGGCCCCGGGAGAAGTTCACCGAGCTTGTGCTTCTGCACGTAGGGGTCGACGACACGGATGAGCGCCATCAGGGCGCGCTGATGATCCGCGCGGTGCGTCGGGCTCGTGAAGAGCTGGCCGTCGATCAGCTCGTACCGGTAGCCGTCGTCAGGGAGGGCGAGGACCTGTTCGCGGGTCCAGACGCGGTGCGGGGGAAGCCGGGTCATTCGAGCGACGAGAAGAACCGAACGAGGTCGACTTCAAGTGGTGCGATCGCTGAATTCGGCCGCCACTCGAGGCGCGTCGTCTTGGCGAGCGGCCTAATGGCATTGGGTGTCCAGACCTCGACGGCACGCGCATCGAGGTCCACGATCCAGTACGTCGGCACGCCGAGTCGCTGGTACAGCGCCCGCTTCACCTCGCGGTCGTGCCTCTCATACTTAGGCGAGAGGACTTCGACGATCAGCAATGGGATCCCCACCTCGGACCATTCGCGGGCACGGCGACCGTCGACGAGCGACGACACGAAGATGTCGGGCTGGACGACTTGGCCCGAACGAAGCTCCAGGTCCGCCGGTGCGTGGTGCATCTTGCCGATCCCGTGCTCGTTCACGTACTGACGGAGCAGAAACTCAAGTTCGGAGGAGGCGTCCTGGTGCAGCATCCGGGGGCTCGGCGTCACCAGCAACTCCCCATCCACGAGCTCGTACCGGTTGCCGTCGTCGGGCAAGGCAAGGACCTCTTCGCGGGTCCAGACGCGATCGGTCTGCTTGGCGGGCATGCCCACAGCGTACGCTCGGCGGAGAGGAGAATGCAACTCGGCACGCCGAGCAAGTTGCGGCGAGGCAAGTGAGTCCTTGCATCGAATCAGCTCGGTTGGGCGCCCAACATCGCCGTAACCGGAAGCGTATCCTTTGCGTCCAGAGCATTTGACCCGCTCGGCCTCCCCCCCTACTCCGCAATGCGCCTAAGCCGCCTCATCAAAAAGCCCGCGTCGCTCCTCGCCGCGCTCATCGTCTCCGCCCCGTCGGTCGTTGCGCAGCCCGCTCAACAGGCCCCAGCTGCCGCGCCCTCCGGCACCGTGCCGCTAACCTTCCCCACCGCCGACCCGGTCATCAAGCGCATCTGGTCAGTTGGGATGGACAGCTCGATGGTGGAGAAGCTGGGCCAAGTGATGTTCGATTCGATCGGCCCGCGACTCACCGGCTCCCCCGGCTTCGCCTCGGCGAGCGACTGGGTCGTGGCGATGTACAGGTCGTGGGGCATCGACGCGAAGCGTGATGCGTACGGCACCTGGCGCGGCTGGCGGCGCGGCGTCTCGCACGTGGACCTCGTGGGCCCGCGCGTGAGATCGCTCGAAGGGATGATGCTCGCGTGGAGCCCGGGTACGAAGGGGCGACCGGTGACCGCCGAAGCGATCGTGCTGCCAAAGTTCAAGGACTCGACCGAGTTCGTGAGGTGGTTGCCGACGGCGCGCGGGAAGATCGTGCTCCTCTCGCCGGCGTGGCCCACCTGCAGGCCGTCGGAGGACTGGAACCGGTGGTCCACTCCGGCCGCCAAGTCGCGGATGGATTCGCTCGTCGCCGCGATGCAGGCCGACTGGGCGGTGAGCCAGGCCGACACGCGCGACAGCACGCGGCTCTATCGCGGCACTGGAAAGTCGATGGGGCTTGGCACCGGCACACTCGGGATGCGTCTCGAGCAGGCGGGCGTGCTCGGGATGATCACGTCGCGCACCAAGCTCGGCGGCTTCGGCTCGGGTGGTGGTGGCGGCGGATTCGGTGGCGGCGGCGGACCGGGCGGCCAGAATCAGGGCACGCCGCCGGCCGGCAACATGAGCGGTGGCGGAATGTCCGCAGCACTCCGAGCACCTGCTGCGCCGCGCGGCACCGGTGGCTGGGGTGTGATCGAGGTCTTCGAGACTTACAACACCACCGCGCCGGCCGTCACGCTCACCTGCGAGGACTACTCGCTCGTGTATCGGCTGGCCGAGAATGGCCAGAAGCCGATGGTGCGCATAGATGCCGACGCCGAGCTGCTCGGCGAGGTGCCGGCGTTCAACACCATCGCGACGATTCGTGGAATCGAGAAACCGAACGAGTACGTAATCCTCTCGGCCCACTTCGATTCGTGGGATGGGTCATCGGGCGCGACTGACAATGGAACCGGTACGTTGATGGCGATGGAGGCGATGCGCATCCTGAAGAAGGCGTATCCGAATCCCAAGCGCACGATCTTGGTCGGGCACTGGGCGAGCGAGGAGCAAGGACTCAACGGCTCACGCGCCTTCGCCAACGATCATCCCGAGGTGATGCGCGGCCTGCAGGCGCTGTTC
>JANPCH010000146.1:0-19462 GCA_031430835.1 Gemmatimonadaceae bacterium
TCGATCGCCGACGTCCGCGAATCATTGCGCTCGCTGGCCGCGACCCCGCGCCACGCGCAGATTCCCCCGCGACCATTCCCCCCGCCTTCCCCGAGCTGGAGTTCCGGACCTTGTCCTTCTCTCTGTTCGTCCGTCGCCTGACCCTTCTGTGCGCCGGTCTCGCGGTTCTCACCTTCCCTGCGGCCGCGCAAGACCGCGCCCAGACTGGCACGACCACCGCGGCGGCGACCGATCCCACGGTCAAGAAGGTCCTCGGGATCGACGACTTCACCAAGTGGCGCACGATCGACGCCGCCCAGATCTCCGCCGACGGCAAGTGGGTCGCCTACGGCCTGAGATTCACGAACGTCGTGACGCCCGACGCCAAGCCGGCGCTTCACCTCCTGAACCTCGAAACGAACCAGGACGTCGAGATCGCCGACGCGACGAACGCACAGTTCTCGAATGACTCCAGGTGGGTCGTCTACCAGATCGAGACACCGGCGAACGCGCGCTCCGCGGGACGCGACACCACTGCCGATACGAGCGCCGCGCGTCCGCGTCCCGCGGGCGGCGCTGGCCAGCCGACGCGCAAGACCGAGCTCCGCGAACTCTCAACGGGGAAGGTGACGAGCTGGCAGGACATCCAGACCGCACAGTTCTCCCCGACATCGACGCATCTGCTGCTCCGCCGCCGTCCGCCGACCGCCGCGGGAGCGACCGCCACTCCGGCCCCTACGCCGACGCCTGGAGCTGTCCGAGGAACCGATGCGTTGCTGGTGACCCTGAGTTCGAGCAGGACGCAGTTCCTCGGCAGCGTCGGGACGGCCGAGTTCGACCGGAAGGGCCTCGCACTCGCATACACCGTCGAAGCGACGGTGAAGGATGGGAACGGGCTCTTCCTGATCGAACTCGCGCGCGGCCGCACGGTCGCGCTCGACAATGAGGCCAAGACCTACAATCGCCTCGCGTGGAACGACGCGGGCACGGCACTCGCGGTGCTCAAGGGCAAGGAAGTGCCGCGGATGCGCGAGCGTGACCAGGTGTTGCTCGTCTTTCCGAGCATCGCCGCGACGCTGTCCGGTACGACGGCCGTCGCGCCGGTGACGTTCGATCCGGCGACCGCGGCGGGTTTCCCGAAGGGATGGGTCGTCTCCGACCTCGCGCCACTCAGTTGGAGCGACGACAGCAAGCGGATCTTCTTCGGTGCCAAGGCGCAGATGGTGGCTCCTGACACCGGCCGCAGGAAGAGCACCGACTCGGTGCCCGACGTTGATGTGTGGCGCACGCAGGACGAGCGGATCCAGTCGCTGCAGATGATCCGCGCCAACGCCGACCGCAACTTGACCTTCCGTCAGGCGTTCGACGTCGCGGCGTCGAAGTACATCGCGCTGGCCGATTCGACGATGCGCGAGCTCGACCTCGCGCCCGACGGCCGCTGGGCGATCGGCCGAGACATCCGTGGCTTCGTCCAGGACACGGGGAGCGCCCGCGCCGATGTCTATCGAGTGAACACACTCACCGGTGAACGCACACTGATCCTCAAGGCGGGGCTCACGGGGCAACACGTGCTCGGGTTCTCGGCTGACTCCAGGCACTGGATCTACTGGAAGGACGAGAAGTTCCAGGAGTACGACCTCGACGCCGGCGTGATGAAGCCGCTCGGGGCGGGGGCGCCGAGTTTCGTGAACACCGAGTTCGACTATCCGGGGCCCAAGGTCTCGTACGGAGTCGCTGGCTACAGCAAGGATGGGAAGGGCGTGATCGTCCACGGCCGCTTCGACCTCTGGTACCTCCCGTACAATGGCACGGCGCGAATCCTCACCGGCGGTGACGGGACGAAGTCGGAGATCCAGTATCGCATCGTGCGCGCAGTGCCGGCCGACCCGATGCTCCCCCGTGCCGAACGCGACGCGCGTCTCGTGGACCTCACGAAGCCAGTGCTCCTCTCGGCCTATGGGGAATGGACGAAGAAGTCCGGTTACTCCGAGCTGAGCAACGGTCGGCTCTCCTCCGCTGTCTTCGAGGACGCTTCATTCAACTCACCCCAGCGCGCGCTGAGAGCCGATCGGTATCTCTTCACGCGACAGACCTTTCGCGAGTACCCCGACCTGCGAGTCGCCGACAAGACGCTCGCAACGTCGCGCAAGATCACCGATGTGAACCCCCAGCAGGGCGAGTACCACTGGGGCCGCCGACTCCTCTTCGACTTCACGCTCAAGGACGGCACGCGTTCGCAGGGCATCCTCGCGATCCCCGACGATTACAAGGAGGGGGAGAAGCGGCCGATGATCGTGACCTTCTACGAGAAGAACTCGCAGGGGATGCACCGCTACCCGAGTCCGAACTTCGTGACGGGGATGGGATCGATCCCGGTGTCGGCGGTGAGCAGGGGATACCTGACGATGCTCCCCGACGTCTACTTCCGCACCGGACAGTCGCACAGCGATATGCTCGAGGCGGTGGAGGCGGCGACGAAGAAGGTGATCGAGATGGGATATGCGGACCCGGCGCACATCGCGGTGCACGGTCACAGCTATGGCGGCGAAGGGGCGGCTTTCATCGCCACCAAGTCGCGGATGTTTGCGGCTGTCGGGATGGGTGCCGGCGTCACCGATCTCACCTCGGACTTCTCGCAGAGCTGGGGATGGTCGTACCAGGTGAATGACGGCAGCGGTGCCAATGGCTTCGACTACTACCTGAGCGGCCAGGGGCGCTGGGGCTTCTCCCCGTGGGACAAGCCCGACGTCTATCGGTACGAGTCGGCGCTGACGCACGTCCCGGAGGTCACGCAGCCGATCCTGATCATGCACGGCACCGCGGACCCGACGGTGTCATTCCAGGAAGGGCTCAACTTCTACCAGGCGCTCCGCTACAACAACAAGAACGCGATCCTCCTCGCCTATCCCAACGAAGGGCACGGGCTGCGCGGAATGGCGAATCGGCGTGACCTCACGATCCGCTACTTCCAGTTCTTCGACCACTACCTGAAGGGGGCGCCGGCGCCGAAGTGGATGACCGACGGCGTGCCATTCCTGATGAAGGACGCGCTCAGGGATCCGCTGAAGCCGGTACCCTGATGGCGACCCGCGAGTCGTCGAGCGTGAAGGTGCGCTCGACACAGGCCGGCCGCACGACGCGGCCGGCCTCGGCGTTCCTGCCATGGCAGAACCGCGCGATGTACTCGCCGGCGGGGGCGGGAAGGCGCTGCTGACAGCGCAGCGCGGTGTCCTCGACGCTCGTGCGCCGGTCCCACGTCGTCTCGATGGTGTGCGTTGCGGCACCGACGCCGATGTCGCGAACCGATGGAATCGAGATCCCGCACACCGCCGGGTCGGCGCCGCAGAGGGCGATGTCGCAGCGGGTCTGGAGATGGACCGGGCCCGCAGAGTTCCGCACCGTCACCCAGCCGGGCTGGTCGCTGTCGCCATTCACCTGCACGAATAGCGGCGTCGTCGCCCCGCTGGCTTCGATCGCGAATGTGATCACGTCGGATGGCGCGGCGGGCGGGGCGGCGCCGCGCGCGCATCCCGACGCAGCCAGCGCGGCGAGCGCGAACGCGCCGAGCGGTCCGGCGGCGCGCCTCAGCGTTGCCTCAAGAACCGCAGCGGGACCGCCGGACAACTCACGATCTCACGCGCGATCACGAAGGCGCCATCACCTGAGAGGAGCCCGAGGAAGTAGAGGTTCCCCCAGTCGTTGTAGTCGCTCAGGGCACTGTAGAGATTGTCGCCGACGCTGGCGAAGTCGCGATTGATGTCCCACGTGAACGCGAAGTCGATGACGTCGCCGTCGCCATTCCAGTCGATGCTCGGACCGTTGCCCAGTCCGCAGATGCCGTCTCGTTCGTCGAGGTTCGACTCGTTGAGCGGGATCCGTACGCCGGTCGAGTAGCTCAGGACGCCATTCCCCGGCGGGGTGCAATCGTTGTCCACTCCGGGGAACTGGTAGCGGTAGTTCATCACCGAGTTGTAGTTCGGCTTGTAGTTCGTGTCCTCGAAGCCCCCGTGGCGCAGGAGGAGGTTGTGCCCCAATTCGTGCACGATCGTGTTCGCGACATTCTGATCCGAGCCGGCGCAATAGAGCGAGACGACGAGGTCGTTCCCCGGTAGTTCGGCCTGGCCTGAACTGGAGGAGCTCACGTTGTAGCGGTGGGGATGCAGCGAGTAGTGGAAGTAGGGACGACGCTCCGCGGGCTGGTTGGCGTTCTTGTGCGCGATGAACTCGCTGCCGTTGACGCCGGTGCTGAGCACACCATCGGGGTCGCCCACGAGGTTGCCGCCAGTGAACACGCCTCCCTGTCCATAGTCGGCGATCAAGTTCACGCCGGTCGTCCCGTTGGGATTGGTCGTGGGCGCGGTGGCGAAGGCGGTGATCACCTTCTGGATCGCGCCGACCGTGGGCCGGTGCGAGTGCGCGCCGCACTCGAGGGCGTCGTCGAACCAGTCGAACTCGATCAGGATGTCGCGCCTGAGCGGATTCACGCCCAACCCGGGGAGATCATAGCCGCCGGCCGAGCCGAGGACCTCGTCGCCGTCCCTGATCCCGTCGCCGTCGGTGTCGGCGTTGTTGGGTAGCGTGCCCGGGTTCGATGGACTGACGAAAACGAGCGAACCGCTCTCGATGCAGTCGGGCAGGCGATCGCTGTCCGCATCGCCCAGGGTCGCGAGGGTGCACGTGGCGTCAAGCGTGGTCGGGACGATCGACGTCGCGGAAGAAAGGCTGCCGGCGGTAAAGCGCAGAGTGTAAGTGCCGGTGGCGCCGCTCAGAGCAAGCTGCGTGAAGGTGGCCGTGCCGCTCACGTTCGTAAGGGCAGTCGCGTCGGTGAGTGTGCCGGTCCCACCGACGGTCTCGGCGGTGACCGAGGTACCGGCGGAAGCCACTGGGTTCCCCGCCGCATCGCTCACCTGGACGACGGGCTGTGTGGTGAGCGGTACCCCGCTCAGGGCGATCGGGGAGGGTTGCGTGGTGATCGTGACTCGCGTCGCCGGTCCGGCGGCGAGAGCCGTCGCGGAGAGTGCCGTGAGGACCGGGAGATTCGTCGTGGTGAATCTCAGCGTGTAGTTGCCGACCGTGCCGGCGAGGGTGAGTCCGGCGAAAGTCGCGCTGCCGTCGACGTCGGTTGTCGCGGTGGCGTTCGTGATCGTGGGAGAGCCGGCCGTCAGCGAAGCCGACACGACCCTGCCGGCTCCAGGGACGACGTTCCCGTGGACGTCCTGCACGCGGACGGAGGGCTGCACAGAGAGCGCAACGCCGCTCTGCGCCGTCGCTGGCGGGGTCGCGACGAACGCGAGTTGAAAGGCGACGCCCGGCGTGAGGACGATCGGGCCGGAGGTGACGGCCGTGAGCGTCCCCGAAGCGAAGGAGATCGTGCGGGGGCCGATCAGTCCGGCCAGTAGGAGGTCGGTGAAGGTCGCCACGCCGGCGGCGTCGGTGATCCTGGTCGTGGTGCCGATCAATGCCCCGCCGCCCGAGGCGAGAGTCGCGACGACACTCAACCCTGCCGCTGCGACGGGGTTGCCGCTCACATCCTGTACCTGCACGGCCGGCTGCTGGCCGAGCATCACGTCGCTGGGGGAGGTGGTCGACGGCGCGGTCGAGAGTTCGAGCCGGCTGGCGGGGCCGGCCGTAACGGCGATCGCTCCCGAGACCACCGGCGTGAGCGCACTGGCGCCGAAGGTGAGTGTGCGGAGCCCGATCACTCCAGTGATCGAGAGATCGGCGAAGGTGGCGCGACCATTGCGGCTGGTGACGACCGTCGTCGTACCGCCGAGGGTCCCGCCACCGGAGTTGATGCCCACCGTCACACTGACGCCAGACCGCGAGACCGCCTTCCCGCCCGCGTCCCGCAGTTGGATGACCGGCGGCTGGGCGAGGACCGCACCGTTCGTGGTGGTGGCGGAGGGTGCGGTATTGAACGCGAGTTGGGTGGCGACCGCCGGCTCGCTGGGGCCGTCGCATCCGGCGAAGAGAGTGGCCGCCAGAAGGAGGCTACTCGGACCGAGGCGCTCGCTGAGACGCATACGCCAACTTGGAGAGGAACCGTCGCCGACGAAAGGGACCTGTAGGTGCAGCCCTCGCGCCGAGCCTAGAAGCGGAAGGCGTACTGCAGTTTCACCAAGAGCTGGTTCGAGTCGAAGCCGTAGCCGCGAATGCGGTCCACGGGATCGAGCAGCTCGCGCATGTTGTGATTGTAGACGACGAAGAGATCGCCGAGCGGGGAGAAGGCCCAGCGCAGGCGCGTGTTGGTGCCGACGAGCCCCGACCCATTGTCGTACTGCAGGTAGGTGTTCAGCTGGAGGTCGGGTGAGACATTGAGCCGGAACCGGCTGCCGACGACCTGCTGAATGAAGTCACCCTCGGCGAGGCGCCCAACGTTGTGCGTGGTGTTGAGCTCGACGATGAAGAGCGGGGATGGCTTCCACGCGGCGGTCAGGGAGTACTCGTTGAGGCGGCCGGAGTAGAACTCGCCGAACCACCACGCGGCTTGGGCGCTGAAGCGGCGCTTTGCCGCCAGGCCGAACTCGAGGCGGTAGCGGTTCCAGTGGTACGATCCAGGTGGGAGCACGACCCCATCGGCGATCTCGAAGGGTGCGCTCAGGCGCTCGCCGGTCGGGACGACGTTCACCTCGAACCGATCACCGCTCTCGAGTCGCCAGTTCACCGGGGCGGTGAAGACGCGATAGCTCTCCCATTTCCCGTCGAGATCGGTGACGACGGTGTTCAGGAACTCGTTGAACATCTGTCGCACGCGCAGTCCGAGGATCGGTCGCGTCGGCCTCGGCTGATAGTTCACGTTGAAGTTCACGATCTGGACGCCAGTGCGGGGCACGAATCCGAGGGAGGGCTGGAAGCCCTCGCCGATCCACTTGTAGGTCAGCGCGATATCCCAGAGGTCGTTCGGATAGTCGATCTTCGCGCCGAAGGCGTGCTTGCGGCCCGTGAGACCGTCGCGGTCCATCGCCAATCCCCACCCGCCGACGAGGAAGTTCTTGTCGCCGCGGAATCGCGAGGTCTGGAAGGTGACATCGGGTCCGATGAGCCAGGCATCCGCCGCGCCGAGGGGATCGCCGAGCGTGGCGATCACGCCGACCGAGGATTGGCGCAGCACGTTCTGCTGGAGGCGCACGACGGCCATCGTGTTCTCGGTCGAGAGCGTGTCAAGGAAGGGGTCATCGGAGTGGCCGGTGCGCACAACGACCGCGCCGAAGTTCGTCTGCCCCTGACGGCCGTTCACCTTCAGCCCCCCAGCGAGTGGGACCTGTCGGCCGCTGAGCAGGCCGATCCGCCGACTGTGGAAGGGGCGCGCGTCGTTCCCAGCGCCGAGCCCGAACTCGAAGAGGTCACTGCCCTCGAGGAAGAAGGTGCGCTTCTCGGGAAAGAAGAGCGGGAAGCGGGTCAGGTTCGTGCGACGCGAATCGACCTCGGTCTCTGCGAAGTCGGTGTTGATCGTGAGCGAAGCCAGGGTATTCGCGCCGAGGCGTTGGGTGGCGTCGAGGCTGGCGTCCCCAGCCCCCGTGAGCGCGGCACTCGGATCCGGTCGGCCGGTCCGTGCGGTCAGTGACGGGCGCAGGCTCAGGCCGAGTCCGAGTTCCGCTGCGGGCAAATCGCCGAGCAGTCCCGACCGGGTCATCTGCGTCAGTTGGAACTGGCGGAGTGGGGACGCCCAGCGGTCCGTCTCTTGGAGCGCCTGGATCCGGCGCTGCACATTGAATCCCCACTGCGAGAGGCCCTTCCGGAAGAGAAGGGTCTTGTAGGGGATGCGGATCTCGGTGGACCAACCTCCCGCGAAGCGCACGACTGCAGCTTCCCAGATCCCGTCCCAGTCGCTGCTCTCTCCCTCGCCCTGGTTGGCCACGAGCGCGTCGTAGCGCGCGCCGTTGGCGTTCACGGCGAAGACGTAGCCGGAGCGGCCGTCGAGATAGGTGTCGAGCACCACGCGCACGTGGTCCTCGTTGCCGAGCGACGCGTCACGGTCCCGCGCGAAACTGATGATCGGGATGTCTTGGGGTTGGTGCACCTCGATGCCGATGATCAGGGCATCACGCGCCGCGATCACGCGGACCCTCGTCGGGGCCGACGCGGCGGTGCCCTCGCGGGGCTCGGTCTGTGTCAACTCGGTGATCGCGTCGGCATCTCGCCAGGCTGGCTCGTCGAGCGTTCCATCCAAACGCACCTCACCCGACGCGGCACGCAGGACGGGACGGGTCGCCGGGAGATCGGGGCCAGCGGCCGGCGGCGGAGATTGAGCGGCGGCCGCCGCGGCGAGCGAGACCAGCAGGATCGCGGAACGAACGAGCATCCGACTCTCGGTGATTGGTTGGCGACCGTGGACTCAATGGGTGGCGGGAATCTAGGAGCTGCGTCGCTGGTCGAGAACGCACCCGACGGTCACCGCCATTGAGCGGACGCGGCCCCCGGCGATAGCTTTAGCCCGATGCGCTGCGCCGTCTGCGAGAAGGAGAGCAACAACAAGCGGGTCTGCCCCTACTGCTTCACGCCCTACCCGCGTGAGGACGGTGGGCAGGCGCGGCAGAGCGGCACGATGCGCCAGAGCCAAGCCAGTCTTCGCCAGTCGGTCTCCATGAAGTCCCCGACCTCGAGGAGCAACCCCCTCGTCGAACGGCTCAAGGGTTTCTGGGAGAACGGGCTCGCGTTCGTGATGCGCCAGTCGCCAACCGTCCGGTGGACCGGGGCGGGCATCCTCATCGTGCTGCTCGTCTGGACGTTCACGGGTGAGGACGAGGTCACCTTCGCGACCGGGAGCGTGCCGTCGAACATCATCGCCTCACCGATGCAGCGCGAAGAGGCGCTCGCGCTGATGAAGCGCACGCGCGAGACGGCGCTAGTGGACGAGACGAACGACGAGTTGTTCGTCAGCTATCCTGCGGCCAGCTTCCCGCTGAGGGAGGACGGCCAGATCGCTCTGGCTCAACAACTCGCCCGCGCCGACGAGATCATCACCGGTCGCAAGCGCCGGATCTTCTTCTACAACCCGAATGGCAAGGTGTTCGCGCAGTCGGACGGGGTGACTGGGGTCAAGGTCATGCGGTAGGGCCGACGGCCGTCCGCCGTCCTCACTGGTACTGGATGTAAAGCACCTTCGGATTCAGTTTCAGGATCTCGGCGATCGTCGTCCGAGGATGATCGTTCTTCTGCTTGTAGAACTGTTTCCAGCCCGCGAACTGCACCGGCTCGGCCTTCACGAAGTGCCGGAAGCTGTTCCGCTTGAGCGTCGGCGTGCCGAAGCCATCCATGTGCATCACGACCTGCACCTCGGGCCGGAGGACGATGTTCTGGTAGTTCGTGACCCCCCGCTGGGTGAAGCGGTGCACCACGAGCACCTTTGGCGGCAGCTTGTGATTCGTCACCAACGTTGCGAGGAACTCTGCGGCGTAGTTGATGTCGCTCGCGTCGAAGGTCCCGATGCGCTTCCCCGGGAGCCCTCCGTTCTTCATCGAGAACTCGGGGTCGATCCCGAGGTGGAAGTTCGGCCGCGCGAGGAAGCTCGCGAGCCCCGGCAACTCCGCCTGTAGCGTCGAGTGCCCCACCTGCACGTCGAGAAAGACGAGGGCCCCGCGCAACTCGGCCCAGCTCGCCACGCGCTCGATCAGCGTGTCGGCCATCCGCAGTCGGTACTTCTGATCGCGGCCCGCGTGTCCCTGCGCGACGACCGCGATCAGATGCAATGCCGGCTGCACCGGCGTCTCGGGATCGGCCTCCTCCCACGCCTTCACCTCGGAATCGAGGAGCTTGAGCATCGAGTCGGAGGGATACTCGCCGAGCACTCCCATCCGCTTGGAGAGGGGATTGCCGTAGAAGGCGATGATCCGCTTGGCGGGGAGGATCGCGCCGGGCAGGGGATCGGGACCCTTCACCGGCCACTTTGCGTCGAGGATCGAGTCGCGTCGCGCGACCGCCCGCGCCTCGGCCGTCATCGGCCGCGTTGGCTTGACGGGGGTCGAATCGGCCTTCACCGAATCGGGCTTCACCGAGTCCGGCTTGCCGAGCGTATCGGGTGGCTGCGCCCCAGAGGGCAGGGCCACCGAGAGGGCTGCGAGGATCAGAGCGAGGCGCACAGCGGAAATCTAACGGGGCGACACCCGCTCCCTAGGGGCCGACGACGACCAATCGCCGGTCGGCGCGGATCGTGTACTGCCCCGCGACGTCGATCTCGAGTTGCACGAGATACGCTCCCGGCTTCAGGGTGGTGATGTCCACCTCCAGAGCGCGGGCCGACGTGCGCGCGCCGCGCGCCGACATATCCTCGACGGTGAGAGTCACCGGCTGGTTCGCGCGGGAGAGGCGCAGGGCCCGTCCGACTCGCGAGCCACGGCCACTCTCGTCCTCACCCTCGGGCGCGACCACCAGCGAGATGGTCATCTTCTCGCCCAGCGGATTCGTGTTGTACGCCTCCCAATAGACGCCGAGCTTCTGCCCCGACCGCACCTTCTGCGTCGCGAGGGCGTGCGGCAGGGCCTCCTCGACGGTGCTCGGGAAGGTGCCGTAGGGCGTGTAGAAGAGGAGGTCGGAGAGGGAGACCCGGGCGCCGAGGGCGAAGGGTGGGCGGATCCCGTACCGCGCTCGGACGAGCGTCGAGGCCGAATCGGCGGCGATCTCGGCGCTCATCAGGAGCGGACCCCAGGGCGCGCGCACGCTCATCGTCCCCTTCGCCGGTGCGTTCTTGAGGTGCGTGGTCGTACCCCTCGGCGTCGTGCCAGGAGTGATGACCAATGCGGCGTCGAGTTTGGCGCCCTCGAGCCCCTTCACCTTGCTCACGTCATAGGCCAGGACCATCAACGCCGTGTCGCCGCGACGGAAGAGGGCCTGCTGGTGCTCGAGCATCAAGAGGCGCGAGGCGTACTTGGGGTGATAGCGCGCGACGACGGGCGGGAGTTGCACCGCCCAGTCCGTGGAATCGGAACTGGCTGGACTGGTGAGCACGTGGCTGGGCGGGATCAGTCGATGCGCCGGCACCGCTTCGAAACCGATGACATCCACCACGGGGGCGCTGGTCCGCATCACGTCGAACGACGGACGCGAATCGCGCGCCCACCCCCGCTCCCACCCGAAGCGAATGAGCGTTTCCCGTGCGGCCTCGTCGAACTCCTGGTGGTGCGTTGTCGCGGAGACCTGCAGGATCTCGATGTAGGTGAGACGGGAGAAGTGTTCGGTGCGCGAGTCGTTCCCCGGCATCCCATATCGGGTGCGGGCGAACCACCAGACCCGCTGCTCATAGGTCGCTCGTTCCGGCGTGCCGCAGGTCGAGCGGATGTACTGTCGCCGGGTGTCGTCGTCGAGGAATGGGGTGAGGTCGCGCCATTCGCAGCGATCGCGTGGCGAGAGGTCGGCGAGCACCAGCTCGAACGCGGCCTCCGATTCGGCGTAGCGGCCGAGCTCGTGGAGGGTGAGACCCCGAAGGGCATCACACCACCAGCCGACGGTCTCGCAGTCCTTGGCGACCTCGAGCGCATCGGCGAATCGCTCCGTTTCGATCAGGTAGCGAACCCGCTGGCCGCTGATCCAGGGGTCCCCCGGCTGCAGGCGGCCGAGCGAATCGAGAAGCGCCATCAACGTCTTGCGCGCCGAGTCCACCTCGGGCGTGGGCTTCAGGTCCTCCGGCGTTTCGTCGTACCAGTAGCACCAGCTCATCCCGATCGGTTCGGGACACTTCCCCGGGGCGGGGCGCTTCCCTTTGAAGAGAGGGAGGTGATTGCGCCGGAAGATCTCGAACTGCCTCTGCGCCCGTTGCGCCAGCTCCCGGGGATCGACCGGGGCGGCCGGCGCGGTGGTCGTGGTGGTCGTGGTCGCGGTGTCCTGGGCCGGCGTGGGCTGCGCCGTGACGCCCAGCGCGAGGAGGGATGACGCGGCGATGATGGCGCGGAACCAGCGTGTGGGTTGGGGCACAGGTGGATGATACACGTTCCGCGACGTTAGTTTCCACCGCGATGCCAGAGATCGTATTCGAAACGCTGTTCGACGGGGTCGAACCGCCGCGGCGGGCGACCTCGGCGAGCGCTGGACACGACCTGAAACTCTGCCTCACCGGAGGACGCGTCCGCGTCTTCAATGAAGGCGTCGCGACGGATCGGGACGTCGGACGCGACGACGGCGGACTCTTCGTCGAGCTGGCCCCCGGGGAGAAGGCGCTCTTCCCGCTCGGGTTCCGCGCCCGGCTGCCTGTGGGGTATGAAGCGCAGGTCCGGCCCCGGTCGGGGACGAGTCTCAAGACCGACCTGGTGATCGTGAACAGTCCGGGGACGATCGACGCCGATTTCCCCGACGAGTGGTGTGTGCCGGTGAAGAACGGCGGTGTACATCCCCTGCGCGTGCGCGATGGGGAGCGGATCGCCCAGATGGTGCTCGCGAAGTACGAGACCCTCCCCTTCGTTCGCGGCACGGTGACGCGAACGACCGAACGGGCCGGGGGCTTCGGCTCCACCGGGCGTTAGGGCCCGGTTCCCACGACTTTTTCACCTCGCAGGAGGATCGCGATGCGGTTGCGCGTTATGATGTGGGCCCTCTTCCCGGCAGTGCTCGTGGCGCAGGCGCCGAGCCCCCTCGCCGTGGAGTCCTTCTCCCTGCCGAACGGACTCAAGGTGCACCTCGTCGAGGACCACTCCTCGCAGGTGGTCGCCGTGAACGTCTGGTACGACGTCGGGTCGCGGAACGAACGCGCCGGCCGCACCGGGTTCGCGCACCTCTTCGAGCATATGATGTTCCAGGGGTCGGCGAACGTGAAGAAGGCCGAGCATGGCCAGTATGTCGAACGGGCCGGCGGCTCCCTCAACGGCTCGACCCAACCCGACCGCACGAACTACTACGAGGCGCTCCCCTCGAACCGGCTCAACCTCGCGCTCTGGCTCGAGGCGGACCGGATGCGCTCGCTCGTGGTGAACGACACGAACCTCAAGAACCAGCAGGAGGCGGTGAAGGAGGAGCGCCGGATGCGCTTCGACAACCAGCCCTACTTCGCGGCCTTCGTCGATTCGCTGCCGACGATGTTCGACAAGGGGAGCTGTTTCGCATACGCGCATTCGATCATCGGTTCGATGGATGACCTCAATGCGGCGTCGGTGGCGGACGTGAAGGCCTTCTTCGACCTCTACTACGCGCCCAACAATGCGACGCTGGTGATCACCGGCGACTTCGTGCCGGCCGAGGCGCGGCGGCTCGTGCAGCAGTACTTCGGTGGGATCCCACGCGGGCAGACGCCGCCGTCGGTGACCTGCGCTCCGCAAGGCGCGACGGGCCGCGAAGTGGTGAAGCGGATCCCCGACCGCAACGCCTCGCTCCCGGCGGTGCTCGTCGCCTATCGGACGGTGCCACCCTCGCACGCCGATTACCCGGCGCTCGAACTCCTCTCGACGATCATCGGCGTGGGGGAGAGCTCTCGCTTGAACCGCTCGCTCGTGCGCGAGGCGAAGGTCGCCGTGGCGGCTCAGGCGCTCTACAACCCCTTCGGCCCGATGCGTGGCACCGGGATCTTCGGAGCGCTGGTCATCGCGAATCAGGGAGTGGATGCGGATTCGCTGCGGGCCCGGCTCGCGGCCGATATGCGCACCGTCGCCGATGGGATCAGCGCCGAGGAGTTGAGCAAGGCCAAGAACTCCTGGCGGTCGGGCACGATCTTCGGCCGGCAGACGGCGATGGAACTCTCCGAGGCGGTGCACTACGCGGCGATGTACCTCGGTTCGCCGACCGCAGTGAACACCGAGACTGCGCGCTATGACGCGGTCTCGCTCGCCGACCTCCGCCGCGTGGCGGCGACCTATCTCCGACCGGAGAACTCGTTGACTCTCGTGATCTTCCCGGAGGCCAAGTAGATGCGTGCGCTCTCGAAGCAACTCATCGCCGGCGCGATGCTCGTCGCGGCGGCCGCAGCCGCGCCCGCGCTCGCGCAGTTCCCGACCACGCCGCCGGCCCCGATGCCGCTCACGCCGGCGCAGTTCCCGCCCTTCGCCGAGACGATCCTCGAGAATGGACTGCGGATCATCGTCGTGATGAACCACAAGCAGCCGGTGCTCTCCCTCACCCTCGCGGTACCGGGGGGGTCGTTCTACGACCCGACCGGGAAGAGTGGCACCGCCGAGATGGTGGCGGGCCTCCTCACGAAGGGAGCGGGGAGCCGCACCGCGGAACAGTTCTCGGCGGCGATCGAAGGAGTCGGTGGTTCGATCAGCGCGGGGGCGGGGGCCGACTTCCTCACGCTCAGCGCCACAGTGCTGAACAACGACAAGAAGCTCGCCTTCGACCTGCTCGCCGACGCGGCGCTCAGGCCGACCTTTCCGGCGACTGAGATCGAACTGCTGCGTAAGCAGAGTCTCTCCGCACTGGCGCTCGCCAAGTCGCAACCCGACGCGATCGCGGCGCGCACCTTCGCTCAGGGACTCTTCGGCGACCATCCGTATGGGCGCTCGGCTGATGAGATCACCGTCGCCGCGATCACCCGCGCCGACCTCGAGACCTTCCATCGGCAGCGGATGCGCCCCAACCAGGCGATCCTCGTGATCGCCGGTTCGATCGACACCACCGAAGCGCGTCGGCTCGGTGAGGCGTCGTTCGCGGCGTGGGGCGGCGTCGCGGCGGGCTCACCGGCCACGCGGCCGGCACCACAGCGGCAGCAGAAGGAGATCCTGCTCGTACATCGTCCAGGGTCCGTGCAGTCGAACATCGTCGTCGGCAACACCACCTGGATGGCGACCGACACCCGCGGCTACGCACTCACCATCGCGAACCAGATCCTCGGCGGGGCGAGCGACTCGCGCCTCTTCTCGATCCTCCGCGAAGCGAAGGGATGGACCTACGGCTCCTACTCGAGCGTCACGCGGCGCCGCGGGCTCGGCAACTTCTCCGCGACCGCTGAGGTGCGGACCGAAGTGACCGACTCAGCCCTGGTCGAGCTGCTCGCGCAGATGAGGCGGGTGGGAGCCGAGCCGATGCCGGTGGAGGAGTTCGACCGGCAGAAGCAGACGCTGGTGGGGCGCTTCCCGTTGCAGATCGAGACGGCGCAGGCGGTGGCATCGCAGGTCGCCAACGCGCGGCTCCTCGGTCTCGCGAACGACTATGTGCAGAGCTATCGACAGCGGCTCGCGGCGGTGACACCGGAACAGGCACAGGGGGCGGCGCGGGTCGGGATGAGGTCTGATGCGTCACTCATCGTCGTCGTCGGCGACGCGACGAAGATCATCGAGAAGCTCCGGCCGATCGCGCCGGTGCGGATGATCGACGTCGATGGGAAGGAGATCGCGGCGGCCGACCTCGAAGTGAAGGCGATGGCGATCGACATCGACCGCGCGCTGATGGTCCCGACGTCGGATTCGTTCACCGTGATGTTCCAGGGCCAGGCCTTCGGGTTCCAGGTCGGGTCCCTCGAGAAGGACGGTGAAGGCTGGGTGTACCGCGAGCGCTCACAACTCGCGACGATCGTGCAACAGAGCACCGAAGTGCGCTTCACGGCAGACCTCACGATGCGTTCGGCG
Organism: Gemmatimonadaceae bacterium; assembly: GCA_031430835.1. Lineage (GTDB taxonomy): Bacteria > Gemmatimonadota > Gemmatimonadetes > Gemmatimonadales > Gemmatimonadaceae > Pseudogemmatithrix. The sequence goes on from JANPCH010000146.1 coordinate 15,462, forward strand.
CTGCAGTCCGGTCGCATCCAGGGACAGGACATGAAGCTCGAAGTGTCGTACGTGGACGGGAAGGCGAGCGGCCGGGGAGTGACGCCGGGTGCGCAGGGGATGACACCAGTGGACTTCAATGGCGTCGACGCCCCGGCGGGCACGGTGGATGACAACCTGATCCAGGCGCTGCTGCCGTTCTTCAAGTGGGCCCCCGACGCCGACATCAAGGTGCAGGTCCTTTCGAGCGGGAAGGGCGTTGTGCAGCAGCGCAGCCTCAGGGTCACCGGGGAGGAGACGCTGGCCCTCGCGATCGGGAGCATCGAGACGTACCGCGTGAGTGCGACCGGTGGGGACTCGCCGGGCACCTACTGGATCGAGAAAGCGGCGCCGCATCGGTTGATGAAGTTCGGGCCGGTCGGCGGACCGCCGATCGAGTTCGTTCGCGCGAAGTAGCACTGGTCTTTTCCGGGCGTGGCATCCGGTTCGGCTGACTGCGACGTGGGAGGCGTACACATCGGTGTATGCGTCCACTCCTCCTGTTCGTCTCGTCGCTGTCGCTCGCGACACCTGCGCCAGGACCGGCGCGATCACTCGCGTGGAGCTGCCGAGCGCGACGCTTCCGGGCACCAGTCCGATCCCCTGTGAACTCCGGACCGGTCCCGACGGGCGCATCTGGCTGAGTGAACTCCACGGTGGGCGCGTCGTCGCTCGTGATGGGACCATCTGGATCCCCCTCTATTCGGCGGGGGAACTCGTCGCACTCGATCCGGCCACCGGCGCGACCACCAGGTACGCGTTGCCCGACCGCGACGCGCTGCCGTATGTGGTGCGAGTGGATGATGCGCGCGACATCGTGTGGGTCGGCACCGGTGCGAGCGATGCGATCTACCGGCTCGATCGTACCACCCGGCGATTCGAGACGTTCCCCTGCCGTCGCGCGGCGCGATGGTGCGGCACCTCGACCTCGACGCCCGCAGCGGGGACCTCTGGGTCGCCTAAGGGGCCTCGCCGGGAACGATCGCGGCGCGGGTGGCCCGCGTGCGAGCCGGTGGCTAGTTAGCGGTGCTTCCTCGGGTCGCCGGTGATGATCGAAGCGTCGCCGAACCGGGCCCTCACCTTATCCACCGCCTTCGACACCAGCCGATCCTCCAGCTTCTCCACCTGAGCCGCCGGCGCCGCGAAGAGCCCGAGCTGCTCGGCGTCCCGGGCTGGAACGAGATTCCCGAGGGCCACGCCGACGAGTCGTGCCGCCACGCCGCGAGTGGACTTCAGCTTCCTGAGCAACGTCACCGCGACGTCGCCGATCGCGCGGTCGCTCTCGATCGCATCGGTGAGCGTGCGGCTCGCGTGACGGGTGGTGAAATCCGTATCGCGCAGCTTCACACTCACCGTGCGCGTACCGAGCCGCTCGCTGCGGAGTTCCTGGGCGGCCTTCGCCCCGAGCTGTCGCAGCAGAGGCTCCAGCTTCTGCGTGTCGCGCACATCGCGGTCGAAGGTGCACTCGCGAGAGATCTGCCGCGCCGAGGCGCGCGAGGCGACGGGGGATGTGTGGATCCCCCGCACCCGTCCCCAGAGCCACTCGGCTGGCCGGCGCCCGAGCCAGCGCGCCAGCGTCGCGCGCTCGTGTGGGAGCACGTCGGCGACTTGCGTCATCCCGAGCTTCGTGAGTCGCTCCTGCATCTTGGGGCCGATGCCGGGGATCTCTGCGAGCGTCAATCCAGCGAGGAACTCCTGCTCGGCGCCGGTCGTGATGATCCGCACACCGTTCCCACCTACGTCGGGCCTCGGCTTCGCGCGCTCGGCGGCGAGCTTGGCGATGAGCTTGGAAGTTCCGCCACCGAATGACAGCCAGATCCCCGTGTCGCGCTTCACCCGCTCGCGGATCCGCGTCGCGGTGACTTCGAGAGGCTCGTCGTTGTAGAGCGCCTCGGTGCCGGTGAGGTCCAGGTACCACTCGTCGATGCTCGCCCCTTCGACGACGGGGGTGAACTTCGTCAGCACGGCGGCAATGGCCTTCGAGGTAGCCGAACAGGCGCCACGCGGGACGGGCACGCACATCGCGTCGGGGCAGAGCCGCAACGCCTGGGCGATCGGCATCGCACTGCGAACGCCGAAGGCGCGCGTCTCGTAGCTGGCCGAGCAGACGACGCCGCGCGAGTTGGGCCGGCCACCGACGATGAGGAGCTTCGCCCTCCCCGCGCCCTCCGGATCCGTCATCCGCGCCACCGCGACGAAGAAGGCGTCGGCGTCGGCGAGGAGGATACGGCGAGGTGGCATAGGAAAAGCATATCGGGTGAGTTCGGCGCACGCGACATCACGAACTTTGCGGTGGCGGTTACGGGGACTTGCGGTTTTCGAACGAGTCATTCAGTGAATCCGGCGTGCTATCTTCCCTCGCGATGAGCGAACCGCTGTGGCGTCCCGATCCGTCGCGTGCACGCGCGAGCGCGATGTCGATCTTCTTCGCCTTCCTCTCGGCGCGGGTGAAGGGCGCGCCGCAGGCGAGCGCGAGCTACGAGGAGTGGCACGCCTGGTCGGTACGTGAGCCGGCGAACTTCTGGTCGGCGGTCTGGCGGATCGGATTCGTGATCGCCGACGCGCTCCCTGATGGGCAGCCCTGGGAGTCGGTGCTCGTCAACGCCGAGAAGATGGAGCCGCCGACGCCGAGCGGGGGCCCACGTTGGTTCACCGGAGCGCGGCTCAACTTCGCCGAGAATGTGCTCAGGCGTCGCGATCCGGGGGTGGCGATCATCGCGCGGGACGAGTCGGGCGGACGCCGAGAGGTTTCCTATCGAGAACTCGCCGACGAGGTACGCCGGGTGTCGAACGCGCTGCGGGCGCTCGGCGTGAAGCCGGGGGATCGGGTCGCGGGGTTCCTGCCGAACATCCCCGAGGCAGTCGTGTGCGCGCTCGCGGCGTCGGCGATCGGGGCGGTGTGGTCGTCCTGCTCGCCTGACTTCGGGGTGCGGGCTGTTCTCGACCGATTCGGGCAGATCGAGCCCTCCGTACTGGTCGTGGCGGATGGGTACCGGTACGCGGGGAAGGACATCGATTGCCTCGAGCGGGTCGGGGAGATCGTAGCCGCGCTACCCTCGGTGCGGGCGACGGTCGTGGTCCCGTTCAACTACAACAGCAATCACCACAGAGAACACAGAGAGCACAGAGAAGGGCCCAACTCAGGGAACTACGTGTCGTGGGCATCCTTCCTCGAGTCGGGCCAGGAAGGACAACTCACCTTTGCGCGGCTGCCGTTCAATCATCCGCTCTACGTGATGTACTCGTCGGGGACGACGGGTCTCCCCAAGTGCATGGTGCACGGGGCGGGGGGGACGCTGCTGCAGCACATCAAGGAGCACCGGCTCCACACCGACCTCAAGGCCAACGAGCGGATCTTCTACTTCACCACCTGCGGGTGGATGATGTGGAACTGGCTGGTGAGCGCGCTCGCCGTCGGGGCCACGGTGGTGTTGTACGACGGCGCGCCCATGGCCCCCGACTCCGGCGTCCTCTGGCGCATGGCCGAGGCGGAGCGCGTCACGGTGTTCGGCACGAGCGCCAAGTACCTCGCGCTGCTCGAGAAGAAGAGGATGAAGCCGCGCGAGCGGTTCGACCTCGGGCCGCTCGAGGTGGTGCTGTCCACGGGCAGCCCGCTGGCGAGCCACTCGTACGACTTCGTGTACCGCGACCTCAAGCCGGGGGTGCGGCTGTCGTCGATCTCGGGGGGCACCGACCTGATTTCGTGCTTCGCGCTGGGGAGCCCGGTGCTGCCGGTGTGGCGCGGCGAGTTGCAGACGCGCGGGCTCGGCATGGCGGTGAACGTCTGGACCGACGACGGCACGCCGGCCCCGCGCGGCGAGCTTGGCGAGCTGGTCTGCACGCGCCCCTTCCCGAGCATGCCCGTGGCGTTCTGGAACGACGCCGACGGGGCCAAGACGTCCGCGATGGGCTCCGCCGGCGCATCGCTGCGTGACGTGACGAGCGAGTTGAAGTCCCGCTTCTGGTCGAGCCGGCGGAGCTGC
>JANPCH010000147.1:0-58340 GCA_031430835.1 Gemmatimonadaceae bacterium
TCCTCGAGCCGCACGCCGAACTCCCCGGGCAGGTAGATCCCCGGTTCGTCGGAGAAGACCATTCCCGGCGCGAGCGGGAGGGTGTTGCCGCGCACCAGGTAGGGCCACTCGTGCCCATCCATCCCCATCCCGTGCCCGACGCGATGGCTGAAGTACTTGTAGTCGGGACCGAACCCCGCGTCGGCGATCACCTTGCGCGCCGCCGCGTCCACCGCCTCGCAGGGGAGGCCGGGTCGCGCCGTCCGCAGCGCCGCGGTCTGCGCGCGGAGTTCGACCTCGAAGACATCCTTCATCCGTTGGGTCGCCGCGCCGAGCACGAAGGTGCGGGAGAGGTCGGAGCTGTATCCCTCGACTTTGCACCCACCGTCGATCAGGAGGATGCTCCCCTCGCGGATGATCTGCGGCGTGGCGGAGCCGTGCGGAAGCGCGGAGTACTTGCCGACCTGCACGCCTGCCGAACCGCTGTAGCCGAGCTGCGTATGGGCGAGGGTCACAAGGCGCGCGAACTCCGCCTGCGTCATCCCTTCCTTCAAGGACTTCCACGCCGCCTCGTAGGCCGCGAGCGTGACTCGGCTCGCGTGGCGCATCAGGGAGATCTCGTGGGAGTCCTTCACCATCCGGCATCCGGCGGTCACCGGCGTCCCGTCGGCGATCCGCACCGCTGGAAGGCGGGAGACGCCGTTGCTGAACTGGAACCGTACCGTCTCCTCGACAGCGATCGTGGCGGTGGTAAGCGCGCGGGTGCGAAGCCCATTCGCCACTAGGGTGTACGGGTCCTCATCCTCCTCCCACGCATACACGTCGGCGCCCTCAGTCATCGGGCCCAGCGCGACCTGCTCCATCGCGCGCTCCTCCTCGAAAGCCGGCGTCACGAGGAAGGGACGCCCATTCACCGGGATGAAAGCGGCAAGGAGCCGCTCGCTGATCCCCCACTGGATGCCGGTGAAGTAGACCATCGATGTGCCGCCGGTGAGCATCAGCGCATCGACACCCTGTTCTCGCATCAGGCGCTTGGCCTTCTCGATCCGGCCCTGCCGCTCGGCGACACTGATCGGGACAACGCCGTTGGTCATCGGCCGGAGTGCGCGGATCGCCGGTGGCAGGTCGGTGCCTTGCGGTGCGCCAGCGTCCTGCGCCCCAGCGCGGCGGGCACCGAGTGCGAGCGCGGCACTGGCAGTCGTTGCGGCAGCGAGGAACTCCCGGCGGTTCGTCATCGTGTGGTGCTCGGGTGAGTGGTCAGAAGACGCGGAATGCGAAGTACTTCTTCGGGTCCTTCCTGAAGTCCGCGATCAGCGCGCGCAGGTCAACGAGGAGCGAGTCGGTGTTCCGGTAGAGGCTCGGGTCGTTCACGAGAAGGCCGAGCGATCCCTCACCGCGGTCCACCTTGCCAAGGACGCTGTCAGCCTTGGCAATCACTCCTCGCAGGTTGCGCTCGGCCGATTCGAGCGACTTCGAGAGGGAGTCGATGCGCTCGCTCGCCGCGCGAAGACTGGCCACGGTACGCTGGGTCTCGGTGATGATCTCGCGGATCTCGCCCCCCTGGGTCGCCGAGTCGACGCGTGACATCGACCGGCGCAGCGAGGCCGACGTCGCGTTGAGGTCCGCGACGCCGAGTCGCACATTCGTGGTGATCGAGTCGAGGTTCCGCGACTGAGTGCGCACCGCGCGCGCCAAGTCGGTCGAGAGGACGCTGAAGTTGCGGATCGAGGTGCGCAGTTCGCGCGCCGCGCTGTCGTCGAAGGCAGTGCGCACTCGTTCGGCGACCGAGGCGACGTTGCCGGCGATCCCGCCCGCCACGGTGGTGAGCTGAGCAATGTCGGGAAGGACAGCTCCGGGGAGCGCGCCGTCGGGGGAACCGGTCGCATCGGCGAGCTGGGCTGGCACGTCGCCGACCTGCGGTGCCGCCTCACGGGCCGAGATCGTAGCCTGCCACTCACCGAAGAGGGTCGCGGCCTGGATCAGGACCACCGGGTCGTTCGGGAGGATGATCCCATCGTCGAGATCCATCTCGACCACCACCCATCCCTGTGGCGCAAGGGTCAGTCCGCGCACGCGGCCCGCTTTCACGCCGCGGATCACGACCGAGTTGCCCACTTGCATGTTGCCGACGTCGCGGAACCGCGCAGTGACGCCGGTGCGTCGTTCGCCGAAGTCGGCCTGCTGCAACCAGAGGGTCGTGGCGACGATGCCGATCATCGTCACGATGATTACCACGCCCACCAGCCAGTCATTCGAACGTTTCGTCACCGGGCCCTCCCGAGGAGCCAGACCATCGCCCAGAAGGCATCGAGCACGAGGATCATCACTGCCGACTGCACCACCGCGCTGGTCGCTGCGGCGCCGACGCCCTGCGCCCCGCCGCGCGCCCGCAGGCCGTTCACACACCCCAGCACCGTCACTGCGAACCCGAAGCTCGCCGCCTTCACGAGCCCGTAGCGCACGTCGAAATCGTCGAAGAAGAGTCGCACGCCCTTCATGAACTCGTGCGTGCTGAGATCGAGCAGGACGAGCGACGCCCCCCACCCCGCCCAGAGGCCAACGAACATCGCGACCCCGACGACCACCGGGAACATCACGATCCCAGCCAGCACTCTCGGGACGACGAGGTAGGCGATGGGGTCATACGCGAGCGTCTCGAGCGCGTCCACCTGTTCGGTCACCCGCATCGTCCCGAGCTCGGCGGCGATGTTCGCGCCGACGCGGCCGGCCAGCGCAAGACCGGTGAGCACCGGCGCGAGTTCCATCATCACCGTCTTCTGCACCAGCGTGCCGACGAGGTAACGGGGTACGGCGCCGGTGAAGCTGTAGCTGGCGAGAAGCGCAAGGACCACACCGGTGAACAACGCGATCAGTATCCCGATCGGGATAGAATCCACACCAAGCCGACGCGCCTGCTCGGTGAAGTTCGGCCACCACGTCCGGACGTCGCGCGAGGACTTGAGCGCCTGCGCGGTGAGGTGTCCGGCGGCGCCGAACGCCTCCATCGCCTCCCGTGCGGCCCGGCCGACAAGCTCGATCATGCCTGAAAGCTACGCGGGTTATCTTTCGCCGCTCGCTGCACCTCCTGCGGCCCGAGGCTCGCCTGGGAAAGCTCGTCGTACTGATGGTGACCGCGTTCATGGATATGGTGGGGCTCCTGATGGTGCTCCCCCTGTTGCCGTTCTACGCGCAGCGGTTCATCGGCAAGGGCGTCCTCTGGCGCGGCCTCGACTCGCTGGGGATGGGGGGAGAGGGCGTCGTGATCGCGCTGATGATCGCCTCGTTCTCGATCGCGCAGCTCGTGAGCGCGCCGATCTGGGGCCGCGTCTCCGACCGGATGGGCCGGCGTCCGGCGCTGCTCGTCGGCCTCGCCGCGAGCGGGATCGCATTCATCGTCTTCGCCTTCGCGAACTCCCTTGAGCTCCTGTTCCTGTCGCGAATCGTGCAGGGCGCAGGTGGCGGTACGGTCGGCGTGATCCAGGCCTACGTTGCCGATGCGACGGAGCCCAAGGATCGGGCGAAGAGCCTCGGCTGGCTCTCGGCAGCGACGAACGCCGGTGTGGCGATCGGTCCGGTCATCGGTTCCTTCGCCGCGCGGATCGGCCCCGCGTGGCCGGGTCTTCTGGCGGCGGCGCTCACCTTGGTCACTTTCCTCTTCGCGTACTTCTACCTCACCGAGTCGAACGAGCGCGCCGGGGCGAATACCGGGGAGCATCCGGCGGTGCGCAAGTCCAGCGTCGCGCTGAGGCGCGTGGTCTCGCATCCGGGAGAACCGGCGTCGCGCCTCATCTTCATCTACGCGATCGGGATGGGAGCCTTCACGGGGATGAACGCGATCCTCGCACTCTTCCTCTACGGCCGGTTCGGGATCGACGAGACGAGCATTGGCTGGGTCTTTGCGTATGTCGGCGTGCTCTCGGTGGTCACACGCGCCCTCTTCCTCGGGCCGATGGTCGATCGCTACCGCGAGCCGCGGCTCTCGCGCTACGGACAGTCCCTCCTCGCGCTCGGCCTCCTCGCACTCCCCTTCACGACGAACTACGTCGGCCTCGCGATCGCGATCGGGCTCATCCCACTCGGCACCGCCTTTACCTTCCCCTGCGTGACCGGGATGCTCTCGCAGGTGATCCCGAATCACGAACGGGGACTCTATATGGGCGTGCAGCAGTCGTTCGGTGGCATCGCGCGGATCATCGGCCCACTCTGGGCCGGCTTCGCCTTCGACTATCTCGGCCGCGGCGTCCCATTCTTCACCGGCGCGCTTCTCGCAGTCGGAACGATCTTCCTCGGCATCGGGATCGAGAAACACATCCCGCCGCACGCACCGGCTACCGCGTAGGCGTGCGTCGACGCGAGAGCTCGGCGTCCTCTGTCTCGGTGATCAGCCGCACTCCCCGCTCGAAGAAGATGTAGTTGTAGCCCCACTGCAGCAGCACGCTCAAACGGTTCCGGAACCCCACCAGATACATGATGTGGAGGAGGAGCCAGAAGTACCACGCGGGGTAGCCGGCGATCCGAAGTTTGCCGTCGAAGAACGACGCGATCGCCTTGTGCCGCCCGATCGTGGCGAGATCCCCCTTGTTCACGTAACGGAAAGGGCCCGTCGGCTTGCCGGCGAGCATCGCGCGGATGTTGTTCGCTGCGTGTGTGCCCATCTGGTTCGCGGCGGGCGCGACGGCGGGGACCGGCTCGCCGTTCTTGCGCTTCACTGCGGCGAGGTCGCCGACGACGAAGACCCGCGGGTCGCCTGGGAGCGTGAGGTCGGGCTCTGCGACCACGCGCCCGGCGCGATCGAGTGGAACGCCGAGCGTTCGGCCGAGGGGCGAGGCCGCATTCCCCGCCGCCCAGAAGACCGACTCGGCGCGGATGCGCTCGGCGCCGACCGACACGCCCTCGACGTCGATCGACGTCACCGTGGTGTTGATGCGAACCTCGACGCCGAGCTTCTCGAGGTCGCGCTGCGCGCGCGCCGAGAGCAACGGCGGCATCGCCGGCAGGATGCGCGGTCCTCCCTCGAGCAACACGACCCGCACGCGCGCGCCGGAGATCCGACGAAAGTCGGGCCGTAGCGCGCCGCGCCACATCTCCGGCAACACGCCGGCGAGCTCCACGCCGGTGGGCCCACCGCCGACGATGACGAAGGTGAGCAGCGCGTCGCGCAGGGCCGGATCCTCCTCCCACTCGGCACGTTCGAACGCGAGGAGGAAGCGTTTCCTGATGCGACGGGCGTCCTCGATGTTCTTCAAGCCGGGCGCCCACTCCTCCCACTCGGGGTGGCCGAAGTAGGCGTGCCGCGCGCCGGACGCGACGATGAGGTAGTCGTAGGTGATCGATTCGCCTTCGCCGAGCACGTGGAGCTTCCGCGTGGTGCGGTCGATCCGATCGACGGTGCCAAGCAGCGTCGTGACATTGCGCTGGCGCCGCAGGATCCAGCGGATCGGCGCGGTGATGTCACTCGGCGCGAGAGCGGTCGTCGCCACCTGGTACAGCAGCGGTTGGAAGAGATGGTGGTTCGTGCGGTCGATCAGCAGAACGTCGACCGGTGCGCCGGCGAGGGCGCGGGCGGCACTCAACCCGCCGAATCCACCGCCGATGATCACGACACGTGGCCGCGTCACGTCAGCGGGTCACGCCCTCAGAGCCGCGGATGGGGGTCGACATCCGCCGCGCGGCCGATGGACGAGCGGTGGGCTGGAAGGCCTCCTCGACGATGCGCGCTTGCTCCTCCGTGTGCGCGGCGGCGTACCCCTCGGCGGGACTCGCGCGTTCGCTGCGCCCGATGTATCGGATCACGAGCGAGTTGCCCGTCGAGACGCGGAGCCGCGGCGCGATGAAGCTCCACGCCCCCTGGTTCTTCGGCTCTTCCTGCACCCAGGCGACCTCTTCGACGCCCGGATAGTCATCGACGATCCGCGCGACCGCCTCGTGCGGCCAGGGATAGAGCTCCTCGATCCGGACGACGGCGACGCTCGCGGGGATCCCCTTGGCAAGGAGGTCGTAGTAGACCTTTCCCGTGCAGAAGACGAGCCGCTTGACGGTCGAGCGCTTCTCGACTCCCTGCGGGTCGTCGAGCACCGCGCGAAAGCCGTTGAAGGCGAGGTCCTCGATCCGCGACGCCGCCTGCGCGAGGCGCAGCAGGGACTTCGGCTGCATCAGTACGAGAGGGCGCCGACGCTCCAGGCGCGACTGACGGCGCAGGACGTGGAAGTACTGCGCTGGCGTGCTCGGATAGCAGACGCGCAGGTTCCCCTCGGCGCAGAGCTGGAGGAAGCGTTCGAGCCGTGCGCTCGAATGCTCGGGGCCCTGCCCCTCATAGCCGTGCGGAAGGAGCAGCACGATCCCAGAATCCTGCGCCCACTTCGCCCGGTCAGAGGCGATGAACTGGTCGATGACCGGCTGGGCGACGTTGGCGAAGTCGCCGAACTGCGCCTCCCAGAGCGTCAGGGTGTCGGTCGCGGCGACGCTGAACCCGTACTCGAAACCGAGCACAGCGGTCTCCGAGAGCGCCGAGTTGTAGATCTCGAAGGTGCCCTTCGCCCCGGTGAAGTGCGCGAGGGGCGCGTACTTCCTGGCGTTCTTGACGTCGTGGAGTACGGCGTGGCGATGCGAGAAGGTGCCGCGTTCGACGTCCTGCCCCGACATCCGGATGTTCGTGCCTTCGGCGAGGATCGAGGCGAAGGCGAGCGCTTCGGCGTGCCCCCAGTCGATGCCTCCCTCCGGCCCGAGCGCTTCGCGCCGCCGCTCGAGCTGCTTGGCGAGCCGTGGGTGCGGCGTGAACTCACGCGGGTAGGCGAGCAACGCGTCGTTGTAGCGCTGGAGGTCGGCGGCGGGGACGGCAGTGGGCACCACCGGGGTCGCCTGCGTGATCTCCCGCGAGGACTCAACGTCGTCCTCGGTGTCGCTGGTGGCGACCTCGAACGCCGACTGGAAGCCGGCGGCGATCTCTCGGTCGAGCGCCTCGACTTCGTTGGCGCTCACGAGGCCTTCGGCAACGAGACGAGCGCCCCAGACCTGACGCGGCGTCGGATGCGAACGCACGCGTTCGTAGAGCAGCGGCTGCGTGAAGTTCGGTTCATCCCCCTCGTTGTGGCCCCAGCGACGATACCCGACGAGGTCGACGAGGAAATCCTTCTTGAATCGGGCGCGATATGCGACCGCGATCCGCATCGCGATGATGCACGCTTCGGCATCGTCACCGTTGACGTGGATGATCGGCATCTCGAACCCCTTTGCGATGTCGCTCGCGTATCGGGTCGAGCGGGCATCAGTCGGGTCGGTCGTGAATCCAACCTGGTTGTTGACGATGAGGTGCAGCGTGCCGCCCACCCGATAGCCGCGGAGGCGCGAGAGGTTCATCGTCTCGGGAACGATCCCTTCGCCGGGGAAGGCGGCGTCGCCGTGAATGCAGATCGGCACCACGCGCGACTCATCGCTGGTGGTCGAGTTCATCCCGTTCCGCTGGAGGGCGCGGGCGCGCCCCTGCAGCACGGGGTTCACGATCTCCAAGTGGCTCGGGTTCGGCACGAGGGAGACCTCGATCCGTCCATTCTTCGTGTCGCGCGCGCCTTCGTAGCCCAAGTGGTACTTCACATCGCCGGTGGAAGCGCCGGCGAGGTGATTGTGATGGCCCTGGAACTCGCTGAAGATGAGTGGGATCGGCTTGCCCATCACGTGCGCAAGCACGCTGATCCGTCCGCGATGCGCCATCGAGATCGCGACGTGCATCGCCCCGGCTGCGGCCGCGGCATCGATCGCCGCGTCGAGCATCGGCACCATTGCGTCGGTGCCCTCGATCGAGAAGCGCTTATATCCCACGAAGGCCTTGCCGAGGAAGCGCTCGAAACCGTCCACCTCGGTGAGGCGGCGAAGGACTGCGCGCCGTTCGTCGGCGGTCAGCGGGGCGGTGAGCTTCTCCTCGGTGAAGAGCTGCCGGAACCAGGCACGCTCCTCCTCGTTCCCCAAGTGGTTGACCTCGACGGCGAGGTTGGTGCAGTAGCGCTTCTTGAGCCGGTTCGCGACATCACGCGCGGTGGCGAGGTGCGGGAAGCCGAGCGCGGCGCCGGTGACGATGTCGAGGTCGGACTCGGTGATGCCGAAGAAGTCGAGGGTGAGCTCGGGCGCGCCGGGGGACGGCGTGCCGAGTGGGTCGAGCTGGACTGCGAAGTGCCCGTAGGTGCGGATCGCGGTCGTGTAGCGGGCGGCGCCGGCGACCTTGCGGGCGTATTCCTCGTTGGCCGCTGGCGCGGCGACGGCGGCAGGCGGCGCAACCTCGGCCGGTGCAGAAGGCGCGCGGCCGGTCGCCTGCTCGGCGAATCGGAAGAACTGGCGCCAGGACTCCTCGACCGAGGCGGGGTCGCGGCGGTAGCGCTCGAACTGCTCGGCGGCGTAGGCGTCGTTGAAGACGGAGGCGATGGGCTGCTCTGACATAGCCCGGAATCTAATGGCGCCCCGAGACCCTGCCTCTAGCCTACAGCGGCGAGCAGGTCGTGCAGTGCGACCGCCGTCTGCGGCCGCTGCGCCGCGTCCTTGGCGAGCGCCGCCATCACCAGCGCGTCGAGCGCGGGCGGCGTCTCAGCGTTGATCGTCCGCGGGGCCGGAGCCGTCTCCTCCAGCATCTTCGCCACGAGCTGGTAGGGCGTGTCAGCGGTGAAGGGGGGCTTCCCGGTGAGACACTCATACAGCACGCACCCGGCGGCGTAGATGTCCACCCGCTGGTCGACCTCATCCCCGGAGAGTTGCTCGGGGGCCATATACTCCGGCGTCCCGATGATCATTCCCTGCTGGGTGACGCCGCTCTCCGGCTTCCGCGTAGCCAGCCGCGCGATGCCGAAGTCCATCACCTTGAGCACGCCGTTGGACTCGACCACCATGTTCTGCGGCTTGATGTCGCGGTGGATGACCCCCTGCTCGTGCGCGACCTCGAGCGCGCGCGCCAACTGCTTCCCCACCGAGAGCACGATCGGGATCGGCAGCTTGCCGCGCGCCTTGATCAGATCCTTGAGCGACTTCCCCTCGACGTACTCCATCGTGATGAAGTAGATGCCGGAGTTCTCGCCCAAGTCGTGCGTGCGGACGACATTGCGGTGCGAGATGCGACGGGCGAGGCGAATCTCGCTCTTGAACCGTTCGAGCGCCGTCGAGTCCTGTGCGAGGAAGTCCTGCTTGAGGGTCTTGACCGCGATCACCTCGCCGAGTTCGGTGTCCACCGCCTTGAACACGGTGCCCATCCCACCCTCGCCAAGGATCTCCTTCACCTCGTAGCGCCCGGCGAACTTGCTCCCCGGCGTGAGGCCGACACCGGCGATCCGCTGTTCGGTCGTGGCCGACATCGCCCGCATCTGCACGGTCTTCGCCTGATCACCACTTGAGAGGAACTCGACGAGCTCCTGCTTCTCTCGCAGGTCGGCGAGCAGTCCGCGGAAGGCGCCGGCGAGCACGCCGATCTCGTCCCGGCTGGTGGATGGGATCTCGGCCGCGTAGTCGCCGTCGGCAGCGCGTTTGGTGGCGGTGACGAGCTTGGCCACCGGCCGCGTGATCTGGCGGGCGATGAGCAGTGACAGGAGCGCCGCGATCAGAATGCCGATGCCCCCCGAGAGGAGCAGCGACTGGCGCAGTCGCGCGAACGACGCGAACTCGGCGTCGCGGTCGCGCAGCATCAGGTAGCCGCCAGCGGGCGCTCCACCAGAAGAACGGAGCGACCCGGCGAGGCCGACATAGTGCACGCTGCCGAGCTCCTGCTCGACTCGCGCGTCCGCTGAGTCATTCACCATCGCGACGAAGGGCCGGATCGCCTCGATCACCTCAGGGGTGCGCCCCAAGGTCGAGGCCGAGAGCACGACCTCGCCCTGCCCGTCGGTCGTGAAGAAGACCACCTCGAGCCCCGCCGCCGCTTTCATCTTCAGCGACGCGACGTACTCGTCGTCGATCGCGCGCGCCGCCAGCAGCGCGCCGACGATCCGTCCCACGCCGAAGATCGGCACAGCTGCGAGGTGGACGATCAGACTGTCGCGACTCACACCGAACCCGGTGACACTCTCGTCGCTGAGCGCCGACGCGATCTCGGTCGAGCCACTCATATCCACCTGCGGGGCGCCCGCGTCGTCGCTCTTGGCGAGCCTTAGGCCCTCCCCATCGGTGATCTGCACCCAGGTCGCGCGGAGTGTCTGCGCCGCCTCCCCCGCCTGGTCCAACACATCAGTTCCGACGCGCGACTCGACGATCGAGCGGAATCCCGGCTGCTCGGCGAAGGCCTCGGCCGCTCGCAAGAGGCCCGACGCGTCGCCAGCTAGCTGCGCATTCAGTGCCTCGCGCGCCGAGCCGAGCACGCGGTTCACCGACTCGTTGGCGGCGCGCTCGGCCTGTCGGGTCGCAAGGGCGAGGGTGACGCCGATGATCACCACGACGACGAGCGCCGTGCCGAGGAAGATCTTGAGCGTGAGACTGAGTCCCTTCGACTTCACGGGAGCGGGGCTGGGGGAACGGTCAGTAGCGGACCGCGGTCTTGTCGTATTCCTTGCCGAACTTGTTCTTGTGCTGCGCGAGCTTGAAGCCGCGGGCGTCGAGCGTCGACGTGAGGTCGGCGAGACCGATCGCGGCCACCTCGATCGGCGCCGAGACGGTATTCGCCCGCTCGTGCCAGACGACTAGCGTGTAGCGGCCGGCTGGGACATCGGGAATGCTCCACCGTCCGTCGTTCCCCACCTGTGCGAACCAGGGCGAGGGCGCCACGACGACGAACGCCGTCATTCGCGGATGGATGTTGCAGTAGATCGGGTACGCCCCGGGCCGGCGGAATGGTGCGTCCTTCGCCTTTCCCGCCGGATAGAGCCCGAGATCGAACGTCGCGCCGGTGCTCGAGGAGAAGATGTTGTGACTGAAGGGGTCCTGATTCGGGAAATCCACCCGGCTCCCCGGCGTCACCACCCGCACTCGCGGCACGAAGGCGCGACCGCTCATCGTGATGTTTGAGCGCATCGCCTTCGGCTTGAGACTCGCGGTATCCTGTGGAATCAGATAGATAACCGTACTGCTGAAATCGTTCGTCGTCTCCCCCGCGCGCTCCTGGACCGAGACGCGTCCGGAGACGCTTCCCTGCGCGGCCAACACCGTCGCGCTCGCGCCCGAGAACAGGAACGCGAGTGCAGCGGTCACGATCAGACTCCCGGAGGAACCCCGATGTTGCATTCTGCCCTCGATACGAAACTCCCCAAGGGTACCCCTCGTCGCGCGGCAGGGTCAAGCAGCGCCTTCCCCTGGCGCTCCCTCTGCGCGACGATCCTGCTCGCCTTCACCTCGCGCGTGGGGGCTCAGGCCCCTACCGCCGCCCAGCTCGATTCCCTGCGCCAACGTGTGGAAGACACCGAGGCCGCCCTCGCCACGCTTCGCGAGCAGATCGCCACTGAAGCGGGCAGCGCCTTCCGGACCCGCTCGCGCGTCGCGGTCGAGTTCTCCGGACGCGCGCTGATGAACGTCTTCTCCAATACGAGCCGGACCAACAACGTGGATGTTCCCGTCTTCGCCCGGCCCGATTCCGGCACCGGACCGCAGGGCGGGCTCGCGATGTCGATCCGCCAGACGAAACTCGCGATGGCCATCTCGGTGGCCGATATCGCCGGCGGAACCTTCAGCGGCGACCTCGACGTGGACTTCTACGGCGGGCAACTGCCGAGCAGCGGGGGGCGCACCTTCCCGTTGGTCCGTCTGCGCACGGCGCGCGGCACGATCGACTGGACGCGCGCCCAACTCCTCTTCGGGCAGGACCATCCCCTCATTGCGGAACTCGACCCAGTGAGTCTCGCCTCGGTCGGGGTTCCCGGATTCACCGCCGCCGGCAACCTCTGGCTCTGGCTGCCGCAGATCCGTGGCACCGTGCATACGACGGGTCGCGTTCGGTTCGGGGCACAGGCCGCGATCCTGGCTCCAACAAGTGGAGAGGCCAGCGGGCTGTTCGACACCCAGTTCGACGCCGCCGAACGCACCGGCTCGCCATATCTGCAAGCACAGGTTCGCGTCGACTGGGGAGAGGACGAGAAGGCGGGGCTCATCACGATCGGCGTACACAATGGGAGGGTGGCCGACGCCACGGATACGCCGCAACGATCTCGCGCCTTCGCCCTGAGCTGGCGGGTACCGATCGGTTCGAAGCTCGAGTGGCGCGGCGAGTCCTTCGTCGGCGAGGCCCTCCGTGGCCTCGGGGGAGGCGGCATCAGCCAGGGGATCGGCGTGAATGGTACGCCGATACGCACGAGTGGCGGGTGGACGCAGCTGAATGTGCGGCCAACGAGTCGTTGGCTCGTCGGACTCGGCGGCGGCTTCGACGATCCGGAGGATGCTGACGTGCTCCCTGGTGGGCGCACGCTCAACACGGTGTACGAGGCGCACGCCCATTGGCGGCCCGCAGGGCCAATCGTGGTGGGGCTCGAGTGGCGGCAGATCGCGACCGAGTTCACCTCGGGCGCGCGCACCAACCGTCACCTCAACCTCGCGTTCGGGTACGAGTTCTAGGGGACTGGGCGGCGACGACGAGTCGCACCGGGATCCCCCCGTTGGTGGTCGCGAATCGTTCCTCGAACGCGAGTTTGGTTTGGCGTTCGAGCGTGCGGTCGGCACTGAGCAGCGCGACGTCCCAACCCGCGCAACGCGTCAATGCCACCTGGCCGAATCGCGCGAAGAGATCACGCAGGGGCTTCGTCTCGCCGACCCGCACGCCATAGGGCGGATTCGTGATCAGGAGCCCCGGTCCTTCGGGGACTTCAAGGCTCGAGAGCGGCGCGACGCAGAACTCGATGTCGTCAGCGACGCCGGCCCGCGCCGCGTTCGCTCGTGACGCGTCGATCGCGCCGACATCCCGATCGGCGGCGATGATCGGCGCTTGGGCGCCCGGCAACACGCGCTCGGTCGCCTGCGCTCGCGCCTCCTTCCACGCCGCGGCCGCGGCGACCGGCCAGCGCTCGGCGGCGAAGGTGCGATGGAGCCCGGGCGCGATGCGCCGCGCGAGCAGCGCCGCCTCGATCGCGATCGTCCCCGAACCACACATCGGATCGGCCAGCGGGCGCGCCGGATCGTAACGCGCGCCGAGGAGCATCGCCGCAGCGAGGGTCTCGCGCAGGGGCGCTTTCGCGACCGCCAGTCGATAGCCACGCCGATGCAGCAGATCTCCTGACGCATCGGCGCTCACCGTGCACTCATCGCGATCGAACCGGATGACGAAGAGCTGAGCGTCGGCGGCACCCTCGTGCGAGTCGTCGCCGGCGTCGGCGCCCTCCTGATGCTTCGAACCGGGCACGGCGCCAGCGATCGCCGTCGCGATCCGCTCCGCCACGGCGTCGGAGTGGTAGAGCCGCGACTTCCGGCAGGTCACGCGGAGCGTGAAGGTCGCGCCGCGCCGGAGGAACTCTCCCCACAGGACGCGGCGCGCGGCCCGTTCGAGTTCGTGGAAAGCGGTCGCCTTGAACCGCGAGATCCGCACGACCACTCGGCTCGCCGCGCGAAGTTCGACGTTCGCGCGTGCGAGGAGCAACTCATCTGCGCGGAATTCCACACCGCCGGCGACCGCACGTGCGCCGGCGGCGCCGAGGGCCTTCAGTTCAGCGGCGACGAGCGGTTCGAGCCCGGGGGCGGCGATCGCGAAGGCGTCACGCATTCGCGAGCCGTGACCTCCGCGCATCCCACCAGCGCCACCAGAGCAGGAGCGCGAGCACCGCGCCATAGATCGCCGGCTCGGTGATGTCGAGCTTCACCGCCATCCAGAAATGGATGATCGCCAGCGGTCCGATCAGGTAGATGACCTTGTGGAGCCGTTTCCAGTTCTTCCCGAGCCGCGCCATCATCTTCTTCGTCGAGGTGATCGCGAGGGGGGCCATCAGGAGGAAGCAGGTCATCCCGATCGTGATGAAGGGACGCTTGAAGATGTCCTTCTTGATGTCGGCCCATCCAACCAACTCGCTGATCCCGATCTGCACGTCGACCAGCGCCCAGGTGAGGAGGTGGAGCGACGCGTAGCCGAAGGTGAAGAGTCCCAGCGTTCGCCGATGCTTCGCGAGCCAGTTCCAGCCGGTGAGCTTCCGGAGCGGAGTGACAGCAAGCGTCGCGAGGAGGAATCGCAGCGTCCACGAACCGAAGAGATGCTCCCCTGTCTTGACGGGATCCGCACCGAGGAGGTCTGCGTAGCCGAAGACGAATCCGAGGATCGCGTAGGTGATCAGTACCGCCGGCACCGGAGCGGCGATGAGCAACAACGCCCCGAACCCGCGCGGCTGGCGCGTGAGTCCCCAGAGGACCTTCACCGGCACGCGCTCAGTAGTTCCGTCGGAGGTCCATCCCCGAGTAGAGCGAGGCGACCTGGTCGGCGTACCCGTTGTACATCAGGGTCGGGATGCGACGGAACATCCCGATCCGCCGCTCGGTGGCCTGACTCCATCGGGGGTGATCGACCTCGGGATTCACATTCGCATAGAACCCGTACTCGCTGGGGATCGCGATATTCCACGCCGTCTTCGGCATCGTCGCCGTCAGACGGATCCGCACGATGCTCTTGATCCCCTTGAAGCCGTACTTCCAGGGCACGACGAGCCGGAGCGGCGCGCCATTCTGGTTCGGCAGATCCTTCCCGTAGACGCCGGTCGCGAGGAGGGTGAGCGGGTGCATCGCCTCGTCAAGCCGGAGCCCCTCGTTGTACGGCCACTCAAGAACGGGGTAGCGCTGTCCCGGCATCTGCTTCGGGTCGTGGAGCGTCGTGAACTCGACGAACCGTGCCCCCGGCGTCGGCTCGGCCCGCTTCAGCACGTCGGCGAGTGTGATCCCGCGCCACGGGATCACCATCGACCAAGCTTCGACGCACCGCATCCGGTAGATGCGGTCCTCCATCTTCGATGGCTTGAGGAAGTCCTCGAGCTGGAAGGCACCCGGCTTCTTCACCATCCCCTCGACCCGCACGGTCCACGGCTTCGCGCGGAACTCCTGCGCGTTCATCGCGGGGTCGTCCTTCCCGGTGCCGAACTCGTAGAAGTTGTTGTACTGCGTGATGTCGTCGTACGCGTTGGGCGCGTCGTAGGGCTGGAGCCCGTAGGGCGTTCCCAAAGCGTTCTGCTGGCCCTGCCGCTCGCCGCCCCGGGCGAACGCGCCGAGGCCGGAAGCGCCGAGGGCGCGAGTTCCGACGAGTCCCGCGCCGATCACTCCGGCAGCGGCGAGGAAGCGGCGACGACCGAGCCAGGCTGACTCGGGAGTGATCTCGCTGGAGGGCAGGTCGTGGCGTGGCATAGACACTCTATCTTCGACAGTGGGATTGTGTTCCCGAAAGGGGGGGTGCCTATTTCCCCTTGTGACCGCATCGCCCCCGGAGCAGGCCGCGCCGCCGCTCCTCGTCATCAGGCCCGAGAGCTCGCGCACGCTCGGCATCCTCGGTGACCTCTGGGCCTTCCGCGACCTCCTCTGGACCCTCGCTGATCGCGACCTTCGGTTGAGGTACCGGCAGACCGTTCTCGGCGTGACGTGGGTCGTGCTGCAGCCGATTCTCGGCGCGCTGATCTTCACCTTCGTGTTCGGCGTGATCGCCGGCTTGGGCGACGATCGCGGCCGTTACTTCCTGATGAGCTTCGCTGGACTGGCGGGGTGGGGACTCTTCTCGGGGGTCGTCACCCGCGCGAGCGGGTCACTCGTGCAGAACAGCGGGCTCATCTCGAAAGTCTGGTTCCCGCGCGCGGTGATCCCCTTCTCGACCATCCCCGCGGCGCTCGTGGACTTCGCGGTCGCGCTCGTGGTGCTCGTGGTGCTGATGCTCTCTTCCCGCACCGCGCCCACCGCCGCGATCCTCCTCGCGCCGCTCTGGGTGGCTGGACTTGTCGGCCTCGCGATCGGCCTGGGGCTCATCGGCGCGGCGCTGATGGTGAGCTACCGCGACGTCCAGCACCTCCTCCCGGTCGGGCTGCAACTCCTGCTCTACGCGAGTCCGGTCGGCTATGCGGCGCTGAACGTGCCGCCGCAGTACCTCGAGCTGTATTGGCTCAACCCCCTCGCGCCGCTCCTCGAAGGCTTACGCGCGAGTCTCCTCGGCACGCCGCTTCCGCCGACGAACGCGATCCTTTACGCCGTCGCCGTCGTGTTAGGCGCGCTCTTCCTAGGCGCGACGCTCTTCCGCCGCCTCGAACGCCGGTTCGCCGATGTCATCTAGCCCCGTCGCCGTGGAGGCTGCGGGACTCGGCAAGCGCTACGTGATATCGTCGCGCGCCCGGGCGACGACGATCCCCGAGCGGATCGGCCAGTTGCTGCGTGCCCCGTTCGGCGGCGAGCGCGGCGAGGAGCTCTGGGCCCTGCGCGACGTCGCCTTCTCGATCCCCGCGGGGAGCGCGGTCGGCATCATCGGCCGCAATGGCGCGGGGAAGAGCACGCTACTGAAGATCCTCTCGCGCATCACGCCTCCGACCACCGGCGAGGTGCGGCTCCGCGGCCGCGTCGGGAGTCTCCTCGAGGTCGGCACGGGCTTCCACCCCGAGCTCACTGGGCGCGAGAACATCTTCCTGAATGGCGCGATCCTCGGGATGCGGCGGCGCGAGATCGCCGCGCGATTCGACGCGATCGTCGCGTTCGCCGAGATCGAGCGGTTCCTCGAGACGCCGGTGAAGCGCTACTCGAGCGGGATGTACGTGCGTCTCGCCTTCGCGGTGGCCGCACACCTGGAACCGGAGATCCTCGTCGTCGACGAAGTGCTCGCGGTCGGCGACGCCGAGTTCCAGCGGAAGTGCCTCGGCAAGATGGGAGAGGTGTCCGGGGCGGGCCGCACGGTGATCTTCGTGAGCCACTCGATGCAGGCCGTCTCGGCGCTCACGCAGCGCGTGCTCCTGCTCGATCGCGGGACGTGTCTCTTCGACGGGAAGACGGCGGACGGGATCGTGCGGTATCGGGCGTTGCAAGGAGGAGGGACGGCGGAGGGCGGGAACTACGCGGCGCCGGCTGCCTCCACGCGACGGAATCAGGTGCGCGCGGCGCGCGTGATCACGTCCGAACCCGGCGCGACCCACCGCTGCGGGGAACCGCTGCGGATCGAGTTTGACCTCGACGTCGGCGACCCGACGAGCACCCTCTGCTTCTCCTGCAAGCTCACCGACGCCGAGGACCGGAACATCGTGCACCTCTGGTGCTTCGACGCGGCGACGCGGTTCCGGCGCGAAGGCGGCCGCTACCGGCTCGCTTTCGAAGTGCCACGGGCCCGGCTCTTCCAGGGCCAGTACACTCTGCGCGCTTTCCTCTCCGACCGGCGCACCAATGCGATGTTCGACGAGCTCCACGGGATCTGCCCATTCGAGGTGACGATGGATGGCGTTGCACGCGACGACTATCCCTGGAGCTCGGGAGATTGCACGTATCTCGAGTCCGCCGAATGGACGCTGACGCGCGAGGGAGAGGCGGCGGGCCAGCGCGGGCGGGTGGCGCCCTAGATGGCGACTCGGCCGCGGGTCCTGATCGTGAGCTTCATCGGTGTCGCCGGGGGGTCGCACAACCTCTGGCGCCACTTCGTCACCGATCCGGCCATCCAGCGCCCCGATGGGTCGTTGGTCGCCGCCACGGAGGCGATGGAGCTCCACTTCCTCGCGCCCCGCGCGTATCGCGACGTTGACCCGGCGCCATTCGCCGCGGGGAAGGTCGCGTTCCATTCGCTCACCGAACTCGCCCCGCCGGCGATCGCCGAGCGTTTCCTCCGGCGCGTGACGGGGCGTCCGATTCCCTACGAGACACGCTGGCGCGCCCGGCTCGAGAGCATCCGGCCAGACGTGATCCTCTTCAATCTCGCCGGAATGGGGGAGATGAACTGGTGCGTGCCGGCCGGCGCCGCGGCCGCTGCTCTGGGGATCCCTTACTGGCTCATCCTCCAGCACGCACAGGAGGATTTCCACTTCGCCGACGACGACCGGACCGACGCCGCGCTCGCGCTCGTGAAGGGCGCCGCGCGCGTGCTCGCCGTCGCGGAACGCAACCATCGCGCGCTCGAACGCTCGCTCGGCGCCGCGCTTCCGAATGTCGTGCGCGGTGTGAACGGGATCACGGCGTCGGTGGCCGAGGCCGGCGCGCGGGTGATGAAGGAGTCCCCAGTTCACGTGAAGGGCTCAGCGCGGCTCCTCTGCCTCGCGCGGTTCGACCCGGCGTACAAGGGGCAGGATATCCTACTCGAAGCGCTCGCCGCGCCCGAATGGCGAGCGCGTGACTGGGTGCTCACGCTGCAGGGGGGCGGAAGCCACGAGCGTCTCCTGCGCCGCTTGGTCGCGCAGCACGGCTTCGACGAGCGGAAGGTGGTGTTGCGTCCCCACGCGAGCGATGTGAGTGCGACGTTCGCGGCGAGTGACCTGCTCGTCTTCGCGTCGAGGTCGGAAGGTTCTCCCTTCGCACTCGTCGAGGGGATGGCGCACGGCCGTCCGGCGGTCGTGACGCCGGTCGGAGGCAATGACGAGCTCGCCATCGAGGGGAAGACGGGTTGGGTCGCGGCCGCGGTCACCGCCGAGGCGCTGCGCGACGCCCTCTCACGCGCCTGGGTCGCGCGCGGCGCGTGGCCGGTGGCGGGGCACGCGGCGCGGGAACACGTGATGGCAAGGTGGCAGCTCTGCCCGGCGCACGCCCAGTTGCTGGCGTGGGTCGGCGCCGACGCCAAGTAAGCGTCAGCGCCTCGACAACTCCTGGTACGCGATCCGCACGAAGCGCTCGTGCCCGTTCGGCCACTCGCGTGCGTAGGGTGCGGTGATGTTCGCGGCGAGGATCTGCTCCACCGTCCGTCCGGCCGCGATCTCGGCGCGCATCCGGTCGCGGAGCACGACGAGCATGTCGCGATACGCCTGCAGCCGCGCCCGGTCGGCGAGGGGACCGTGCCCGGGGATGATCCGCGTCTCGGCGTTCGCCATCGCAAGCCCCCGCTCGGCCGCCGTGATGATCCCGTGCAGCGAGCCGCCGCTCGAGAGGTCCACGAACGGCAGGCCGGCGCTGAGGAAGAGGTCGCCCATATGGACCACGTTCGCGCGAGTGAAGTGGACGATCGCGTCGCCGTCGGTGTGCGCCGGCGGCACGTGCGTCACGACCACCGAGTCGCCGTTGATGTGGAACGTGACGCTCTCGGTGAAGGTCACCACCGGAAGCGCCGCCGCAGGTGCTGGCGGTTCCGTGCGGTTGATCGCTTCGATCAGTTGCCCGACCGCCATCCGCCTCCGCACGTTCTCGTGCGCGACGATCAGGGCGCCCACTCTCCCGACGTTCTCGTTCCCACCGGTGTGATCGAAGTGCCAGTGCGTGTTCACCACGAAGCGGACTGGTTTCGGGGTGATGCCCGCGATCGCCGCAAGGATCTTCAGCGTGAGCGGCGCGAACTGGTCGTCGACGACGAACACGGC
Source organism: Gemmatimonadaceae bacterium (assembly GCA_031430835.1). Lineage (GTDB taxonomy): Bacteria > Gemmatimonadota > Gemmatimonadetes > Gemmatimonadales > Gemmatimonadaceae > Pseudogemmatithrix. The sequence goes on from JANPCH010000147.1 coordinate 19,347, forward strand.
GTCGTCGCCGACCGCGAGCCCGATGTTGCCGCCGGCACCAGTGAGCATGTAGAGGTTGCGCGCGATCGGCTGGGCACGGACCTGGATGGTGTCGAAGTTCTGGGCCGCGAGCGGAAGTGCCACGGCGAAGGTCGCGACGATCAGGGACCGGAGGTGCATCTCATGCCTCGAGCGTGGGGGGCCGACGGAGTCGCTCCTATTCTATCGTCTTCGAGAAGCGGCGGACACTGATCGTCACGAGCACAGCGGAGAACGCGACGAGGATGAGCGCCTCCTTCCAGAGGTGCTCGAAGCCGATCCCCTTGAGCAGGATGCCGCGCAGGATCTTGAGGAAGAAGGTCAGCGGCAGCAGCGCGCCGATCCACTGCGCCGGCTCCGGCATCGCCGCGCGGGGGAAGATGTACCCCGAGAGCAGGATGTTCGGGAGCATGAAGAAGAAGCTCAGCTGCATCGCCTGGGCCTGCGACCGCGCCACGGTGGAGATCAGCAGCCCGACGCCGAGACTCGCGACGATGAACGCCGAGGTGAGGAGATAGAGGAGTGGCAGACTCCCACGGATCGGGATGTCGAAGATGAGTCGACCGAGCCCCATCACGACGGTCATCTGCACGTACCCGACGAGGACGAAGGGGACGAGCTTCCCCAGCATCAGCGAGGTCTTGTCGATCGGCGTGACGATCAGCTGTTCGAGCGTGCCCCGTTCCCGCTCGCGGACGATCGCGGTGCTCGTGATCAGTGTCATCGTGATCGTGAGGAGCACCCCGATGACGCCGGGGACGATGAAGATCGCGCTCCGCTGCGCTGGGTTGTACCAGGGACGCACGCGAAGATCCACCGGGAGCACCGGAGCCCGCCCACCGAGCCGGGCGGTCGTGATCTCGATGCCGCGCGCCTGCGCCGCGAGCTGGGCTCCCGAAAGCGCGGCGCCCGAGGTCTGCGGATCGGCGGCATCGACGATGATCTGCGCGGTGGCGGGTTCGCCGCGCGCTATCCTCCGGTGATAGTCGGGGGGGATCACGAGTGCCGCCCCGGCCTGCCCACTCTCGATCGCTTCCTTCACGCCGGCAGCGTCCGCCACCGTCCCGACAAGTCGGAAGACGTCGGTGTTCGCGAGCGTCTGCGCGAGTAACCGGCTCTCCTCGCTGCGGGACTCGTCGAGCACGACGGTCGGGAGGTGCCGCACGTCGGTCTGGATCGCGTAGCCGAAGAGCATCAGTTGCACTGCCGGGAGCATCGTCATCATCCCGAGCGTGAGCCGGTCGCGCCGCATCTGGATGAACTCCTTCCAGAGCATTGGCCAGAAGCGGGCCTCGGTGAATCGACGCAGGAGGCTCATACGCGCGCCTCGTCCTGCTTCTGCAGGGCGATGAACACCTCTTCGATCGTCGGTTGGTCGAACTGCTTCGTGATCTCGTCGGGCGTGCCGACGCCGATCAGGTGGCCGCGCGAGAGGAAGGCGAGGCGCTGGCAACGCTGGGCCTCGTCCATGTAGTGCGTGGTGACGAGGATCGTGGTGCCCTTCTGGGCAAGTTCGTAGATCGTCTCCCAGAACCGGCGCCGTGCCGCCGGGTCGACGCCCGCCGTCGGTTCGTCGAGGAAGAGCATCTCGGGCCGATGCGCCGTAGCGCAGGCGAGGGCAAGACGCTGCTTCCATCCGCCGGAGAGGGTGCCGGCGAGCTGGTCGCGCCGCTCGGTGAAGCCCAGCTCGTGGAGATGCTCCTCGATCCGCTCCCGGCGCGCGCGGCCGTGCAGCCCGTAGACGGTGCCATAGAAGCGCACGTTCTCGTCGACCGTGAGGTCGTCGTACAATCCGTAGCGCTGCGACATATAGCCGATCTTCTTCCGGATCAGCTCCGCCTCGGCAACGATATCGTGCCCGACGACGCTCGCGTGGCCCGAGGTCGGTGCCATCAGACCGCAGAGCATCCGGATCGTCGTCGTCTTCCCCGAGCCGTTGGGACCAAGCAGGCCGAAGACCTGACCTCGCGGGATCGTGAGGTCGAGCCCGTCGACCGCGACGAGTGGACCGAAGGCCTTCCGGAGGGCGACCGTGTTGACTGCGGGACCTTCGTACTGCGGCGCGGTCACGGCTTCAGCAGCGCGAGGCGCACGGTGACCGGCAATCCGGCCTTGAGCAACTCGGTCGAGTCGCGAAACTCGGCACGCACCGCGAATAGCAGGTCAGCGCGTTCCCGCTCGGTCAGCGCAACGCGTGGCGTGTATTCCGCCTGCGTGGCGATCGCGGTGATGTGGCCTTCGATCGGCCGGTCGGGGAAGGCGTCGAGCGTCGCGGTCACTTTCTGACCGAGGGTGAGGAGCGGCACCGCCTGCTGACCGACGAAGATCCGCACGCGTTGGCGACGCGTCTCGGCGAGCACGAGCGCGCGTTCCCCGGCAGCGAGGACCTCTCCCGGTTCGGCGCGGCGAGCGATCACGCGACCGTCGACCGGCGCGATCAACACGAGGTCACGCGCCGTGGCTTCGGCACCAGCGACGGCGCCTTCAGCTGCGGCGAGCTCGGCGCGAAGGGCGGCGAGACGCTCGGAACGGGTGCCCTCCCGGAGCAGTTGCAGTTGCGCCTCGGCGGCATCGCGCCGAGCCGCCGCCGATTTCGCCGTGGCCTGCGCGGCCTCGAGCTGTTGTGGAGTCACCATGTCCTGAGCGGCGAGGGGCGTGAGTCGGACGACGTCGGCTGCCGCGCGATCCGCCTCGGCGGCATAGGCAGCGCGCTCCGCTTCGGCGCGCGTGATCTCGGAGGGGCGAGGTCCCTGCACCGCTTCGTCGAGTTGCGCGCGCACTGAGCGCACGCGCGCGCGGCGCTGCAGGAGTTCAGCCGGGAGTGTGGGGATCCCGAGGATCACGAGGGTGTCGCCAGCGGCAACGCGCTCCCCTTCCTCGACGAGCACGCGCTCGACGCGCCCGCCGCTGGTCGCGGCGATGTCGGTCTCGACGAACTCGAGGGTGCCGGTGGCCTCGAGGCCCTCGACGGCGCTCGGGCCGCAGGCGAGCGCGGGAAGGAGTGCGAGGAGGACGAGCGCCTTCCGCGCGATCCGGGCGGTCTTCGCGCGCGAGGGTTTCTTGCGCGCAGGGCTCGGAGTTCGGGAGGCATTGCGGGGGGCGAGTGCGGCGAGCGAGAAGGCGGTCACGTGGGCGGCGAAGGTGTCGGCCGTGCCGGGCGGGAGCGGCGCTCCGTCGGCGAGGAGGATCTCGACGGCGGGCCGAGCGAAGTGGAAGTAAGCGGTCTGTCCGACGATGGAGATCGCGGCGAGTCGTGGGTCGATGTCGTCGCGGAAATGGCCGCTCCGCTGGCCAGCGGCGATCGTCTCGCGGAGGCGGTCGAAGGTCGAGGCCGCGAAATGGCGGATCGCGGCCTGGGCATGGCGCGCGTCGTGATCGATCAGCTCGCGCGCAATGAGCTTCCGGAACCGGGGATTCGCGTCGAGGGTGCGTCCCTGGCGGAGGATGAAGGCGCGCAGGGTCTCCTCCGGCGTGTCAGTGGGTGAGAATGCCGACACCATCTCGGCGGCGAGCCGCGTGATCAGGCGCGAGACGACCTCGTGGTAGAGCGCCTCCTTGTCGGCGAAGTAGTAGTAGAGGAGGGCACTGTTCACGTTTGCGTCGCCGGCGATCTCCTTGATGGTGGTGGAGTCGAAGCCTTGGACTGCGAAGCGCGCCTCGGCGGCGTCGAGGAGGAGGGCGCGGGAGTCAGGTGTGGGTGTCGACATGACTGTTAACTAATCGTTCAGTTAACGGAGGTCAAGCGGGAGAGTCGCTCATATTCCCTCCCTCGCCTCTCATACCTCCCACCTCACTCCTCCCACCCGCCGTTCATGACGCAGTCCTACGAGAACCACACCCGCTGGCTCCCGATCTACCACTTCGTCGCCTTGCCGATCGCGACCCTCTACTTCATCTACGCCCTGGTCGCCGCGGTGCGGGTGCCGAACACCGACAACGCGATCACCGCGCTGGTCGCCCTCGCGATCGCCTGCGGCATCCTGGCGGCACGCCTGATGGCGATCACCGTGCAGAACCGCGTCATCCGGCTCGAGATGCGGCTTCGGCTCAAGGAGCTCCTCCCGGCCCCGCTCTTCGCGCGAGTGGGTGAGATCACCCCTCGTCAGTTCGTCGCGCTCCGATTCGCGGGCGACGCCGAGATGCCCCAGCTCATCGAACGGGTGCTGAAGGGGGAGTTCGCCAAGCCGCGCGACATCAAGCGCACGATCCGCGACTGGCAGGGAGACTACTTGCGCGCCTGAGGGGCCAGCAGTTGGGCGTGCCAAGTCGCGCGGGCGGGCTGGGAGAAACGGGCGCGGTACGCTCCGACGGTCGTGAGCGTGGTGTCGAAGACGATCGTCTCGCCATCGACCTCGCCTCCGCGCGCCATCACCTCGAACTGCAGCCGCGTGCAACTGTGCACGAGCCTACCGCGGTCACGGAAATGCACCAGCCCGCCCCCGACCATCGTCGTCCCGATCCCCTTCTCGATCCCCTGCAACACCGTGAACAGTCCGTCGATCGAGCAACCGGACGCATTCGACGCCCGTTCGTCGACACCTACCGCGAGGAAGAACTCCTCGCGGAACTCGCGCCCGCAGGTGAGCGGGGTACCGTGCGCCGTCCACTTCGTGAGATAGGCATCCACGGCGACGAGCAGTCGCCCTTGGTCCACGTCGTCGAGCGGGCCGAGCGCGCCGAACACCCAGCATCGGGCGTCGTCGGGAAGGGAGGGGAATGGAACGAGGGGCACTGCGGGTCCTCTGGTCGGCGGGGCGCGAGCAACGACGTTCAATCTAAGTGCCTCGGGCTTATCGCTCGCCCCTGTCGCGAGTGGGGTGCAGATTCGAGCGAACGTCTCTCCCTCGACCACCCGGCCAGCAGCTCCAATGCGCGCTCGCTGCATCCTCGCCGCCCTCCTCTTCGCCGCGCCCCTTGCCCGCGCGCAGGAATGCGGATGCGCACCCGCCGCCTTTCCGGCGAAATGGACGGTGTACGCCACCACCGGGGCCGCGCTCCTCGAGGTCGCGAGTACGAACGCGCATCTCGGGGCGGCAGGGCTCCCGTCGGTCTCCAATGATGCGATGGGATTCGGCATCGGAGCGCTCTACGCCGCCGGCCCGCTGCGCTTCGGCGCCGAGTATCTCTGGCTCGATGCGGGCCGCGAGAGCACATCGTCCGGACTGAGTGTTCGTTTGGCCTCGACCCAAGCGGTGCTCTTGCTCGGCTATTCCCTCTTCCGTTTGAAAGGCGTGAGCATCGTCCCGACCTTCGGCGTGGGACACGCAACTCAGCGCCTCGTCATCGGCGATCGTGCCGGGGGCGCCACACCGGCACCTACTCCTCCACCGACGTTCGACGAAGTGCTCGTCTCACCTGGCCGTTCGAGCCGGCTCGACGGCGGGCAGTGGATGTGGGAGTCGCTGATCGCCGTCGACGCAGTCGTCCCGACCCGCCCCGGTGCCGAGTGGGGCGTCACGCTAGGAGCTCGTGCGGGGTACCGCCTCGGACCCAATCGCCCCGAATGGGAGTATCGCGGCAAAGCAACGAGCGGCGGCTCCGTCGATCAGGCGACAGGGCCCGTCGTGCGACTCATCATCGGCTTCGGCCGGCGCTGACCACCCGCCCGACGGCGCGTTCGACTCCCCCAATCATCGCGGCGAGGGAGAAGCGTGACTCAGCGTCGGCGCGCGCGCGCGCGCAGACCGCGTCGCGCTCGGTGGCCGCAAGCTCGCGCACGGCACGCACCCGCGCCGCGAGCGCCACCGGATCCCCGGGCTTGACGAGCCAGCCGGTCAAGCCATCGGTGATGATCTCCCGTACGCCACCAGCGTCGGACGCGATCACCGGTCGCCGGGCCAGCATCCCTTCGACGACCACGCGCCCGAACGGTTCAGCCTCGACCGCACAGTGCACGACGAGATCGCTCGCGCGCAGCAGCGCCGGCACCTCTTCGCGTTCCCCGAGGAATCGCACCCGCTCGCCGATCCCCAATGCGACCGCCTGCTCCTTGAGACCGGCGGCGTAGGCATCCTCACCGAAGAGCGCGGCGCCGACGATCCACACCTGCACGTCGGGGATCGACTGCGCGGCAGCGAGCACGACGTGCTGGCCCTTCCACGGTGCGAGTCGCGCGACCGCCGTGAGCACGTACTGGCTCCCCGCCCCGAGCGACGCGCGCAATGCGGCGCACTGCAGGTCGGTCACCGCATCGAATGGGGTGGCCGCGATCCCGTTATGCACGACGTGCACGAGCTCGGCGCGGCCTCCGGCATCGCGGAACGCGGCCGCCGTCGCCTCCGAGTTCGCGATCACCGCTGCGGCACGGGCGTTCGCGAGGAACACCGCGGCGCGGATGTTGGACGCACTGAAGTGTGCCCGCGTGAGCAGATCGCGGAGATGCCAGACGACCGGACGACGCGCCAATAGACCGGCGGCCGCCGCGACCACGAAGGCCTTCTGCGAGTTCGCATAGATGGCATCGACCGCGCGCGCGCGCTTGGCCGCCCGCGCGGCGAGGCGCGCGACATCGGCGATCGCGCCGAGTCCCGGCGCCGCCGACTCTCGCTTTACCCGGCCGAGGGCGCCAAGGGGTTCGACCCGATGCGGCACACCGCGCGCGGCGAGCGCGGCGACGAAGGGCCCCTCGGCGAGCACCATCACCTCCCGTTCTCCCGGCCATCCCCCCGCGAGATCGAGGAGCGACCGCTCACCGCCGCCGAGGACGCCGCTGTGCGACAGGAAGAGGAGGCGCGGCGTCACGCGAGACTGCGATAGAGCTCGGCCGTGCGACGCACGATCACTGACCAGTCGTACCGCTCGCGCGCGAAGGCGGCGCACTGTGCCGCATCGGGAAGCACCCGCTGGCCACTCAGCGCCTCGGCGATCCCGTTCGCGATCGCCCGCGGGGTCGCGGCATCGAGGATCAGTTCACGCGAGAGATCCTCGACCGTCTCCGGCAATCCGCCCACCGGCGTGACGAGCACCGGGGTTCCCGCGGCGAGAGACTCCGGCACGATGAGCCCGAACCCTTCCAGTGCCACCGAGGGGACCACGCTCAGGTCGGCCGCGCGATAGGCGATCGGAAGCGTTTCCTCAGGGAGCGAACCGAGGAAGGTCACGGTCCCCTCGAGCCCGAGCGTCCTCGATCGCTGTTCGAGCGATGCCGCCTCCGGTCCCTGCCCCGCGACCATCACTCGGAGTCCGGAGACCCGCTCCCGCAACAGCACCGTCGCTTCGAGCAGTTGGTCCACTCCGGTGCGTCGCACCAGCCGGCGAACACAGAAGATGGTCGGCGCGTTCGGCGGCCAGCCGAGTCGGCGGCGTGCCTCCTCACGAACGGGAAGGCCGGCGAAGCGCGTGAGGTCGGCGCCGCCGGGGATCACGTGGATCCGGTCGGCGGGCACGCCGAACTCGCCACGCAACAGATCGCCGAATGCTCGTGAGAGCACGATGCAGGCGCTCGCGCGCAAGTACACTCGGCGTTCGATCACCTTGCGCAACCAGACCGAGAAGCGACCGTGCCCCTCTGCCCGCGACTCGAGTGACCAAGGTCCGTGGAAGTGGACGACGAGCGTTCGGTCCTCAGTGAATGGGAGGAGCGCTTGGCCGTACGGAGAGAAATGAGAAACGAGGAGTGCCTTGGGATGGGCGGCCACGAGCCGCCGCACCGCGCGCCGCGCCGCGAGCATCCGACGCCACATCGGGATCTCCGCCCGGGCGAAACTGTGCACGAGTCCCAGCGTGTCGTGCTCCACCTCGTCGCCACCGGCGACCAGTCCGTGCACGCCGATCCCTTCGCTCGGGAGGCGCCGGATCAACTCGGCGTACACCCGATTCAATCCGCTCGGGCGCGCCCGCTGCCAGCTGAGTCCGACTTGGATCGTCGTCAGACCGTGGCGCCGCGCTTCGCCGCCATTCGTCATCCGTTGGCCTCGCGCAGGAGGTGGAGGTGTTCGCCGGCGATCCGATCCCAACCATATCGGCGCGAGCTCTCGAGGGCGCCGGCACCGAGCCGCGCGCGAAGCACCGGGTCATCGCGCAGCGCTGTCACGTGCGTTCGCAGCGCATCGGGTCCCCAGTCGCTGAGGAATCCGTTCTCGCCCGACACGATCAAGTCCTCGGTGCCGTTGATCGAGTGCGCGACGATCGGGAGGCCGCTCGCTGCGGCTTCGAGGGTGACCAGGGAGAAGGCCTCGTACCGCGACGGGAAGAGGAGGAAGTCCGCCACCTGGTACCAGCGCTCCGGCGTGCGGCTCATCCCGCCGAAGTGGAGTTGCGACGACGCTCCGACCCGCGCGGCGTGCGTCCGCATCGCGCTCTGGTCCCCGTTGCCGACGATCGCAAGGACGACATCGGGCATGCCGGCGATGGCCGTGATCGCATCGCGCACGCCCTTCCGTTCCCAGTCGCCGCCGAGGAAGAGTGCGACGCAGGCCGAAGCGGGAAGTCCGAGGCGCGCGCGCTCGGCTGAACGTTCGGTGGCGGTCAACGGATGGAAGACGGCGTGGTCAACACCGTTCGGGATCACGCGGATGCGATCGGCGCGGACACCGTAGAACTCCTCGAGTTCCCGGCCGACGCCACTCGACACCGCGATCACACGGCGGAGCCGCGCGGCACCATAGGCCCGTCGTTCGGAAGCGACGAACCGCGACTGGACGAATCGTTGCCACGCGCGCCGACCGAAGCCACCGCCACGAAGACCGCCGAAACGCGCCGTGAACGCCGCCTGGCAGAACTGCGCGGTGATGATGTCGGCGTCCGGCGCCGCCGCCCCAATGCTCTGCACGAGTGTACTTCCGATCGATCCCGCGGCAGCGGCGGCCCGACGAGCGAAGAGCGTCGTACGGAGCAGCGCCGGCCGAGAGGGCGCTCGAACCGGGATGAATCGCACGTCCACGCCGGGAAGCTCGCAAACGCGCGCGACGACGCTGATCGCGACATCGTGTGCGATTCGCGAGAGCACCTCGGCCGCAGCGCGCTCCTGCCCACCGCGTCGGTGCACCTCGTGCGCGATGAAGGTCAGGGAGAACATCAGCGGGAAGTTCGATAGAGGGCCACCGTCTCGTCCACCATCCGGCCGACGCGGAAGCGATCCAGCCCCACACCCGCCGCGGTGGCCCATCGCGCCCGTTCGGCCGCGTCGCCGAGCAGGCGGTCGAGGGCGGAGGCGAGTGCCGCCGGATCCTGCGAAGGCACGAGGAGGCCCGCCTGACCCTCGTCGAGCGACTCCGGCACGCCATCGACCGCCGTCGCGACGATCGCGCACCCCGCTGCGCGCGCCTCACCGATGACGATCGGGAAGGACTCGCGACGCGAGGCGAGCACGAAGAGATCGGCCGCGCGCAGGTATGGCGTCGGATCCCGTTGGAAGCCATGGAAGTGGATCCGCGCGCTCGCCGTCGTCGCCGCGGCCTCCCGCTCGAAGCGCGCGCGATCAGGACCATCCCCGACGAGGTGCAGGTGCGCCTCGGTGTGCTGGGTGGCCACCTGCGCGAATGCGGCGATGAGCTCAGAGATCCCCTTGCGCACATTCATCCCCGCGACCGTCACGATCGCCGGTCGCGGGATCGTCGCCGGTGCGACGGTCGTGGGGTCGGGGAGGCGCGGGCTCCCGATCGTCCCGTTGAGCACCACATCCAGACGCGCCAGCGGCACGCCGCGCGACCGCATCGTCTCCTTCACCGACGTGCCGCAACAGAGCACGATGTCGGCGAGTCCCATCAGCCGCGCGCTGCGTTGATAGACGTTGTGCACGTGACCGACGAGCAGCGGCGGGCGGGCGCGCCGGATGGCGCGGGCGATGACCATCCCCGTCATCATATGCGCGTGGATGACATCGGGCTCAAGGTCGCGCACGAGGGCACGCAACGTCCGCGCCGCGCGGAGCATCGTGAGCGGGCGGCGCGACTGGTCGATCACGTGATGCCGCACGCCCCACCCCGCGAGCCGGGTCTCGAACTCGCCGCCCGCCGATCCGACGTGGACTTCGTGTCCGCGTTGCACCTGTCCCCACGCGAGATCCATCGCTGTGTTGATGATCCCGTTCCCCGTTTCGCGGACGGTGTTGAGCAGATGGAGGATGCGCAGGGGAGGGGCGGTCACTCCACCTCTCCCAGCGCGAGTTCAAGGATCGCCGCGGCCGCGGCCGCTGCGAAACGCCTCGCCGAGAACTCGGCGGCGCGGGCTCGAGCCGCCGTTCCGCACGAGATCGCGAAGGCCGGATCGTCGAGGTATCGGATGATCCCCTTGGCGAGCGACGCTGGCTCCCCGAACGGGGCCAACAGGCCATCCACGCCCGGCGTGATGATCTCCGCCGGCCCGCCCGTGCTTCCGGCGATCACCGGCTTCCCGAGGGACATCGCTTCGATGACCACGATGCCGAATGGCTCGTGGTCAGAGGCGTGGACGATCACGTCCATCGCTTGCATCCAGTGCGGCACGTCGGCCTGGAATCCGGCGAAGGTCACGGCCACTTCGACGCGGAGGGTCCGCGCGAGGGTGCGGAGTTCGTCGCCGTAGCGGGACTCCGTCTCGTGCGCTCCGCCGACGATGACGAGATGTGCCTTCGGGTGTTGGGCGAGGATCGCTGGCATCGCCTCGATCACGGTGTGCATTCCCTTCCATCGCTGCAGCCGCCCGACGATCCCGATGAGGGCGCCGTCCGGTGGGAGTCCGAAGCGCGTGCGCAACTCGCGCGGAGATTCCGTGCGCGCCACCTCGAACCGTTCGAGCGACGCCCCAGGATAGACGAGACGGAGCGGTCGTTTGGGTCGCACGCGCGCCTGCGCTGCCGCGGCGTCCTTCGAGAGCACGAGGATTCCCCGTGCTCGACACATCGTCGCGAAGCGATCGATCCAGTCGGGCCGCGGGAGTCCCACCTGATACCAGGCGCCGGGGATGTCGGCGAGCCACGCCGCGGGACCGGCGAGCAGCTGCGACGCCGCCATCCACCCGAAGACGAGTGACACTTGGCGGTCCCGGGCGAGCGCCGCGATGCGGCGGATCGCGGCGATGCGGCGCGGCAGGGCGCGGATGCGACCCGCCGGCACGAGATGCGTCTCGACTCCGAGGGCTCGAGTCTCGGCAACGAGCGGGCCGTCCTTCGTGAAGACCACGATCCACTCGACGCCACGTCCCTTCCCGTGCTGCATCAGGTGGCGGAACATCATCTCCCCGCCTCCCAGCTGTTCGCCGAGCGGCATCACGAGGAGGACCCGCGGATCCGTCACGGTCTGCCTCGGGGTGCCGACGGCAGTCGGCGGATGGCGGGATGCGTGCGGCGCGTCGTTCGTGCGAGTGCGCGACCGCGACGAGCAGCGGCCCACGCCGCCCACGCCCAGCGCTTCCCCTGCACGCGGAGCCGGATCGCGTTGAACAATCCTGGCGCCGCGACCGTGCCCACGAACGCCGCCCAGGGCGTCCACACCACGCGCACGGGTGTCGGGAGGTACTCGCCGATCGCCACGGCCTCGTTGTGAACGCCGTCCTCGAAGGCGTTCGCGCTGAAGCGGCCGCGGTGCAGTTCGTCGTCGCTCGCGCGGGCCTCGACGTGGTGCAGCACGACGACGGCTGGATCATAGACGAGTCGCCATCCCGCGCGCCGGAGCGGCAGGCAGACGCCGAGTTCCCAGTGGAGTTGCGCCCCCGTGCCTCGAAGACGAGCGTCGAATCCCACTGCCCGCAGGAGCGGGGCGCGGAATGCGCAGTTCACGCCCTTGAGCACGTCGACGTCGCGCGCCGGCCCGGCACCCAAGTGATGCCGACCGATCACTCGACCGAACCATTGCACACGACCCACCGTCGTCGCCGCGCCCTGTTCGAGTGGCTGGCGGTCGAGTCCTCCCGCGCCGGCGACACTCGGATCGGCGTCGATCAGCGCAAGAAGTCGCGCAAGCCAATCGTCGGCGGGCTCCGCGTCGTCGTCGGTGAGGGCGATGATCGTACCTGTCGCGGCGTCGAGTCCCGCTTGCATCGCCGCGATGACGCCTCCTTCGGGGATCGTCAGCACGAGGGTGCGAGTCGGATCGCGATACGCGATCCCCTTCGCGGTTTCCCGCGCCGCCGCGTCGCTCTCGCGCGTGATCACGATGACCTCGTCCGCCTGACGCGTTTGCGCCGCGATCGCGCGCAGGCAGCGCTCGAGCGATGCCGGGCGCTGCCAGGTCGGAACGAGCACGCTGATCGTCGGGTTCATCGTCCCCGCTGCGCGACGCGCGTGGGATCGGGAGTCGGGAACTCCGCCGCCGCCTGCGACTCCCACGCCCCGAGTCGGGTCTGGACGACCCAGAGCTCGCTCGCGAGGGAGAGCAGCGCGCGTATCGAGTCAGGACTCAGGGGGAGCGAGCGCACGATCCCCAGTCGCAGGGCGGCGATGCGGCGGGTGAGACGCCAGCGGATCGACCGCGCCGTACCATGCTTGTAGAGGTACCGCACTTCGGCCGCGCGCAGCGCGCCCAACCGCCGACCACTCGGTTGGCGGCGCGGCGGATGGTCCACCACCGCGTCGGGCACCCACGCGATCCGCGTGCCGGCGAGCCGCAGACGTTCGCGCAGGTCCTGGTCTTCCATATGCGGAACAGTGAAGCCCTCGTCGAACCCCCCGACTGCTCGGAAGCGATCGCCGCGCACCGCGATGTTGCACGACCAGAAGCGCCCGCCCAGCTCGTTGACTGGCGCGTAGTGCATCGGAGTGCCGAACCCCGCTTCGCACGTCGTGCGCCCCTCGAGCGCGGCCGGTTCAGGCGCGTGTCCGGCGAGCGCATCGAACGCCGCGAGCCACTCGCGCGATGGCAGCGTGTCGTCATCGGTGAACGCAAGCCACCTCCCGCGCGCCTCGGCCGCACCCTGATTGCGGTTGGCCGCCGGCCCACGCGCCGGCCCAGCGACCCACCGCGCCCACGGGAAGCGCTCGGCGAGGAAGGCGCGCGTCCCCTCCGATCGGGAGTCGTCGCTCACGATCACCTCGTACGCACTCGCTGCGAGCGACTGCTCCCCCGGCGCCAACCGCCCGAGACAGGCCGCAAGCGTCTCGTGCCGTTCGCGCGTCGGCACCACGACCGACCACCGGGGGTCACCGATCACGTGACGGCGCCCGCGACGCGGCGGAAGAGTTCGACGTATCGCGGCCGAACCAAATCCCAACTGAATCGCGACCGGACAGCGCCGATCCGCGCGCGGCCTGACGCGAGGTCGGTCGGAGCAGCGAGGAGTTCGCGCAGGGCGTCGCGCGCCGACGCCGCATCCTTTACCTCGCGAAGGAGCCCCGCGTCCCCGACGACGTACCGCGTCGTCGGATCATCGTGGGCGAGCACCGGCAGTCCGGCCGCGAGTGCCTCGACGAAGGCGAGTCCGAACCCTTCCCCTTCGGAGAAGAGTGCGAAGCGGTCCGCCGCCCGATAGACCCACGGCATCACGTTGGCCGGCACTGAGCGCCAACTCCACCGCTGGCCGAGCCGCGCCGTCGCGAGCGAGCGGATCGCGTCGCCGTCGGGGCCATCGGCGCCGGCGAGGAGGAGGAAGGGACGCGACTCGGGGAGGAGTGCCACCGATTCTATCAACAGGTCGGTGCGCTTGACGCGGCGATCGAGGAGCCCGACGCTCAGCAGCACCTCCCCGTCGAGCGGGAGAGCGAGATGCTCGCGAGCGGCGCGTCGCGCCGCCGGGTCGGCGGGAGCCGCGTCGGCGTTGAGATCGATCCCGTGCGGCAACAGCGTCTGCCGTTCACGCGACTCGCCGCGGACGACCGCCGCTTCCAAGTGCGTTGGCGTCACCTGTTGCACGTGATCGCATCGCGTGTATGGCATCCGCGAATTGCCACCATTGTAGAACAGCATCTTGAAGCGCGCCCCGCTCAAGCGACGCCAATGCCAGCAGGCGTTGCCGAAGTTGAGGTCGGCGAAGTAGACGAGGTCGGGGGACACGCGCACGAGCGCCGGGAGCGCGCCGGCGAAGAAGCTGAGCTGTTCGACGTAGTACGGGTCGCGGCGCGTCATCGCGCCGACCACCTGCGCGAGGCCACCACTCCTCGGCAGGTTCGGGATCACCCGCTCACTCGGGCGCGCGTCGTCGTGCCCTCCGGCGAACACCTGGAGATCGAGCGAGGGTTCGCTCGCGAGGGCGGCCGCACAACTGCGGGTGAACGCCTCGAAGCCGCGCCGCTCGCGGCCGAGTCCCGTGCACGCGAGGACCACCCGCAAGGGACGCACGACGGTCAGCCCCCGAGGATCCGGCGCGCGCATCCCGCCGCCGCACGCGTGAGGAGCACACCCGGATGACGCCGCACGGCACCGACGAATCCGCTCCGGGCCGCTGTACGGTCTCCCGCGTCGGCCGCGCGCGCGGCGGCGATCATCAATGCCTGGGCCTTCAGTAGACCGATCCGATGGCGCGCTCGTGCGCGTTGCGTCCACGTGAGGGACGTCACGTAGCGCGCACGGATGATGTCCCACTCCTTCTCGAAGAGCTGCCCCTCCGCGACGGTCTTGCTCGTCGCGTGGAACCGGTAGCTCGCCACCGGTCGGTCGAGCTTGAGACAGCGCTCGCCGCGCGCGAGGAACGCTGCGTAAAGGTTGATGTCGAAGAGGTAGCGCAGCGACTCGTCGAATCCGCCGACCGATTGTACGAGCGCGCGCGACCAGACGTGGCCCGGTTGCGCCATCTGGAATCGGGCCGAGAGGAGATCGAGCATCGTGCGCGGCACCGTCGGCAGGTGCCACTCGTGCACCGGCGCCTCAGCGGTGCCGAAGCCGATCACGCCCCCGGCGACCCAGCGCGCCGCAGGATCCGCCCGCAGCGCTTCGAGGAGCGCCTGCAGACCGCCGGGGAGGTAGGTGTCATCACTGTTGAGGTACGCGACCCACTCGCCGGTCGCGTGAGCGAGTCCCTTGTTGATCGCGTGCGACTGTCCCCGGTCCTTCTCCGAGACCCACCAGGCGAGCCGCTTCTCGTGTTTCCGGATCACCTCGACGCTCTCGTCGGTACTGCCCCCGTCGACGATGATGTACTCGAGATCGGGGATCCCCTGTGAGAGCACGGAGTCGATCGTCTCGCCGAGGAATCGTCCCTGGTTGTACGAGGGAGTGATGACCGTCAGGCGGGGTGTGGTCACGCGGCGCGCCGCGCGGTGAGCGCGCGTGTGTCGGCGACGCGAGTGCGGAAGCGCTCCCATGTCTCGCGGTCGAATCGCGGCTCGTACGCGAGATGGTCGTCGCGCGCGACGATCTCGCACCCGGCGCCGAGCAGCACTTCCTCGACCTGATCCCACTGGATGTGATCGTCGGCCCAGATGTGCAGGTCGCCTTCCGGCATCCACCGCGGGTCGCGCCACCGCTGCCAGGTGAGGAGGGGCCGGAGGCGCCGCCAGTAGGTCGCCGGATCGACGAACCGGGTCCACCGCTTCGGAGATCGCACCACCGCCTCGGCGAAGAACCCGGCCAGTTCCGGCCCCCAGGTCCAGTACGCCGGCGCCTTCTCGTGCTCGATCAGGATCACGCCACCGACCCGCACCACCCGGGCCATCTCCCGCACGAGCAGGAGATAGTCGGGCACGTGGTGCAGCACCGAGTAGGTCGCGACCAGGTCCACCGAACCATCCGCGAGCGGCCGGAGGTCGGTGCCATTGAGCGGCTGCGTCGAGACTCGCTCCGTCGCCACGTGGCGGCGCGCGAGCGCGGCGAGCATCCCCTCCGAGAGGTCGCTGGCGATCACGCGACCGCGGCAGCCGAGGAGGTGCGCCGTGAGGTTCCCGGTGCCTGCACCGACGTCGAGCAGCACCCGCGAGTCGGTCGGAGTCGTCGTCCTGATCGCGGCCGCGGCTCGTGCCACCGACTGCGCGAGGCGTTCCTGTTCGATCGGGTTGAAGATCTCGGGATGTCGCCCATCATACCCGCCGAGGAGGCGATCGTGCGCGGCGCGGTTCTCCGCGATCCGTCGGGAGTCTACGCCGGTCACCGGCCGAACCGCGCCGCGCGATACGACATCGTCGCGCCGGACGCCATGTTGTACGCGTGCGAGGAGACGCCGAATCCGATGAGCACCCAGAACAGCGTGCCGGCCGCACCGGTGAAGATCTCCGAGATGAGGAGACTGGCGAGCAGCGCCGCCGCCCCCGACCGCACCGCATTCGCGAACTGGTCGAATCGCGCATCGGCGAGTCGCATGCCCTGGACGATGATCCCGAAGAGGCCGAGGAAGAAGACGAATCCCCCCGGCCACCCGAACAGGTAGAAGACCTCCAGCAGCCCATTCTCGAAGTTCCGGATCCCCCCCGCACTGCGCGCCGTCACCGCGCTCCCGGTCGCGCCGAGCCCGGCGCCCTCGGCGTAGTCGAGCACGAGGGCGTATCCGGCGCGCGCCACGAGCACGCGGCTCCGCACGCTCGAGTCGTCGCTGCCGGTTGACAGGGACGAGAGGCGCTGGGCGATCCCCTCGCGGAAGCGCGGGAGCGTGATGATCGGCAGGGAGAGGACGCCCACGACGACGAGCGTGAGCCAGTTCCGCGGCAGCCGACGCACCGGCTGGGTGATGAGCTGCAGCAGCAGGCCGAAGACGAACCCGATCCACGCCGTTCGGATGCGCGAGAGCAGCAGTCCGATGAAGCCAAGCACGAGCGCGGGCAATCGGCCACGCACCCGCGCCGAGAGGAGCAGCAGGAGTCCCACTTCCATCACCACCGCGAAGGTCCCCGGCATCGTCATCGACCCGAACACGCGCACCGAGAAAGGCTGTGGAAGGCCGATCGACTGCAGATCGGTGGCGATCATCCACGCCCGGTCCCACGGAGGAAGCAGGACGAACTGGATGATCCCGTACAACGCGGCCGGCGCGATACCCCAGGCAAGGGTGCGGACGAACACCGCACTCATCTCGGGATACCGACGCCAGTGGAGAGAGACGTGGAGCCCGACGAGGGCCGGCGTCAGCCACGCGAGGAACGCGTAGGACGCCGGTATCAGGCCATTGCGGACGGCGCCGATCAGGAACCCGTACGTCACCGCAGAGATGACGAGGAGCGCCGGCGCATACAGCACGCCACGGAGTTCGCGGGCGTACTTGATGACGCTGGCCGCTGCCGCCGCCGACGCGAGGACCGGCGCCGCGAGAGCGAGGTTCGCCGGTGTGAACCCGTGATGGAAGTCGAGCACGCGCCGCACGAGCGGCGTGTAGAACCAGAGCGAGGTGACGAAGGCGAGGTAGCCGGCCGGCCACCGGAGCACGAGGACGAAGCCGGTGAAGCCGGCGGAGGCCGCCCAGAGTGGGCCGAAGGTCTGTCCCCCGACGCCGGCGAGTCCGGCGAAGGTGAGAACGATGAACCCACCCAGCGTCAACGCCTGGAGCGACGGCGCCCGCGCGGCCACGCCCGTGGTGGGCGCGAGGACCGGGGTGCTCGTCACAGCGCCTCAGCGCACCGGTGGCGGGATGTTCGGGGAGCGCGGCTCCCGCGGCGCGAGGATCCCCCGCTCGCGGAGTCGCCGGCGGAGCCGGCGCCGAGCCGAGGAGATCGCGTACGCGAGCAGACTGACCGCGACGGTCGACGCGGTGCCGTGCACGAAGAGCGAGAAGGGTGCGAACCCCTCGCCGCCATCACCCATTGGAAGGGCGCCCTGTGGCTGCGCGAGCGTCTCCATCCCATTGAGCCGCTGGAGCAACGACACATCGGCACCCCAGATCATCAGGGGCAGCGTCGTCGTGAAACCCGACGTGAGCGCGGGGTCACTCGCCCGGAAGATGAACATCACCGCGAGCCAGAGCCCGAGGAGCATCAGCGTGCTGAGGTAGAGCAGTCGCGAGTTGATCCCGCGGCGGTGCGACTGCCGCCGCCGTCCCGCCCACGGGGAATCGAGGAGCCACCACGTGATGATCGAGGTCACAAGCGTCACCATGAGCACGAGCGGCGCCGCGAGAAGCTCGACCACGAACAGCACGCTCCCTCCGACGAGCGCCGCACTCGACTGCCCCGATGTCGGGGCCCCCTCCGCCCGTGAGTCGAAGAGCTCAGGCACGAGTTCCGGGCCCCCGTCCCCGCCTGCCCCGCGGATCCCGCCGCTTGATCGCCTCATCGTCCGTAGTCGTAGTAGTAACCGTAGCCGAGACGATAGCGCGAGCTGCGACGGAACTCCACGTCGTTGAGCACCGCTCCGGCCAGATTCACCTGCACATTGCGCAACTGGGCCACGGCGAACTTCAGCTCCTCGCGCTCCGTCCGATCGGCGCGGGCCACGAGCAACAGCGCGTCGGCTTGCGATCCGATCAGCGCCGCATCAGTGAAGAGGTTGAGTGGCGGCGTGTCAAGCAGCACGTAGTCGTACTGCTGGCGCAGCCGCTCGAAGAGGGGCTGCAGGCGCTGCGCCTGCAACAGGTCGGCCGGGTTCACGCTGGGCGCACTCCCCAGCGGGAGCACGTCGATCGTCCCGCCCCCTTCCATCGCCACGCGCCGGATGCACTCGCCGGGCGACGCCTGACCGTACATCAGATCGAAGAACCCGGGCGCCGGCGGCAGCCCGAACACGTCGTGCACCGTCCCCCGGCGTGTCTCGGCGTCGATCAGGATCACCCGCTGCCCCTGGTGCGCCAGCGTCACCGCGAGGTTCACCGCGGTCGTCGTCTTGCCGTCACCCGGCAGGGCGCTCGTCACGACGATGACGCGCGGCGGCTTGGGGGGCGTGAGGTAGTTGAGGTTCGTCCGCAATGAGCGGTACGCCTCGGCTGCCGGCGTGTGGTAGTCGCGTCCCGTCGCCGGTACGGCGCTCTTCGGCGCATCGACGCCGCCGACCGCCGTCGGGGGGCCTAATCGGTACGCCCCGGTTCGGGATTGTTGCTGGAGATTCGGGATGATGCCGACCACAGCAACCCCGACGATGGCCGCGAGGTCGTGCTCCGAACGGATGGTGGTGTCGAGCCATTCGCGCAGGAAGGCGATCGCCACACCGACGACGAGACCCCCGACCACCGCAATGAGGAAGATCACCGACTTCGACTGGTTGATCCGCGCCGGTGCGCCCGCCGCCTCGTCGATCACCTGCGCCGACGAGTCCTGGACCGCCGCCGTGATCTCGGCTTCCTTGAGCCGCGACTGGACCATCATCGAGAGGTCCTCGAGAACCCGCCGATTCCGCTCCAGACGGTCGAACGCGAGCTGCTGCTCGGGGATCCGCTGACGCGACTGGTCGAGCGAACCGATCCGCTGGTCGAGCACCGTGATCTGGGCGCTGACGCTCGAGAGGAATCGCCGCGCGCGATCCTCGATCACGTCCTGCACCGCATCGATCCGGCGGTCGAGCGCCCGGACGTCGGGGTCGGTCGGCATCCGACGCTGCAGCAGCGAGTTCCGCGAATCGACGAGCTCCTCGAGACGCGCCACCTCGGATTCGGCGATCCTCGTGTCGCTGAACGCCTCCGTCGCGAGGATCCGCTCGAGCAGCGTCCGCCGGCGCGTGACGGAGTCCATCCGCGTCTCGCCAGCGAAGGCCGTCGAGAGTTGGTCGCGGATCCGGCGCAGCGACGCGTTCGCTTCCTTGAGGTTGTTGATCTCGGTGAAGAAGTACGCCGCCTGGTCGGTCGGTGTGGTGATCCCCTGCTCCGTCAGGTAGACCCGGATCTGTCCCTCGGCCTCGATCAGCTGGTCGTTGAGCGAGCCGAGCTGGGCTTGGAGATAGGTCACGGTCGAGCGGGCGCTCACCCGCTCGAGGTCCATCTTCCGGCGCACGAACAGATGCGCGACGACGTTCGGGATGTCCCGCGTGAGCTCGGGGTCGCTGCCCCGGAAGGTCACTCGCAGGACATTCGCGTCACGGTTCGTCTGCGCCACCTCGAGCGCGCCGCGCAGTGCGTTGGCCGTCGCGAGTCGGGAGACCAACACCAGGGTCATCCGCTCGGTCTCACGCGCCTGCTGGGTGATGCGGATCCGCACGCCCGGCAGCGCGATCTCGCCGGTGTCGGCGACGGTCGTGAGCACCGCATCGGCCTCGCCCGATCGCACCTCGAAGCCGCGGCCAGCGCGGGTCAACCGGAATGTCGCGTCGGGCGCGTTGGGCTCGACCGTCGCCCAGCTCACCAGTGCGCTGCGGGCCGTCCGCTGTGGGAGGAGCACCGCCAGTCGCAGCCCGAGCGAATCGACCACCTCGAACGCGAGGTTCCGGCTCGTGATGATCTCCGTGCTCGTCGCGAGCAATTGCTGATAGTCGGGACCGAAGTAGAACTGCGACATCGCGGACTGGCCCGGCTCGTCGATCCGCACCGTGACTTCGGCCTGGTAGAGGGGCTCGACCCGCCGAGCCGCCACCAAGCCGGCGCCGACCGCGAGGCCCACGCACGCGACGATGATCCACGCGCTGCGGGCGAGGGTCGCCCAGCCGCGCCTCAGGTCGAGCGGCGTATTCGGCTCGACCGGGATCGGGACGGGGAGATTCGTCATCGTGGCATCCTCATCGGGTGAGGAGGAGCGTCACGGAGACGACTGAGACCACGATCGACGCGACCGATGAGATCACGATGAGTTGTCGTTGGTTGCGGATGAACCAGGATTCGTCCTGCACGAAGAGCGCGTCCCCGTTCTGGATATTGAACGACCCCAACGACTGCTCGGGGGTGAGCGAGTACCGCGACCCGTCGCGCCTCAGGAGCTGGATCCGCGGAAAGGCCTCGGCGCCCGCCGTACCCCCCGCCCGCGCGATCACCTGGACCGCGGTGGCGGTCGGTTCGACCGGGTACACGCCGGGAGCGCGGATCGACCCGATGACCGGGAGCGGGCGCACGAGCACCGCATCCACCGGGGTATCGATGATCCGCTCGCGGAAGCGAGCCATCAGAAGAGCGTTCAGCGAATCGGCGGAGAGGCCGCCGACGGCGATCCGCCCGAGGGCCGGGAAGGTCGCTGTGCCGTCATTCTGCACGAAGACCTCCCCCGAGAGTTCGGGCTCGCGCCAGACGCGCACGCGGATCTGGTCCCCCGGCTGGGTGGTCCAGGGCCGCATCTGATCCTGCGGGATCGGGGCGACGGTCGGCGGAGCCGCGCGGCTGCATGCCGACGCCAGAAAAAGGGCGCCGGCGATCGCCCAAGTGACTCGTGAGGTATGCATCAGAGTGAATACGATTGAGCGGGAGAGTTGAAACACCGGCCGCCGCGCGAGGCGCCTCAGTAGGCACCCCGCATCGAGACCACGGCGGGAATGGTGCGCAACAGGATCAGGAAGTCGCGCCAGACGGTCCAGCCCCGGATATAGGTGGCCTCGAGGCGCACGACCGACTCGAAGTCGGTGATCGTATTCCGCCCGCTCACTTGCCAGGGTCCGGTGATTCCGGGCAGGACTTCGAACCGGACGAAATGGTGCGGCCGGTATCGGGCGACCTCGCTCGGAAGCGCCGGGCGCGGGCCCACGAGCGACATCTCGGCGCGCAAGACATTGATCAACTGCGGGATCTCGTCGAGGCTCGACCGGCGGAGGAATCGGCCCACGGCCGTGAGACGGGGGTCGCCGCGCATCTTGAAGAGGGGAGCGGCGGCGTACTCGTTCCCTTCCTGCAGTGTCTTGAGGCGCGCCTCAGCATCGGCGACCATCGTCCGGAACTTGAGCAGCGTGAACGGATCGCCGCCGAGTCCGACCCGCGTCTGCTTGAAGAGGACGGGTCCCCGCGAACTCACGCGGATCGCGATCGCGATGAGCAGGAGCACCGGCGCGCCGATCGTCAGGCCCAGCAACGCGCCGGTGACGTCAACGACGCGCTTGAGCACCAACTGCACGCCGACGAGCGCCGGTCGGCTGAGAAGGGCCAAGGGCTCGGCCCGGCGGAGCAGGAAGCTTGGCTCATCAAGGCGCTGGAAGGCGCGTCGTCGGGTGGCGAACACGCGGCAGCCGGCGCTCGACGCGGCGATCATCAGGCTTTGCAGAGCCGCGTCCTCCAGCGCCCCGACCAGCACGATCGCGTCCGCCTTCGCTTCCGCGAGGGCGCCGTACAGCTCGCCCGGCCCAGCCTGAGTGTCGGTCGGCCAGTCGGAACTCAAGGCGAAGAAGGCCGGTGGCGAGACATCGTCCTCCGCGTCGGCGATCCGCCGGAGCCAGTCCTCCCGCACTCCGGCGATGATCGCTTCCGGTCCCACGATCAGCGTACGCGCCGGCTCGAGTGCGCGCGGATCGAGCGAGCGGAGCGCATGCGTCAGCATCCGACGTTGGAGTACCAGTGCGGCCCAGAGCACGACCAGCACGACACCGAGCGCGCCACCGCGCGCCACGAGCTGCGCCGTCCAGATCTCCGTCCAGCGTGGGAGAGCGAGTCCGAGCAAGAGCGCCGCGATGATGCGCCCGCTGTGGAACTCCCGCTCGGTGTACGAGTAGCTGCGCGTCGCGATCAGGCAGAAGACGAGCGCACTCAACCGGCGCACGAGCGGGATCGGTTCTGCCGGAACGAGGAATCGCAGGAACTGCGCGCCGTCGGGTCCGAGCCAGTTGCCGATCGCGATGATCGGCAGGAGCGCGAGGAGCGAGAACGCTGCGGCGAGGGTGATGAAATCCGCTGCGAGGACCATTGACCCATACGCCACTTCGCGCCAGAATCGACGACGCTGCAGGCGCACCGCGCGATGGCGTGCTCCGAGTTTCGCGATGTGAGGCTGGCGCTCGATCGTTGGGGCGGTGGTCATACCGTCCGTAAGCTAAGACAGTTTATGCTAGGTCACTGGATATTTATCGTCCAGTGTTTACCTTTTTCCCCGTGGCTCGTCGCGGGTGCGACCTCCCTCGAACGGACGATCTTGCACAACCCCACTAAGCCCGCGGAGTACGGCCGAACGGAACAGCCCCATCAACTGCCCGGCGAGTCTTCAAGACTTCGTGGGTCGGCATCGGCCGCCGAAGTCGAGCGCCTGCGTAGCATCCTGACGCAAGCCGTCGCGAAACACGCGACCGATCTTCATATCCGTGCCGGTGACGTGGTCTATGCGCGCGTCGAGGGCGAACTCGTCCCGCTCGACACCTCGGTACTGACCGCGACGAACACCTACGAGATGACGTCGCATATCCTCGCGACGTCGCAGAACGCCCCCGACATCGAGGGCGTCTCCGACTACTCCGGCCCGTGGAGCGCCCCGGGGATCGGACGCTTCCGGATCAGCCTGCTCCGCCAGAGATCGAGCTTCATGATCGTGTTGCGCGTCATCCCCGACGTGCTCCCGACGATCGAGTCCCTCGACCTCCCCCCGGCACTCTTGTCGATCGCGGGTTCCGATTTTGGGATGATCCTGGTCGCCGGCATCCCTGGTTCGGGACGGGCGAGCACCGTCGCGGCGATCGTGAACCACCTCAACACCACGAGCACGCGCCGTCGCCACATCGTCTCGATCGAGTCAGCGATCCGCTATCTCCACCGCAACCATCTCTGCGCGATCACGCAGCGTGAGGTCGGGATCGACACGCCGAGCTATGTCACCGGCGTCCGCGCCGCGCTCGAGCAGGACGCCGATGTGCTCGTCGTCGGGGACATCGACTCCCCGGAGCTCGTGGACCTTGCCGTGCGCGCCGCCGAGCAGGGACGCCTCGTCATCGCGAAGGTCAAGGCCGGAGACACCACGACGGCCCTGCGCGCGCTGCTCGGGACCTTCGCCACCGAGCGACTCGACGCTGCCCGGCTCCAGCTGAGCGACCTCCTTCGCGGCGTCATCGCGCAGCGGTTGCTTCCCCGCGCCGACTCTCGTGGGCGCGTCGTCGCCGCCGAACTCCTGCTGATGACACCCGGCGTGCGCGACGTCCTCAGCGACGCCGGTCGGCTCGGCGAGCTGCGCCAAGCGCTCTCCGAGGGGCGAGCGCAGTACGGCACACAGACCTTCGACCAGCACCTCGCCGACCGTGTGATCGCGGGGCAGGTCTCCTTCGAGGTCGCGGTCACGCTCGCAACGAACTCGCTCGATTTCGAACTCCAGCTCCGCGGCCTGAAGCGCTGACCGGCGGCGCTCAGCGCCGCCCGAAGAGCCTCGACCAGAACGACCGCGTCGGCAACGTCTCCACCGGTGGCACCGGGAGCGGCCCCTCGCCGGTGAGGATCCGGCCCGGATTCTCCACCGTCAGTCGGTGCGCCTGCATCGTCGCTCCCGCCTCGGTGAGTGCCTGCACCGCGCGGGCCGTCGCCGGCTCCCCTCGGGCGTGATGATCGCTCGCGAGGTAGTCCACCCAGCCCTGCGCGAGCAGGAGTCGCGCGACCGTGGCGGCCCGCTCCCCGTGCTGTCCCAGCAACGAGCCCGCATTCACCTGCATCAACGCTCCTGCGGCCCGGCACCGCGAGAGCGCGGTGAGACGCGCGTCGTGGTTCCGATAGCGCTCCGGGTGCGCGATGATCGGCCGCCACCCCTGTCGTCGGAGATTGTGGAGCGCCCACTCGCAGTTCGGCGGGAGCTGCATCGACGGGAACTCGCAGAGGACGAACGGGCCGCCGGCGAGACGCACGCGCGGGTCGGAAAGGTCGGGATCGGGTACGTCGAGCATCAACTCCACGCCGCGCGCGATCGCCGGCAGCCCTGGCGTCGCTGCGTGCGCCGCCTGAAGGTGCTCCCACCCGGCGTCGAACTCACCGAGTCGCTTCGCCAGCGCGTGCGGCGATTTCGTCAGCGATCCGTCGAAGTGCGGCGTGGTGATGCACGTCGTGGCCCCTTGCGACGCGAAGGAACGCAGGGCCGCGATCGACTGCACCAGATCCGCGGCGCCATCATCGACTGCCGGGATCAGGTGACTATGGAAATCGACGATCCCGCCGCTCATCCACCGTGCTCGGCGCGGAACCGGGTGACCGTCGCGGCGAGGCCAACATCGAACGCTGTGCGAGCGCGGAACCCGAAGGCCGCGGCGCGTGAGGTGTCGAGGCTGCGCCGGGGCTGGCCATTCGGCTTGGTGCGGTCCCACGTGATGCGGCCGGTATAGCCAACGGCCCGCGCGATCTGGGGCGCGAGATCGCGGATCGCGATCTCCGTGCCACTCCCGAGGTTCACCGGCTCGGCGCCGTCATAGCGCTCCGTCGCGAGGACGATCCCCTCCGCCGCATCATCGACATAGAGGAACTCTCGCGTCGGTGAACCGTCACCCCAGATCACCACCTCATCCGCGCCCGCCACGCGCGCCTCCTCCATCCGCCTGATGAGCGCCGGGATCACGTGCGAGGTCTCCGGGTCGAAATTGTCGCCGGGACCGTAGAGGTTGACGGGGAGCAGGTGGATCGCGTTGACGCCGTACTCCTGCCGATACGCCTGCGATTGCACCAGCAGCATCTTCTTCGCGAGGCCGTACGGTGCGTTGGTCTCCTCCGGATAGCCGTTCCACAGGTCCTCCTCGCGAAACGGCACCGGCGTCACCTTCGGGTAGGCACAGATCGTCCCGATGCCGACGAACTTGCGCACGCCGTGCAGTCTTGCCTGCTCGAGCGTCTCGACGCCCATCACGAGATTGTCGTAGAAGAACTTCCCGGGGTGCGCGCGATTGGCGCCGATGCCTCCGACCACCGCCGCGAGATGCACGACGAGGTCGGGGCGCAGGGTGTCGAAGCAGCGGGTCACCTGCGCCTTCTCGCGGAGGTCGAATTCGGCCGAGCGCGGCGCGAACACCTCGGCGCACCCGCGCGATTGGAGAGCAGCCACCACCCGGCGCCCGAGGAAGCCCGAGCCCCCCGTCACCAGCGCGCGCGTCCCCCGCAGTTCCATTGGGGGAAGTTAGGTCGGGTGCCGCGCGCTAGGCGAGTCCGAGCACCGCCCGGAGGGCCGACTCGAGCGTCCGGTGTGCGAATACGAATCCGCTCGCTTCCAGCACGGAGGCGCGCACCCGCTGGCTCGCGAGGATCGTGCCCTCGGCCATCTCGCCGAAGAGGAGCCGCAGCGCGAACGCCGGCACCGGCACGATCGCGGGACGATGGAGCACGTGACCGAGCGTCGTCGCGAATGTCGCGTTGGTCACGGGCTCAGGCGCCACCGCGTTCATCGCTCCACTGATCGACGGGGTCTCGATCGCGTGGGCGATCGCCGCGAGCAGGTCGGGGAGCGAGATCCAGCTCATCCACTGGGTGCCCGTCCCCATCGGCCCGCCGCCGCCGAGCCGGAAGGCGGGGAGCATCTTCTTGAGCGCTCCGCCATTTGGGTCGAGCACGATCCCGATCCGTGGATGCACCACGCGGACCCCGGCGTCGCGTGCCGCGTCGGCCGACGCTTCCCACGCGCGCGCAGTCGTCCCCAGATAGTCATCGCCGAGCGTGCTCCGCTCGTCGAGCCACTCGTCGCCGCGACTGCCGTAGATCCCGACCGCCGAGGTCGAGACGAGCACCGACGGCCGTCGTGTGAGACCGGCGCAGGTGCGGGCAATGAGCTCGGTGCCGCGCACGCGACTCTCGCGGATCTCACGGCGCGCCACGGGCGTCCAACGCTGGGCCACGTTCGCACCGGCGAGATTCACGACCGCATCGACGTCACCGAGTGCTGCGGTGTCGATCGTGCCCGCGTTGGGATCCCAGCGCACATCGCTCGTCCCGCTGCGGCCGATCCGGATCACGCGATGCCCCGAGGCGACGAGCGCACCGGCAAGCGCCGTGCCGATGAACCCGCTCGCTCCGGTGATGGCGACCCGCTTCGGAGGTGCGCTCATTGCGGCGGATCGTCGACGCGCCGCCAGAGATACCACGACGCGACGGTGCGGTAGGGCGCCCACGCCGCGCCGACTTTCGCGACACGGTCCGGCGTCGGCAGCTTTCGGAATCCGTAGAGCAGTTGCACCGCCTTCTGCACGCCGAGGTCGGTCACCGGCAGCACGTCGGGCCGCCCGAGCCGGAACATCAGGAACATCTGCGCCGTCCAGGCGCCGATCCCGCGGATCGCGGTCAGGGTCTCGATCACTTCGGCGTCCACCATCCGATCGAGCCGCTCGAGGGGACGCGTCCGGTGTCCGGCGTGGAGGGCGAGGTCCTTCAGGTACTCCGCCTTCCGCCCCGAGAGTCCCACCTTCCGGAGCGTCGGCGTAGGCGTCTTCGAGAGTTGGCCGGGTGTCGGCGAACGTCCGCCGTAGAGGTCGAGCATCCTCCCGTGGATCGTCCCCGCGGCCTTCCCCGAGAGCTGCTGGTAGACGATCGCGCGGGCGATGTGCTCGAAGTGCGAGCCGGCGCGTTCGCGGCGGAGGCCGCACGGTCCGGCATTGCGGATCCAGGCGCCGAGCACGGGATCCACTTCCCCGAGGTGCGCAACAGCTTTCGCGTGGACGATCGGCATCAGGCGTTCGAGAGGAGGAGGGAGTGCGAAGCCGGTATGGTTGAGGCGGCGACGATATCGGCCGCTTCGGGCCCCGCGACGAAGAGGAGCTCGGTGTTCCGCACGTGACTCACTTTCCCCACCCGTTCGCCGCGGGGATTGTGGATCCCGATCCGCGCCCCGACGTAGCGTGCCGAATCGACGGAGTGCACTGCCACCTCGCCGAACCGCCCGGCGAGGAGATTCTTGATCGCCGATTCCTCGAAGAACCCTTCGTTTGAGAAGGAGAGGACGAGGTGTCGCGCCCGCACGTGGAGCACGATGTCGCGCAGTGCCTCCCACGCCGCCGGGCGGACGTTGAAGGGGCTCTTCGTGGTGCGGCAGTCCTCGCGCTTGCGCGCGACCCCGTACGCCGGCGGCGCATCGCCCCGCACCAGCGTCTCCCAGATGTGGTAGTTGGAGAAATAGGAATGCTGGTTGTACGGCGGGTCGAGATACGCGACGTCGTATTCATCGGTGCGACGCACGCAGGTGGCCGCGTCCTCGCAGAAGGCGCGACCTTCGCCGGCGAGCAGGTCCGGCAGCCGAAGCGCGAGCGGACGGTGGCTCCGGGGGGCCCACGATTTGAGGTACGCCATCTGCAGGCCGGTCGTCGAGTCCACTCGGTCGGCAGCCTCGAGCAGCGACACGAGGAGGATCGCACGCTCCGCACCCGTTGTTGCGAACCGGTCGATCCCAGCCCGGATCGCGTCCACGCGCGCGCCATTCTCCGGCTGGAAGTAGCGCGCCTCCTCACAGAATGTGCGTGTGAAGTATCCGCGGATCCCGGGCAGCGCGTTCAGCTCGTCGATCAGCGCGCGCAGCCGGAGCGTGTCCACCTCCAGCGCGTCGGTCGCGATGTACGCCTCGGCTAGCACTCCGCTGTAGCGAGCGAGGTCGTTGGCCGTGACGAGGAATCCGGCGGCCTTGAGCCCCTGTGCGACCCGCGTCGTCCCGGTGAACAGGTCGAGGACCGTTCGCGCGCCGGGGATCGCGCGGAGAAGCGAGACGATGCGCGGCACGAGCCGGCGCTTGGACCCGATGTACTTGATCACGTCGTCGTAACCTAGGTCGCACTCACGGGTGCGACCAGCCGTGCGGCGCGCGGAAGGAGTAGTTTCCCACCATGCGGATCACCAAGGTCGGCATCATCGGGGCAGGCGCGATGGGCGCCGGGATCGCCGCGCTCGCCGCTTCAGCAGGACTCCCGGTCGTCCTCCTCGACATCCCGGGCTCGCACGACCCCAAGTCGCCCGACCGTTCGAAGCCAGCCCGCGACGGACTCGAGCGCACGCGAAAGGCGAAACCCGCTGCCTTCCACGACGCGAGCGCCGCGTCGCGCATCGTCACCGGCAACACCGCCGACCATCTCGCGCTCCTCAAGGATTGCTCCTGGATCTGTGAGGCGATCATCGAGCAGCCGGGACCGAAGCAGGAGCTCTTCGCGAAGGTCGAGCAGATCGCCCACGGCGCGATCGTCACGTCGAACACCTCGGGCATCCCGATGGCGACGCTCCTTGAGGGGCGGAGCGCGCGATTCCGCGAGCGCTTCCTCGGCACGCACTACTTCAATCCGCCGCGGTACATGCACCTGCTCGAGCTCATCCCGACGCCGGAGACCGCGCCCGAGGTGCTCGAGAGGATGCGCGAGTTCCAGCAGCGGATCCTCGGCAAGGGCGTCGTGCTCGCGAAGGACGTCCCAGGGTTCGTGGCGAACCGTCTCGGCGTTCACGGCATGGTCGTCGCCGCGCGACTGATGATGAAGCACGATCTCACCATCCCCGAGGTCGACACACTCACCGGCGCATTCATCGCGCGGGCCAAGACGGCGACCTTCCGCACCGGCGACCTCTCGGGACTCGACGTCCTCGTGCACGTGACGGCGGGACTCTCCGCGACGACCGGGGAGGACCTCGCCCTCGCACCCTTCGTCCACGAACTCGTGAAGCTGGGACGCCTCGGCGACAAGTCGAAGGCGGGGTTCTACAAGAAAGAGGGAAGCAAGGTCCTCGCGCTCGACTGGAAGACGCTCGAGTACCGCGACCTTGGCCGCTTCTCGACACCCGAGATCGAGCGCATCACCGCGCTCCCGCCGATCGAGCGGCTCGCAGCGGTCCGCGCCCTGCCCGCCAGCAAGCACGCCGCCTTCCTCGCGGACCTCTTCCTCGAGCAGTTCCACTACGCCTGCACTCTCGCCCCAACGCTTGCCTACGACATCCCCTCGATCGACCGGGCGATGGAGTGGGGCTACGGTTGGGAACTCGGTCCCTTTCGCGCGATGGACGCGATCGGGCTCAGGAACATCCGCCTGGCCACGAAGGCGGCAGGGCGCGCGCTGCCTCCTCTCCTCGAGCGCGCGGGTGAGTCGTTCTACGAGGGAGAGAGCGTTCTCGCACTCGATTCCGGGTCGCAGGAGCCGATCACGCCGGTCCCCGGCCAGATCCTGCTCACGAACGTGCGCCGCTCCGGACGGACCTTGCTCGAGAATGACGAAGCGCGACTCGTGAACCTCGGGGACGGCGTCGCCTGCCTCGAGTTCTGCGGCAAGATGAACACCTTGGGCGCCGGCGTGATGGAGCTCGCGGCAAAGGCGCTCGGGATCGTCGGATCCGGGCGTTTCGCCGGCCTCGTCATCGGCAATGACGATTCGCGCACCTTCACTGCCGGTGCCAACCTCGCCGGCATCGGCGCGGTCGTGAAGTCCGGGGACTGGAAGGCACTGGACGCGATGGTGCGGCACTTCCAGGACACGGTGATGTCGTTCCGCTTCGCGCCCTTCCCAGTCGTCGCGGCGCCATTCGGGCTCACACTCGGCGGCGGCACCGAGATCTCGCTCCACTGCGACCGGATCCAGGCGCACGCCGAGCTCTATATGGGATTGGTCGAGGTCGGGGTCGGCCTCCTTCCGGGCGGCGGCGGCACGAAGGAACTCGCGTTCCGATTCACGAATGCGCTCGCGCCGTACGAGGAGGCCGATCCTTTCGAGGGGATCAAGCGCGCCTTCAAGTTGATCGCACTCGCACAAACGAGCACCTCGGCGCACGAGGCCCGCGCGATGGGGTTCCTGCGTCCGGTGGCCGATCGCATCACGATGAATCGCGACACCCTCATCGCCGACGCGAAGGCGCGCGTGCTCGACCTCGCGGCAGACTACGTCGCTCCGACGCCACGCCGGATGCTCTCACTCGGCCGCGCCGGCGTTGGCAACCTCGACTACGCCCTCTTCGCGTTCAGGGAAGCGGGACAGGCCTCGGCGCACGACGTGCGGATCGGACACGAGGTCGCGGTCGTGCTCTCGGGCGGGGACGGCCCGCCGCGCGAGGTGACCGAACAGGACCTCCTCGACCTCGAACGCGATGCCTTCCTGCGCTTGCTCGGCACCAAGGAGACGCAGGAACGGATCGCGCACATGCTCACCACCGGCCAGCCCCTTCGGAACTGAGGGTCGGCCTTTCGGAGAAGGACGATGATTGACGACGTCGTGATCGTGAGCGCGGTGCGGAGCGCCGTCGCGCGAGGCAAGAAGGATGGCGCACTCGCCTCCCTCCATCCGGCGGATCTCTCCGCCGCGGTGATGCGTGCGGTCGTGGATCGGATCGGCTGCGACCCGGCACTCGTGGATGACGTGATCTGGGGTTGCGCGATGCCGGAGGCCGCGCAGGGTTTGAATCACGCGCGGTTGGCGCTGCTCCGCGCCGGCTTCCCAGTCGAAGTGAGCGGGATGACTGTGAATCGCTTCTGCTCGAGCGGTCTTCAGACGATCGCCCTCGGCGCCCAGGCCATCATGAGCGGGATGAACGACGTCGTGCTTGCCGGGGGCGTCGAGATGATGAGCGCCGTACCGATGTCAGGCTATCACACGCGTCTCCATCCGGAGATGGCCGAAGCGAGCATCGGAATGGGCTTCACCGCCGAGCGCGTGGCGAAGAAATGGGGGATCACCCGGGAGCAGCAGGACGCCTTCGCGCTCGGTTCACAGCAGAAGGCGTCGGCCGCTCTCGCCAGCGGCGCGTTCAAGAAGGAGGTCGTGCCGATCCCGGTCGAATGGGTGCGGTGGGAGGGAGCGACACGCACATCCGAGCGGGCGGAGTTCACCGTCGACGAGTTGCCGCGTGCCAACACGACGATCGAGGCGCTCGCCAAACTCCCGGCGGCGTTCAGCGCCAAGGGCACCGTGACCGCGGGAAACGCCTCGCCCTATTCCGACGGCGCTGCCGGCGTGTTGCTGATGACGAACTCGCGTGCCCAGAAGCTCGGACTCAAGCCGCTCGCACGGTTCGTGACCTTCGCGACGGCGGGCGTCGACCCCGGCCTGATGGGGATCGGCCCGGTGAAGTCGGTTCCAAAGGCGCTGGCGCGAGCCGGCCTCAAACTCGACGAGATGCGCTTGATCGAACTCAACGAGGCCTTCGCGGCCCAGTCGCTGGCGGTGATCAGCGAGTTGGGAATCGATCCCACCCGCGTGAACGTGAATGGCGGCGCGATCGCGCTGGGGCATCCGCTCGGGGCGACCGGTGCCAAGCTCACGGTCCAACTTGTCCACGAGCTCGGCCGCCGCGGCGGTGGGCTCGGGATGGTGACGATGTGCATCGGTGGGGGGATGGGCGCGACAGGGATCCTCGACGTGGCCGCGGCGTAACGCATTCCCGATGCGCGAGTTCGGGGATGGCGCTCGCGTATCACATCAGTCGGCGTACTTCTTGCACTCCTACATCGCGGACGAATCGCCCCCGGAGACTTGATGACCGCGCTCACGCCTCAGCCGATGCAGTCCCGTTCGAGTGCGATGACTCGCGCCGCGAAACTCGACGAGATCGAGGAGGAGATCCTCGCCCGCTCTCCCCGCCCGGGGGCACGGACGCACGTCTCGCTCACGGCGGCCCCGTCGCGCAGTTCCTTCCAATCGAGCCTGCGCCTCACTGGCGCCCGAGAGGACGTGCTCGATTTCGCGGCGGTGCTCTTTGACGAGGTGCGGGGGATGCTCCGACCCGATGGGTCACTCCCGCTCCGCATCCAGGCGATAGAGAGCGAGAGCAGCGAGCACATCCAGCTCCTGCTGACCCGCGAGCTGTACGAGGCTTAGGACTTCCCGATCGGCCGCTGCTCGGCGATCCCGATGAGGTTGCGCTCGGGATCGCGGCAGAAGCACATCCAGATCTCGTGTGCGGCGGTCTTGCCGACGAGATGCGGCTCGTCGTCGAATGGCACGCCGCGCCCCTTGAGCGTCGCATGGGCGGCGACGCAATCAGGGACGTCGAAGTAGAGGATCGAGTTCGGGTGATCGAACTCCGGCGCGCTCGGCTGGCTGAGCATCAGCCGCACACCCGCCGCATCGAAGAATGCCATCCCGGCGATCTCGAACTGCAGCGGGAGCCCCAGCCCATCGCGATAGAACGGCACCGCCTTCGCCACGTCGTGTTGGACCAGCGCGATCTGTTGGAGCTTCCCCAGCCGGATCCCGTCCACCTCGGCCCCCTTGCGATATAGTTAGCTTTGCTAAATATTATCGGCGATGCCGAGTCCACGCGCAAGGGGGCCGGATCCGGCCGCCGAGCCCCTCCACCGACACGCCCTCCGCCTTCTCCGACTCCTGCGGCAGGAGGATGCGGGGCTCGGCGTCAGCGCAGCTCGGCTCTCGGCGCTCTCGGTGCTCGTCTTCGGGGGGCCGGCGACGCTCGGCGCTCTCGCGACCGCGGAACAGGTGAGTGCCCCGACGATGACGCGGCTCGCGCAGACGCTCGAGCGAGAGGGGTTGGTGCGGCGCGAAGTGGATGAAGTGGATGCACGCAGCGTTCGCCTCGTCGCGACGCCGGCAGGCACGCGGCTGCTCCATCGCGGGCGCGACCGTCGCCTCGACGCGCTCTCCAGGGCGCTCGTCTCGCTCTCGGCGAACGAACGAACGGCGATCATCGCCGCGCTCCCGGCGCTCGACCAGCTCGTGGGGCAACTGCAACGGCGCGCGGCCGGTGCGCGAGGCGACAGCCCCCCGCGCTCCGGCCGACGCCGGCTCGACTAGGCGGCCTGCGCCACCGGCGCCGACTGCGCGATCGCCTCGGCCTCGATGTGCAACTTCACTTCGTCCGAGACGACCACCCCGCCGAGTTCGAGCGCCTGGTTCCAGGTCAGCCCGAACCCCGAGCGTGAGAGCGACCCGCTGACTTCGATGGAGGTCCGCGGGTTCCCCCACGGATCCTTGACCGGCGTTGCGACCGCCCCCGTGAGCGTCACCGGCTTCGTCACGCCGCGAATGGTGAGGTCACCGAGGATCGTGAGCGCGTCCTTCGTCCCAGTGACCGACGTCGAATGGAAGGTGAGCAACGGATACTTCTCCACCTCGAAGAAGTCCGCCGAGCGGAGGTGGCCGTCCCGCTGGTCATTGTTCGTCGAGAGGCTCGCAGCGTCGATCTCCATCGCGAGCGACAGCGGCACGCCGGCCGCGTCGGTCTCACCGAAGGCGGTGAACGAGGTGAAACGTCCCCGGACGGTCGAGATCGCGAGGTGCCGAACGGAGAACTCGACGAGGGAATGGGAGGGATCGATGGTCCAGGTCATGAGATGGGTGATTGGGGAGGCGAGACGGGAGTGCGCGACAGACACTCAACGTGTAAATATCTTATTAATGAGATAATAAAGCAAATGGTCGCCCACAGTCAACCCCCTCCGCTCACTTCGCGGGTAGCCCCATCGCCTCGGCCTCGGTCCCGAGGGTGCGTAATAGCTGGGTGACCTTCCGCTGGTCGGCGAGACCGAGGCCCGACATCGCGCGCCGGATCACCTCGGTGTGACTTGGGAAGACCCGGGTCATGAGCGCCTTGCCCTCTGGCGTCAACGCCGCGTACCGCGCCCGACGGTCGGTCGCGCAGGGTCGGCGCTCGACCAAGCCCCGCTGCGTGAGCCGATCCACGAGGAAAGTGGTGCCTCCGCTGGAGACGAGCACCCGTCGTTGGAGGTCGCCGAGCAGCATCGGACCGCCGTGATGCAGCGCCTCGAGGATCCCGAACTCGGCGCCGGTCAGTCCGTGCCGCGCGATGTCCGCCTCGGCGTGCGCGCCCAGCGCCGCCATCGTCCGCGCAAGCACGACGAAGAGCTTGAGCGCGGTCGCTGTGGGCGGATCCTCTGGAAGCGCGGCGGGTTCGTCGGCCTCACGTGCCGTCGGCGTGGTCAGATTCGATTTCATCTCACCTCTAAGGTAAGAGATCAGGGGCATTTCGCAAACCCGACCCCCGACGACACATTGCGCCGATGCCGCGACGCAACGCCCTGAGACTGGCCCTCCTTGTTCTCGCACCGGTCGGCCTCACGGCACAGTCTCCGCGCCTGATCCCGATGCCGCGCGAAATCGTGCGGGCCTCCTCTCCGCACCACTTCACTGCCCCGATCGCGTTCGCCCCGATCGAAGGCGCGGCGGATCGCCTCGCCGCGCAAGAGTTCGCTGAATCGATGCAGGGTCGCGGCTTCCGCGCGATGGCCCAGCCCTCGGGCGGCGCCTGGACCGTCACGATCCTCCGCCGCGGCAGTGACCCGGCGATGACCTTCCTCCGCGGACACCAACTCGCCTTCGATTCCGCAATGGTGACCGAAGGCTACGTGCTCGTCACCGACGCGCGCGGCGCCACGATCGTTGCCGCGAGCGATGTCGGCGTCTTCTATGGTCTGCAGACGCTCAAGCAACTCTTCGCTGGTGCCGGAGCGGGCGCCTCGCTCACCCCGGCCGCGATCCGCGACTGGCCGGCGATGCGTTGGCGAGGGTTGCACGACGACATCTCCCGCGGGCCGATGCCGACACTCGAGTACCAGAAGCGGCAGATCCGCACCTTCGCCGCCTTCAAGATCAACGTCTATTCCCCCTACTTCGAGCACACGCTCGCCTTCAAGTCGCACCCGCTGATCGCACCACCGGGTGGGGCGATGACGCGAGCCGAGGTCAGGGAACTCGTTGCCTACGCCGCGCGCTTTCACGTGCTGGTCATTCCGGAGCAGCAGACCTTCGGCCATCTGCATCACGCGCTCAAGTTCGAGCTCTACGCGCCGCTGGCCGAGACTCCGCACGGGCACGTCCTCGCACCGGGGCAGGCCGGCTCGCTCGAGTTGACTCGCGCGATCTTCGCCGAGATTGACTCCCTATTCCCTGGCCCCTTCCTGCACCTCGGCGCCGACGAGACCTTCGAACTCGGGAAGGGGCAGACGAAGTCACGGGTGGACTCGCTCGGGATCGGTCCCGTCTATGTCGAGTACCTGAAGGACATCGAGAGCGCGCTGCGGCGACCGGGGCGGCGCTTCCTCTTCTGGGGAGACATCGCGATCCAGAGTCCGGCGCTGGTCGCATCGCTGCCGAAGGACATGATCGCCGTCGGCTGGGACTACGGCTCACGTGACCGCTTCGATCGCTGGCTCAAGCCCTTCCGCGACGCGGGGATGGAGACGTGGGTCGCTCCGGGGGTCAGCAACTGGAACCGCGTCTGGCCGAACAACGCCGTCGCGCTTCCCAACATCCAGGGCTTCGCGCGCGACGGGCAGGCCGGCGGCGCGACGGGCCTCCTCAATACTAGCTGGGATGATTTCGGCGACGCGATCTTCGAGCAGACCTGGTACGGGGTGCTCTTCGGTGCCGCCGCCGGGTGGCAGGCGGGGGAGTCGAGCATCACGCAGTTCGAGGACTCCTTCGGGCTGCAGTTCCACGGCGACACCGCTGGGCACATCAATGCGGCGCAGCGGCACCTCGCCGCGGCCCACACCCTCATCACGAGCACGCAGAGCGGCGACGCGTCCACCTTCCTGTTCTTCGTCGACCCGTTCAGCGCCGAGGGAGTGCTCGACCTGATCCGCCTCCGACCGGTCCTCTCGCAAGTGCGGATCCGCGCCGAGTCGGCGTTGGTGCGTCTGGCGTTGGCGCGCGAACAGCAGCACCTGCGTGAGAGCACGGCCCTCGACGCCCTCGAGCTCGGGGCACGCCGCGTGGATTGGATCGGAGCGAAGTTCCAGTTCGCCGACGAGATCGCGCAGGCGTTCCTGCGCGCGACCGACCCGACGCGGACCGACGTCACGTGGCAGGACCTCGCCGAGCTTTCGGGGATCAATGGCCGGCTCCAGGATATGCGCGACGGCTATGTGCTGACCCGAGAGCTCTTCGAGCGCTCCTGGCGCGCCGAGAATCGCCCGTATTGGATGCAGGGCGTGCTCGCCCGATACGACGTGGAGATCAACACCTGGATCCGCCGGATCAACGTGATGGACCAGGCGCGCCGCCGTTTCGCGCGCGAACGGAAACTGCCGACCGCGGCCGAGCTCGAGATCCCGGCGGCATTGCTCGCGCCGGCGGTTCCAGCGCCGATCTCGCCGAACGGTGGACGCCGACCAACGAGGCGGACGAGCGCGCCGTAGAATGGGCTGGCGGAGATCAGCACCGTTCCCACCCCAGCCCGAGTTCCACTTATGCGATCGTTCCGGTACCTCTCGGCGTTCGTCGGCGCCGCGACCTTGGCCGCGACCCCGGCTCTCACCCAGTCCATCGACCAGACCGTCATCGACGGCCTCCGTTGGCGACAGGTCGGCCCAGCGAACATGCAGGGCCGTATCGCGGACGTCGAAGGGATCGCGTGGCCTTCGCGGACCTTCTTCGTTGCCGCGGCTGCGGGCGGCGTCTGGAAGACGACGAACAACGGCGTGACCTTCCGCCCCGTCTTCGACAACTATGGCGTGGCCTCACTGGGTGACCTCGCGATCGCCCCCAGTGACACCAACACGATCTACCTCGGGACCGGCGAGCCCAACTCGCGCAACTCGATCTCCCCCGGCGGCGGCGTCTTCAAATCCACCGATGGCGGCCTCACCTGGACCTTCATGGGCCTCAAGGAGACCGAGCACGTCGGTCGCATCATCGTGCACCCGACCAACCCGAACGTGGCTTGGGTCGCAGCCTTGGGCGCCGCCTGGCGCACCAACCGAGAGCGCGGCCTCTACAAGACGACGGACGGCGGGCGGACCTGGACAAACAAGAAGTTCATCAACGATTCCACCGGGTTCGTGGACGTCGACATCAGCCCTCGCGACCCGAACGTCCTCTTCGCGGCAAGCTATCAGCGGTTGCGTGGCCCCTACTTCCTGCGCTCGGGCGGCAATGGCTCGGCGCTCTGGAAGTCGACCGACGGCGGCGAGACCTGGAGTGACGTGAAGGGGGGCGGCTTCCCCGAGACGATGAAGGGCCGGATCGAGGTCGCGATCGCGCCCTCGAACGCCGACATCATGTACGCGATGGTCGAGGCCGACACCAATCCGAATCCACGGCCAGCGACTCGCGGCGCGGCGCAGGAACGGAAGAGCGGGCTCTTCCGCTCGGCCGACGGTGGCGCCACGTGGGAGCGCACCGCGCCCGACAACGTGCGCCCCTTCTACTACTCGCAGGTGCGAGTGCACCCGACCAATCCCGACCGCGTCTGGTTCTCCTCGACGCCGGTGCGGGTCTCCGACCAGGGAGGCCGCAACGCTCGCAATGCGACGATCGGGCTCCACGTCGACCATCACGCGCAGTGGATCGACCCGAAGGACCCGCAGCGTCACATCATGGGCAACGACGGCGGCATCGGGATCTCGAACGACGACGGCGGGAGCTACATCTTCCCGAACACCTTCGCGCTCGGGCAGTTCTACAACGTGTCGTTCGACATGGCCGTGCCGTACCGCGTCTGTGGTGGCCTCCAGGACAACGGGTCGTGGTGCGGACCGAGCCGGCGGCGCCAGGGTGGGATCAACAACGCGATGTGGTTCAACGCCGGCGGCGGCGACGGCTTCGTCACGCAGCAGGACGCGACCGACCCGAACGTGATGTACAGCACGTCACAGGGCGGCAATATGGGCCGTTACGACCTCGCGACCGGTCAACGCATCGCCTTCATCAAGCCGAACTACCGCACGAAGTACATGCGCTGGGAAGACAGCATCATGGTCGTCCGCGGCGACACCGCGGTGGCCGAGACGCCCGCGCTTCGGCGGACGCTCGCCGACCTCCGGGCGAAGCAGAAGGCCGACTCAGCGGGCGACGTGTTGCGCTGGAACTGGAACACGCCGTTCCATCTCTCGCCGCACAACCAGTCGGTGGTGTACATGGGTGCAAACCGCGTGATGAAGAGCCTGAAGCGCGGCGACGAGATGTACGCGATCTCCCCTGACCTCTCCTACGCCGACACGATGAAGGTCCGCGTGTCCACACGTACCACGGGCGGGATCACGATCGACGCAACGGGCGCTGAGACATATGGCACCATCACGTCCCTCAACGAGTCACCGATCAGGCCGGGATACCTGTATGCCGGAACCGACGACGGCCGCCTCTGGATGACGACCAACGACGGCGGGGCGTGGAGCGAGCTCACGTCGCGGGTACAGGGCGTGCCAGCGAACACGTATGTGTCGCGGATCGAGCCCTCGCATTTCGATGTCAACACCTTCTACGTCACCTACGACAACCACCGGCGCGGCGACTTCACTCCCTATGCGTACGTGACCAACGATGGCGGCACGAGCTTCCGCTCGATCGCTGGCACGTTGGCGCGCGGTGGCCCGGATTTCGTGCACGTGATCCGTGAGGATGACAAGAACCGCGACCTTCTCTTCATCGGCACCGACGTCGGCGCCTATGTCTCGTTGGATCGCGGCGCGAACTGGCAGAAGTTCATGACCGGATTGCCGAACGTCCCGGTGCACGATCTCAAGGTCCATCCGCGCGAGTCGGAGCTGATCGCCGGCACGCACGGCCG
>JANPCH010000148.1:0-1650 GCA_031430835.1 Gemmatimonadaceae bacterium
TATCTGGAGCATCCCCACCTACCTCGAGCGGCATCCGCGGCCCGCGGGCGAGCTCGAGCGCCACTGGGACGAGTTCACCAAGCGCGCCGGCTTCACGCACCAGCGCCGCAAGACGCGGCGGCGTCGGCTCTGGCTCCTGGCGCTCGCCTTCCTCACGGTCGGCGCCGCCGCCTTCATCGCGCGCAACCCGATCCGCGAGTGGTACGTCCTCAAGCGGCACTTCGTGGCCGTGCCGTACGACACCGGCTGGATCCCGATTGGGCAGCCAGAGGACAGCATCTTCGCGCAGCTCGCTCCGGGTGCCGCGCTGCGAGTCGCCCGCGAGCTCGTGCGCAACGACAAGGACAACGAACGGCACGTGCTGCTCGAAGGCACCGCCCGCTTCCGCGTCCTCGCGCTCGACAGCGGCACGCCCACGCCACGTCGTTCCGGCGTCGTCGTCCGCACCCGCGCCGGCCTCGTCTCCTCCGGCGAAGCCGAGTTCACCGTCACCACACGCTCCGACACCACCGAGGTGGAGGTCCACCGGCCCGGCCAGCGCCGGTTCATGTACTTCATCCCGATACCGACCGCAGTGGAAGTGCGGCGCGATCCGACCGCCGATCCGATCCTGGTGCGCGAGTTGGGCCGCGCCAGACTCGTCCGCGATCAGCAGCCTCAACGCTTGACCGAGCAGCCACCCACCGAGAAGAAGGAGCCCTGAGATGCGATCCCACATCGTTCCACTGAGTCCCGCCCTGCTCGTCGCCGCCGCCAACGCCTTCGTCGGCTTGGGCGAAGAGGGCGGCGACAATCGCGGCCAGATGGTCGAGCGCTTCCTGCAGGGCGTCTTCTTGCCCCCCGGCCAACCCTGGTGCGCCGCCTTCGTCTACCACGTCGGCCATTCCGCGCACTTGGATCAGCTCGCGCAGCGCTCCAGTTGGCCCCTCCCCGCGACCGGCAGCTGCGAGGCCCTCGCCCGCGCCGCCCGCGCGAGCGGCGTGCTCAGGGATGAACCCCACGTCGGCGATGTGTTCCTCCTTTACAGCCGCACCGCGCGCCGGTTCGTCCACACCGGCATCGTCGTCGGCGTGCAGGATGAGCACCTCGTGCAGGGGCGCGACGTGCACCTCTGCGTGA
This sequence comes from Gemmatimonadaceae bacterium, assembly GCA_031430835.1. GTDB lineage: Bacteria > Gemmatimonadota > Gemmatimonadetes > Gemmatimonadales > Gemmatimonadaceae > Pseudogemmatithrix. Next base: position 1,120 of record JANPCH010000148.1, read on the forward strand.
CAGTCGAGGGGAACACCAACAACGACGGCTCCAGCACCGGCCACACCACCCTGCGGAAGGTGCGCACGTTCCGCGAGGCCGACGGCCACGCGTTCATTCGGTGGGCCGAGATGCCGCAGCTGCCGTCGCGGCGGGCGGAGGCCGCATGAGCGCGCTCCGCAAGCCGCTCTCGGTCGCGCAGGTCTATGGCATCGGCGTGGCCCTCTCGTTGGTCATCGGCGCGATCGTCGCCACCGTCTTCATCGCGATCGCCGCCGAAACGCCCCGGCCGCTCGACGTCCAAGTCCCGCGCCCACAGCCGGAAGCGACGTCCGATCCCGCAGCGGTCGCGATCTATGAGCGGCACGTGAAGGCGACCGCCGCCGGCCCCGCGCCCCAGTTCCAGCACTCCATTTCGGAGATGACGGTCGGTGAGAGCCCGGCCACGCGCACCGAGATCTACTCCGCCAGGCCCGACAAACTGTTCGTGCGGAACACCGTCGGGACCAAGGTGCTCTTCGAGTTCGGATACGACGGCACCACCGGCTGGAC
>JANPCH010000149.1:0-4226 GCA_031430835.1 Gemmatimonadaceae bacterium
CCGCTACTCGTCCCCGTGCTCCGCGCTTCCAGCACGCCGCTCGTAACCACGAGGTTCCCACCCACCGCGAGAGTCGGCACGACGGCCACACCGGTCGAGACGGAGCGCGTCACCGTGCCCTGCACGCTGAAGACCGTCGGCGCCCCACCCTGATCGTAGACCCAGGAGGGGTCTCCTTGGATATCGAGGCTCCCACCGGGCGACACGCTGATCGTGCCAGCGCTACCGCTATTGACCGTATGCGTACCCGTCCAGACGCCGGTGCCGCTGAGATAGAGCTGATGCAGGCTCAGCGTGCGCGCCGACGTTCCGTTGATCGTGAGTACGCCGCCGCTCCGCACGTGCACGGCTCCGGCGCCCCCCGACAGATTGCCGCCGCTCCAGGTGAACGCGCCATCCACCACCATCATCCCGCCGCCCGTCTTCGCGCCTCCACTCAAGACGACCGCGCCCTGCGGCCCGACCACGGCGCTATCCACCAGCGTCAGCGTCGGCGACGCGATCGCGAGGGTCTGCGTGCCACTCGTGCCACCGAGGAAGAGACGCTGCACGGTAGCCGAGACGTTCATCGTCACCGTGTACGTCCCCGACTGCGTGATCCAGATCGTGTCCGCCGCCGTGGGGACCGTGCCCTTGCTCCAATTCGACGGCACGTTCCAGTTGCCACCCGCGAGGTTGATCCACGCGTTCACCGTCGGCGGGATCGTCACGTCGATCGTGCTCGACGTCGCGTTCGCCACGCCCGGCGCGCTCGCTACGAGCGTGTAGCCGGCGCCGAAGTTGTCGATCCCCAGCGACGAGAAGCCCGCGAGGCCCGCGCTCACCGGCACCACGGTGGTCCCCGCGAGCGTGCCGCCCGCCGGGTTCGCGCCGATCGTCAACGTCACGCTCCCGACATACGAGGGAACAAGATTGCCGACGGCGTCGCGCACTCCGACCGTGAGACCAAATGGCGCGCCCGGTCCAACCGCGGCGGGGGGCGGCACCGTGTAGGCGAGTTGCGTCGCCGGCCCGACCGTCACATTGAACGCCGCCGTCGTGTCGGCCTCGAGCGCGCCCGACGTCACGAGCAGTGTGTAGCCGCTCGCGGCCTGTTGGAGCGTGAGCCCGGTGAACGTCGCCTCGCCGCCGATGGCGGCCACGGTCGCCGTGCCGAGCAGAACGCCGACGCCGCCCGGATTGGAGAGGATGCTCACGGTGACGTTGTCGCTCGCCGTCGGGACGGTGACGCCATTCGCATCAGCGACCGCGACCCGCAGCACCGGACTCAGTGGTCCTGTCGCGACGCTGTTCCCTGGCGTGTCGAGGATCACGAGCTTCGCCGGCGCGCCGACGGTGATCGCGAACGTTGCGCTGGTGTCGGAGGCGAGTGCGCCCGAAGTCGCGCGCAGCGTCAGTCCGGCGCCGATGCCGTTCAACTGCAGGTCGGCGAACGTCGTGATTCCGCCGACCGCCGCCTTCGTCAGCGTACCACTGAGCGCCGCCCCCTGCGGATTGGCGAGCATCGCGACCGTCACGTTCCCGGCAAAGGCCGTCGCCGTGTTCCCGAATGCGTCGCGCGCCGTCACCACCACCGCCGGTGAGATCGACGTGTTCGGCAGGACGTCGGTCGGCTGACCGGTGAACTCGAGCCGCACGGCGGCCGCTGGCGAGCCTGATGCCCCGAACGTCACGACCGCACCGGCGACTCCAGAAGCAGTCGCGTTGATCGTATACGCGCCGCTCGTCGTGCCGAGCGTCGGGGTGAACTGCACGAGTCCGTCCACGTCCGAGGTGTCGGGCACCACCGCCAGCGTGTCGGTCCCGCGGAGGAGCCGGAAGGTCACCGGCACGCCGAGCACGCCGAGATTGTCGGCGGCGATCACGCGCGCGACCACCGGCTGAGCGAGCGCTTGACCCACGGTCGCATTCTGTGAGTTACCGCTCACCTGCTGGATCCCACTCGCCACCGGCTGCACGGTGATCGTGTGGTTGACCGTCTGTTCCGAGAGGAGGAACGCCCGGATCGCCACGTCGCCCCGCACCGTGCGCGTCGCCAGCGAACCGACCCCTGGGTCGGCGAAGCGCGCGCGGGTGGAATCGGCCGCGTTGACGAGCTCGAAGCCGATCGGCGTACCGGGGATCACGTCTCCCAGACCGTCGAACGCCTCGGCGACCAGCGGGACCGTTTGGTTGAAGAAGGCGAAGGTGGGAGGAGCCACGAACCGGACGCCGACCGCGTTGGCACCGACGCCGACGTAGACGGGTGGCGGGATCTCGTTGGGCGGCGTGAGGGGATTCGTCGTCGCCACCACGTCGGCCGGACCGACGCGGAACACGGTGTCGCCGAGCGTGTTCGTCATCGCCATCCGCAGGACGAACGTTTCGGTGCTGGTCTCGATCGGCACCCGGAGCGTCACCACGAAGGAATCGGCGACGGCAGGGAATGGGATCACCGTGTCGATGACGACTGCGGCGCTCGCCGGTCGGGTGAGCAACACCCGCACATTTGCGAGGTCCACGATCGCCGAGGCAAGGGCGTTCGCGAATCGGGGCCGGAGGGCGAGGTCTCCTCGGTGGGTCACGAGCCCGGTCAGCTCACGACCGCAACTGGCGAAAAGAACGAACGCCGCGGCAAGGGCCGCCCAGGGAGCGGAGCGACGAATCACGATGTGCTCAACGTGCGCCTGCGCGCGAGCGGTGTCAAATAGATTGTGGGGTGCCTGATTTCACTTTCCGTGTCACTGCCACCGAAGGCGCCGCCCGCTCCGGCTCCCTTACGACTCCGCACGGTCCGGTGGAGACGCCCGCCTTCCTCCCCGTGGGGACGAATGGCACGGTGAAGGGCCTCTCGGTGGAAGAGGTCGCGGCGACCGGGGCCGAGCTGATCCTGGCGAACGCCTTCCATCTCTACCTCCGTCCCGGCGATGCCGTGGTGAGGGCCCTCGGCGGCCTACACGCCTTCACCCGCTGGAAAGGCCCGATGCTCACCGATTCGGGGGGCTTCCAAGTCTTTTCTCTCAGCAATTGGCGTACCGTGGACGAGTCCGGGATCGCCTTCCGGAGCCACCTCGATGGCTCCCTTCACGCCTACACTCCCGAGGCCGTGATGCGGATCGAGCGGAACCTCGGCGCCGACTACGTGATGCAGCTCGACGAGCTGATCGAGGGGCGTGCCGACGAAGGCGCATCCCGCACGGCGATGGAACGCAGTCTCCGCTGGCTGGACCGATGCCGGGATGAGTTCGAACGACTCGGCCGCGAGGGTCGGGAACCACTCGGGGATGGGTTCCTGGCGGACGATGTCGCGCCCCCGCCGCAGGCACTCCTCCCGATCGTGCAGGGTGGCGTGCACAAAGACCTGCGTCGCGCGTCGGCGCGCGGGATACTCGCAGCTGGTGACTGGCACGCCGTGGCGATCGGCGGACTCTCGGTTGGGGAGCCCAAGCCCGCGATGTTCGAGACGGTCGAGGTGTGCGACGCCGAACTTCCCCGCGACAAACCGCGCTACCTGATGGGGGTCGGCCATCCCGACGACCTGATCGAGGGAGTCGCGCGCGGCGTGGACCTCTTCGACTGCGTCGCACCGACGCGGATGGGGCGACACGGCACGGCGTTCACGCCCGATGGTACGCTACAGGTGCGGCGTGCCGGCCACCGACTGGACCGTGGCCCTTTGGTCGACGGCTGTCCCTGTCCCGCCTGCACGCAGTACGACCGCGCCTACCTGCGGCATCTCTTCATCGCGCAAGAGATGCTGGGCCTGCGGCTCGTGGCGCTCCACAACGTGACCTTCCTCGTCTCCCTGATGCGCGAATCTCGCGCCGCCATCGGCGGCGCGAGATTCGCCTCTTGGAGCAGCGCCTGGCTTACGCGATACCGGGCCGGCGCAGCACGAGCGACTCGATGAAGAACTCCATCATCCGCTGCGGATTGATCCCGCTGTGCCCAGCGTCGGGCCCGACCTGCACATCGAAGCTCTTTCCCGCCTGCTGAAGGGCCTTGATCAGCTGCATCGAGTTGTTCGGGTGCACGTTGTCATCGGCCGTGCCGTAGTAGATCATCAGCCGCCCCTTGAGATCCTTGGCGTACTCCATCGCGCTCCCCTTCTTGTACCCGCCGGGATTCGCCTGCGGCGTGTACATGTAGCGCTCGGTGTAGATCGTGTCGTAGTGGTCCCACGAGGTGACCGCACTCGCCGCCGATGCTGCGGCGAAGGCGTCGGGGTGGCGGAGTAGCGCGAGCGC
>JANPCH010000150.1:0-2180 GCA_031430835.1 Gemmatimonadaceae bacterium
GGCGACTGTGACGTGTCGGAGAACTGCGCGACCGAGGTCAACACGCGCGGTCCAGCGAAGGTCCCGGCGTCGATCGCCGCGCGCAGCTCGAGGTCCATCGCCGAACCGAGACTCTGCACCGTGGTGAACCCGGCGAGCAGCGTGCGTTGCGCGTTCTCGGCCGCCGCGCGCAGTCGTTCGGCGGGTGTCTCGCCGCGGTTCGATGCCCGGCCGTCGGCGCCGAAGTGCGCGTCGATGTGGACGTGCGTGTCGATGAAGCCAGGCATCAGCGTCATCGCCGAGAGGTCCCACGTGACTCCGCTCCCCTCGGCGTATGGCGCGATCCGCGTGATCCGTCTCCCGTCGACCGTGATCACGACATCGCGTTGCACGCCGCCAGCTCCGTCAATGAGTGTGCCGGCGCGGATCGTGACCGTCGTGGCGGGGGGCGGCGGCGCGGAGCCGGTGAGGAGCGATACCGCGAGGACCGCGGCGACGGGGAGGCGCATTTGGGACTCCAGTGGGGAACGTGACTCGAATGTGGTCCGTGCTCCGGGTGCTCGCCACCACCGGCCCTGCGGCGTAGAATCCCCTCATGGTATCGGATCGTCGCGCATTCCTGGCCCAGACCGTCATCGGCGCCGCGGTCGTCGCGGGGAACGGTGCGATTCCCGCCGTCGCCAGCGCCGGGACCCAAGGACGTGAGCTCGATCCGCGTCTCCTCGCGGCGCTCGCCGACGCGCTCCTCCCCGAATCCCTCGGCGCCAGCGGTCGCCGGGTCGCGACGATGGCCTTCGCCGACTGGCTCGCACGCTACACGCCGGTGGCGGAGGAGATGCACGGCTACGGCTACGCCGAGATCACGTACACGCCGAGTGATCCGGCTCCGGGGTGGAATGCGCAGTTGCAGGGTCTCGACCTCCTCGCGAGTCACACCCACGGCCGCTCATTCGCTGAACTCGACGTCACCACGCGTCGTGAGGTCGTGACGGCCGCGCTCGACCGCGCCCCGGCACGTCTCCCATCGACTCCACTCGGGGCCTCGCACGTCGCGATTGCCCTGCTCGCGCATTGGGCGTCGTCCAGCGAGACCGTGGATCTCGCCTACGAAGCCCGGATCGGCCGCGGCACCTGTCGCCCGCTTGGTGACACCGTGCGGCGACCCCTGCCACTCGCACCGGGAGACTCCCGATGACGCGCCGGGTCGTCGAGAGCGACATCTGCGTCATCGGCTCCGGGATCACGGCGGCGATGGCCGCGGCGAAGCTCGCGCAGGAGACGCGCGCGACGGTGATCGTCGTGGAGGCGGGCGGCGCGACGACCGAACCGAGACAACGGTCGAGGGCGCGCGAGCGCTGGATGGAGTACGGCGAATCACCGTGGGCCAACGACCACGTGCCGCGGCAGAACGCGCACGGCACGCCCTTCGGATTCTCGCCGAGCATGACCGTCGGTGGACTCGCGATGCACTGGGGCGCCGTCACGCCGCGCTACTCGCCCGAGGACTTCCGCCTTCGTTCGCTCTACGGCGTCGGCACCGATTGGCCGATCAGCTACGAGGACCTCGATCCCTTCTATCAGGAGGCCGAAGAGCGGATGGGCATCGCCGGTGCGCAGGGACCACCGGAGATGGATCCGCGCGGCAAGCCGTTCCCGATGCCGGCGCTGCCGCTCTCGCACAATCTCGAGTTGCTCCGACAGTGGACCGAGAAGGCCGGCGTGACGATGTGGAGCCAACCGAGTGCGAAGAACTCCGTGCCGTATCAAGGGCGCGCCGCCTGCCAGCGATGCGACACCTGCTACCCGATCTGCCCCACCGGGGCCAAGTACGCTCCCGACGTCACCTTCGACGCACTGAAGGATCGCGTGGGGCTCGTCACCCACACGCTCGTCCGTCGCTTGCACGCCGACTCGCGCACGGGGCGCATCACGCACGCGAGCGCGAACAGCACGCGATCCGGTGGCGACGGCGTCGAGTTCCGGGCGCGGCATTTCGTGCTCGCCGCCGGGTTCACCTGGTCGCCGCACCTGCTCCTCCTCTCGGCCGACAGTGCACACCCGCGGGGGATTGCGAATCGTTCCGGGCTCGTCGGCAAGTATCTCTGCGGGCACCGCAACGTCGCCGCGCAGATTCGCCTTCCGGTGCACCTCTATCCGGGGATGAACACGCAGCACTCGCTCGTCACCAAGCAGTTCATGCG
>JANPCH010000151.1:0-4202 GCA_031430835.1 Gemmatimonadaceae bacterium
TCGGCGATCTCGTCGCTCAACACGAGCGGCGCCGGCGACTCGACGACGCAAACGTACGGTCGGACGATGATCGGCGGGAGCACCGGCGTCCGCGGGCGGAGCTCGTCGAGCGCGCCGAGCACTCTCCCCTGTGCACGGAGATCGAGGCCGACCTCTTCGAGTGTCTCGCGCAGCGCCGTCACTTCGAGCGACGCGTCCGAGAGAGCAAGGCGCCCGCCGGGCAACCCAGCTTGCCCGCTCCAGGGATCCCCCTCTCGGTTCGCACGCCGGATGATCAGCAACTCGGCGCTCCCCCCCGCGAGCGGATGCAACACCAGAGCGACCGCAGCTTCCTTGAAAGGCTCATCACGCTCGGCGCGCGCGGGTGCGCGGGCCGCAAGCGCTGCTTCGAGGCGCTGGACCAGTGGATGTGGGCTGCCGCGGTCCACCTTAGCCCTCGACCGGACCACCCGAGCCGACCCAGGCTCCCCAGCCCCCGCGAAGCGCGACGACGTTCGCGTATCCCATCTGGCGCATGGTGTCAGCCGCGAGCGCCGAACGATTGTCGCTCGCGCAGTAGATCACGACGCCCGCCGCTCGCGGAATGATCGCCTCGACCTTCGTCTCCAACGTCCCGCGGGGGATCACCACCGCACCGGGGATCCGGCCGAGGTTGGTCTCATTCGGTTCGCGCACGTCGAGGATCGTGGGCGCTACGGCGCCCGTCCGCATCGACTCGAACTCATTGAGGTCGATCAGCCGGATGCGACTCTTGGCTTCAAGGATGAGGTCTGCACCTGATCTGTTCATCGGTCGTCGGGTGGAGTGTCGACCTGAAACCTAATCTGGCGCTACCAGAGCCCCGCCTTCCCCCGCACCGATTCGATCAGTTTCGCGGGGTCGTAGGCGATGCCCTGCTTGAACACGAGTTCGACCTTGCGGATGTTCGCGATGTCGGCGCTGGGGTCGCCGCCGAGGATCACGAGGTCAGCCTGCTTGCCAACGGCGATGGTGCCGACTTCGCGGTCACGGCCGAGGTAGCGGGCACCATTCAGCGTACCGACGGTGATGGCCTCGAGTGGCGTGAATCCCGCCTCGACGAGTAGTTCCAACGCGCGCTGATTGGAGAAGCCCGCCACTACGCCGCCGCCCCCGGTCGGGTCGGTGCCGACGAGCAGCAAGCCACCGGCGCGAAAGAAGGCGAGCTCGGCTTTCGCCGCCGCAGGGTAGAGCGCGGTGTAGCCCGACGTCCGCAGCGCCACCTGCGCGTGCCGCGCCTCGTAGTCGGCCTTGAGCGAGGGTTCGAGCACGTCGAGTCCCGGCGGCAGCGGGCGACCCGGCACAAATGTCTCGAAGATCGTGAGGGTGCTCGTCACCGCGACGCCACGCCGCACGAGATTCGCGATCAACTCCTGCATCTCGGGACGTGAGGTCTCGAGCGCTGCCGCCTGCTCAGTCTGCCCATTCTGCTTGCACTCGTCGGGCTTCTTGCCAGCGACGAAGTCGGTCGCCGCGAAGAAGCCATGCTCCAGGTTGTCGATCCCGATCTCCGTCGCCTCGGCGTAGGTGACCGAGCAGAGGTGGCCGGTGACCTTGAGCCCACGCGAGTGCGCCTCGGAAACGAGCGCCGAGAGCACGTCGCGCGTGATGTGCATATAGGCCTTGAACGAGGTCGCTCCGGCGTCGGCCCAGTACTGCGCCATCCTCCGCGCCTCGGCGGGGTTCCGCACCGGCTGCATCTGCGTGAGGGCGAGTCCTGGGCCGGTGATGTAGGGCGCGGTGGCGTCGATCCACGGTCCCGCCTTCTCCCCGCGGGCGATCGCTCTCGCGATGTTGATGTCGGAAAAGCCGTTCACGTTCCCACCGGTGCGCATCGACGTCACGCCGCCCGCGAGATAAAGCCGCGTGAAGCTCTCGCCGAGATTCGCGTAGGTGCCGCCGCCGGTCGGATAGTAGAGATGCTCGTGGACCATCACGAGGCCGGGGATGACGGTCCGGCCGTCGAGATTGATCTGCGTCGCGTCCGATGGAATCGGTACTGCTCCCTCTGCGCCGATCGCCGCGATCCGCCCGTCGCGGATGAGCAGGGTCTGTGCGCCCCGAGCGGGCGCTCCGGTACCGTCGATCACGCGAGCATTGCGGAGGGCGATCACCGCCGCGTCGGTGCGCACGAAGCGACGAACCGCCTGAGGCATCGTCGGTCGCGTTGCGGCGTCCTGAGCACCGGAGGGAGGGGCGACCACCGCGAGAAGCAGGGCGAGATGGGTCGGGATGGAGCGTCGCATCGGCAGCGGGACTGGGGGTGGGGGATCGCTCTCATACTGTACCGGGACCCCTGCCCTGCCGCCATCTTTCCCGGATGTCGCTCACGACGAGGGTCCTGATCGGACTGCTGACGGGCCTCGCCCTCGGCATCGCACTCGCCGAGACGGCGTTCCCAGGCGGCGCCCTCCTCGTCGCGATCCTCGACCCGGTCGGCACGCTCTTCGTCAACGCGATCCGGATGACGGTGATCCCGCTCGTCGTCGCCTGCCTCGTGGTGGGCGTGAGTTCTGCCCCCGATCCTCGCGCTGTCGGACGGATCGGCGTGCGGGCGGTGATGCTCTTCGTCATCGTGCTCGCGATCTCCGTGAGTGTCGGTATCCTCGTCGGTGGCCCCCTGCTCGCACTGTTCCCCCTCGACCCTGCGGCGACCGAGGCGTTGCGCGCGAGCGCTGCCGGCACCGGCGCACCAGCGGGTGCCGGCGCCAGCCCCGACTTCGCGCAGTGGCTGCTCTCCCTCGTCCCGGCGAACCCGGTGCGCAGCGCGGCCGACGGGGCGATGCTCCCGCTGATCATCTTCACGGTGGTGTTCGCCGCGGCGCTGATGAGGGTGGACGACGCGCGTCGCATACCGGTCGTGAGATTCTTCGAGGGATTGATGGACGCCTCGCTCGTTCTCGTGCGGGCGATCCTCACGTTCGCGCCCTATGGCGTCTTCGCGCTGTCGGTCTCGATCGCCGCGAAGATGGGCCTTTCGGCGCTCGGGGCGCTCGCGAGCTACATCGCGATCGTCGCTGGACTGCTCACGCTCTATGCGGCGCTGGTGCTCTATCCGGCGGCGGCCGTCTTCGGGCGGGTGAAGCTGCGCGACTTCGCGCGCGCCGCGCTGCCGGCTCAAGGGATCGCGCTGAGCGCGCGATCATCGCTCGCTGCACTCCCGGCGATGCTCGAGACCGCACGCGACAACCTGCACCTCCCACCGGCGGTCGCGAACTTCTTTCTCCCCCTCGCGGCCTCGGTCTTCCGCGCGGGGGGCGGCGTCGGATTGACGGTCGGCGTCCTCTTCCTCGCCCGACTCTACGGCGTCGAGCTCGGCGCCCCGGAACTCCTCACGGTCGGCGTCACCGCGCTCGTCACCTCCTTCTCGGTCCCCGGTATCCCCGGCGGATCGATCATCGCGATGGTGCCGGTGCTCCTCTCGGTCGGCATCCCGGTCGAAGGGATCGGCATCCTCCTTGGCGTGGACACGATCCCCGACATGTTCCGCACCGCGACGAACGTGACTGGGCACCTCTCGGCGGCGACGATCCTGGCCCGCGGCGAGCGCACCGAGGGATGACCGCGCACCCGGTCGCGCTGGCGCTGGCTGGACTCTTCGTCCTGTTCGTCCTTATAACCGTCTGGCGCTTCCGCGACACGCGTTCGCTCGACGAGTACGCGCCGGACATCCCGGCCGAACCGCCGCTCGTGAGCGTGATCATCCCGGCGCGAGACGAAGCGCGGAACATCGAACGGTGCCTACGGTCGGTGCTCGCGAGTACCTGGCCCGCGCTCGAGGTCATCGTGGTGGACGACCACTCCAGCGATGACACCGGGGCGATCGCGCGGCGAATCGCCGCCGGCGCCGCGACAGTGAGCGCCGCTGGGGTCGCCGTCAACCCGACGCGCCCGACTGAACGAGTGCTGCGCTCGGTGAAGGTGATCGACGCCCCCGCCCTGCCGGCGGGATGGTTCGGCAAGCAGTGGGCCTGCCACACCGGGGCGCAGGCGTCACGCGGGAGCATCCTCTGCTTCACTGACGCTGACACCGAGCACGGGAGCGAACTCCTGGCCCGATCGGTGAATGCGATGACGGTGCGCGGCGCCACACTCTTCACCGTCGCCGGCCACCAGGTGCTCGGGAGTTTCTGGGAGAAGGTCGTGCAGCCGATGGTCTTCGCGATGATGTTCAGCCGCTACGG
>JANPCH010000152.1:0-1541 GCA_031430835.1 Gemmatimonadaceae bacterium
GGCAGGTCTCGTTGCCACGAGCGATCGGCGCACTCCGCCAGTTCACGGTCAGGGTGCTCGGAGTCGCGTGGCCTGCCCGCCTGCTGGTGGAGTCGGAGACCCGGCGCTCATCCCAGGAGCTGGCGTGATTTCCCCGACGCGCTCTGCCGCCGTCGCATCACTCGCGCTCGCGCTGACGGGTAGCTGCGCCGATCCGACCTCCCCGGATCGCGACGCGCCTTGGGTCTCGCTGGCCGCATCGGACGGCCTGGTGGACGCCAGCGGTCCGGTCGTACTTACGGCGGTCGCCCTCGATGACGTGGGCGTAGTCGGCGTGCAGTTCTGGGTCGGGGCGACGCTACTCGCGACCGACGCTACCTCTCCCTACACGCATTCGGTCGCGATGACTCCCGATGACAACGGCGTGCATTCGTTCACGGCGATCGCCCTCGATGGAGCGCAAAACCAGGCGGTGAGCAACGCCGTCACTGTCGCCGTTGCCATCCCCACACTGGCAATGAATGATGGCTTTTCCGATGGGGTGATCGACTCGACCCAGTGGAGGATCCGGGGCGACACCGCGATCGGCCTGCGCGTCGAGGAGTCGAACTCTCGGCTGGAGCTCTTCATTCCCGGGACCGCCGGCGGTGGGACCTTCGTCGCCACGCTCGAGAGCCGCTGTGAACTCACGGGCGACTTCGATATCGAGGTCGGCTACTCCTTACTCTCCTGGCCGGCGAACAACGGCGCGATCCTGTCCCTCAGCATGGGAGTACGGCACGCCCAGCGATACAGCTCCACCGCGGGACCCGTGCTCGATGAGGAATCCTACGGAGCCTCTCACAACGGCTCTGTCGCGCAGATGCCGACCTCCGACGCTGCCGGGATCCTCCGAGTCGTTCGCAACTCAGATCGCGTGTATTCGTACTTCCTCCAGGGGAGTGACTGGATCCTCATTCAGGAGAGCCCGGACTTCCCGCCAGAGCGTGACGTGGTCGCGCTCTCGATCTGGGGATCGGACGGCACCTGGGGCGGCGCCGATGTCCGGGTGGCCCTTGACGACTTTCGGATCATCCAAGGGGTTCCAGCGAACTGCGAGCGCTGACGGCCGGTTCGCAAGACGATCAGGGGCCCCAGCCTCCGTGCTACCTTGTCGCATGCCCACAGACATCCAGCGTGTCGCCGTCGGCTCCGGCAATCCCGTAAAGCTCGCCGCCGCGCGCCGCGCGATCACGAGCGCTTGGCGAGAGGCGACCGTCGACGCGATCGCGGTCGCCAGCGAGGTTCCGAACCAACCCTTCGGCGACGAGGAGACGATCGTCGGCGCCCGCAACCGCGCCCGCGCCGCGCGCGAGGCGCTGGGCGCCGACCTGGGGCTCGGACTCGAAGGAGGCGTGGTCGACTCCCCCGACGGGATGCGCACCTGCGCCTGGTGCGTCGTGGTCCATCGCGACGGCCGCGAGGGCATCGGCGGTTCGCTCGCGATGCCACTCCCCGATGCGGTCGCCACGATGATCCGCGACGGTCAGGAACTCGGGCACGCGATGGATGCGCTCGTCGCC
>JANPCH010000153.1:0-12303 GCA_031430835.1 Gemmatimonadaceae bacterium
GCTCTGCGCGCACTACCGGATCAGCCGCAAGACGGGCTACAAGTGGATCGACCGCGAGGCGGAGGAGGGACGGCGCGGCCTCGCGGACCGGAGCCGAGCGCCGCATCACTGCCCGCACAAGATCTCGGACGAGATGGCGACGCTCCTGTGCGAGTTCCGGATCAAGCACGACGACTGGGGGGCGCGCAAACTGCTGACGGTGCTACAGACGCGGCATCCGCGGCGCCGCGACTGGCCGGCGCCGAGCACCGTGGCCGACCTGCTGCAGCGCGAGGGGCTGGTGCGTCGGCACCGTCGTCGGCGCGCCCGCGTGGAGCATCCGGGCGCGCCGCGGATGCAGACCGAGGCGCCCAACGATCTCTGGACGACGGACTTCAAGGGCGAGTTCCGGACCGGCGACGGGATCTACTGCTATCCGTTGACGATCGCCGATCTGCACGCGCGCTTCCTGCTCGACTGCCACGGCCGCTACTCGACGAAGACGTGCACGGCGTGGCCCGTCTTCGAGGCCGCGTTCCGAGAGTACGGCCTGCCCCGCGCGATGCGGAGCGACAACGGGCCGCCATTCGCGACCACGAGCATTCACGGGCTCTCGAAGCTCAGCGTCTGGTGGATGCGATTGGGCATCCGGCACGATCGCATCACGCCGGGGACGCCGAGCGAGAATGGCGCGCACGAGCGCATGCATCGCACCCTCAAACGGCGCGCGATTCGTCCGGCGCGCGCGACCATGGGCGCGCAGCAGCGCGCCTTCAACGCCTTCCGCACCGAGTTCAACGAGGAGCGCCCGCACGAGAGTTTGGGGATGGTGACGCCGGCGTCGGTCTACACGCCGTCCCCGCGGCCGTATCCCACGCGGCTGCCGGTGCCGGAGTACCCCGGGCACTTCACGGTGAAGAAGATCACGACCGGTGGCACGTTCCGTTTCGGGAACCGCGTGCTCTACCTGGCGAACGCGCTCACCGGGGAGCTGGTAGGACTCGACGAGGTCGACGACGGCGTGTGGCACATCCACTTCAACACCGTGCTCATTGCGACGCTCGACGAGCGGGATTACATCATTCGGGAGTGACCAGAAAGTGTCACCCATGTTGCCGGACTAAAGTGTTACCCATGTACCCGGGCTATACCGTGAATTGGCCTAACCACACGTTCTGCAGCGGCGGCACAGCCGCCGGCTGCAGCAACGAGCCGTTAGGCCCGTGCTGAGGTAGCTCTCAGCTGGCGCAGCGGGCGAGACGACGCCCGGCCTCCGTGAGAGGGCCGGTCGTCGTCGTGTGGGGGATGCCGACAAGCGGCGCAGGCACCCAGGTGAGCTCGGCGCCCCCTCCGGTCAAGCGGGCCGGGTTTGCATTCCAGCCATCATCCGTGCAGTCTGCTCCCGTGCCCGCACCCCGCTTCCACACCCTCTCGAAGAGCGACTTCAAGCTCGCGCGCACGTGCGCCACGAAGCTCTACTATCGCGAGCTCCAGTATCCCGACACGCGAGCCGAGGACGAGTACCTCGAGTGGTTGGCCGAGGGCGGGTATATGGTCGAGGTCCTCGCCAAGCAGCTCTTCCCTGATGGAGTCACGCTCGACTATGGCGGGGATCCGCGGGAACCCGCTGCCGAGACGATGCGCCGCCTGCGCGCAGGCGATGACGTTACCGTCTTCGAGGCCACGCTGCTCGATGGGCGCCGCCTCGCACGGGTGGACATCCTCAGGAAGTCGCCGCAGGGACTCGACCTGTATGAAGTGAAGTCGTCGGTGTTCGACCCGGAGGATGCCGAGAAGCGGATCGCGAAGACCGGGAGTCCGTTCCGGAACATCCCCAAGCCACACGCGATCAACCAGAAGTGGGTCGAGTATCTCGAGGATGTCACGTACCAAGTGACGATCCTGAAAGATCTCTTCCCCGGCGTTTCCGTCCGATCGCACCTGATCCTGCTCGACAAGGGGAAGGTCGCGGCGCACGACGGGATGGCGCTCTGGTTCAGGGTGGTGCGCCGGGCCGACGGCTCGCTCCACACCGCCGAGTTCACCGGCGACGCCGAGAAGGCACGGCGCGATCCGTTGACGATCGGTCTCGATGTGAGCGCTGAGGTCGCGGAGCTGGAACCGGAGGTGCGTGCGGTGAGCGCCACCTTGCTCGCCTCGCTCGATCCGACCCTGACGCGGATCGTCACGCCGATCGGCGGGAAGTGTCGCAAGTGTGAGTACCGTGTCGCGCTCGCCGAGCCGCGCAACGGATTCCTCGAGTGCTGGGGCGCGCGCGGTCGCGCCGCACCGCACGTGCTTGACCTCTATTCGGGCAGCGATTTCCGCGACGACCTCCTCGCGGCCGGCGTGGACCGTTGGCACGATGTGACCGACGCCCATTTCACCGGACGCACGGGGAAGACGGCGGCGAAGCAGCATCTGCACGTGACACAGGTGACGCGGAACGAGGAGTGGGTGGACCGTGCGCCGCTTGCGGTGGCGCTCTCAGGCGCGCGGTGGCCGCTCCATTTCGTCGACTTCGAAGCAGCCGGCATCGCGATTCCGCATCACAGGGGAATGCGCCCCTACCAGCGGCTCGCCTTCCAATGGAGCTGCCACAGCATCGCCGCTCCGGGTGCGCCGCTCACCCATCGCGAGTTCCTGCATACCGACGACCAATGGCCCAACGAGCGTTTCGCGCGCTCACTCCGCGCGGCGATCGGCGACGAGGGGACGGTGCTCGTCTGGTCCCACTTCGAGAGTGGGATCCTCCTCGGCATCGCCGACGAACTCACGGCGCTCGGCAGCGCCGATCAGGAACTCGCGAGCTGGCTGCGCACGACCGCCCTTGTCGCCGCAGGAAGCCAGGGGCGTGTGCTCGACATGTTGAAGCTCTGTCGCGAGCACTACTACCATCCGTTGATGGGTGGGAGCTACTCGATCAAGGCCGTGCTCGACGCCCTCTGGCGTTCGTCGCCCGAGACACGCGCTCGGTTCGAGGCGATCGAACGGCGCCCCGCACCCAACGGGCCGTACGCCTCACTGCCGGCGGAGCTCATCGGCGATGAGGAGACTGCCGTCGCCGAGGGCACCGGCGCGATGCGCGCCTACTTTCGGATGGCCTACGGGTGGGAACGCGAGGACCCGGTCGCGGCCGCGAAGTGGGCACAGCTGCTCCTTCAGTATTGCCGTCTCGACACCCTGGCGATGGTGCTGATCTGGGAGCACTGGCAGCGCCTTACTCGCTGAGCGGGTGCACCGTTCGTCCACCGACCACGGTGCGCACGACCTTGATATCCTTGATCGCGTCCGGTGCGACGTCGTGCGGATCCTTCTCGAGGATCACGAAGTCGGCGAGCTTGCCGGCGGTGATCGTCCCCTTGAGCCGCTCCTCGTATGAGGGATAGGCGCCATTCACCGTCGCGACGCGGATCGCCTCGTCGAGCGTGATCCGCTGGTTCGCCCCCCACTCGCGGCCGCGGTAGTCGCGGCGAGTGACCATGCTCTGGATCGCCATCAACGGCTCGAAGGGTCCCGGTCCATAGTCCGAGGCACCCGGCACGCGGATGCCGGCGTCGAGGAAGGACCGGTGTGCGAACATCCACCGCATCTTCTCGTCGCCGTACTGCGACCACTTCTCACCGTGGAAGTAGACGTAGGTCCAGAAAGGCGTCGGGATCACGCCACTCCTCGCCATACGGGCGATGAGCGAGGGATTCACGAGCGAGCAATGCTCGATCCGGTGTCGTCGGTCGGGATGAGGCCACCGCGCCAGCGCGCGCTCATAGGCGTTCATCACCATATCGATCGTCACGTCGCCATTGGCGTGGATCCCCACCTGCCAGTTGTGGCTGTGGGCGTCGTCCACCGCGTCGTGGATCTCGGCCTGGGTCATCGTGAGGATGCCGAGGTCGTTGGTGCCGACGTAGGGCGTGCTCATCCGCATCGTGCGCTCGGAGGCGGAACCGTCTGCGGTGTGCTTCACTCCACCGATCCGGATCATCTCGTCGCCGAATCCCGTGTACACACCGGCGTCGCGGAGCTGCGCGTAGGGGCCGCGGACCATCAGGTAGGCGCGGTGGCGGAGTTCCCCCGCCGCGCGCACGTCCTCGTAGGCGCGAATGGCGTCGCTCGTCGCGCCGGCGTCGTGCACGCTCGTCAGGCCTGTTGCCGAGAGCATCTGGGAGATGTGCGCCATCCCCCGCCTGGCGCGGTCGCGCTGCTGCTCGGCGGTGAATCGCTCACGCTGTCCGGCGCGCGTGATGACGCCCCGTGCCAGTTCGGCCGCGCGTCCGGTGAGTTCACCGCGCGCATCGCGGAAGAAGCGGCCGTCGTCGGGGTCCTTCGTGTCGCGCGTGACGCCGGCGAGCTCCAACGCCTTCGAGTTGTACCAGCTCGTGTGGCCACCGCGGTGGTTCACGGCGATCGGATGTTGCGTGGAGACCGCGTCGAGGTCGGCCTTCGTCAGTTCGCGGTCGAGCTTCGTGTCATCGAACATCGCGCCGACGATCCAGAAGCCCGCCGGGGTCGCCGGGACGCGGGAGCGGAGATTCGCCTGCAGCTCGGCCACGGTGCGCACATTCGCGTTGGCCTCGAAGAGCTCGGAGACGCCGCGCGGGTGGCAGTGAGCGTCGATGAAGCCGGGGAGGACCGTCATCGTGGCCCCGTCGATCACACGGGTGCGTGCCGTCGCGAGGTTCCTGATGTCCGCGTTGCTCCCAACCGCCAGGAAACGGCCATCCTTCACCGCGAAGGCCTCGGTGCGCGGAAGAGCAGCGTCTTGCGTAAGGACTCGCGCGTTCACGACGATGAGGTCGGCCTCGATCCCGGCCCCGCGCTGGGCCATCGGTGGTAGCGCATCGCCACGCCAAGGTCCGGTTGGAGTCGGGATCCGTGCCGCGCCGAGGGCGCCACCGAGCACCGCCGAGAGCTTGAGGAACTCCTTCCGGTCCATTGGGGACTTCGGCATCGAAACTCCGCGCGGGGGAGAGGAGAAAGTAGCAGCGACCGGACGCCCGCGCCCCCTCAACGGGGTGAATGTCGCGCGATAGAATAGGACGATGAGCCCAATCAAGAAGGATCCCCGGATCGACGCCTACATCGCGAAGGCCCAGCCCTTCGCCCAGCCGATCCTCGTACGCCTCCGAGCGATGGTGCACGCCGCCTGTCCTGGCGTGGAGGAAACGATAAAGTGGGGCTTCCCACACTTCGGTTATCGCGGCGGGATGATGGCGGCGATGGCTTCATTCAAGGCGCACGCCGTGTTCGGTTTCTGGCACGGAGGGAAGCTCCTCGGCGCGTCGAGCAAGAACGCCAACGCGATGGGCGACTTCGGTCGGATCACCGATGTGAAAGAGCTTCCCTCGACCGCCGCAACCACCGCGCTCATCAAGCAGGCAATCGTCTGGATGACTGCCGGGAAGTCGCGCAACTGGAAGTACGAGAAGTGAAGCGACTCATTCAGTGGTGCCTCGCTCTGGTGCTTGCAGCGCCACTCGCAGCGCAGGGCCGCACCGAGAACGTGGTCCTCATCGTCACCGACGGACTTCGGTGGCAGGAGGTGTTCCGGGGCGCTGAGCGCCGTCTCGTCAGCCGGACGCCGGGTGGTGTTGCCGACACGACCGGGTTACTCAAGGAGTTCTGGCACGAGGACGCCGCCGCGCGTCGCGCGAGTCTCCTGCCCTTCCTCTGGGGAACCGTGGCGCGCGACGGGGTGATCTACGGCGACAAGGACGCAGGGAGCGTCGCGCGCATCACCAACACCTTCAAGTTCTCGTATCCCGGCTACAACGAGCTCTTCACCGGTTGGTTCGACGAACGGATCGACAACAACGAGTATCCGCCGAATCCGAACGTCACTGTCTTCGAGTGGCTCAATCAGCAACGAGGATTCGAGGGACGGGTCGGCGCTGTGGCGACGTGGGACGCATTCACGCGGATCTTCAATGATTCGCGCGCCGGGATCGACGTGATTGATGGGTGGGATGCTCCGTTCAGCGGGAAGGATGCACGCGACCCACGGCGAGCGATGATCAACGAGCTCTACGCGACGAGCCTGAAGTACTGGCCGGGGAACGCCTTCGACGCGCCGATGCATCTCGCGGCAAAGGAGTACATCCGGCTGAAGCGCCCGCGCGTGCTCTTCATCGGTTACGGCGAGACCGACGAGTGGGCGCATTCGGGGCGCTACGACTTATTGCTCCAGTCGGCGCACCAGGTCGATGCATTCATCGACGATCTCTGGGCGATGTTGCAGGGGATGCGCCAGTATCGGGGGCGCACGACGTTCATCATCTCGACGGACCACGGCCGTGGCAGCGGACCCGAGGACTGGAAGTCACACGGCGCGCGTGTCGTGGGCGCCGAGGACATCTGGATCGCGATGATCGGTCCTGACACGCCGGCGCGTGGTTCAATCCGCGGTGGCAACCCTGTGACACAGGCCCAAGTCGCCGGGACGATCGCCTCCCTCCTCGGATTAGGGCCCGAATATAAGGCGAAAGCGCCACGTTCCGCCCCGCCGATCGTCCCAGTTCGGGGGAGCGTCCCCTAGAACCTCGCCGGCCGCTTGTTGAATGGGGCAGCAGGGGTGATTTTCGGGTGACGGCCATCACATGGCCACATCTATAGCTATGGAGTAGGGATGGTTGGTCTGTTGCTTGCACTGGGTGACCCACAAGGAGGGTCACCCGGGTGATTGGCGTCTCCGCTTCCCGCCGCCGGCGCGCGACGGGGCTCTTGGTGCTGGCTGCCACGAGCCTCGTCTCGACGTGTCGTCTGGACGACCTTCTCAAGCCGGGGGAGACTGGGGGGATCGTCGTGTCGCCGATCGAACTTCGCGACTCGGCGCGCGTGGGAAGCGGTGCCCTTCGCACTACGACGGCGTCGCTTACGATCGCTGGGCCGGTCACAGAGCTGCGCTTCGGTGTGCGGGTGGCGCGATCGAGCGCGTGGCTCGTCCCGAGCGCACCGACCGGGGTCTCGCCCGGGACCTACAGTGTGTCCCTGGATCCCACCGGGCTGGCGGTCGGTGAGCACCTCGACACGCTGATCCTCACGGGGGAGGAGCCGCACGGCGCGGAAGTGCGCGTGCCGGTGAGATTCGAGATCAACCCCTGCGAGATCACGGCGCTCGCCGCGCTCCCGGCGGCCCAAGCCGATGCACTGACCAGCGCCGATTGCGGCGCGTCACGATTCGCCGGTCGCTTCGGCAAGCGATACAGCTTCACCGGCGCGGCGAACGACTCGGTGACCATCGCCGTGACTTCGGGTTCGATGACGCCACTGGTGTCGATCTCGGTATCCGGGGCCGCGACTCCGCTCGTCGAAAGCGCGACCTGCGCCCTCACCGGGGCGGGGGCGTGCCTACGGAACGTGAGGCTCCCCGCCTCCGGCACATATCTCGTCGAGATCACCACGGCGAACGACGGAGGGGCGGGCACCTTCGACCTCGCGATCACTCGCCCGCGGCCTCCCCTCGCGCCGTCGCTCCTCGGACAACGGACGACCGATGTCTCACCGGTCACGGTGAACGTCGGCGGCGTCATCGCGGCGAACGCGATCGCACTGACCGGTGCGCTCTCCGATCCCGATCTCGACTCGCTGCGCCTGGAGGTCGAGGTGCGACCGGTCGGGAGCGCGTTCACGAACGTCGCGACGTCGACGAGTACGCTTGGAGCCGGCGGGGTCTTCGCGGTCACGGCAGGTTCGCTCGCTGACGACGCCGCCTACAAGTGGCAGGCGCGGGCGATCGACGCGACGGGACGCGCGGGTGCCTGGACTGCGTTCGGCGGGAATGCGGCGGCGGCCACCGATTTCCTCGTCTCGGTGCAGGAGGCCCCGTCCCCACCCTCGGGGTTCGTGCAGCGCAAGACGAATGGCACGACCGTCGTCGCCGCTGGGGGTGTCACGGACGAGCCGTTGATCCGGCTTGGCGCGACGGTGAACGATCCCGATCCCGGTGATGTGATCCGGCTCGAAGTCGAGGTCCGGCCGATCGGTACGTCATTCACGAATGTGCCGACCAACTCGAGTGCACCGCTGGTCGGCGGCAGCGCGGCGATGGTGAACTTCGTCGGCCTGAGCGACAACGCGAGCTACCGCTGGCAGGCGCGCAGCGTCGACCAAGGGGGACGCTCCAGTGCGTGGGTGTCGTTCGGCGTGGGTGGCGCGGACTTCCGCGCTGCGTTGGCGCCGACGCAGCTCGCGGTGACAGTCCAGCCGACCCCGACCGCCGCAGGCGCTGCGATCGCGCCGGCCGTGCGGGTGGCGGCACAGGATGCCTCCGGTGCCACGTTGACGAGCTTTTCCGGCAACGTCACCATTGCGATCGAGGCGAATCCAGGCGGGGCCGTGCTCGGCGGCACGACGACCGTCGGTGCGGTGCTGGGTGTGGCGACCTTCAACAACCTCTCGCTCGACCGGACTGGCGTCGGCTACTCACTGACCGCGACGAACGGTTCGCTCAGTGTCACGACCTCGACGTTCACCGTGACCTCGGCGGCGGCGCAGTCGATGCAGGTTGGCGCGGTGCCGGCGAGCGTCGTGGCAGGCGCCACGATCTCTCCGGCGGTGCAGGTGACCGTGCGCGACGCCTTCGGCAACGTCGCGACCGGATTCACGGGAGCGGTGTCACTGGCGCTCGCGACGAACGTGGCGGGCGCCGTCCTGCTCGGATCGACGACGGTGAACGCTACCGCGGGCGTCGCATCGTTCAGCGATCTCCGGATCGAGCGCGCGGGAACGGGCCTGACGATCGTAGCGAGTGCGACCGGGCTTGCCGACGCGGTCGCGACACCGCTCACGGTCGGGTTCGGCGCACCGGCGCAGCTGTCGTTCGGACTTCCGGCGATGGCCACCACCGCGGTGAGCGGAGCTCCGTTCACCACGCCAGCGTCGGTCTCGGTGCTCGATGTGTATGGGAACGCGGTGCGCACGGCGGGGATCAGCATCACGGCGTTGTTGGCCAGCGGACCCGGGAGCCTGACCGGCGCGACCGCGCTCACCGACGCACAAGGGATCGCGTCGTTCGCTACGCTCGCGATCAGCGGACTCGCGGGCTCCTATCAGCTGTCCTTCAGCGGCGCCGGTGCCCCGATCGTCTCACCACCGATCACGCTCTTGGCAGGCGTGTCCTCTCGCCTCGCGCTCGCGGTGAGCCCCTCGGTCACTGCGGCGAGCGGGACGCCATTCGCGGTGCAGCCGACCGTCCGCCTGACGGACGACGCGGGGAATCCCGTGATCACCGCCGGCGTGGCGGTGAGCGTCGAGTTGGCCTCGGGCGGTGGGGCGCTCAGCGGAACGACCGCCGTCCTCACGAGCTCCACTGGTCTCGCGATCTTCACCGACCTCGAGATCACGGGCCTCATCGGCGCGCGCACATTGCGATTCACGTCACCGTCGCTCCAGAGCGTGACGACAGGGACGATCGCACTCACGGCAGGACAGGCATCGCAGCTCGCTCTGCAGGACGGTGATGGACAGAGTGCGATCGCTGGCGGCACGGTCGCAGTTCCGCCGTCCGTCCTCGTGACCGACGCGAGCGGCAATCCGGTCGCCGGTGTCGCGGTGACCTTCGTGATCACCGGCGGCGGCGGGTCGATCCTCCCGGTCGCGCCCGTCGTCAGCGATGCGACCGGGATCGCCGCGCTGACGTCGTGGACCCTCGGCGCAACCGTTGGTACGAAGACGCTCGAGGCGAGCGTCGCTGGACTCAGCGGCAGTCCGGTGGCATTCACCGCCACTGCGAGCGCCGGACTCGCGACACAGCTGGGGATCACCGGCGGCGACAATCTCACCGGCCCGGTCGGGACGGTCCTCGGTACTGACCACGAGGTGCGCGTCACCGACGCGAACGGGAATCCGGTCAGTAGCGTGACGGTCACGTGGACGGCGACAGGCGGTGGTTCGGTCGCGCCGCCGACGTCCGTGACCGATGCGGACGGGCGCGCTACAACTGTCCGAACGCTTGGGTCGAGCGATGGGGCACAGGGCACCACCGCGGGTGCGACCCTTTCGACAGGGCCCGCGAACGTGACGTTCACCCTCCAAGCGACGAATGGTGGCGCCTCGCAGATGGCGCTCCTCGCCGGCGACGCACAGGTGGACACCGTTGGCGCGACGCTCGCGATCCCGCTACAGGTGGTCGTGCGCGACGCGCTCGGGAACGAGGTGCCAGGTGTCCTGATCACCTGGAGCGTGCCTGACGGCGGTGGATCGGTCGCCCCGACGACCTCGCTCAGCAATGCTGCGGGCATCGCGACCACATCGTGGACGATCGGCGTCGTCACGACGCCGACCGACAGCAGTCAGCTCGCGCGGGCGAGCGGCGTCGGGTCGCCGGTCAACTTCTTCGCGACGTCGCGTCCGGGGAGCGTCAACGCCGCGCTGACGCTCGTGACAGTCGCGCCAGCGAGCGTCAGCGCATCGCGCGCGACGCCGGCGACGGTGACCGTGACGGCGCGCGACGGTTTCGCCAACCCGATTCCGGATCGCACGGTCATCCTGTCGGCGACCGGAGCCGGGAACACGATCCTGCAGCCGGCGACGACGACCAACGCCTCGGGGGTCACCACCGGAGCGATCGGGGCTACGGTGACGGGTGCCCGCGCGATCTCGGCGACGGTGAATGGCGTGACGGCGACGACGCAGCCGACGCTCACAGTCGTCGCCGCGCCGGCGGTCGAACTGCTCTTCACCCTCTCGCCCATTGATGGGGTAGCCGGTGCCTCACTCGCCCCGTCGCCCGAGGTCGGTGCGCTCGACTCGCTTGGCAACCGGAGTCTCGCGTTCAACTCCGCGGTCACGGTTGCACTCGGAGCGAATCCGTCGGCGGGAACGCTGAGCGGCACGCTCACGCGCAATGCCGTCGCCGGTGTCGCCACCTTCCCCGGGATCTCGGTGGATCGCGCCGGGGCGGGGTATGCGCTTGCCGCGACCTCCGGGATCCTTGCGTCGGCGACGAGCTCGCCCTTCGCGATGATCGCTGGTGCCGTCTCAGCCTCGCGGTCGAGCGTTGTCGCGACACCGGGCTCGATCGTCGCGGGGATCGGAACGAGCACGATCACCGTTACCGCGCGTGACGCGAACGACAATCCGGTCGCTGGCGCCACGGTCGTGCTCGCGGCCACGGGCGCATCGAACGTACTGACGCAGCCGGTCGCCGTCACCGACGCGAACGGCTCGGCGACGGGGACGCTCGCCTCGACGATCACCGGCGCGCGCACAGTCACCGCGACCATCAATGGCACGGTCGTCACGCAGAGCGCGGCCGTCGTGGTGGTCCCGGGCTCACCGTCGGCGAGCCTCTCGACGATCAGCGCGGTGCCGCTGTCGCTCATCGCCGGCGGCGGAACCAGCACGGTGACGGTCACCGCGCGCGACGCGAATGCGAATCCGATCCCCGGCGCGACCGTGGTGCTCGCGGAGACCGGGGGCGGCAACACGCTCACGCAGCCGGCCGCGGTGACCGATGCGAACGGTGCGGCGCAGGGGACCTTCTCGTCGACGGCGGCCGGTGCGAAGACGCTTTCCGCGACGATCGACGGGGTCGCGCTCGTCGGCACAGTCCAGGTGGATGTTACGGCCGGCGCGATCTCCGCCACGCAGTCGAGCGTGGCGGCGACGCCGGGTTCGCTGATCGCGGGCGGAGGGAGCTCGACGATCACCGTCACGGCGCGGGATGCGAACGGGAATCCGGTGGGCGGTGCTGCCGTCGTGCTGAGTGCCTCCGGGAGCGGGAATACGCTCACGCAACCGGCCGTGGTCACGGATGCGGCGGGCGCGGCGACCGGCGCGCTCTCGTCGACCGGTGCCGGAGCGAAGACGCTCTCGGCGACCGCCGGCGGGATCGCGGTCACCCAGGCGGCGCTCGTCACGGTGCTCCCGGGTGCGGTCTCAGCGACGCTCTCCACCGTGGTGCTCGAGTCGTCGAGCACCGCGGCCGGTGTCTCTCGCAGCGTGACGGTCACGGCCCGCGACGCGAGCGGCAACGCGATCCCCGGCGTCGCCGTGGTCATCGCCGCGACCGGCACCGGGAACACCGTCGTGCAGCCGGTCGGCGTGACCGACGCGACTGGTGTCGCGATCGGAAGTGTGAGCTCGACGGTCGCTGAGGCGAAGGAGGTCAGTGCGACGATCGATGGGATCGCGGTGACTCTCGCGGCGAACCTCAACGTCATCTCGGCGGCGATCTCGGCGGCGACGTCGACCGTGGACGTGACGCCGGCGACGATTGTCGCTGGGGCGGCGGGGGCAACGGTGACGGTCACCGTGCGTGACGCCTTTGGCAACGCGGTCTCAGGCGCGACGGTCCTCCTCTCATCGACCGGCAGTGGGAACACG
>JANPCH010000154.1:0-5843 GCA_031430835.1 Gemmatimonadaceae bacterium
CTCAACGTCGTCATCCCGGCTTATCTCGAAGAGGAAAACCTAAGGATACTCTTGCCGCATATAAAAAATATTACCAGGCCCTGGCGCCACCCACGTGGGCCTGCTGCACGCGCGCCTGGGGCGCGATGCCCGACTGCATGCGCTGGCCCTGTCCTTCGGCGCGGCGCTCACGCGGCTGGAGACCGAGGTCAAGCTCCTGGGCGCGGGCTCCCAGGCCGATCTCGACGGCCTGTTCGTGCTCGACGGCGCGCGCCGGGCCGATCTCGTCACGCGTGTGGAGCACCTCGTGCCCCACGCCACCAGCCGCCAGCTGGTCAAGGGCGTGCTCGACGGGGAGAGCCGCGGCGCCTTCACCGGCCGCGTGCGCGTGGCGCCCGGGGCGCTCAAGACCAACGCGCAGCAGAACAACCACAACCTGCTGCTGTCCGCCCGAGCGCAGGTCGAGACCCGCCCCCAGCTCGAGATCGACGCCGACGACGTCAAGTGCTCCCACGGCGCCACGATCGGCCGGCTCGACGAGCAGGCGCTCTTCTACCTGAAGAGCCGCGG
Source organism: Gemmatimonadaceae bacterium (assembly GCA_031430835.1). Lineage (GTDB taxonomy): Bacteria > Gemmatimonadota > Gemmatimonadetes > Gemmatimonadales > Gemmatimonadaceae > Pseudogemmatithrix. Next base: position 550 of record JANPCH010000154.1, read on the forward strand.
TATCGGCGCCGACAACGCCCGGTCGCTCCTCACCTACGCGTTCGCGGCCGAGGTGCTGGAGACGATCGAGGTGGATGCCCTGCGGCTCGAACTCGAGCGCGCGGTGTTCGAGCGATTCACGCACCTTCGACTCGAATAGCGACGGGTTCCGTGTCCACCGGCGACGCCAACCTCGACGCCCTCTACCAGGAGATCATCCTGGACCACTACCGGCGTCCGCGGAACCATCACGAGATGCCCGAGGCGACGAGCCACGCCGATGGTAAGAATCCGAACTGCGGGGATGCGCTCACCGTCTGGCTGAAGGTCGACGGCGACAAGGTCGAGGACATCTCCTTCCAGGGTGTCGGCTGTGCGATCTCGAAGGCCTCGGCCTCGTTGATGACACAAGCAGTGAAGGGGAAGTCGCGCGCCGATGTGCTCGCGCTATTCGACCGAGTGCACGCGGTGGTCACCGGCACCGACAAGGCACCAGCGAAGGATCTGGGGCCACTGCGCGCGCTGGCTGGCGTCTCGCGGTTCCCGATGCGAGTCAAATGTGCGTCACTCTCCTGGCACGCGATGAAGAGTGCGCTGGAGGGCTCGGCGACCGAGGTGACCACCGGATGAGCTTCACGTGACCGCGACCGCGCCGGGATTCGAACGCGTCGAACGCGTCGCGCCAGCGCAGGTGGCTGAGGGGACACTGGTGTCGGCCAAGATTGCGAACGGTGCGGCGCTCTGCATCGGCCGATTCGGAGGTGCACTCTTCGCGACCAAGGACAGTTGCCCCCATTCGGAATTCCCGCTCTCGGAGGGCACGCTCTACGCCGACGGCACGCTCGAGTGCGCTTGGCACGGCGCGCGCTTTGATTGCCGGACCGGCGCGGTGCTCCGCGGGCCGGCCGAGGATCCGTTGGTGCGGTTCGACGTCGAGGAGCGCGAGGGGGGGATATGGGTACGCCGCGCGCCGAGATGAGTCTCGCGCCTCGTTCGGACTTCCCGCTCCTCGCCGGGGCGCCGGGGCTCGTGTATCTCGACTCGGCGGCGACGACGCAGAAGCCGAGCGCGGTACTCGACGCGATCCGCACCTACTACGAGACATCGAATGCGAACCCGCACCGCGGCGCGTATGCGCTCTCAGCAGCAGCGACGCAGGCCTATCACGACGCTCGGGCGCGGATCGCGCGATTCATCGGCGTCGGCGACGCCGACACGCTGATCTTCACGCGCGGCACGACGGAGTCGATCAACGTCGTCGCGTCAGCGTGGGGCCGCGCGAATGTGAGCCGTGGCGACAACATCGTCGTCACGCGGCTCGAGCATCACGCGAACTTCGTCCCGTGGCAGCAGTTGGCGCTGGCGACGGGAGCCGAGTTCCGCATCTGCGAGCTCGCAAAGGACGGCGGGCTCGACCTCACGATGCTGGCGAAGCTCGTGGACCCTCGGACGAAGGTCGTCGCGTTCGGCTACGTCTCCAATGCGCTCGGCACGATCAATCCTGTCGCGGAGATCGTGCGGGTCGTCCGCGCGGCAGGCAAAGCGCTGCTCGTGTGCGATGGCGCGCAGGCGGTGCCGCACCTCAAGGTGAACGTGGATGCGCTCGGCGTGGATGCCTTCGCGTTCAGCGGCCACAAGCTCGGCGGTCCGATGGGGATCGGCGGGCTCGTGATGCCGCGGAGTATCCTCGAGGCGATGCCACCGTACCAGATGGGCGGCGACATGATCGAGTGGGTGAACGACCGCGACACGACGTGGAATATCCTACCGCACAAGTTCGAAGCGGGAACGCCGAATGTCGAAGGGGCGGTCGGACTCGCCGCAGCGTGCGACTATCTCGACGCACTCGGAATGGATAAGGTCCGCGCGCACGAGATCGCACTGACCCAGGGTGCGATGGATGCGCTCATCGCGGTGGCGGGTGTGACGCTGCACGGTACCGGCTCAGCCGAGGCACGGAGTGGCGTGGTGAGCTTCAGCGTGAAGGATGTGCACCCGCACGATGTTTCGACCGCGCTCGATGCGGAGCAGGTGTGCGTGCGGGCGGGGCACCACTGCGCGCAGCCGCTGATGCGGGCGCTCGGCGTGCAGTCCACCGTGCGGGCGTCGTTCTGGGTCTATAGTTCCGCCGCCGACATCGGGCGACTGGTGGCGGCGGTGAAGTCGGCCCAGGGGCGGTTCGCGGGGGTGTAGCCTATTCCTCGAGTTCGGCGACGTCGGCGAGGTCACGCGGCCGGCCTGAGGCCTTCTTGTTCCTGACCTGGTCTTGTAGTGCTCCCCGGTTCGTGAGACACCGGGTGACCTAATCTGACGTCACGAGCTGCGTGAAATAGACCCATTTCCGTGGTCCGCTGCGAGCCGGGCGACGATCGGCGCCTCCAGCAGGGACTCAGGCCTAACCCGCAGCTTGCAGCCGATGGGCGCTGACGCGCCCACGGCTGAAGCGGGGTTAGGCTGTCGACCACGACAGATAGAGGGACGAAAGGTTCATGTAGCCCGGGGACGAAGCTCATCAGGACGCCGATCGACTCGCGCTCTAGAGCCGCGGACGAACCAAGACACGCGGCCCATGCTCACGCTGCATCGAGGATCGAGCGCTGTTCTATTCGCCGCATCGGAACGGTATGCGTCGCATCACACTTTCGCCCGCTCCATTTCGGTGAAGCGTGAGCGAAAGGTCCACAGGATGGCATCCAACGTCGTGGAGGAGGAATGCTTCGAATAGCCTCCCGTTATGTGATCTTCGCAGCGGGACCCGGCGTTGCATGAGCGTTCTTCCTCGCGACGTGGCCACGAAGGTCAAGGTATCCGCTGCAAGAGACGCGCCTCGGGCGGCTGTCACTTCGGTGGTGATCAGTACACCGGAGACTTCCCCTTCGGCGGAGCCTTCGCCGATTATCGCGTTCCAGAAATGAAAGGTGGAGTCCGACAGCACGTCGTGCGAGAACGAACCGCGATCACGGTAGAATAGTTGCGCCCGTACGCTGGCGATCCGTGGGAGCTGCTGCGATGCGGTCGGACTTTGGCGATCATCGAGTGCCTGACCGTCGCCGGCGGGGGACATCACAAGGAATGATGCACCCAGCATCATCAACGTGACTCTTCGCATCTTTCCTACCTCCGTGCGGCGGTAATCACAATAGGAGCTGCGAAACAATCGCGAATCTCGCCATCATAGCTGCCGTTCTCCCGAATCAGGTTCGCTCGGTGCTCGGGGTTCGTGCGGGTACTGGTGTGTTCCCAGTGATGCCTGCCGCCGTACGTCTGCTCGAAGTTGTTGTCGTTCATCGCTGCCCGCAGCGTCTCTCGCTGATGCTCATCGGACAGCTTCTTCCAGGTTTGGTCGACTGCGGTACCCGCTTCGTGCGCGCTCGACCCCGCGCGGGCAGCGGTCGAGTCCGACTCGCGAATCGCGCGCTGTCGCTCCGTGCTTCTGTACGAGCTGTTGACACGTCCACGTACCCCTTCGCGATAAGCTCGGTCCTTTGCACTAACGAAGTCCGCGGCGACGGTGTGATCGACGACAGCCGTACCCCACGGACCGCGTACCCTGCATGGCCGCAAGCCAAACGGGTCGGAGAACGTGATGGGATCCCCACCTGCGAATCCATAGACATTCGCGCCCCCCGCGATCCCGATCGGGTCCTGCTGCGTGGAAGAGACCTGTTCTGTGGCCCGCGGAGCGATCGATCCCTGCCTGCCGGGCAGACGAGGCTCTCCGGCCCGAAAAGCCAAGCTCAAACGGATTGAGCGGTGCCCAACGACGTCAGGTCAGGTCCATGCCGCTGGCGTGGTGGCGCCCGACTCGCGTAGTTGCGCCGAGCCACGATGAGATGTCAGGACCTCGGCCGCAGTTCGCGTGCGCTCGAGAGCTCCGCCCGAAGCCTCTCCTCAAGTGCCTGCGCTGGGTTCAACCGAAGCCCCCTCTCGAACGCGCCTATGGAGCGGTCAAGCTTGGTCGCGTCAAACGCTCCCTCCCCGAGTGAAGCATTCCGAAGATGTGTGAGACCCTCCGCGCACGCAACCGCGGCCGAAGCTTGGAATCTCTCGGCGATTCGCGCGATCATGTTTGTCGAACTCGCGAAGAACTGCGGCGCTGAGCGCTCAAACATCGCGCAGTCATCGCAAAAGAGCCGCTGGTACTGCCGGAAGGCGTTCCGTTCGGCGTTCCACATCTCGACCGTTGCCAGAAGAAGCGCAGTGGCCGAGTCCTGCTCCGAGGGTGCGGGTGTTGGTGCAACGCACGCGACCGACCAAGCATCGACGACCTGGGTGCCTGATGGTCGGTCTTCCACTGGCGGTTTCGACTCGGGAGCTCGGCCGCATCCGCCGAGAAGAATGAGACCGATGGCCCAACCCCGCACGATCGTGAAACCCCTCGCATGTTCGGTCATGGCTTCTTGAGGGGTCGGTACTCTCCCCGCTCCTCCCGCCGGTTTCCGATGTCTGGACGCTTGTCCATGTGCAAGTGCTCGCCTCCAGTGTTTGTCGCCGGGCCGTGGTAGATGAGGCGGGTTCCGTCGGGCATCCCTCCGGTTTTCATGATGAGATCCACGGCCTCTGCGTCGGGAACCCGCGTGCCGTCCTCGTTAGTAAGGTGAAAATCGATGGCCCCGCCACCGCCCAGGTCAGTCCGGTGCTCGCTGGCATCATCGCTTCCGTCCGGGTTGAAGGTGCGAGATCCGCCGTGGATCGAGACATGCTTTCCTGTCTGTTCGGCGATCGTCATCGCGCCGGTTGTCAGGATGCCGGATGAGAGACCTCCATTTCCTGGCTGCAGTGTTATTCCTCCTGCGGGGCACGGTTTCTTCGTCTTCTCTGGGGGGCAGAGTCCAAACGGGTCGCTGAAGTTGACCGGATCGCCGCTCGCGAACCCATACACGTTCGCGCCCCCCGCGATCCCGATCGGGTCCTGCTGCGTGGAATAGACCCATGTCCGGTGGCCTCCGCGAGGCCCGGCCACCCGCTCTGCAGGAAACGGAAGCCTTGCCCGGAGCCTGCAACGCTGGGCGCCGAAGCGCTCGCGGCTGAAACCCAGGGTTCGGCTGCCGCCCCGACGATGGCTCGCTTGCCGGCCGCGCGATAGGTTCCTGTGTGCCGACGATTCTCCGAGTTCGTGGCTATCGGTTCTTCTTCTTCAGCAACGAGCGTGGGGAGCCGCCGCACGTCCACGCCGAGCAGGCGGACCGCTACGCCAAGTTCTGGGTGGAATCAGTAAGCCTTGTGAGCAACGTGGGCTTTCGGAGCGGGGAACTGACCGACTTGCACGCGCTCGTCGAAGAGCATCGGGCGCTTTTCTTGGAGAAGTGGAATGA
>JANPCH010000155.1:0-2309 GCA_031430835.1 Gemmatimonadaceae bacterium
TAGGCGACGGTGTCGCGGATCTCCGCGTTGCTGAACTTGAGGTCGCGCAGCGTGCGGTCGAGATCACGCGCCGGCGGAACGCCGGGCTCGACGAAGAGTGCGGCGAGTCGGATCGCGCGGCGCTGTGGGCGACCGGGAAGCCCTGGCTGCGCGAGATGATCGAGCGCGCCGAACCGCTCCTTGGGCGCGGAGGCGAGTGGCGGAATGAGCGTCGCGAAGACCCCTGCCTCGCGGTAGCGCTCCATCGTGGCACTCGGGAGCTCGACCTGCTCCATCACCTTCTCGAGTTCCTGTTTCACCCGCTCCATCGAGAGACGCTTCAGCTCGGGTGCACTCTCGCGGATCGCCTCCCAGGTCGCGGGATGGATCGCGAAACCGAACCGACCCGCGAACCGCAACGCCCGCAGTGCGCGAAGGCGGTCCTCGGCCATCCGCTGACGGGCATCCCCGACGGCGCGGACGACCTTCGCCGCGAGATCACCCTTGCCGCCGAACGGGTCGCGCACCTCGAGCCGTTCGGCGTGCACCGCGATCGCGTTGATCGTGAAGTCGCGACGTGCGAGATCCTCCTCGAGCGAGGCGCCGAACTTGACCACGGCGTGCCGGCCATCGGTCTCGACGTCGTGGCGGAAAGTCGTGACCTCGTGGAGCACGCCCGCAGCGTCCAACACTCCAACAGTACCGAACTTGACCCCGACCGGCACCGTGCGCTTGAAGAGGCGCTGCACCTCGGTCGGTGTGGCCGAGGTGGCGATGTCCCAGTCGAGGGTCTCGATCCCGAGCAGGGCGTCGCGCACCGCGCCGCCGACGCACCACGCCTCGTGGCCCGCGCGTTCGAGCGTGCGGGAGATCTCAACGACTGGACGCGGGGGGGAGAGGGGCACGGAACTAAAGGTGGAAGGGGGAAGGTGGAAGGTGAATGGTCACTTCAGCTCCTTTCCCCTTCCACCTTCCCCCTTCCACCTGCCTTCTTGCAAGACGCCGAGCGCAAGTCCGGCGAGCACGACCGCGCCGCCCACGAGGGTCCAGATCCCAGGGACTTCGCGAATGCCGGGAGTGATCGCCGCGATGAGGGTCGCGCCGACCGGTTCGACGAGGATCGCGAGACTCACGACGTACGCGGGCACGTAGCGCAGCGCGTAGTTGAATCCCGTGTGGCCGATCAGCATCGGCCCCACCGCGATCGCGCCGAAGATCCACCACTCGCGCGCGGGCTGCGGCCAGAGCGTGGCGTCTGTTGCGAGGGCGAGGATCAGGAGCGCGACAAGGCAGGCGCTATAGACCAGCCCGACATACGCCCAGAGCGAGAGTCGTTGGCGGAGCGAACGGCCGGCGAGGTAGTAAAGCCCGACGGTAAGCGCACCGATGAAGGCGAGGAGGTCGCCGAAGAGGGGATTCGACGCCGTCGCGCTCGATGCGCGGGAATCGCCGTACGCCACGATCGCGGCACCGACCATCGCAGCGCCGAGTCCGCCGAGTTGCCGCCCGGAGGGACGTTCGCCGAGCCAGAGCGCGCTGCCGGTGACGATGACGAGGGGATGCAGGTTCACTAACACCACGCTCGCTGCGACGGTGGTGTGCTCGAGTGAGGCGATCCAACTCCAGAAGTGGAGGGCGAGCATCGTCCCCGCGCCGACGGCGATGGCGACGTCGCGGCGCTGGAGCGTTCGGTACTCGCGCCAGCCGCCCGTCGCGGCGAGGATCGGCCCGATCACCGCGAGGGCGATGCTCACCCGCCACGTGGCGATGGCCAGCGCGTCGGCCGACGACAGTCGGGCCAGCGGACCGCTGACCGAGAGGCCGAGGATCGCGGCGCCGAGGACGGCGGGGAGGAATCGGGGGACGGGCGCGTGTCGGTCGGTCAAGAGCGTAAGGGGGATGCGAGATCGGCGACAATACGCATCTTTCAGTACGATGTCGACCATCATCACCGGCGCCGCCGGGTTCATCGGGATGCACGTCGCCGAGCGACTCCTCGCACGCGGGGACACCGTCATCGGTGTCGACGACGTGAATGGCTACTACGATCCGGCGCTCAAGGAGGCGCGGCTCGCGCGGCTCGCCCTGCACCGCGGCTTCCGGTTCCACCGCGGCGACCTGAGCGACCGCGACTGGTGCACCAGCGTCTTCGGCGACGCAAGACCGACGCGGATCATCCATTTGGCCGCCCAGGCCGGGGTGCGGTACTCGTTCGAGAATCCGTCGGCGTACGTCGACAGCAACCTCGTCGCGTTCGTGAACGTGCTCGAGGCGGCGCGGCACCTGATGGTCCAGCATCTCGTCTACGCCTCCAGCAGTTCGGTGTACGG
>JANPCH010000156.1:0-2038 GCA_031430835.1 Gemmatimonadaceae bacterium
GTCGCGTTGTTGAGGAAGATCACGCGGCGGCCCGCGTCGCCGTCGCCAAGGGCGTTCGTCATCACACGGCGGATCTGCGTCTCGATGAGCGTGGCATTCGCGGTGATCTCAGACGCCGAACGGATCGGGCGTTCCTCGGACTTTCCGCTCGGGTCGCCGATCATCGCCGTGCCGGCGCCGATCAGTGCGACCGCGGTGTGGCCTGACTGCGCGAGGCGCACGAGGCCCAGGATCGAGACGAGGTTCCCAACGTGGAGACTCTCCGCCGTCGGGTCGAAGCCGCAGTAGCCCCGCACCGGCCCCTTCGCGAGTGCGGCGGCGCAGCCCTCCGTCTGTTGGGAGAGGAGGCCACGCCAGGAGAGATCGTCGAGCAGGGGCGCGGACGCCTGAGGGGGAACGGACGGCATAGCGGAAAGGTACGATGCCTCTCTACCTTCCGCATATCGTGCCGCGCACCGTGTTGAAACGCCGTCTGATCATCGCCGCGCTCGCCATCGCCGGCGCCGGAGTCCTCGGCCTCGGTCTCTTCTCGGTCTACTGGTCCTGGTTCCTCTGCGCAAAGGACCGGTGTCCCTCGATCGCGCAGTTCGACGAGTACCGCCCCGACCAGCCGGCCCGCGTCTACGCGGTGGACGGCCGATTCATCGCCGCGGTCGGCTCGGAACGCCGCTCGGTCGTCCGTCTCGAACAGATCCCGCAGCACGTCGTGGACGCCTTCGTCATCACCGAGGACAAGCGCTTCTACCGGCATCACGGCATCGACTACGTCCGGCTGGTCGGGTCGATGTGGGCCAACGTGAAGGCGCTCGGCTTCGCCGAGGGCTTTTCGACGATCACGATGCAGCTCGCGAGGAACATCTTCCCCGAACAGCTCCCCTCCCGCTCAAAGGTCTCGGGCGCGGTCGCGACGCTGGCGCGCAAGTTCCGTGAAGCGAAGGTCGCCAGGCAGATCGAGGCCAAGTTCTCCAAGGAACGGATCCTCGAGCTCTACCTGAACCAGATCCCGTTCGGGAGCGGCGCCTTCGGCGTCGAGTCGGCGGCCCAGCGCTACTTCGGCCGACCGATCAACGAGCTGACGGTGGCCGAGGGGGCGATGCTCGCCGCGCTCCCCAAGGCGCCGAGTCGCTACAACCCACGGCGCTTCCCCGACCGCGCGATCCAGCGGCGCAACACGGTGCTCGAGCTGATGCGTCGTCAGAACGTCCTCTCCGACGCCGACGCCTCGATGGCGAAGGCCTATCCGCTCCGGCTCTATCGGCCGGCTCGCGGGACGACGGGCGAGCTCGCGCCGTACTTCGTCGAGTGGGTGCGCACCGAACTCGTGAAGCGGTTCGGCAGCGAAGCGTACGAGAAGGGATTGCGGGTGACGACGACGCTCGACCTCGACATGCAGGGAGCGGCGGAGCGGGCGATGGAACGGCAACTCCGAGCGATCGAGGCGAACACCTATGGCGAGTTCCCGCATCAGACCTACGAAGAGTATCTGGCGCGCGCTGCGTCAGGCACCGCGGACCCCAACGGCGCGAATTCCCCCTACTTGCAGGGTGCCTTCATCGCGATGGACCCCCGCACCGGCGGGGTGCGCGCGCTTGTCGGCGGCCGCGACTTCGACGACTCGAAGTTCGACCGCGCCGTCCTCGCGCTGCGCCAGCCTGGCTCGACCTTCAAGCCGATCGTCTATGCGACCGGGGTAAAGACCGGACGGCCGCCGAGCTACTTCCTCGACGACGAGCCGATCGAGGTCCCACAGCTCGATGGGTCGCTCTGGGCACCGCAGAACTACGACTTGAAGTTCGAGGGACGGATCACGATGCGCCGCGCCCTCTACCTGTCGCGGAACCTCCCCGCGATCCGGCTCACGATGGAGATCGGCGAGAGCGGCGTAGTCGAGATGGCCAAGAGCTTCGGCCTCACCACGCGGATGCCCCCCTATCCCTCGATCGCCCTCGGCTCCGCCGACGTGTATCCGATCGAGATGGTCGCTGCCTATTCGACCTTCGCGAACCTCGGCTGGCGCGTGCAGGCCAATCCGATCCTG
>JANPCH010000157.1:0-5624 GCA_031430835.1 Gemmatimonadaceae bacterium
GAGGACGACGTCCGTCTGGCTGAGTGCGCCACCCCACGGCGCTCCTGCCTTGATCTGCTCGGAGAGCGCGCGGGCCTCACGTTCATTCCCGACGAAACTGTGGATCGCCCCGCAGAGCGTGGGGAAGGAGTCCATGTAGCCAGTGCGCTCAATGATCTCGCGGTCGATCACCGGCGGGAAGGTCATCGACTCGACCTTATCCTCACGCGCGGCGCGCACGATCAGTGCGTCGGTCGCCTCGAGCACGTCCTCGAACACGGCGTTGCGGCCGAACGCGCCGAGCGGCCCGGTCGGGATGAGCAATCCCTTCGCTACAAGGACGTCGTAGAAGTCGACTGGTCCGGTGGCCGGCATGCCGAGCTACTCGTCCTTGATGACGAGCAGCATCGACGCGCTCTTCGCGAGGATGCGCTCGTTGCCGACCATCAGGGCCGCTGAGAGCGCGTCGCGGTAGTGCCGCGTGACGCTGAAGGGGCCTTCGTTCTTGTACCCGGCGATGCCGATGATCTGCAGCGCCTTGTGCACGATCTGCGGTGCCGCGTCGGAGGCGCCGACCTTCAGGTTGTTCAGTCGGAGGGCCCAGCCCATCGTCGCGAGCGGCTCGCGGCGATCCCCGAGCGCGTCGAAGTCCGCCGCGGCGGACCAGACATTGCTCCGCAACGACTGCAACTGCACCGACGCCTCGGCCAGTCGGATCGCGGTCGGCGGAGTCGTGCCCGGCTTGCGCCGCGCTTCGGCGCGCACGAAGGCCGCAGCGCGCGCGACGGCATCGGCGGCGATCCCCGTCCAGAGACTGGACCAGAGGATGTGGGAGTAGGGCACCATCGTCTCCGCGGAGGAATCCGCGTACGCACCGGGGAGGATGCGGTCCTCGGGACCGGCGCAGGTGACCTTGAAGGGCGGGCTGCAGGTCCCGCGCATCCCCATCGTGTCCCACGTGCCCTTCCCCTCGAGCGAATACTCTCCCTGGCGCGCGAGGACGAGGACCTGGTCGCCGGGCGCCGCGTCAGGCGCGCGACGGCAGGTGAGTAGCAGGTCGGCGGCGTGCGCTCCGTAGGAGACCGTCGTCGCGTCCTTCACGAGCGTGTACCGACCCGCATTCCGTTCGACCGCGCAGACGCTCGTGCGCGTATCGCCGCCCACGCCGACCTCGGAGGTCACCGAGGCGAGCAGCAGCTGCTTGGCGACCAACTCGCGCAGGTACGCGTCGAAGGAGGGCGTGCCCCGCGTGTGCCGAACGAGCAGGGCGACCTGGATGTGATGCATCGCGAGGATCATCGCACTCGATCCGCAGGACTGTCCGAGCACGTGGCACATCTCGGCGAGTTCGGTCATCGAGGCGCCCGCTCCGCCGAGTTCGACCGGCACCGCCGCAGAGAGCAGGCGGGCCTCGCGGGCGGCGTCGAATGTCTCAGTCGGGAAGCGACTCTTCGCGTCGACGTTCGACGCATTCGGGGCGGCGAGCTCGGTGGCGATGCGTCGGGTGCTGGCGATCAGGTCGCGGGGATTCACGAGGCTCGGGCTCGAGGGTCGAGGGGATCGGCGCGGCGTCCGGGTCGGCTTCCGGCGAAGGGAAGATAGCACCGCAAGAGTCGTGCGCGGGCCAGCTTAGATCCGTTGAGCGAGGATCACCGTGTCTGGTGCGATCGGCGACCACCACGAAGATCTGAAGAGCCGCTCCAGACGTGCCTCGCGTTCGGGGTCGTTCCCGGCGGACACCATGAGCGAGGCGCGAAACATCCACACGCCGATCGGATGGCGTTCGACGATCTCGAACCCGGTCTTCTCGAGGGTCCGCCGAAGTTTATGATGAGTCAGGTCGACCTCGATCGGGACGCCGCGGAGCCGGCCAAGCAACGCGCTGAGCGCCCGGGGGTTCCGATGGTTGTTGAGCAACAAGTAGCCGCGGGGCGTGAGCACATCGCGGATCGCCCGCAGGACGTCCTCGCGCAGCTCCTGCTGCGCGTTCCCGAAGAAGCGGAATGCCGAGGCGAGGTCGAAGGTGCCGAGCGAGAGTGAGTCGCGAGTGAGGTCGCCGTGCACCAGCCGCGCCGTCGGCACGCGGCGCGTGGCCTCGGCGAGCATGCTGGAGGAGATGTCGATGCCGACGGCCTCGCGCGCCATCGGGGTGATCTGCGCGAGGATCCGGCCGGTGCCGCAAGCGAAATCGAGGTACCTCGGCACCTGCGACGGGAAGAGGCGGGTCACGATCGCCGCGAGGTGCGTCGCTTCCCATTTCGCGAGGTAGTTGTCGAAGGGAGAGGTCGCGATGTTGCCGTCGTAGCTCGGCCCGGCGGCGAGGTGACTCTTCCGATAGTCCACGCTCATCGGAGCGGGATCAGCCGTTCCAGCGACCCGCCACCGGAGAGGAACGCACTCGCCCGCGTGAGCGCCGCGACAAGGCGGCTCGTGAAGAGTCCCTGGATCGGAGGTCGCAGTCGGAGGCCGACGAGGCGCACGAGGTAAACCAGAAACGCGACGCCGACGAGCGCGTCGTCGGTGCCGAGCCGATCGACCTGTGCGCGCAGAACCGCGTACCGCGCGCGCGCCCACTGGTCCGGTTCCTCCCCGGGTACGAGTCCGAACCAGGATCCCGCGTTCACCTTTCGTGGCGTGGCGGACAAGAGGTGGAAGACGTCGTGGAGCGGGTTGTGGAACTCCCCGCACTCGTCGAAATCGATCAACCACCAGCGGCCGGCGTGCCAGATGACGTTCTCGGCCCAGAGGTCCCCGTGCTGCACGGCGAACGGAAGCTCCGCGTGCCGCGCGAGGAATGGGCGCAGCGCGGCGACGAGTGCCCGTTCGTCGATCGAGGCCTCGATGAGCGTCAGGTCGCGTTCGAGGCGCTGCTCCTGCTCCGCTGGCACCAGTGCGTCGAGCAACGGGGGATTGAGCGCGGCGGCGCGCGACATCACCACATGGGCGACCTCGATCACGTCGAGCATCCGCGGCTGCCACTCGGTCGGCGTCAGCCGGTCGCTCAGCGTGCGCAACGAGCGTGATCCGACATAGGCGGTCGCGACGAGGAGCAGGTTCGCGCTCCGCGCGACGCGCGTTTCCGGCACGTGCATTCCCGCGACCCGGTCGCGGCTGAGGACGGCCAGTCGATCGCCGCTACATCCGCCGGCCCGTTCCAGCGGACTTGCGCACCGTCCGATCCATCGGGGTTCACCGCGACGGTCAGCGATCAAGAGCTTGAAGCCGAGGCGCGCCCCCGACAAGGCCGAGGCGCGAGACGGCACGTGTTCCCGATTCCGGATGACCGCGACGCGCTGCCACGCGCCGTCACCCTCGGTGAGCGACGGGTCGATCTCCGCCAGCAGCTTTCGAAGTTCGCTGTTCACGAGTTCGCGACGACGAAGCGGTACTCGAACAGGAGAGAGTGCAGGCCCAAGCGGATAACGACGCGACGGATGAATCTCGTCCACGTGCCACGCGGCGTGAGGCGTTCCCACGCGAGCACCGCCCGACGCTCCGCCGGAACGAGGTTCGTCGGTCGCTGCGGCGATGGATCGATGTAGAAGATCCGGGAGCGGGAGAATCCGTTGCGCAAGAGGATCCGCTGCTGTGGCGGGCGCCCGATCCGGCCGAGTCGTCGGATCATCCGAATTCCGAGACGCTTGCCGACGTATGAGAATCCGACGAAGCGGCCATGATCGGCCCGAAGCACTCGACGGATCTCACGGTACGCGGCGTCGGCGGCGTCGAGATCGCGGAACGCCGCCAGGAACGACCCCGCGTCCGGTAGCGCGACACAGTCGAAGGTTCCGTCGGCAAAGGGCATCGGTGCGGTCGGTCCGATGCCGACGAGCGACTCGGCCGCGACGACGGTGCGACGCGCGAATCCGCTGCTGAGCGCACGCGCGAACTGCACATCGCCATTTGAGACGATCAGCACACGATCCCGGTGCGTCACGTTCGCCAGCCACTGCCAGTTCGCGATCGGGTCGTGGGTCGGCTGGTCGGGTGTGAGCGACTCGTCGTTGGCGGTCATCGGCAACGGACCACGCCGTCAGTCGCGCGGCGCGGCCGCCCAGTTGTAGACGTAGCCGATGATCCGTCCGAGGGCGTACCCGAGTACGAAAAGATAGACGAAGCCGATGAAGGCGCCCGCCGTCGTGACGCGATACCCGGGGAAGTAGACGCCGAGCAGGTTGAGATGCGCGCCGACATCGTCACCGCCCTTGAACACGAGGAAGAGTGTGGCCAGCAGGAGCGTGAGGCCGAGAAGCAATCCCGTCGCCACCCCCCACGCCTTCGAGTTGAGCACCAACAATTGGCGCCGCAACACCTTGCGCTCGTCGTTCGACAGTACAGCCATCCAGGGATCCTCCCGAGCGACGGAGCGCTCGACGTGAGCAGGTCAGATGTGGTCGAGGAAGTCGCGGGTCTGCGTCCACTCGGCGCGCGTGCGGAGATAGATCACGGTGATCGCCACGAGCGCGTTCCGGCTGAACGCGAGGAACCACCCCATCACGAATCCGGTGAACGCTCCCCACGCCGCGCCGATGAACGCGCCCGACACCGTCACGTGGTAGCCAGCGAAGTATTGGCCGAGCAGGTGGAGCGGCGGCTTCGGCTCACTCGTCGAGAGCGCGGTCGCCAACGTCGCCACGAAGATCAGGAGGGCCGCCGCCGCACCGGTCGCAATGCCGAACGCTCCCTTGTGGAGCGGGAGGAACTCGAGCGTCATCACTTCGGGCGGGACGGTCGCTGGTTGGTTCATGATCCGGGGTCTCCGACGAGGGCCGCCGCGCGCGACGCGCACTCGCGCAAGTTATACCTCACGGCGGCGGGATGAAATGGCGCTGGACGCACCGGTGAGTGCGTTGCCGATCACCACGATCGCCACCGAGGCCGCGCTCAGTACGTAGTAGAGGTACATGAGGGGTAGGGAGCCGGCAGCGAACCCGGCTCCCCGCCGGTCCCGGAGCCAGGAGAGCTGCGCTCGATTCGTGAGCGCGACCCCGCCGAGTGTCGCGGCGCACATCGCGAGCAACCACGGGGATCGGCCGAAGAGCGCCGCAGGCAGCACCAGCAGAGCCAGGACGACCGCGATCGCCTTCAGTCGCTCGCCACGTTTCAGGTTGAGTTGGGCACTGGCGCCGAGCCGCCCGCGAGCGAGGAGCAGCCGCACCCAGGGCACTCCACGGTCGAACAGGTCGACCCGCACCGAACGCCAGAAGGTCCAACGTTTCAGGTGCGCGGCCTGGATCTCCGGCCGGAGGAGGATCCGACCGCCGCGGTCCCGGATCCGATAGCCGAGATCGATGTCCTCGATCTGCGGTCGCGGATACCGCTCGGCGTCGAATCCGCCTGCGGCGAGGAAGGTGGCTCGCCGGACCGCCCCGCACCCGGCCCAGAAGGAATCCGCCTCGCCAGCGCTGGAGAGGTGGACATATCGGTGAAGAAGGTTGCGGTACTGGGAGAGGAACCCGGGTGCCGGCGGCGCGTCATCGTAGGCGCCGAAAAGGGCGTCCAATCCCGGATTCGCCTCGATCACCTCTCGCATCGTTGCGAGCGTATCGGTGTGCACGCGTACATCGGCGTCGATGAAGGCCACCCACTCACCGCGCGCCGCATCAACGCCGCGATTGCGGGCGTAGGCGGGGCCGCGGGGCGGG
>JANPCH010000158.1:0-15348 GCA_031430835.1 Gemmatimonadaceae bacterium
TCGCGCGAGCCGGGACTGGGAGTGCGTCCGATGTTGGACGTGCTTGGCAAGCCGCTGCAGTCGTGGGGGTGACGCTCGGTTAGATCGTGCCGAGATGCGCGAAGGGAGGCGCTGACCGTGCGCCTCCCTTCGCGAGCCGAATCGCCACATCGGCGACCTGTTACATCCGAGTCGGGACGGCGGGATTCGAACCCGCGACCCCCTGAACCCCATTCAGGTGCGCTACCGGACTGCGCTACGTCCCGTCCGATACCTGCACGGACAGACGAGGAAGCTAGTCGGACGCCACGCCGTAGGCCACCCGCCCCATTACGGCCTCCGCACCGCGTCCGTGGAAGCGTTCCCCACCCGATCGATCGCCGTCGCCACCACGCCGTCCACGCCAGCCGCCGGGAAGAAGAGCGTTTGCTGCCCTGACGGGATCAGCCGCTGGTACCACGACCCCAACGACCGCCACCGCACGAGCCACCAGTACGCGTCGGTGTCGCCGGTGATCGACACCTGCAGTTGATCGAACGACGCCGGCGTTGCGCCGGTGTGGGACGATCGGCAGAAGGCCTCCTACGCTACGTGGGAGTCACACGGCGTCTTCGAGCACGCCTGGATCGAGGACGCGCGCGCCTTCGCCGCGAAGATGTCGCTCGTTTCGCGTCACGGTCTGCGCGGGTACTCGGTGTGGCTCCTGGGACTCGAAGATCAGCGGACGTGGGAGATCATGGGCGCGGTGCGCCGCTGAGACCTGCCCTCGAGGAGTGGCACCGTTGGGGCAGAGCGGGTCACTCGTTCGTGCGATGGTTCGCTCCGTCGGGACTTCCTACCTTCTGAGAAGAGGGAAGGACCGCAGCAGTCACTCGACTGGAGCTCCACGATGCGTATCTCAACGATGGTTGCGACGTTCGTTCTGGCGACTGGATTCCTCGTGCCGGGGCAAGCGCCGGAAGCCGGTGACGTCGGACTCGCGCTCGTCCAGGCGCCAGGTCCGCCGGTGATCCTCTGGACCTACTCGCCCAGCGTGCACGGCGATTGGCAGACCAGCTACCCGCAGTGGACGCCGACGATGATCTACTATCATCGCGGCCAGTACTACCGCAATCCGGTCCCGGGCTCGCGCGCCGTATCGGTCTATACCCGCAACGGCGACTTCTTCCTTCCCCCGCGTGACCGCGGGTGGGTCGGGAAGGACAAGCGGTATGACCGCGGCCACGGACCCAGCTGGCGGGATCGCGGGCGCGCGAAGAACCACGACGAGAAGCACAGCAACAACGGACGCGGCCGGCCGTAGCTGCTGGCTGCGCTGGTTCGAGCGCTTCGCGCACGGGGAGACCGGGAAGCATATTCCCGGTCTCCCCGTCTCGCGTGGAGTTGTCCCGATGCGTCCATCGTCGCTCGTCCGCCTTCTTGTCTTGTCCGCCGTCTGCCTTCCGCCGTCCGCCGTTGGCCTCTCCGCCCAGCTCCCCGAGTCCTTCGCGGTCCCGAACAACGGCCCCGGTGTCCTCCCGATGGGCACCATCAAGGGAGAGAAGTACAACCGACTCGTGATCCGCAACGCGACGATCATCTCCGGGCGCGGCGCACCCGGGTCCCCGCGCGCGATGCCTCCCGAGGGACCGGTGGACATCGTCATCGAGAACGGGATCATCGTCGACGTCGTGTTGATGGACGCGGTGAACGTCGCGAGCGCAGGCCTGAACTTCCGTCGGCCCACCGGCGACAAGATCATCGACGCGAAGGGGCAGTACGTGATCCCCGGTCTGGTCGAGATGCACGCGCATCTCCCGACCGCCAACAGCGACTTCGGCCCGCGCGGACTCGACTACGCCTATCGCCTCTACCTCGGTCACGGCGTCACCACCGTGCGCGACGCCGGCACCGGTGGCGGGATGCGACTGATGGGCGAGCAGCGCAAGTTGAGCGAGGCCAACGGCATTGTCGCGCCGCGGCTCGTGCTCTGCCTGCGTTGGCCGCAGCCCCTCCGCCGCTGGGACATCGGCAACTCCGCCGACAAGGCCCGCCTGATGGTGCGCGAGTTCAAGGCCTTGGGCGCCGATTGCGTGAAGGTCTCGAAGAGCCCGGGGCAGTACCCCGACGTGATGCGGGCGATCGCCGACGAGTCGAACAAGCTCGGGATGTTCACGATGGTGGACTTGAAGGTCTCCGAGACCACCGCGGCCATCGCCTCCGACGCCGGAGTGCGGAGCATCGAGCACTGGTACGGGGTCCCCGACGCCGCGCTCACCGGGTCGCAGAACTTCCCGACCGACTACAACTACTGGGATGAGCTCGACCGCTTCCGCTACGCGGGGCTCCTCTGGTCAGAAGCGAACAAGGACCCGGCGCGCCTCGCCGCCGTCATCGACCTGATGGTGAAGAACGGCACGAACTGGAACCCGACGATGTCAGTGTACGAGGACAACCGCGACCTCTGGCGCAACGTCGGATTGCCGGTGAAGGCCACGCTAATGCATCCGTCCGAAGTGGCCGCGGGCCCTGACACTACGACCCACGGCGCCTTCAAGCGCGAATGGAAGACGAGCGACGAGATCAACTGGAAGAAGAACTTCCAGATCTGGATGCAGTACGTGAAGATGTACCACGAGAAGGGGGGCCGGCTCACCGCCGGCAGTGACGAAGGTGGCATCGGCGCGATCGGCCTGATCCGTGAGCTCGAACTCCTGCAAGAAGCCGGCATCCATCCCCTCGACGTCATCAAGGTCGCCACGACCAACGCGACCGATGTCCTCGGCCTCGTCAACGCCTGCGGCATCCGGGTCGGCTGCCGCGCCGACGTCGCCGTCGTGAACGGCAACCCGATCGACAACTTCAAGGTGATGTACGGGCGCGGCTACGGCGTCGCCGGCTTGGTTCCACCGGAGGACCAGTGGAAGCACGGGGGCGTGACGTGGACGATCAAGGATGGGATCGTCTTCGACGCGCAGGCGCTGCTGCGCGAGGTGGAGTGGTACGTGCAGCAGGAGAGGGAGCGGATGAAGGCAGCAGGCGTGAAGGTGATGGAGCCTTAGCGCCCAGCCGCCCTCACCTGCTCGGCCAGCGCAGCGATCGCCGCGAGCTCGAATGGCTTCTCGAGCACCGGCGTTGCGACCCGTTTCAAGAATTCCGCCGCTTCGTCCCCCGTCACATCCCCGGTCGAAATGATGAACCGCTGGATCAGGGCCGGCGTCCGCTCCTTCACCTGCTCGTAGAGCTGCGGTCCGTCGAGGCCCGGCATCTTGAGATCGCAGAGCACCACCGTGTAACGCTCGGCCGCACCGGGTGCGGTGAGGCGCGACAGTCCGTCCACGCCGTCGGACGCCTCCTCCACCTCCCAGCCGCGGCGCGTGAAGAAGCGCTTCAAGGCGCGCCGGATCGGCTCCTCATCGTCGATGATGAGCAACACCGGCTTCGTTGCCGCGAGCGGAACGGAGACCGGCGGAAAGCCGCGCGCGGGCGTCGAGTGGGTGATCGGTCGCGTTGAGATCGGAAGCCGCACCGTGAACTTCGCTCCGCGCCCCTCGCCACTCGGCACGTTGCCCGCGACGAGCGTCCCGCCGTGCGCTTCCACGATCCCGAGCGAGACCGACAGGCCGAGTCCGACGCCGTGCCCAGTCGGCTTCGTCGTGAAGAAGGGTTCGAACAGGCGTGGCAACACCTCGCTCGCGATTCCCTCGCCATTGTCGCGCACCTCGATCTCGTACCACTGGTCGGTCCGGCGGGCTTCGACCTTCACCGCGCCTCCCTTCTGCGCCGCCTGGGCCGCGTTGGTGACGAGGTTCGTGAGCACCTGCTCGAATCCAGCGCGATCGAGTTCGACCGCCGTGTCCCCGTCGACTACCGTCAGGTCGAATGCCACGTCCGGCGTGATGAGCGGCCGCAGCGCGCGAGCCACACTCTCGATCAGAGGACCCGGGGCGGTCGGAGTTCGTGGCCGATGGCTGCCCTGGCGGGCGAACGTGAGGAGGTCGCGGACGATCGTGCGCGACCGGAGCGCTTGCGCCCGCACGATCTCGAGCGCCGCACGCCGCTCTGGATCGGCTTCGGTGAGGATCAGTTCTTCTGCGAAGTTGAGCACCGCCGCCAGCGGATTGTTCAGTTCGTGCGCGACGCCACTCACGAGCTTTCCCAGCGCCTCGGTGCGCTCCGACGCCGCAATCCGCGTTCGCATCGCCTCGGCCTCCGCTTCGGCCTGTACCCGCCGCGTGATGTCGGCCGCGACCCCGGCGATCCCGATCACCTTGCCCTGGGCATCGCGCATCGGCGATGCGTTGATCCGCAGGCGGCGCGCGTCCCCGCGCGGCAGCTGATACGTCCACTCATATGAGACGTCCTCCCCCACCAGCACTCGCTGGAGCGCCGAGGTGTGCGGCTCACCGCCATTCTCGGGAAAGAGCTCGGCGGGGGTCCGTCCGATGAAGTCGCGAGACTCGAGCCCGGCGCTGCGGATCCAGCGCCCGAAGAAGCCAGCGACTCGCAGGTCGGGGTCCACTGCGAAGAAGGCGCGATCGAACGCTGAGACGAGACTGCGGAATCGCTCGTTGCTCTCGCGAAGCGCGAGGGTGCGCTCGTGTTCGTCGGTGACGTCGCGCGCGAACACCAGTACGCCCGATGGGATGCCCTCATTCATGAGCGGCATCGTGCGCGCCGAGAGCCAACGCTCGTGCCCATCCTTCCGGCGATACCGGACCGTGACCGAGATCTGTTCCTCCGTCGCGCCGCGCGCGCGCGCGCCGGCGAGCCGGGCGAGGTCCTCTTCGCCGAAGAGCGTCGCCGCCGAGAGTCCGCGCAGCTCATCGAGCGAGTATCCAGAGAGACGAATCGTCGCCGGATTCGCCTCGACGATGCGCCCGGAGAGATCCAATGTGGCGATGATGTCCGGCGACTCGTGAATCAGCGCCGTGACGACCGCCGGGTCGCGCCAAGGATCCCACATCCCGGAAAGGTAGCTGCAACCTTGCCCTCCCCGCATTCGTCTTCGTGTCCCGAACTCCTCTTGCTCTGATTCGATCCGCCGGATAGCCTTCGTTCACCGATGCCACGCGCTCACCTCTCCGCGACCTATTCGTACGTCCGCTATTACGCGCCCCTCACGGGACGTGGGAGTGGACGTTCGCGCCTGATGTAGCGAAGCGCAGCGGCAACACCCCTCGCGGCCCGTGGACACTCCACGGGCCGCTTTCTTTTTCCCCCTTTGTCGAGGAACGCCGATGTCCACGCCCACCCACCAATCCGCGATCGAACACTTGGAGCAGGACCCGACCGCGTACACCGCGGAGGATCACGCTGTGTGGGGTCTCCTGTACGCGCGGCGGATGCGGAAGCTCGAGCACACGGCGAGCCAGGTCTTCCTCGCCGGCGCAGCGCGGATCGGTCTCCATCCCAATCGCGTGCCGGAGCTCGCGGACGTGAACCGTCGTCTCGCGCCACTCACCGGGTGGCGCGCCGTCGGCGTGCGGGGGTTCCTCCCCGCGGCCGAGTTCTTCGCGAGTCTCGCGCGTCGGGAGTTCCCGACCACGCTCGGGGTCCGTCCGCGTGCGCAGCTCGACTACCTCCCCGAGCCCGACATCTTCCACGACGTGTTCGGCCACGTGCCGCTCCACTCGAACCCCGTCTTCGCGGACTTCTTGCAGCGGTTCGGGGCGCTGGCCGCAGCGGCACGCACCGAAGAGGAGACGGAGCGAATGGCGCGCCTCTTCTGGTTCACGGTGGAGTTCGGTCTGATCCGCGAGCGCGGCGAGGTGCGCATCTATGGGAGCGGACTCATCTCCTCGCACGGCGACGCGGCGAACGCGCTCGGACCCGGATGTACGCGACTCCCTTTCGATCTCGACGCCGTCCTCAACCAGCCCTTCGAGATCGACCGGCTGCAGGAGCGACTCTTCGTGCTCGAGTCATTCGACCAGCTCTTCGAGTCGGTCGCCGCGCTCGAGTGACCCCCCCGGGAAGCGCGACACCCCGGTCCACCGCGCGATCGCGGACCGGGGTGTCGTTCTTCGTATCGAGGAGCGGGCGACCGGGCTCGAACCGGCGACGTCCAGCTTGGGAAGCTGGCATTCTACCAACTGAATTACGCCCGCGTGCCGTCCAAGATAGCCCGGCACGCGGAAGCGTTCAAGCTTACTGGTGCTGCAGCCAGCGCCAGAGCCCGATTAGTCCGACCACCGCTCCGCCGATCATGATGAGCTGGCCACCGTCCCCACCGACCACCGAGCCGACGACGATCGCGGCACCACCGACGACCATCAGGATGACGTGACTCCGCTCGGTAGTCTGGTCCTGCGGCAATGCGGGGAGGCTCGGCGACTCGGCCATCGACACGACGTTGGTGACACCGACCGCCGCGTTGCGCGGGCCGTCAACCGACGCGCTGGGGCCCTGCGCGGCGGAGGTGGAGGGACTCAGGACCGCCGCGAGAACGATCGCTGACAGGAGAGCAAGGGTGCGAAACGAGTGCGCGCGCATCAGTTGATGCCTCCGCTACGGGTGGACGAGCCCGCGAAGATCGCGACCTCGATGCGCCGGTTCGAGGCGCGTCCTGCTTCGGTCTCATTGCTTGCGACCGCTTCGGTCTCGCCGCGACCCGACGAGCGCATCCGGCTCTGCGTGATCCCCTGCGAACCGAGGTACGAGGTGGCCGCGGTGGCGCGACGGTAGGAAAGGTCCTGGTTGTACGTGCTGCTTCCCAGCGCATCGGTGTGCCCGACGACGAGGAGCTCCGTGTTCGGATAGCGCTTGAGGCTGGCGGCGAGGTTCTGCAGGTTGCGTGCCGACTCCGAGCGGATCGCATCCGAGTCGAAGTCATAGAGCAGTCCTGATGCGAAGGTCACCTGGATACCTTCGCCCACCCGCTCCACCGTCGCGCCGGGGATCTCGAGGCGCAGTTCCTTCGCCTGCTGGTCCATCTGATGGCCGATGACGGCACCGGCCGTCCCGCCGATCACAGCTCCGATGATCGCGCCGCGCGCGGTCGAGCCGTTGTTCTTGCCGATCGCGGCACCGACCGCAGCGCCGCCCGCGGCGCCAATGGTCGCGCCCGTCGCCTTGTTCGACCACGCACTGCAGGCGGCGGTCGAGAGGGTGAGGGAGAGGAGCAGCGCCGCGTGGACGAACCGGGCGCGGGAGGGGGTCGAGTCAGATCGGTGCATTGGTGCCTCGTTCGGGAGGGAGTTGTGACACAAGTATCGACTGCGGTCGCTGAAGGACCCATCGCCCATTCGGGTGAAAATCGCGGCACAGCCCCGGGGGGGATGTTCCCAGTAGCGGGATGACTCGAAAGCAGTACTGCCGTGGCAGGAGAGCGCCGAGACGTCGCATCCCTAGATCGCCGTCTTGCGACTCCCGACCATCCGCAGCAGTCCATTGATCGCAGCGTGGAGCAGGGCGTACGCGACGATGGCGACCAGGACCGGGACGACGAGCGTGAACCCTTCCTCGGTGCTCACACTCGGCACGATCCCGCGGAAGGGAGCGAAAAAGGGCGCGGTGACGGCGCCGATGAACTGGACGAATCCGTTCCCCGAGCGAGCACCGATCAGCGCCAGCACGAGCCGGATGGCCAACAATCCGTAGAGGAGGAAGAAGGCGTAGTCGAGGAACTGCGACCCCCGTGCCGCGACAAGCGAATGTCCGAGCACCCTCTCCTTGCGGACCGTCGCGTCAAGTGCCGAGTCGCGCATCTGTCCCGCCACCTCGGCGACTCGCGCGTGTCCACCGGTGGTGCCGGTCGCGGCCTCACCAGCCAACTCGGCGTTCACGCGCCGCTCGACGCTCGCCTTGACGGCGTCCTGTCCTGGCGCCTGTCGTGCCGCTTCGTGGGCGATCCGGTCTTCGGTCATTGGGGCTCCTTTCGTCGGTGTCAGAGGGGACGAAGGGAGTGTCGCTGGTCGCGCGCGCACGACGCCATCGCTCGTTCGGCGTACGCGCGTGCGTCCCCTCATCGAGCGATGGTCCCCTCGGGAGCGACGGCGTACCCTGCAGATCGGCATCCCCCACTCCGGAACCCATCAATGAAGCGATCGCTCACGCTCCTCCTGGCCGCCTCTCTCTCCTTCGTCGCGGCCTGCGGCGAGAAGGACTCCTCGCCGATCCAGACCTTCAGTGCTGGAAAGACGCAGTCCTCGCCTGCTGCCGACTCGGCCGACTCGCGCGGAGTCTCGTTGGTTCGCGTCGTCAATGCGGCGTCGGACGGGAAGACCGTCAGCGTCCAGCTCGGAGCGACGACGCGCTTCACCGACGTCGCGACGGGCGGCGTCACCGACTACCGCGAGGTGGCGTCCAACGTCGCCCAGTTCTCGGTGATCTCGTCCGGCGTGGCCGACGGCACGATGCTCACGCAGAAGGACCGGGTCCTGCTCGACGGGAACCGCTACACCGTCTTCGTCATTACGCAGGACATCTCGAAGAACGTGTTGCGCATCGTGCACGACGACGTGATCCCGGCCCTCGGGATGGCCCGCGTCCGCGTCATCCACGCGGCGCCCGGCGGCCCCGAGTTCGATATGCGCGCCACTGACGACACCGACAAGCTGTTCGCCGGCGTGAACTTCAAGAGTGAGGCGGGATTCGTGGATGTGAGGCCGAAGACCTTGGCCCTCGAGCTGCGCGCCGCCGGCGAGGATCGGATCCTGCTCAAGATCCCGGCGATGCTGCTCCGCCTCGGGACCGCGACCACCGTTGTCGTCACCGGTTCGAACACGCTCAGTTACTTCACCTTCACCGACGCGCTGATGAAGGAGACGCCGAAGCCCTAGTTGTCGGCCGGCGTCTCATTGTGGGCGTACGCGGCGATCTGGAGCCGCGTGTGCAGCGTCAGCTTCTCCATGACGTTGCGCACGTGGCTCTTCACCGTGTGGGTCGCGATGTGGAGCCGCGCGGCGATCTCCTTGTTGCCGAGCCCCTCGGCGATCAGGTTGATCACCTGACGCTCGCGCGGCGTCATCCTCACTGACTCGATGACCTCGGGGCGGCCGCGCGCGACGGCTTCGCGGGCGATCTGCGAGAAGAGGGAACTCACCATCTGCGGCGGGAGCACCGTTGCTCCTTCGGCCACGAGGCGGATCGTCCTCACGAGGTCGTCGAGCGTCGCGTCCTTCATGATGAAGCCCGAGACGCCGGCGTTCACGAACTCGACGATCTCCTCGTGGACGGGGAGGAGGTCCATCACGATCACGCGTGCCCCCGGGAAATCCGCCCGCACGCGCTCGGCGACCCGCAAGCTGTCGCCGTCTCGGAGCCCGAGGTCGAGGAGTACGATGTTGGGATTGACCTTCGCGAGGAGGGTGGTGTCACCCTTGGAGGCGCCGGCCACTACGCGGAGGTCCGGAACCTGATTGAGCAGCGCCATCATCCCTTCGCGGACGAGGCGATTGTCCTCGATCAACGCGACGGAGATGACTCCGGTGGCGGCTTTCGCGGGCGCAGCGTCCTTCGGCTTCCCGGCCATCATCACCTCCTCTGTGGTGCCGATCTCATTCATCGACACAGTGCGGAAATATCGCTGCGGCACGGCAGAAGGGAAAGCGCTGATAGTGGCGTGCAGGTGCCGACCGCCTGCATCTTCCACTGATGAGCGGCCTCTTCTCAGGGCTCGACCCCCGCAGCGCGACACCGCTCTACGTGCAACTCGCCGAGAGTGTCCGGCGGGCGATCGCCGCCGGCGAGCTCGCGCCCGGGGATACTCTCCCATCGGTGCGCGCGCTCGCCACCAAGCTGCGGGTGAATCCCGCAGCGATCACCCACGCCTATCGCGAACTCGAACGGGACGGGATCGCCGAGACGGAGAAGGGCGGCAGCCTCGGGACCACGCGCATCGTGCGCACCCTGCCCCAGCCCACCGCTCCGCGCTCGCGCCCGAGTGGCCCCTTCCGGGCCGATCTCGCGCCGGCCCTCTCGAACCTCGAGGTGGGGCATACGATCGACGACCGGTTCGTCGTGAAACGCCGGATCGGCGCGGGGGCGATGGGAGCGGTGTACCTCGCGCACGACCGCGAACTCGACGAGGAGGTCGCGCTCAAGGTCCTCCCGCCACTCACCAACGATGACGAGACGGCCGTCCGCCGTTTCCTCAACGAGATCCGGGTCGCGCGCCGGATCTCCCATCGGAACGTCGTGCGCACACACGATGTGGGGCGCTGGTCGGGCGGACTCTTCCTCACGATGGAGTACGTGGCCGGTCGCACATTGCGTGAGGAGCTCGACTCCCGTCACGTCCTCCCGGCCGTGGAGGTCTCGGCACTGGGCATCCAGCTCTGCGAGGCGCTCGCGGTGGCGCACCAGGAGGGCATCATCCATCGCGACATCAAGCCGCAGAACCTCCTGCTCGACAAGGCGTCGCAGCTCAAGGTGCTCGACTTCGGGATCGCGGTCGTTCTGGGGACGAGTGGCCAACTCACCGAGGCAGGCCTGCTCGTGGGCACCCCCGCTTACATGGCCCCCGAGCAACTTTTGGGCGAGGCGCTCGGTCCCTCGGCGGATCTCTACGCCGTTGGCGTCGTGTTCTACGAGTGCCTATGCGGTGTGTTGCCGTACGAAGCCGCGAGCCCGATGGCGCTGGTGGCCCAGATCGTCCAGCACCGCCCGAAGCCGCTGCTCGAGAGGGCGCCGGCGGCTGATCCTCAACTCGCCGCGCTGGTGTCACGGCTACTCGAGCACGAGCCCTCCCGCCGCCCAACGGCGGCCGAGACCGTCTCCACCCTTCGCCTTCGGGTTTGAGGCGCGGCGGTAATGTGTTGCTCCACAACACTTTAAATGGCGGTATTGACTTCTATCGACTGCAGTAATAGTGTGTCACTACACTAACACACTCAGGCGATGTTCTCGAAAGTCGACCCCCGAAGCCCCACTCCCATCTACGCCCAGATCGCGGATCGCATCCGCGTCGCGGTGGCGTCCGGCGAGATCAGCGCGGGCGACGGTCTTCCCTCCGTCCGTGCGCTCGCCACGCGGCTTCGCGTCAATCCTGCGACCGTCGTCCAGGCGTACCGCGACTTGGAGCGCGACGCGATCGTTGAGATGCGGCAGGGAGCGGGTACATTCGTCGCCGTGGTCGGCGCCGACCTGCGCAATCGAGAACGGGCCGTTGCCGCGAAACGGATCGTGCAACAGATGCTCAACGAGGCTGCGCGTTTGGGCCTCTCCCCTACCGACCTGCGGGACGCTTTCGACCGCGAACTGCCGGAGACCAAGTGACCGACGCCATCCGCATCCGTGACCTCGCCTGGCGCGCTGGTCGCGAGTTCGCGATCCGCGACCTCTCGATGACCGTGCCCACCGGCGCGATCTACGGTTTTCTCGGGCCTAATGGCTCGGGAAAGACGACAACGATCCGCCTGATGCTCGGGATGATCCCGCCGGCCGACGGGACGATCGAGGTGTTGAGCCACGCGATCCCGAGATTCTGCCACCGCGCGCTGGCACGGATCGGCTACGTGCCGGAGAAGCTTCACCTCTACGGCAACCTCACGGTGGACGAGAGCATCCGCTTCCATCGCGCCTTCTATGAGAACTTCGACAACGAGGAGGCCGAACGCCTACGCCGCCGCTTCGCGCTGCGCGAGGACCAGCTCGTCTCGCGGCTCTCCAAGGGCGAGGCGGGCAAGCTGATGATGATGCTCGCGCTTTCGCAGCGGGCTGAACTCCTCGTGCTCGACGAGCCGACGGACGGACTTGACCCGGTCGTGCGCCGCGAGGTGCTCTCGGCGCTCGTCGAATACGTGGATTCGAAGAAGGCGACCGTCTTCATCTCGAGCCACCTTGTGCACGAGCAGGAACGGATCTGTGACTGGGTTGGCGTGATGGACGGGGGTCGTCTCATCGCCGAACTCCCGATGCAGGAGTTCCGCAGTGGGATCAAGCGCCTGCGCGTCTCGCAGGCGCCGGCGGCGCGCGACGCCGCTCCCTTTGCGTTGCTGTCGCGCGAGGAACTCACGATCCACGATGAGGAATGGGTGGTGCGCGGCTGGCAGCCGGAGATGCGGGAGTGGTTCCAGCGCGCCGGCGCCGAGATCCGCGAGGTGCAGGATCTGGACCTCGAAGAGAGCTTCGTCGAGTTGCTCCGTGGAGCGCGGGTCAACAGCCAGGAGGTGAAGTGATGTTCGCCCAGATCCTCTGGACCCAGACGAAGTGGACCCGTGCCATGGTGCTCGGTTTCGCCGCACTCGCCTTCTTGATGCCGGTCGGTGGCTGGAACCTGATGGCGTCGCAAGCGGGCGGCACGAGTCCAGAAGGGTTCATTATGGGCTTCCAACTCGTCGGCCCACTCGCGGCCTTCATCGCCTGCTTGTCCGGCTTCCTGATGGCGGCGTATCCGTGGTCGCTGGACCACGCGGCGAATCACGTGTATCCGCTCTCCCTCCCGATCACGTGGCCAAGCTACGTCACCCAGCGATTCGTGGCCGGCGCGATCCTCCTTGCCATACCGGCGGTCGCGCTCTTGGTGGGATGTCTTTTGGCACTCTCCTTCATCGCGCTGCCTCCGGTTCTCCACGCGTATCCAGTCGGCTTCGCCCTCCGATTCTTCTTCGCCACGCTGCTCGCATACAGCCTCTCCTTCGCGCTCCAGTACCTTGGCGGTCGGCGCGCGGCACCACTGCTGCTAGGCGCCCTGATCGCGTTCTTGGTGACCGGCGTCGTCCTGCAAGTCCTGGGACTGGAGGGACTCCAGGCGGCGATTGCGCGGCTCTTCCTGCAGTGGCCAGGGCCATTCGCGATCTTCGTCGAAGGCTGGAGACTGGTCGATGTCTGATCGGTACGCATTGTTCGTCGTCGGCGCCCTGGTCGTCGCGCTGCAGTCTCCAGTCGTCGGGGCGCAGGATCCGCGTGTGACGGCCCTGGAAATGGCGCGGCTCGTAGAGCGCTCGCGGGTGGAGGAGGCGGCCGCCGACACGAATCGCCGCGAGCTGATCGAGACGCGGAACGGCCAGCGGACTCTGTCCTTCGTGGCGGGCGGCCAGGCGGTTCGCTTCGCGCGCCGTGAGCTGTCCGATCAGGACACAGCTGCCATCGCCGACGGCCTGCGCCGCGCGTTCGAGCGGCTCGAGGAGCGTTTCGGCGAGAGTGGGGGGCGGCTCGTCGGTCACGACACGCTCATCCTCTACGGCCCGAGGGAAACGTACGGTGTAGGCAGCACGTTGCGGTCGCGACTTTTCTCGGCGCTCCGCATCGGCCGATGGGTCGGTCGCGCCGAGGTGATGGAGACGTGCCTGGCCGGTCCGGATCGAGGAACGTTCGGCTGCGCGCGCTACGATCTCCGCTATCCGCCTCGGGCCGAGGACGTCGAACGAATGGCGCTTCGCACGGCGGGTGCTCGTCTTCCCTCGCTGCGCGACTTCGCCACAGGGCAGGTCTCGCTCGCCGACGAGCCCGACCGGTGGTCCGAGGCGGCACGCGAGCTCTCCCTCTCCTGGGCGAGCCCCGGGCGTCGGTGCATCGTGGGGGCACTCGGCGCGTGCGAGGCGGTGATGACGGCGTGGGATGGTGTCGGAGTCGCACCGGAGTGGATCGATCCCAGCGACGCGCGCTCTGCAGTCACGGTGGCTGAGCTCCCGGTCCATTCCGACTCGGCCCTCGTCGCAGACAAGCGGGAGTGCCAGAGGTCGGATGACGCGGCGTGCGATCGCGTGCTGCTGCGGGTGCGGTTGCCCGACCCCTACAGCAGGAAGCTGCGCGGGACCCTCGTGATGCACGCGTTGGATGTCGGAGGGAGCGGTTCCATCGGACGTCTCGCTGCGAATCCCACCGCAGCGCCCTTGGCGCGACTCGCGCACGCCGCTGAGCTGACCCCCGATTCACTGCTGTCGAGCTGGAGGTCGCGGGCGACGACGGCGCTCGAGGAGTCGCGTACCGGCACGTGGCCCGACGCCTTCTCTACGTTGATCTGGTCCACACTGCTCCTCGGCGCCACGATGCGCCGGAGACCATGATGCGGTCGTGGTCGGTGCGCTCTGCGGGCGCTGCCCTCTTTGCGCTGGCACTCTTCGCCGTCCTGCTGCCGGATCGGAGGCCGGCTCGGCCGTGGTACGAGCGGGGATGGGAGTATGACACGGTCATGATTGCGGCGGAGCGCGACTGGAGGGCGGCCGCATCACGGCGGCAGACCGCCGAGCGCCGATGGCGGCGCGCCGACGCCGTCGCACGACTGAGCGAGGTGGGCGCTGTGCGGGGTCTGACCATCCGGACCGATCCTCGGCTGCCGTCGCACGTGCGCGAGGAACTCGGGAGGATCGCGGCGGTAGAGCTCACCGCTGCCGGCGTGAACGCAACGCAGCATCCGATCCTCGTGCTCGGCGCAGCCGACACGGCGGGACTCGAGTCCCGCTACACGAAAGGCACCATCCTGCCGCTCCGAGAGAGCGATCCCTGCGGTGTGGTCGTCCGGATCCCGGTGCGTGAGAGCCGATCGTTCAGCATCTCTCCCACGGACCGTCTCCTCGGCACCTGTGCGTTCTACGCCGCGTACGGCACACCCGGGACCGGTATGTCGCAGTGGCTGCGCGACACCCAAATGGCTAGCGCAGCGTACCTCACGCCACCAGCCAGCATCGCCGGCGACACGGGCCGGATCGAATTCAACAGCTTTGAGAGTAGCTGGGGACTCAAGGGTTGCCGAGCCGGCGTCGCGCGGGTGTGTGATCTCCTCTTCACCACGAAAGCGTCGGACGTCGCGATGTTCAACAGAGATGCAACCCTCGACTCAGTGGCCCTCGAGTATCCCGGCGTCACGTTCTTCTCCGCTGGATCGGCCACGAGCGAAAGGTCGGTGGTCTCCGGGGGCCTTCTCGCCGGCGTCGCCGCCGACCTCGGAGCGCGACGGTTCACTCAGCTCTGGACCAGCGATCGGAGTCCGAGCGAGGCATTTGCGACTATCGAGGGGCGACCGAGCTCTGACTGGGTGTACGATCGCGTCGCGAGTCACGTTGAGCCGTATTCACGCGGCCCGGGCCCGGGGACACCGCGGCTCATCGTCTCGCTGGCACTTGCTGTGCTGGTCGTCGCCGCGAGCGCCCGATTCACCCGGCGCGTGATGACCTGACTTGAAACGGTTGAGCGCGTGAAGCGGGGCGGCGCACCTTGGTGCGCCGCCCCGCTCTGCTTTTCACTTTTCGCCGTCCGCCGTCTGCCGTCTTCTGTTGAAAGCCACAGGTGGGAATTGAACCCACGACCGCTCGATTACGAATCGAGTGCTCTACCCCTGAGCTACTGTGGCGGTAGAGGTGAGCCGATCGGGGAACGGTGCAACCTCCCCTCTCCCCCCTCACACCTCCCATCTGTCGTACCAATGCCCTGGCGCGGACTCGAACCGCGACGCCTTACGGCACCACCCCCTCAAGATGGCGTGTCTACCAATTTCACCACCAGGGC
>JANPCH010000159.1:0-11259 GCA_031430835.1 Gemmatimonadaceae bacterium
GATGCCACGCAGGCGACGGTCGTCGCGCGATATCCGGCGAGCGGCAACGCGCTCCTCTCCGGCTGGCTCCTCGGCCCTGAGAAGCTCAACGGCAAGGCCGCACTGGTCGATGTGTCCAAGGGAAAGGGCCACGTGGTGCTCTTCGGATTCCGGCCGCAGTATCGCGGCCAGACCGAGGCGACGTTGCCGTTGATCTGGGGGGCGTTGCTGCGGTCGAGCGGGGCGGCGGTGCAGCCGTAGCGGGGTTGCGCTCGAGGGACAGTCGTTACACGACGAAGGCGCCAGCCGCGAACGGCTGGCGCCTTCGTCTCAATCGCACGCCAGAAGTTACGGCGTTCCGGTTCCCATCCCCGAGAACACGAACCGGTACGCATTCGCGGTGCTGTCGTAGTCCGCTCGGAATGCGGTCGGGTAGAGCACTCCGGTGGGCGCTCCGGGGACCGCAGGCACGGCGAGCGTGAAGCTCTTCCTCGCCATCAGGGATTCCTTGGAGATCATCGGCTCGATGAAGATCGGCGCGCCGACGTT
This sequence comes from Gemmatimonadaceae bacterium, assembly GCA_031430835.1. Taxonomy (GTDB): domain Bacteria; phylum Gemmatimonadota; class Gemmatimonadetes; order Gemmatimonadales; family Gemmatimonadaceae; genus Pseudogemmatithrix. Next base: position 529 of record JANPCH010000159.1, read on the forward strand.
GTAGCCCACGACCATCGTGCCCGTGAACGGGACGGTCGCCGCCATCTCGGCCGACGCGAGCGCGTGCATCCCCATCTTCGGCACGCAGAGACCGACGAGGTTGCCGATCCCCGGGATCTCGATGTCCGGCAGCTCGTACGCGGCGGGTGCCGCCGATGGCTTCGTCAGGTCGGCGCAATCGATCGCGTCGATCTCGGCGGGCGTCATCGCATAGAAGTGGAAATCGAAGTGCGGCGTGAGGAAGGGGCCTGGCGGATGCCCGTGGGCCTCCCAGTAGATGGTCAGGACCTTGAAGCCCGTCGCGGCGGCCACATTCTCCGGGAGCGGGATCGTCGCGTTCGCGGCGGGTGGCCAGACCATCGGGGCATCGGCTGGCGCGTTCTCGATGGAACCGATCGGGATGGTGGCGCCGAACGACCGCACCCGGCTGTCCGCGGTCTCGCTCCAGACGCAGACGTCCGACCCGTGCACCGGACGGCACTCGCCCTGCGTGACTTCGATGCGGGGGGCGCAAGCGCCGATGGCCGTCGCGATCACCAGACCAACGGCCAAGGAGGCGGATGCGCGACCGAGTTCGAAACGACCTTTCATGATGAGGCTTCCTTGGTGAGGGGGGCGGGCGCGCGAGGCGCCGTGCGAAGGGCAGGGGAACGTAGGAGCGGAGCATGGAGATGTCTAGATACCAGAGCGACTCATCGCGCTGGGCGCGACCGACCCGCAGTCCGCGTTCCCGTTCCTGATCGTGAGTACGAGATCCGACTTCCACTGAGTCGCAGGGCCAGCGTCCGGCACCGGTCGTGATAACCAGTTGGAGCCCGTGAGTATGATTCCGCGTTCGTCTGGGGCGCGCTGCTGCGCGCCCCAGACGAGAAGCTACCGTAGCGGCAAGAGGAGGTCTGCCGCGACGCCGGCGTGATCCGACGGCCAGAGCATCGAGAGTGGCCCCTGCAGTCGATCGTTCGGCAACGCACCGAGCAACTTGATCTGGCCTAGCACGCGATTGTTCGTGTGCGCCAGGCCGCGCGTGAACACGTAATCGATCCGCATCGCGAACGCGTCCTGTGCCCGATCGTTCGAGAGGACCTCGGTGTGGCAGCAGGTGAAGCCCGCGACGCCCGGGCGCATTTCGTCCCAGAGGTCGACGAGGCCTGCACCGGTCACGATCCGGTGCATCGGTGAACCCGGCACATCATTGAAGTCGCCGAGGAGCACGACCCGCTCCGCGTTCGCGAGCGTCGCCATCAGCTGGCCGGCCTGGTAGGCCCGGAGCTGGGTGACCGCCGCCGATCGACCCGACTCGAGGTGCGTGTTCACCAGTGTGAGCGCCTCGCCATCCACGGTCGCGTTCACCCGGACGAATCCGCGGCGCACGCTGACGCCGGGGGCGACCGTGCCGATGTTCGCCGCGTAGAGCTGGGCGAACGCACTCCCCGCCTCGACGTCGACGCGCGAGGGGTCCACGAGGATCGCGTCGCGGTCGAGTACCGCAATGCCGGGCATCGGGCTCGCCGAGACGGCCGGTCCGACCACCGCGATCTCATACACGAGTCCGCGACCGGCGAGTTCGGTCTTGAGACTCTCAAGGAAGTCGAGATGCATCTCGACGTTGATCCCGAGTGGGATGAGGTTGATGTCCACCTTCCAGGCCTCCTGCAGTCCGATCGCGTGCGGCCGTTCGCGAACGATCTCATCGGCGATCGCGACGACGCGGGCCGCCCAGGCCGTTGTGTTCAGGTCACCGATCGCGTCGAGCAGGGCCGGCAGGTTGTCCGCCGGGCTCGGCGACGCGAGCGCCTGGACCACGACGTCGAGGTCGGTGCCGATGTAGAGGTTGCGGCTGAGGAAGGTGAGCTGCGTGGCTCCGCGCTGCGCGGCGGCCGTGGCGGCGATGCGGGCCGTGTCGGGAGGACCGGCAAGATCCTCAGTGGCGCAAGCGGTGGTGACGAGGGCGAAGACGCCCAATGCGGCGGTGCGGACATCCATCGGTGAGCTCCTGTCGGGGTGTGTGGTGGCGTGCACCAGACAGGATCGGTCAGCTCACTCAGGCCAACCATACGTCAACTCACGCAGGCGCCGTAGGGGATGACGTAGGCGGCGCTACGCGCTCTTCTGCCGATGGGAGTACGCCGCGATCTCCAACCGCGTGTGTAGCGCGAGCTTCTCCATCACGTTGCGCACGTGACTCTTCACGGTGTGGGTCGCGATGTTGAGCCGCACGGCGATCTCCTTGTTGCTCAACCCCTCGCCGATGATCGAGATCACGTCGTGTTCCCGTGGGGTCATCCGCAGGTCCTCGAGCGCCGGCGCGCGGGCTCCCTTGCCCGCTTCCCGTGCGATCTGCGCGAAGAGGGACTCGGTCATCGTGACCGGCAATACGTTCTTCCCGGCGGCCACCGACCGGATCGTCTCAACGAACTCCTCGAGTGTGGCGTCCTTCAGCACGAAGCCGGAGACGCCTGCGTTCACGAACTCCGCGATGTCCTCGTTCACCGGCAGGAGATCCATCACGATGATCCGCGCGCCCGGATACTGCAGTGCGAGGCCTCCAGCGACTCGCAAGCTGTCTCGATCGCCGAGTCCCACGTCGAGCAGCAGCACGTCGATCGCTGTCGCCGATGGTGAGGGCGGGTCGGCGATCTCCGCGGCGACGACCCGGATGTCGGGAAGGCGCGCCAGCAGGGCGGTGAGCGTCTCGCGCACGAGGGTATTGTCATCGATGATCCCAACCGTGATCGCTTCGGCAGCCGGCATAAGACCCTTGGGTGCGGGACGCATCCGAATGCTAAGCCTCGTGGCGCGCCAGCGCATCGCACGATTGAGGGATACCCGGCAGCTTCGCACGGCGGTAAGGTGCGCATCAGCGCCAGTCGCGAATGGCGGCGACCCGCCTGCCCGAGGAGACGCTGTGGTAACGGAGCTTGAGATCCATCCGACGACCCCCACCGGTGGAGTGGGAGGCGACCTCCCGGTCGCCCAGCGCCTGTTGCTCGACATCCTCGACACCGTCCGGCAGCCCCTCCTCGTCCTTGACCCCGACCTCCGCGTCACGCAGGCGAATCGGGCCTTCTTCCGCACCTTTCGGGTCCGCCCCGAAGAGACGGTCGGCCGGGTGCTCTTCGACCTCGGCGACGGGCAGTGGGACATCGCTCCCCTGCGCGAGATGCTCCGCGACAAGCTCCCGGTCGAGTCCCAGTTGGACGATTTCGACGTCGACCACGTGTTCCCGGGGATCGGCCGCAAGATCATGCTGCTCAACGCCAGGCTCGTCGAGCACGGACCGAGAATCCCGCGGATCATCCTGCTGGCGATCGAGGACGTGACCGAACTCCGCTCCACCGATGCACGGCTGGCGGAGCAGCGTCGGGAGCTCGAACGGTCCAACGCGGCGCTCGACGAGTTCGCCTCCGTGGCGTCCCACGATCTGCAGGAACCGCTGCGCAAGATCGTGTCGTTCGGTGAGCGCCTCGAGCTCTACGCCGGGCCTTCGCTCGACGCCAACGCCCGCCAGCAACTCGAGCGGATGACCAGCGCGGCAAAGCGAATGCGGACGCTGATCAACGACCTGCTCACGTACTCCCAGGTGAGCACCCGCGCCCAGAAGTTCGCTCCCACCGACCTCGGCGACATCGCCCGCGATGTCGTCTCCGACCTGGAGGAGACGATCGCCGACTCGGGGGGCCACGTGGAGCTCGGGGAGCTGCCGGTGATCGAGGCCGATGCGCTCCAGATGCGGCATCTGATCCAGAATCTGCTCGGCAATGCCTTCAAGTATCGGCGTCCCGACACCGCGCCGGTCGTCCGCCTCAGCTGCACCAGTCCGCAGGGTCCCCGGTGCACCATCGCCGTGTCCGACAACGGGATCGGATTCAAACCGCAGCACGCCGAACGGATCTTCAAGATGTTCGAACGGCTCCACACCCGGGATGAGTACGACGGCACCGGGATCGGACTCGCGATCTGCCGAAAGATCGTGGAACGTCACGGTGGCACGATCGTCGCGACGAGTACTGCAAACCAAGGTGCGACCTTCACGGTCGTCCTACCAGTCAGGCACGCCACGCAGGCCACACTAGGATACGCCTCATGACGCAGCGCCAACATCGGATCCCGATCACGATCCTCATCTGTGACGATGATACCGAGGATCGAATGCTCACCCAGCAGGCGTTGGAGGCCGCGCACGTCTCGAACTCCCTCGAGTTTGTCGAGAACGGCGAGCAACTGCTGGACTATCTCTACCAGCGCGGCCGGTATGCGGGCGAGAACGGGACGGCGCCGCGCCCCGGATTGATCCTGCTCGACCTCAACATGCCGAAGATGGATGGGCGCGAGGCCCTGAAGGTGATCAAGGGGGACCCGACGCTCTCCGACATCCCCGTCGTCGTGCTCTCCACGTCACGACTCGACCTGGACATCGCGCGCAGCTACGCGCTCGGCGTGAACTCCTTCATTGCGAAGCCCGTCACCTTTTCGGGGCTGGTGGAAGCGATGAACGTGCTCGGTCGCTACTGGCTTGAGATCGTGGAGTTGCCGCCGCGCGCGGCTTAGCGGCGGACCGCACGGCCGGTGCAGCCCGGCATCCGGAAGGCACCGATCCGCGACGAATACGATGTGTCGCCGGCACGGAGATAGTCGCCGACGTACCAGATCGTGCAATCGTCGACCGGATCGACGGCGGTCTGGGTGTAGTCTTCCCAGCGAAGCGTCGAGGCTTGCGAGGCCTCGCCCTCAACGAGGACCGCCTCGCGGAACCCAAGCGTGCCCTTCGGATGGTCTGGCGCGCGCCCGGCGAAGCGCTGCCCAGGGAAGTGCGGCGCGCCTCCGAACGAGTAGCCGATGCCGATGTTGCCGAAGCGGTCGATCGCTGGACTCGCCATCCAGCGATAGAACGAGTCGGGCGCGTACGTGCCCTGCTGGTACACGCTGAGACTCCGATCGCTCGCGACGCGCAGTTCGTACCAGCGCACCCCGCCACCGCCGGCCGTCGAGTTCACCGAGTGTACGGCGACCAACGCCTCGTGTCGCGCGAATCGACGGAACACGAAACGCGGCATCACCTTGTCGCCCTGCGCGTCCAGCATCCGGTCGGTCCCCGGTTGTGGCACGCAGCTCGTGAGCTGGCCGCCGCAGAGGTACTGGTACGGGGCAACGCCGAGCCGCTCGGGACCCTCGAGTCGCGTGCGTGATGGATCCGCCCAGTCCACGTGGAGGCGCCATACCTGCAGCGAGTCGGCGCCGAGTTGACCGTGGAGCTGCGTGCCTCCGGCGGCGATGATGATGTTGGGCGCACCATCGGGTGGGAGCATCGTGCCGTCGAGGTCCGAGGTGTTGAGGAAGTTCACGCCTTGGATGATCTGGCACTGTTCGGTCGCGTCCTCTCCGGCGAGCATCCGCTTTCGATCCACGACGCAGACGTGCTTCTCGATGACCTCGTCGCCGGTGCTCGTGGGCGTGTAGTAGCCGTCTGGCCAGACGGCGGGGCGTGGATAGTCGGGGAAGAGGGGACGCGCGAACTCGTAGCGGTCCCAGCTTCCAAGCGGATCGGTCGACGTGCTCACGGCGTAGCACATCGCGTAGCCCCCGGAGTCCGGTGGCGCGGGCGGAGCGGCCGGCGGCTCCGTCGGAACGATGAGGTCGGCGCGACGCGGACCCGGTGGTGCGGTGCGCGGCCTCACCCGCCTGAAGATCGGCATCACGAGCAACCAGCGGTCGGCGAGTTGATCGTAGCGCACGACGGCGTCGCCGTTGTTGTTCGCCTCGCAGGGCCCACCGAACCCCGTGAAGAGGTTGTTCGTGGGAATCGGGCCATAGAGCGCCCGTCCAGTCGTGTCGAATGTCGCGCCGCGCTTGGTGAACACCGCCAGGCGCGAGTTCACCGTTTGCACGATGTGGTCGTGGCCGACGGCGATCGAGTTGTCCGAGGGATTCCGGAGCGTCGCGGTACCCTGTGGGCCGCGGAAGCTCGCGCCGAGCCCATCGAACGACGCGACGATGCGCGGCGGTGGCTGTTTGCCCTGCTGGCGCTGCTCCACCGAGGCGCTGCCCTGCGCGAGCAGCGGTGTGGCCGCCGCCGCGCAGAGCAACAGGCGCCCGATCAAGGCACCGCCTGCACGCCGCAGGATCCGTCGGCGGCACGCAGCGTCGGGTACTTCACGCCGAGCTGCTCGAGGTAGTTCGGGAACCGCCCGGCATCGTAATAGAAGGGCCTCATCTGCGCGCGGAACCTGCTGAGGATGTTCGAATTCAAGTCGGTCGCGGGCCGGTCCTGCGGCCGCACGAAGGACTCGTACTTGATGTCCTTCGTCTGCACGTCGCGGTAGTAGGTCCAGGCGTCAGCGACGAGTTTCGGGTTGGTGAGCACGTCGTACATCGTGAGCGCGAGCGCCTTCGCCCCCGCCGTCGCCCCCTTGTGCGCCAATGGCGTCGCCATCGCGATCGCGTCGGCCCAGTTGTGGCCCGGCGTGCCGGGGATGTTCGACGGATAGAACAGCTGCACCGTTGGCACCGCCCAACTCACGTCGCCGATATCGTCCGACCCGCCTCCCTTTCGCTCGGCGTCGCTCGGCGGTGCCTGCAGTCCCGCCACCGTGGTCGAGAGTCCGACCTGTTTCTCTCCCATCTCCCCCTGGATCGCCTTCGCGAAGCGGATGTCGTCGTCGCTCCACTGTGGCATCCCGACCCGCTGGATGTTCGCGGCGAGCGCCTCGGCGACCGGTCGGTTGAAGTGCGGTGGCCACGCGGCGCCCAACACGCGCACGCTCGCGAGCCGCGTTCCCGTCATCATCGCCGCGCCCTGTGCGACCGAGTCGGCGATCGCCCAGAGGGAGCGGATGCGCGGAGCATCGAGCTCTCGGATGAAGTACCACACGGACGCCGTGGCCGGCACCACGTTCGGCTGGTCGCCGCCGTCGCGGATCACGTAATGCGACCGGGACTCGGGCCTGATGTGCTCGCGGCGGTAATTCCAACCCACATTCATCAGCTCGACGGCGTCCAGAGCGCTCCGCCCGCGCCAGGGAGCGCCGGCGCCGTGCGCCGTCGTTCCCTCGAAGGAGTAGAGGACGGAGACGAGCCCGCTGTACTCGTTCGGTGCGCCCCACGGCGTGGCGAAGGAGTCCCACACGTGCGTGAAGAAACTGATGTCCACGTCCTTGAAGAGACCCGCCGCCGTGAAGAAGGCCTTGGTCCCCAACTGTTCCTCCGCGACGCCGGGCCAGATCTTCAGCGTGCCCGAGAGACGCTGCTCCTGCATCAGCTTCTTCACCGCGAGCGCGGCGGTGACGACGACCGCCTGTCCGGAGTTGTGTCCCTCCCCGTGCCCGGGTGCGCCGGGGATCATCGGCATCCGGCAGGCGACGCCCGGCATCTGCGAGGCCTGTGGGATCGCATCGATGTCAGAGCCGAGGGCGATCACCGGTTTCCCCGAGCCCCAGGTAGCGACCCAGGCGGTTGGGATCCCCGCGTAGTTCTCCTCGACGGTGAATCCCTCTCGTCGGAGGAGAGCGACGAGGTACTTCGACGTCTCGAACTCCTGGAAGCCAAGTTCGCCGAAGGAGAATATCTGATCGTTGATCTCCTGCGTCATCTTCGCCCGCGCGTCAACGTCGGCGGTGAGGGCGCGCTTCGCGGCCTCGACCTTGGGGTCGGGGCGGGTTGTGCGCGCCTGCGCGTGGAGCGAGGCGCCGAGGAGCAAGAGCAGGAGGGCCGAACGGACGCGGTTCATCGGGTCACTCGCCGAGGATGAGTTGGGTGGCAGAGGCGTAAGCATACAGCGTGCCGGCGGCATCCTCCAACCGGGCCTCGGTGACCGCGGTCGTGCGGCCGCGGTGCAGGACGCGCGAAGTGGCGCGGAGCTCCCCGGTCTCGGGCCGAACAGCGCGGACGAGATTGACCTTGTACTCGAGCGTTGTGTACGCGACGCCAGCCGGGAGGAGGGTGTGCAGTGCGACGCCGAGTGGCGCGTCGAGCACGGCACCGTACCATCCGCCGTGCACGGTGCCGATCGGGTTGTAACACCAGGGGCCGGCCTCGGCGCGGAACTCGGCCCGCCCCTCGCCGATCTCGAAGAGGCGGAAGCCAAGCGTCTCGGCGATCGGCACTCGGGTCTTCCGAGCGATCAGCCGGGCGAGGAACTCCTTGCCGGAGAGGGAGCGGATGTCGCCGGCGATCTCCGCCGGGTCATCGAAGGTCACGGTGCGAGTGATCGGCATCGGGGGAAGGGCTGGAGTGGAGGAGCGCCCCGAATCTACGCGCGCTCGCGGACCTCGTCTTGTGCGGAGGAGCGGCGTGTCGCAGTATGAGCGCGCCCCTGTCACCGGAGGAAGGATCCGCGAACGACTGCTGGCCCTCGATGTCTTCCGCGGGATGACGGTGGCGGGAATGCTGCTCGTCAACAATCCGGGGAGCTGGAGCGCGATCCATCCGCCGCTGGCGCACGCGGCGTGGAACGGCTGGACGCCGACCGACCTGATCTTCCCCTTCTTCCTGTTCATCGTCGGGGTAACGACCCACATCTCGCTCGAGGCCCGGCGTGCGCGTGGTGACGACGAGTCGGCGATCACGCGACAGGTGCTGACGCGCGGTGCGTTGATCTTCGTCTGCGGCCTGCTCTTGGCCTCCTTCCCCTGGTGGCCGCTCACGCGATTCACCGAGATCCGGATCCCCGGGGTGTTGCAGCGCATCGCGCTGGCGTATGTGGGTGCCTCGCTGCTTACGCGACGCGGGACGATCGAGCGACAGGTGCTCACGCTCGTCGCACTCCTCTTCGGGTACTGGTTCGCGATGACCCTGCTGCCGGTGCCGGGGCAGGCGGGGATCGGGGCGAACCTACTCGACGACCCGAGTCGCTCGCTCGCGGCCTGGTTCGACCGGCTGATCCTCGACGGGCACCTCTGGAGGCAGAGCCGCACCTGGGATCCCGAGGGGATCCTCTCGACGGTGCCGGCGATCGGCACTGCCATGCTCGGGGTGTTCGCCGGGCGGTGGCTCGCGACTGCCCGACCCTTGAGTGAGCGGCTGAGCGGGCTCTTCGCCGCTGGCGCGCTGGCGATGATGCTCGGCTCGATGTGGCACTGGTCGTTCCCGATCAACAAGTCCCTCTGGACGTCGAGTTACGTGCTCTTCAGCGGCGGGATGGCGGCGACCACGCTCGCGACGATCCTCTGGCTCACTGATGTGCACGGCAGCCGCTGGTGGACGCGCCCCTTCGTCGTCTACGGACTCAATCCTCTTGTCGCGTTCGTCGGTTCGGGGATGATGGCGAGGGTGATCTACTCGCTCTGGCAGGTCGAGTACGACGGACGCCGGGTCGCGATACAGGCGATGCTCTACCGTGAGTTCTACGCCTCGTGGCTCGCGCCGAAGGATGCGTCGTTCGCGTTCGCGCTCTCATTCGTGCTGCTCTGGATGGCGATCCTCTGGGTCCTCGCGAAGCGGAACATCGTGGTGAAGGTATGAAGCGCGCGGTGCCGGCGGCGCTGCTGATTCTGGCCGCCTGCGCCGGCGCCGCGCTCCCCCCGCTTCGACCAGAGTCCTTCCCCTTCGCGACCGACACCGTGCGTTCGCAGCACTTGGGCGATGGGATCGCGCGGCACTTCATCTACTCGCCGGCCGGACCCTTCGCCATCCACGTGCTCGACGTGCGGCTCGACCGTTGCTACTCTGCGGTCGCGGTGAAGGGCGCGGCGGGTGCGGTCGGTCGCGCGAAGACCTCGGACCTGCTCCGAGATCTCGCGAAAGGCCGCGCCGTGATCGGTGGCGTGAACGCTGACTTCTTCCTCTTCACTCCGCCGGGCGTGCCGACCGGATTGCTGGTCTCCGCCGGCCGCGTGGTCACGCCGCCCTCCGCGCAGCCAGCGTTCGCCGTGGACTCGATGGGTCGGCCGCGCATCGCGACGTTCAGCGTGCGGGGCGGGGGGACGTTCGTCGTCGACGATCCCGCACTGGCGCGGGTCTCCCTCGCACCCTTCCATCCGCTCGAATCGGTCGGAGGTCGGCCCCTGCTCGCCGCTGACAGCGTGATCGCTGGGCAGGTGGACACGGAAGGGCAGGCGGGATTCGCCGCCAGCCGGCACCCACGCACCGCCGTCGGAATCGCCGCCGATGGCCGCCGACTCCTGCTCGTCGTGGTGGACGGTCGGCAACGCCCCTACAGCGACGGGATGACACTCCGCGAACTCGCGAACCTGATGCTCGCGCTGGGGGCTCCCGACGCGATCAACCTCGACGGGGGCGGTTCCACCACGCTGGTATTCGCCGACCCCGATTCAGGTGGCCTGCTCCGTATCGCCAACCGCCCATCCGACCCTGCCGGTGAGCGACCCGTCGGGGATGCCCTCGCGATCGTTCAGGGCTGCAGGGCTCGATGACGGCCGGTCGGGGTATCCAACGGGTGATGCAACACCAGCAGAATCCTCTCCGTTGGCGTACTCTACCGTGACAATGTCCGCCCTTCACCGACTCCGCCGCAGGGCCCCGCTTTCGTGGGGCCGCATCGGGCGCGCGGCGCTCCTGGCGCTGCAACTCGGGGTTGGACTGTCGCCGCTGATCGAGCGTTGGGAACCGGGACAACCGGTCGCCCACGCGGACGAACAGGGGAGTCGGCATCTCTTCGGGCACGATGAGTCGAACTGCGCTCTGTGTGCCGTTCGCACGATTGTGGCCGAGGCGCCCGAGGAGTCCGAACTCCTCGTGAGTTCGACCGCGCGGCGTGGGGCTCTGGTCGAGGGGCCG
>JANPCH010000160.1:0-5289 GCA_031430835.1 Gemmatimonadaceae bacterium
GGTGACGACGGTGCGGACACCGTAGCGGCCGAGGGTCTCGACGTTGTCCTTGGCGAGCGTCTGGTAGAGGTACTCGTTCCCCATTCGTCGCGCGGGGTCGCCGTTGCACTTCTCCTCTTGCCCGAGGATCGCGAAGTTGACTCCGGCGGCCTTGAGGATCCGCGCGAAGGCGACGGTGGTCTTCTTCGCGCGGTCGTCGAACGATCCCATACAACCGACCCAGTAGAGCACGTCGGGGCGTTGGTTCCGCGCCGCGAGTTCGGCCATCGTCGGGATATCGAGCCCCTCGGCCCACTTCGCCCGGTCGCCGGGGTCGAAGGCCCAGGGGGAGCCGCTCGCCTCGAGCGACTCGAATGCGGGCATCATCTCCTCGGGGAACCGCGACTCCGAGAGGACGAGATTCCGACGCAGCTCATTGATCACCGACAGCTGATCGATCGAGACTGGGCACTCGTGGACGCAGGCGCGGCAGGAGGTGCAGGCCCAGAGTTCCTCGTCGGTGATGTAGTCGCCGAGGAGGGTGCGCGATTCGTCTCCGGCGGCCTTGGCCTCGAGCCGCTCGCGCACGTTGATCATGATCTTGCGCGGACTGAGCAGTTTGCCGGTGAGGTTCGCCGGGCAGACGCTCGTGCAACGGCCGCACTCGGTGCAGGCGAAGCCGTCGAGCAGGGACTTCCAGCTCAGTTCGTCGACGTCCCTGGCCCCAAAGTGCTCGGCGTCGGCGCCCTCGAAGTCCATTCGTCGCATGGCGCCAACGACGCCTGGGCCGTTCGTGTTCGAGAGGAAGGTGTTGGGGAGCGAGACGACGACGTGCAGGTGCTTCGAGTAGGGGAGGTAGTTCAGGAAGCCGAGCACGAGGAGCGCGTGACTCCACCAGAAGAACTCGTGCATCACGATCGGCGCCGTCATCCCCGGGCCGATGCCGAGCTGACCGATCACCGTCGCGAGGGGGAAGCTCACCGGCCGCACCGAGGCCATCGCCACCGGCTCGGCGACGAAGAGGAAGGCCGTCGAGAGGAACATCGTGACCATCAGTGCGCCGATCCAGGAGAGGATCAGGAGCGGGTCGTTCGGATGGGTCTCGGCGCCTTGCAGGCGCGGCACGCGCTTCGTGAGGCGGCGCCAGAGCGCGAAGGCGACCGCGAGGAGCACGAGCGCAGCGAAGCCCTCCTGACTCATCAGGTAGCCGCGATAGAGCAGGTCGGGCAGGAAGGCCGCGTAGCTGAAGGCGGGCACGACCCCTTCGATCAGCATCTCGGTGGTGCCGGCCCCGAGGACGAGGAATCCCCAGAAGATCAGGGCGTGCATCGGGCCGGCGACCGAGTCGCGGAAGATCTTTTCCTGGAAGAGCCCGATCCGGATCAGGTTGCCGACGCGGGTCGGGATCGAGTTCCAGCGGATGTCGTCGTGGCGGCCGAGGCGGAGCTGACTGAGGAGCCGGAGGACGCTGGCGGCGAACGCGCCGATTGCGATTAGGAGGATCGCGAGGAAGAGGGCGTTCGCGGCGGTCATTGAGCACAAGCTATCCTCTGAGACCAGAGAGGGACAGTTTGCTCGAGGGCGCTTGCTACCTCGCCCGGCGCGCTGGAGATTCCCGAACACCACCGCCGCCGGGAGCATACGATTCATGACGAACGTCCCCTCCCCTGATTTCCTCGATCTGCAGGCCGCAGTGTCCGGGCGCTACGTCCTCGATCGCGAGCTCGGGCGGGGTGGTATGGGGATCGTCTTCCTCGCGCGGGAAGTCGCGCTGGACCGCTCCGTCGCGATCAAGCTCCTGCCTCGGCACCTCGCGCACGACGCGACCGTTCGAGAGCGATTCCTCAGGGAGGCGCGAACAGCGGGGCAGTTGATGCACCCGAACATCGTGCCAATCCACTCAGTGGAGACGCTCGACGCGTTCGTGTTCTTCGTGATGGCGTACGTCGAAGGAGAAACGCTCGCGGCCCGGGTCGGACGCGTCGGGATGCTCCCACCGGCGGCGGCGACTCGCTTGTTCCAGGAGGTCGCGTGGGCGCTGGGATATGCGCACGGTCGAGGAGTGATCCACCGCGACATCAAGCCGGAGAACATCCTGATCGAAGGCGCGACTGGACGAGCGCTCGTCGCGGACTTTGGCATCGCCCAGCTGCAGCGGCAAGGAACCCTCAGTCCCGATGGCGCGCTCGTTGGGACCGTGCAGTATATGAGTCCGGAACAAGCGAGTGCGGAGGCGCTCGACGGGCGCAGCGACCTGTACTCGCTCGGGGCCACCGTCTACTTCGCTCTTACGGGACGGTCCCCGGTAGAGGGCGGCTCGCTGCCCGAGATGCTCTTGCGCCTGATGACGGAGGAGGCGACGCCCCTGTCGGCGCTACGCCCGGACCTGCCGGTAGCGCTCGTCAATGCGGTGAGCCGATCCCTGGCGAAGGCGCGAGATGGTCGCTTCGCCTCAGCCGACGAACTCGCGCAGGCTCTCCAATTCACGGTGGGGTTGCCGCCTCCGGTCACGCCCGAGGTTCGCACATTTCTGGTGCGGATGAACTCCGCTGGCCTCCTCCTCACTGGCGGGCTCGCGGTCCTCGTGCTCCCGGCCCTGCCGATCGCGCTCGGACTTTTCCCACGCGGGGCGCTCGCGCTCTTTCTCGCCATCGGAGCGGGAGGCATCGCAATGTTCGGCTTCGCGCTCTTTCTAGAGATGTTTAGGCTCATTGAGCACCGGATTCCGTGGCCGGAGATCCAGCGACAGCTCTCGCACGGCCTGGATGAACTCGAGGCGCCAGTGGGCTCCGGGTCGAGGTTGTCAGGTGCCCAGCAGACGACCGCAGTCATCGCGCTTTCCGTGTCCGGTGCCGGGATCGTTCTCCTCGTCCAGGCGGTGAAGCTGCTAGTGCGCGCTGAGCCGCAGAGTGCGGTTCTCGCGGGGCTGGGCGGCGTCGCCGCACTCGTGGCGGGCGAGTTCATCGGACGTCGGATGCCGAAGCTCGGCCCCACCGTCGACCGCCCGGCCCTCCACCTGAAGCCGAAGCGTGCGGAGCGGAGCCTGGCGACGCTTCTCGTAAGACGCATCGCCCGCAGCCGGATGATCGGTCGCTGGTACAACGCGCTGCTGAGGCAACATGTCGCCGCGGTGAAGCAAATGCTGGGCGGAAGCAAGCCGGTCTCGCCGGCTGCGACGCTGCTGTTGGATCGTGTCACCGCCCTCTTCGAGCAACTCCAGCCCGACGTCCGAACCCGGCTCGGCGACGTGGTCCCGATCGCAGCGGCGCTCGAACGCGCTGTCGCAGCGCTTCGAGAACGCGCGACTCGTATCGACTCGGCGATCGCAGAGCTGCCTGCAGGGGATGCGGCGATTCAAGAATTCCGCGGCGCGCGCGAGCGCATTGACCAACGTGTCGCCGATGGCGTCGGTGCGCTGGAGCGCCTAAGGACGGACCTCTTGAGGCTCAGCGCCGGGCTCATCGCCGCCGACGGCATCACCGCCGAGATCGAGAAGGCACAGGAGCTCAGCGCCGCCATCGACGCCGAGCTCCACGGACGCGACGAGGTGCGCCAGCTCGGCCGCTAACTCAGCCAGCCGCCTTTGCCTGCTTCACCGCGGCTGTCAGCACCGGGAGGATCTCGACGACATCACCGACCACGCCATAGTCGGCGAGCTTGAAGATGGGGGCGTCCTTGTCCTTGTTGATCGCGACGATGGTCTTGCTGGTGCGCATCCCGGCGAGGTGTTGGATGGCGCCGGAGATGCCGCAGGCGATGTAGAGATTGGGACTCACGAGCCGGCCCGTCTGGCCGATCTGATCCGAGTGCGGACGCCAGCCGTCGTCAGTGACCGCACGCGTCGCGCCGACGGCAGCGTTGCCGAAGGCAGCCGCGAGATCCTCGACGAGCTTGAAGTTCGCCGCTTCCTTGAGGCCGCGGCCACCGGAGATGATGACCGGCGCATCGCCGAGGTCGAGCTTTGCGGCGTTACCGGTGGCGGTCTCGGTGACCTTCACGCGACTCGCCGACGGATCACCGGTCGGGCCGATCGACTCGACCGCGCCGGCCTTCGCGTTCGTGTTGGGCAGAAACGCGCCGGGGCGCACCGAGACCACGGCCGGCGTCGCGGTCAGCGAGAGGGAGAGCAGGATCTTCCCGGTGTAGCCCGGATGCGTGACCGTGATGGTTCCGCCCTTCACGGCGAGTTGGGTCGCGTCACTCGCGACCGGCACCTTGAGCTTTGCCGCGATCCGCGGCGCGATGTCCTTCCCGGTGGCCGTCGCGGCACAGACGAAGGCGCCGTATCCGCCGCCCATCCGCGCGGCGATCGTGGCGGCAACGGCCTCAGGATTGTTGTTCGCGAAGGCGGCGTGCTCGACCACGAGGACCTTGTCCGCGCCGTGAGCCCCGAGCTTGGCCGCGTGTGCGCCGATACCGGGCGCGCCGAAGAGGATTGCGTGCACTTCCGCGCCACGCGCGTCGGCGATGACGCGCGCCGCGGTGACGGATTCGAGTGCGGCGCGGCGGAGGTCGCCCCCGCGGGACTCAGCGAATGCGAGGACGTTCGTCATCAGAGAACCTTTGCCTCTTCCTTGAGGAGCCGGACGAGTTCAGGGACGGCGGCGATGCCTTCGCCGATGATCCTCCCAGCGGATCGTTCGGGCGGCAGCGAGAGCGCGCCTAGCGTCAGTCGAGCCTCGGGGAGCTGCGCGGGCTTGGACTCCAGAGGCTTCTTCTTCGCGGCCATGATCCCCTTGAGCGACGGGTACCGCGGCCGCGCGATCCCTTCGTCGATCGTGACGACCGCGGGGAGCGTGCACTCGACGAGTTCGTACGCCCCCTCGAGTTCGCGGCGCATCTTGGCGGTGCGTCCTTCGAACTCGAGTTTGCTGATCGCGTTGATGCAGGGGAGGCCGAGGAGTTCGGCCACCATCGCGCCGACGGCGCCGTGCGCGGTGTCGATGCTCATCCGGCCGAAGAGGATCAAGTCGTAGCCGCCGCCCTGGAGTTCGGCGGCGAGGGCCGAGGCGATCGCGAAGGAATCCACCGGAGCGCCATCGTGCTTGAGCTGCACCGCCCGGTCGGCACCCATCGACATCGCCTTGCGCAGGGTCTCCTGGACGACATCGGGACCGAGCGAGATCACGGCGACCTCGCCGGTACTCAGCTTCTCCTTGATCTGGAGCGCCGCCTCGACCGCATATCCGTCGAAATCGGAGATGTCGAACTTGAGTCCCGCCTCGTCCACCGCCTTCCCCGAGGGGGCGAGCTTGAAGCGGACATCCATATCGGGAACGCGCTTGATGCAGACGGCGAGCTTCAATCAAC
>JANPCH010000161.1:0-1943 GCA_031430835.1 Gemmatimonadaceae bacterium
ACGCCGTGGCGGAAGGCCTCGATCACGACGAGCCCGAAGGTCTCGAAGCCACGAGTTGGCACGACGAGGGCCCGCGCGTGACCGTAGAGCGGCGCGAGGGCCTCGGGCGTGACTCGACCGAGGAATCGGATCCGCGGCGACCCGCCGGCTTGGGCGCGAAGATCCTCGGCGAGCGTCCCGTCCCCCGCGATCAGGAGATCGAACGGTCCATCGCCTTGAAAGAGTGGCAGCAGATCCTCGATTCCCTTCGAAGGCTCGAGCCGGCCGACGAAGAGGAAGTAGGGGCGCGACTGAGGAGCCGCGGCGGACTGACTCTCGGACTCAGCGTCATCGACGAATCCCGGCAACACTTCCATCTCGCGCGGGAATCCGAACTCACGGTGCTTGTCGCGGCTGAAGGCGCTCATCGCGAGGAAGAGGTCGACGTGCTCGAGCTGCCGTTCGAGCAGGCCGGTGTACCTCCACGCCTGCGGTGGCCGGTGATGATGGAGCTGGCACCGAAGGCACTCTCGGCCTACGCACGGCTCGCGGCGATGTCGCCAGAGCACGTGTGTCGGGCAGACGAGCCAGTGCTCGTGCGCGGTGTAGACCTTGAGCGCCGTGCCGAGGCTGAGCAGACCCGGACCGCCCACCAACGAGACGTTGTGGTAGTGGATGACGTCGAACTCGCCCTCGTTGAGCAACTCGGCGATCCGCCGGCCGTGTACGACCGGACGCCCGAGTTGTTGCGTGAGCACCGACGAGAGAGGGCCGAGAGTGCTTTCGAGGGTCACGACTCGGAGACCCGGCGGTTCGGGATCGCCGGTCGGAGGCGCGGACGCACCGCCGAGTGATCGGAACGCATCCGCATCGTGGATGACCGTGACGTGGTGGCCCGCGCCGACGAGCGCCCGGGCGAGCCGCTGCACGGCGATGCCATCGCCGCCGAAGTTGTAGGGTGGATAGAAGGTCGTGAGGAAGCAGAAGCGGAGACCGCTCACTGGACCGCCTCACGCAACGCCGCGAGGGCCGAGCGTGCTCCTCCGCTCCAGGAGAGAGCGCGCGCGCGGCTGAGCGCGATCGCGCCAAGTTTGCGCCGGAGCGGCTCGTCTTCGAGCAGCTTCGTGATCGCATCGGCCAGCGGGCGCTCGACGCCGGGCTGGACGAAGATCCCGCCTCCCTCGAGCAGTTGCGGCAGTGGACTGGCGGTCGTGGCGATCACCGGTGTGCCGCACGCCGCCGCTTCGACGGAGGGAAGACCGAAGCCCTCCGACGCGCTTGGCAGCACTGAGGCGACGGCGCCCGAGAGCAGGTGGCGCAACTCCTCGTCGGTGAGGAATCCCGTCCACCGCACGAGGGACTCGGTCCCCGAGCTGCGGATCGCTTCTTGGATCGCGCGTTGGGCGCCGTGGAAGACATCGCCGTCGAGTGTGCCCACGAGGAGCAACATCGGAGGATCGGATCGGCCCGCGGCCGCCGTAGCGTGCGCACGCACCAGGACGTCCACGTGTTTGTGCGGATTGAATCCGCCGACGTACACCAACCAGCGCGTTCCATCGGGGACGCCGCACTTCCGGCGCACGGCGTCCACCGCGGTCGGCGAGTCGCTCGGATAGTAGGCCGCCGCCGGCGCCTCCAACGCGACCCGCAGGCGCTTCCTTGCGACGTGATGCACGTCGGCGATCTCGTTGGCGGCGTACTCGGACACCGTGAGGACCAGCGTCGACTGCCAGAGCGCGAGCCGCACCTTCGCGTTCCAGAAGAACCGCGCCCGCCAACTTGGGAGCGTCAGCTCCGGGAATCGCTCGGCGATCGCGTCGTGGACGGTGACGACAGCGGGCAGGCCGAGCGGCAGCGGGAAGTAGGTGTAAACACTCGGCGAGAAGAAGACGTCGAGCCGTTCGCGCGCGACGGCGCGGGAGAGGCGCAGCATATCGGACGGCGCCCGCGCCGAATCGGCGCTG
>JANPCH010000162.1:0-27642 GCA_031430835.1 Gemmatimonadaceae bacterium
GTCCCGTTGCACAAGACCCTACGCCGCAGTAGCTTACAAGGCTCATCCTGACCCCCGATCGGGCCGCTCGTCGGCCCAGAGTCCGATATGAATCCGTTCACTGAGACGTCGAAGGAGTTCCTGAAGGACGTTCCCCCATTCCGCGCCGGCGACACGCTGCGCGTGAACGTGCGGGTGAAGGAAGGTGACAAGGAGCGTCTGCAGGCCTTCGAGGGCGTGTGCATCGCCCGAAAGGGCACTGGAGTCTCCGCTACCTTCGCCGTCCGCAAGATCTCGAACGGTGTCGGGGTCGAGCGCATCTTCCCGCTGCACTCGCCGATGCTCGCCGACATCAAGGTCGTGCGTCGCGGCCGCGTACGTCGCGCGAAGCTCTTCTACCTGCGCAATGTGACCGGCAAGGCCGCCCGCATTGCCGAGAAGAAGACGCGCGTCGTGGTGCCAGTGACCGGCGAGGCAGTGACCGAGTAGCCCGCTGGTCGCGCCGTGGCCGGTGGCTGGAGCGCGATCGAGCGGACCCTCCGCGCCGGCGGTGCCGAGCGGATTGCGGGAGTGGATGAGGTCGGACGGGGCCCCTTAGCGGGCCCCGTTGTCGTTTGTGCCGCGGTGATGCCGATGGGTCGGCGAGCGATCAGGGGCGTCACCGACTCCAAGCAGCTGACCGCCGAGCGCCGCGAGGAACTCGCCAAGCGGATCCTCGAGGACGCGCTCGCGATCTCCCTCTCGGCGTCGTCGGTGCGCGAGATCGGCCGCTGGAACATCCACGAGGCGACGGTGCGGGCGATGGCGAAGGCGATTGCCCGACTCTCGGTCGCGCCCGACGCCGTCCTGGTGGACGGCAGACCCCTGAAGACGCTCGGTGTCCCGCACCGCGCCGTGGTGCACGGCGACGCCCGTTGTTATTCGATCGCCTGCGCCAGCATCGTCGCGAAGGTGGTCCGCGACCGCCTGATGTGCCGCCTCGCGCCGCGCTACCCGCGCTACGGCTGGGAAGGGAACAAAGGGTATGGAACGCCGATCCACCTCGAGGCGCTCCGCGCCCTCGGCCTCACCCCGCATCATCGCCTGATCTTCTGTCGCACCGCCCTCGGCGGAGAGATCCCGCTCGTCGAGTAGCAGGCGCGATCAGGGAGCGCGGAGCCAGACCACGACGAACTGTGCCGCTTGCCTCGAGTCGTTGGCCCTCGCGCCCGCGACGCCGCAGACGCCGTTCGTTGGCCAGCGCCCTGCGAGTGTGCGGGTCAGCTCGGTCCCGGCGGGATAGACCTCGACGAACTCGACGTTGTCGGCCCGCACCGCGTCGGTCGTGAATCCCGGGCGGGGCAGGCCGTCAACGAAGAGGCAGGCGTTCCGCGGGACGAGGAGGCCGCGGCCGGCCACGGAGGACACTCCCTCGAGGGCGCTGCCGAGCGTTAGCGCGCCCGTCGCCTCGATCTGCGCTCGCGTCACCCGCGCCGCGCGAGGCGTGGCGAAGCGGAGGCGGCGTTCGAGGTCACGCCAGATCCAGAAGTCACGTGCGGAACCGTCGGTCGTGTCCAGCGGTGCCTCGAGCTCCACGTACCCGGCCGCTGGCGTACGTCCTGTGAGGAGGCGAGTGGAGTACCCGGTGCGCTCAACTCGCAGCACGAAGTCCCGTTCGCCGGCGAGTGCGAAGCTGAATCGCCCCAGTGAATCGGTCGATGCCGATTCAGTGGTGCCCAACAAGCGGATCGATGCGCCGACCAGCGGTGCTGTGCCACGGGCATCGGTCACCACGCCTCGCACCCCTCGCCATCCTGCGGCCACGAGGTCGGGATCGGGGGCGGGCTTTAGCGGAGTCAGGGTGAAATCCCGGCGCAACCCGTCGGCGGGGATCTCGAGTTCGAGGACCATCGAGCGATAGCCCGCGCGTCGCACCGAGACGATCCACTTCCCCGCACCGAGGCCGTCGATCCGGAAGTCCCCATCCTGCTCCCCCTCGGCGAGGAGGGTCTTGCCGGCGCGACTCAGGCGGAGCACCGGATACTCGACCGATCCTCCGCCGGCGTCGAGCACCCGGCCCGCGAGGAGTCCGGGCCTCAGCGCCTGCGCGCGGACCTCCCCGATGGCGCCCGCGATCAGAAGGGCCGCGAAGGCGCGAGCAGCAGTGTGCGAGGGTCGGGGCAGGGGGGAGTCCAGGGCGGGATACGGCGCGGGAAGGAACCTCGCGCCTCAGTCGAGCGGAGGCAATGCGCTCCCTTCCTACCCCTCTGTCCGCCGAGGGTCCCAGCGCCCATTTTTCCCCCTCCCCGTCAAGCCTTCGTGCACGAAACCGCGCTCACCAGCACCACCGACCCCATCTCGCAGTTGCTCGTCGCGCTGCTATTGGTGGCGCTCTTTGGCTCGCTCGCGATCGAGAAGGCGCACCGCGTCCTCGTGGTGCTCGTGGCGGTCGCGACACTCTGGGCGATCACCTACCTGACCCCCTACCACCTCCTCTCGCTCGAGGGGGCGACTCAGGCGCTGGACCTCAACGTCCTGCTCCTCTTGGCAGCGATGATGGCGCTGGTCGGCGTGCTCAAGGAGACCGGGGTCTTCGGGTGGGCGGTCGAGCGACTCCTCGAGCGGTTCGGCGGCGAGCCGGTGCGGGCGATCGCCATCCTCTGGTGGTTCACCGCGATCGCGTCGGCGTTCGTCGACAATGTCACCTGCGTCATCTTCGTGACGCCGATCGTGCTCGCGACCACGCGCCGCCTCAATGCGCCCCCGGCACTGGTGCTGATCCCGATGGTGATGGCGGCGAACATCGGAGGTACGGCGACACTCATCGGCGACCCGCCGAACATCATGATCGGGTCCGGCGCCGGACTCTCGTTCCTCGATTTCCTCAAGGAACTCACGATCCCGGTGCTCGTGATGATGTGTGGCCTGCACTGGTGGGGTGCGCGACGGCTTCGCGCCGCGATGGGGCCCGCCGCCACGACTCCGATGCGCTCCGACGAACCGGGCACGGGCCCGACGATCACCGACCCCGGTCTCCTTCGATGGATGGGATGGATCAGCCTCGTCGTCCTGGTCGGCTTCGTGACGCACGGCCTCACGGGGATGCCGGCGGCGGTGCCGGCGGTGCTGGGCGCCGCAGTCGCGCTCATCGTGCAGGATGTGCGGTACCTGAAGGCGGCACGCCCCTCGCACGAGGAGCGACACCACGGGATCCTCAAGGTGCTCGAAAGGGAGATCGAGTGGCCGACCCTCACCTTCTTCGCCTTCCTCTTCATCATCGTTGGGGCGGCGGTCCAGACCGGGCTGATCTCCACGCTGGCGACTCTACTTGAGCGCGGCATCGTCGGCGGCCGGGAGACCTTCGGTCTCGGGGAAGCGGGCACCCTCCTCTTCGCCGCACTACTCGTGCTGTGGGTCGCGGGGTCGTTGTCGGCGTTGATGGACAACATCCCCTTCGTGGCGGTGAGCATCCCGGTGATCCGTGAACTAACGCTGGCCCTTCCGGGGGATTCGACGGTGCTCTGGTGGGCCCTCTCGCTCGGGGCCTGCCTCGGCGGCAATGCGACGCCGATCGGCGCCTCCGCGAATGTCACGACACTCGGCCTCGCCGAGCGCGAGGGCATTCGGATCGGATTCGGCGAGTTCACGCGGACCGGTGTGCAGGTGGCGCTCTTCACCCTCGCGGTCTCGAGCATCTTCCTGTTCGGTTTCGTCTGGCTTGGGGCGTCGAGGGTGGCGTGGACTGGCGGCGGCGTCTTCGTCGTTGTGCTCTCGCTGCTCCTGTTCTCCGAGCGGTCCCGAAAACGGACCTGAGTATATTCCGGGTGCGCCACCTCGTACGACCCGGTAGCTCAGCTGGTAGAGCAAAGGACTTTTAATCCTTAGGTCCTGGGTTCGAGCCCCAGCCGGGTCATTTCGAAGTTCCGAAGCACATTCTCAGCAACGTCAGGGAATCCCTCACCTGTATTCGGTGAGGCGCCCGATGGCCGGTCCCGCGCGAACCCGGCATATACCGGCCACTATGAGCGGCGACCTGATTCGAGTCATCCTTGCCGACGACCACGCGGTGGTCCGCGCCGGCCTCAAGGCTGTCCTGGGAGCGGCGAAGGATATGCTCGTTGTCGGGGAGGCCTCGAACGGCCCTGAGGCCGTTGCGCTCGCCGAACGCCTGACTCCCGATGTCGTCGTGATGGACCTCTCGATCGGCGAGATGGACGGGGGACAGGCCACCAAGCTGATCCTCGAGAAGGGGATCCCGACGCGCGTGCTCATCCTCACGATGCATCCGGAGGAGGACTACCTCGTCCCGATGCTCGAGGCAGGGGCCTCGGGGTTCCTGCCCAAGACTGCCGCCGACAGGGAACTGCTCGAAGCGGTGCGGACCATCGCGCGCGGCGACATCTTCGTGCGCGCCGAGGCGGCGCGGATCTTGGCGAAAGGGTACCAGCGGAAGGATCCGATGCACGAGGATCGCGCCCGCTATGACCGCCTCACCGAACGCGAGCGCGACGTGCTTCGTCTCACGGCGCAAGGGTACAGCGCGCCGGAGATCGGAGCGCGCCTCTTCATCTCCCCGAAGACGGTCGACACGTACAAGCAGCGGATCCAGGACAAGCTCGGATTCTCGCACCGGCACGAGTACGTGCAGTTCGCGCTGAGGCTGGGCCTGCTCAACGCCAGCTGACGGCGGACGGCGCACGGCGAACAACGCGGCCTTACGTCCGCCGTCCGCCGTCTGCCATCTTCCGTCCTGATGCTCTCCACCTCCGCGAAGGTCCGCGTCGTCGTCGGCGCTGGTGTAGGCGCGCTCCTCGTGGTGGGCGGCGTCGCGCTGGGCATCGCGTTCCGCGCATCGGTCGCCGAAGGGGCGAGGGCGGAATGGCGCGTGGTCCCGCCGCTGCTCCTCCTGCTCCTCGGACTGGCACTCATCCTCGCGTGGTTCGCGTACACGAACCTGCAGAGCGATCTCGAGCTTCGGGCGCGTAGCGAGTACGCCCTGCGGGCGTCAGAGGCGAAGTTCTCGGGGATCCTCGACATCGCCGCCGACGCGATCATCTCGATCGACGACACGCAACGGATCCTGCACTTCAATCGGGGTGCGGAGGTGATCTTCGGCTATGCCGCGGCCGAAGTCGTGGGCCATCCGTTGTCCGACCTCCTCCCGCCGCGCTATCGCGGCGCGCACGATGGCCACGTCCGCACCTTTGGGCGATCGTCCGACGCGGCGCGACAGATGAATGACCGACGCGAGATCTTCGGGTTGCGGCATGACGGCACGGAGTTCCCCGCCGAGGCGTCAATCTCCAAGCTCGATCAGGGCGACGGATCGCGCGTCTTCACCGTGCTCTTGCGGGATGTCACGGAGCGTCGCGCGCGCGAGGAGGCGCAGCGGCAACTCTCGTCCGCGGCTGCCTTGCTCGGCGAGACGCTCGAAGTCGAGGGGACGGAGCGCTCGGTGGTGCAGATGCCCGTACCCTGGCTGGGGGACGCTGCGCTGCTCGATGTCGTGACCGGAACGTCGGCACTACGGCGGGTCCCCGCGGTGACGGGAGATGCCGCGCGTGATGCGGCGCTCACCGCGCTCGCGGCGACTGCGCTCGATCTCGACTCGCCCTCGCGCGTCGTGGACGTGCTGCGCACGGGCAGAACGGAAGTCGTTGACGAGGTGACGGAGGAGTGGCTCGAGGCACACACGTCGGACCATTCCGAGCTGATCCGGATGCGAGAGGCCTCGGTCGGCGCCGTGATGTTCCTGCCCCTCATCGCGCGCGAACACGTCCTCGGCGTGCTCACGATCATCCGGCGTCCGGGGGAGCGGCCCTTCTCCGAGGTGGACCAGGGGATCGCCGAGAACCTCGCGCTGCGCGCGGCGTTCGCACTCGACAACGCGCGACTCTATGCCACCGCACGCGCCGCTACACACGCCCGCGATCACGCGCTCGGCGTGGTCTCGCACGACCTTCGGAATCCCATCTCGGCGATCGGGATGAGCGCCCGCGCGCTCTTGGCCGCCGTCCCGGAAACGGACGAGGCGCGCCGGGACCTTGTCGAGAACATCATCTCGAGCCAGGAGATGACCCAGCGGATGATCCGCGACCTGCTCGATGTGGCGAGCATCGAAGTCGGCCGGCTCGCCGTGGAACGACGGATCGAGGCCTTGGAGCCGATCCTCGAGCGCGGGGTGGCGATGTTCCATCGCGAGGCGATCGATCGCCGTGTCACGCTCTCGCTCGACGTCACTTCGGCGCTTCCGGCGATCAGCGGTGACGCCGAGCGCCTCGTGCAGGTCCTCGCGAACCTCCTCGCGAACGCGCTGCGGCACACCAGTCGTGACGGCCGGGTCACCGTCAGCGCGCACCCCGTGGGTGACGAGGTGGAGGTCGCCGTCGCCGACACCGGCAGCGGGATCCCGTCGGCGTCGATGCCGCTGATCTTCGAGCGGTACTGGACGGTGCGCGGCACCGCGCCGCGCGGAGGAACCGGGCTCGGCCTTGCGATCGCGCGCGGCATCGTTGAGGCGCACGGTGGCCGGCTCTGGGCCGAGTCGGAGGTCGGGAAGGGGAGCACCTTCCGCTTCACCCTGCGCACCACGGGCTAACGCGCGGCGTAGTCCCAGGTGAGGCGGGCGAGGTCGGCCATCAGGGCCTGCGCTACGGCGCGGTTGGGGATCGCGCGGGTGAGCACGACGAGGACGAAGGGGGTGCGTCCCGGGCGATAGATGATCGCGCCGTCGTGCGTCGTCGCAGTGATCCATCCGGTCTTATGCGCCACCCGTGTGCCCGGGGGCAGCCCGGCTGGGATCTCCTCATTGAACTCCTGCCGAAGGAGCGTCTCACGCATTGCCGCCGTTGCCCAGGCCGATGCGGCCTCACCGCGTTCGATCGCGGCAAGGAGTTTCCCGAGCCCGCGCGCGGTCGTCACATTGTTGAGGCCGGCCCGGAACGCAGGGCCGTCCTCGACCCCACGACGGACGAGCACGCCGGTGCCCCCGAGGGCGCGGGCGGAGGATGTCACGCGCACTGGATCGAGTTGTTCGATCAGGACGTTCGTCGCGAGGTTGCTGGAGCGCACGATCATCCGCTCATTGAGTTCGCGGAGCGAGATCGGCGCGCCGACCCGGTCGTACAGGGCGTCGTCGGAATCATCCTCGACCGCGAGGTCGTAGGGCGAGCCGTCGACGATCGACACGAAGCGATTCGTGAGCGTGATGCGGGTGTCGAGATCGAGTTCGCCCGCGTCAACGCGTCGGAAGAGTTCGATCATCACCGGCACTTTCATCGTGCTGGCGGCGTGGAAGGTCGTGGTGTCGGATATGCCGAGGGTGTCGCCGTTGCCGAGGTCCTCGAACCAAAGACCAACCTCGGCGCCGGGTGTCTCGGCGATCCGTTTCCGTAGCCGATCGCGAAGGGCCTCGAGCTCCGGACCCCGCGGCGCGATGTTTGCGACACGTGGCTCAGTGAGGAACTTGAGGAACCCCGGTGGGCTCTGGCGTGTCGAAGAGCTGGTCGGCAACGTCAGGACCACGAGCAAGGGAGCGAGGACTGGCAGGGTAAGGCGCACCGACCGAATATAGGGAACTGATCGCGTGTGGCGCGGCCGCCGCGCTGGACGACGCACCGTCTGGAGGTTTTTTGAGCGTGGCGACAACGCATCTGCGTGTGGTAGTCCTGTTGTGTATCGGGACCGCGTGTGGCGGGCTGCGGACGACGCAGACCGCTGCCGCACCATCGGCGTTGCCCTCGGTCCCGGTGCAGGCGATGCCGGCGGTTCCGGCCCGGGTGGCGCTGGATACCGTCACGGCGGACGGCATCGACGCATCCATCCCGATGCAGGTGGCTGACACCGTGATCGAGCTGACGCCTGCGGAGCCTGCCGTGCTTCCGCCGGCGTGGGACATCGATGTGGCGCCGTACGAGACGCATGATCGCGTGGCCTACTTCGTCGGCCGCTTCACGAACGAGATGCGCGATCCCTTCGTGGTCGCACTCACGAGGCAGTCGCGCTACGCGCCGATGATCCACGCGAAGCTGCGCGCCGGCGGATTGCCTGAGGATATGATCTACCTCCCGCTGATCGAGAGCTGGTACGATCCGCACGCCTACTCTCGGGCGGCGGCGGTCGGGATGTGGCAGTTCATGACCGGCACCGCCCGCGGCGTCGGTCTCCGCGTGGACTGGTGGATTGACGAGCGTCGCGATCCGGTGCGCGCGACGGAGGGCGCAGTGACCTTCCTCAATCAACTGAGGGAGAACTTCGGTTCGGTCTATCTCGCGGCGGCCGCGTACAACGGCGGCCCGGGCCGCGTCTCGCGCGGGCTCGTG
The DNA here is from genome assembly GCA_031430835.1 of Gemmatimonadaceae bacterium. Lineage (GTDB taxonomy): Bacteria > Gemmatimonadota > Gemmatimonadetes > Gemmatimonadales > Gemmatimonadaceae > Pseudogemmatithrix. The sequence goes on from JANPCH010000162.1 coordinate 8,280, forward strand.
CGACACGCCAGTGCGCTCGAAGGGACGGAGGGGGACGCCCTCTTCTTCGCCCTTTCGGACCAGAAGGCGTTCCGTGACGAGACTCGCGACTACGTGCCGAAGCTCATTGCGGCTGCGCTCGTGGGGAAGGAACCGGCGCGGTACGGCATCGCGGTGCAGCCGGAGCTTCCCTTCGCGTGGGACTCGGTGTCGGTGCCCGCGGCGACCCCGCTCGCGGCGATCGCGAAGGGCGCCGGCGTCCCGATCGACTCACTGCTCGACTACAACCCCCAGATCCTGCGTGGGATGACGCCACCTTCCGGGCCGGTGACCTGGGTGCGCGTGCCGATCGGCACGGCAGTCGCTTTCACCGAACGATTCGCCGAACTCAACTCGTCCGAGCGCGTCGCGATCAAGCGCGTCGTGACGAAGGACGGGGACTACATCACGGCGATCGCGAAGAAACACGGCCTCACGTCGAAGCAACTCAACTGGTACAACCCGCAGGCGACCCGGCTCAAGAACGGGAATCTCCATGCGGGGCAGCGGATCCTCGTGCCTCGCGTCGACGTCGCGGCGGCGGCGCGTGATGTGCCGAACCCGGCGATCGAGCGCTACGGCACCTCGGCGAATGGGGTGCACGTCGTGAAGCGAGGTGACACGCTCGGCGGGATCGCACGGCGGAACGGCACGACGATCGCCCGGCTCAAGCAGATGAACAAGATCAAGGGTGATGTGATCAGGATCGGACAGCGAGTGCGGGTCAGATAGCGGCTGATTTGCCGCCCGTCTTCGCGAGTAGCCGGATCCCTTCGATCCTCATCCGAGGATCGGCGCTCTTCACCATATCGTAGACCGTGAGCAGCGCGACCGAGACCGCAGTCAACGCTTCCATTTCCACGCCGGTGACCGCGACGGTGGCGGCCTCGGCCTCGCAGTGCACGGCGTGGGTGGCTTCGTCGAGCGTGAAGCGCACCTGTACGTCGGTGAGCGGGAGGGGATGGCAGAGGGGAATGAGCTCGGCGGTCCGCTTGGCCGCGAGCACCCCGGCCACGCGCGCCGTGCCGAGAACATCGCCCTTGGCGATCTGAGCGTCGCGGACCGCGGCGAACGCGGCGGCGGTCATCTCGATCCGCCCCGCGGCGCTGGCGCGACGGGGGGTCGGGAGTTTCGCGCTCACATCGACCATCGACGCTTCGCCACGACGATCGATGTGGGAAAGGGCGAGGCCTGAGGCGGGGGCCTTCTTCTTCGTCGTCTTCCCCATCGTCAGGATCCAGCCAGTTGGTCGAGCAACTGTGCAGTCACGAGTTGCGGATTGGCGTTGCCGTCGGCGGCGCGCTTCGCTTCTTCCACTGCAGGCACGGCGCGCGCGGCGGCGCGGGCGGTGCGCTCGTCGCCGCGCTGCGCGGCATCGCGCGCCCGCTCGTAGAGGAGCACGGTCATCGCGTCGAGCACGTCGGTGAAGGCGCCACGCGCCTTCGCAGAGCCGGCGGTGAAGGCAGCGTGAAGCCGTTGTTCGCGGCCAGCCGAGGCGGCATTGAGCAGTTCTCGCGCGCGCGCGACGGCGGCGGTGCGATCAGCAGCGCCGAAGAGGGAACCAGGGGCGCCCTTGGCCATCCGCACCAGGTCGTCGGTCGACTCATTCGCGACGGCCGCAGCGACGATCGGATCGGAGACGAATCGGCGCACGTCCTCGTCGCCGAGCCGTGAGACCCGCACCGAGACGACGCGGGAGCGGATCGTCGGGAGTAACGCGCCCGGTTCACTCGAGGTCAGGATCAGTGTCGTATCGGCTGGCGGTTCCTCGAGCAACTTGAGGAAGGCGTTCGCGCCCTCGGTGCTGGAGGACTGCGGCGCCAAGCGTTCGGCATCACCGACGATGAAGACCTTTCGCTTCGCCATCGCCGGCGTGCGCGTCGCCATCTGCACGACGAGACGGCTCACGTAGACGTAGATCCCGGCCGAGCCGTCGGGGCGCTGATAGAGTCCATTCCCGTCCACCCGTTCACGCACCGCGAGGTCGGACTCCTCCTGCACCGTCTCCAGCGAGGGATCCCCCCCCTTGAGGCGCGGGCGCGGAAAGAACCACCTGAGGTCGGGATGCCTGAGGTCCGCCGTGAACCGACACTGTTCGCAGGCACCGCAGGGCCGCTCGGCGCGCTCACAGAGCAGTGCTTGGCCGAGCCAGAGGGCGAGTCGCTGCTTGCCGATCCCCGGCGGTCCTTGGAGGAGCAGGCTGGCGGGGAGTGTACCGCGCGCGACGAGGTCGCCGAGTCGCCGGCGGAGCGCCGAATGGCCGAGGAGCGGAACGAGGGGCACGAGTGAAAGATAGTCCCGACGGTCACGCTCTGCCCTCTCGCGCGCGACAGCATCCGTCCGCGCCGCTGCCCGCATTCGCGGATCGACACGAAGGCACGAAGACACGAAGACGGCGACCGCAACAACTGGGGGAACGACACTACGGTTGCTGTGTCGTTCCCCCCGGTTCTTGTCTTGCTGTTCTCGTTCTGTGATTCCTTCGTGTCTTCGTGTCTTCGTGTCTTCGTGGTGTCGGTTGTCGTCAGCTCGGCGATGCCGCGCGACCGAACATCTCATCCACGTGGATGCGGAAGAGGATCGCGCGGTCGGGGAGCGGATCGTTCGGCGTGAGGGTCTCGGGGATGAGCCGCCGCAGGATCTTCACGCCCCGGTTGTAGACCTCAAGCTCCTGTTCGCTTCCTTCCTTCCGAAGCAGGTAGAAGCCCCCCTTCACCACGACCGAGCGCCAGTTGAACAGACCCTCCACCTCATCCACTTCGAACGAGACCCAGCGATTGTGGGTCACGATCTCGAGCTTGGTCCCCGGCGCGGTGCGTCCGTAGAGCCAGCCGTCGTCGTGTACGTAATGGATCGGTTCGATATCCACCCGGTCCTTCCGCGAGAAGGCGAGGCGGCCGACCTGATGTCGTTCGAGGAGGGCGACGCACTCCCTGGGATCGAGATCACGGAACTGCGGCTTCGGCGTGGGCATCGGGTCGTTCCTCAGCTCGTGAGCGCGCGGTAGGCGGCGAGAACGTGATCTAGGGCTTCCTCGGACGTCGCGCCATCGGCCGAAAGGTGGCCCATCTTCCGGCCGGCGCGCGCCTCCTTCTTCCCGTAGAGATGGACGCGAACGCCCGGGACCGCCAGCGCCCGTGCGAACTCCGGTGGTCCGTTCCGCCACACCTCGCCGAGCAGGTTGTGGATCGCCGCGGGGCGCACGACCTCGACCGCGCCAAGTGGCAGGTGGCAGAGCGCGCGCACTAGCTGCTCGAACTGGCTCGTGGGATTCGCCCGCTCGGAGTGGTGGTAGGTGTTGTGCGGCCGCGGCGCGAGCTCATTCACCAAGAGCGTGCCGTTCGCGAGCACGAACATCTCCGTCGCGAGCAACCCGACGATCCCCAGCTGTTCGGCGATCGCGCGGGCGAGTTCCTCCGCGCGCGCCGCGAGGTCGGGCGCGATGCCGCTGGGTGTGACGGCCCAGGTGAGCACCCCGTCGGTGTGATGATTTCGTGAAGGGGGATACGCGACCACCGCGCCGTCGGCGCGCCGGGCGACGAGGACGCTGATCTCGGTGGCGATGTCGAGGAAGGCTTCGACCACGCAGACCGGGGCGCCGAGCGACTCGAACGCGGCGCGTCCTTCGTCCGGCGTGCGAACTCGGACTTGTCCGCGTCCGTCGTAGCCCCCCATCGCGCTCTTCACGATCGAGGGGCCGAGTGCGGCGACAGCGTCGGCGGCCGTGGCCGCGTGACGCACCGTGCGAAAGGCGCCGAGTGGGAATCCGTTCGCGGCGAGCCACTCCTTCTGTCGCGCGCGTTCCTGCACGACGACGACCGCCTCAACGCCGGGATGGAGTGGCGCGATCGCCGCGACCGCCTCTAGCGATGCGCGCGGGATCTGCTCGATCTCGAGCGTGACCACCGCGCATCCGCGCGCGAGTTCAGCCGCTGCTGCGGCGTCGCTCCAGGGTGCGGTGATTGTGTGTGACGCGAGGGGTCGGGCGGGGCAATCGCGCTCGGGGTCGAGCACGCGCACATCGTAGCCCATCGAGCGCGCGGCCATCGCGGTCATCCGGCCGAGTTGACCGCCGCCGAGGAAGCCGATCGTCGCGCCCGGGGGAACGGGCGCGTAGGTCACGGGAGGGACTGGGCCCGAACGTCGGCGGCGCGGCTCGCGCGCCAGGTGCGGAGCTTCTCGCGCACTTCCGGACGATGCGCGCCGACGATCTCGGCGGCGAGGATCGCCGCGTTGGTGGCTCCGGGCTTGCCGATCGCGAGTGTGCCGACCGGTACGCCAGCGGGCATCTGCACGATCGAGAGCAACGCGTCGAGTCCGTTGAGGGTCGTCGCGGGGATCGGCACACCGAGCACCGGGACGAGCGTCTTGCTCGCGACCATCCCGGGGAGGTGCGCTGCGCCACCGGCCGCAGCGATGATCACGAGGAGGCCGCGCGACTCCGCTTCGGACGCGTACTCGAACATGTAGTCGGGGGTCCGGTGCGCCGAGACGATCTTCGTCTCGAAGCTCACGCCGAGGTGCGCGAGGAGCTCGCAGGCGGGGGCGAGGTGCTCGTAGTCGGACTTGGAGCCCATTATCACGCCGACGAGCGGCGAATCGGAGGCGGGCATCGGTGAAATATGCCCGCTACGCGCTGTCGCGCGCCATCACGAGGAGTGCGCGTACCGTGTTCAGGTTGCGGCCGGTGCCGACATCGAGCAGCGGGATACGGAGCTTCGACTGGCCCTGACCCTCGGGAAAGTGGATGAAGAGTTCGCGTCCGACGACCTTGAGCTTCTCGCGTCCCGGGATCTTCACCTTGTCGAGCGCGCCGGCTGGTGGCGGCACGTCGAGGAAGAGGATCAACAGTCTGTTGGGCTCGGCGTCGGGGAAGGGGTTCGCGGCGATCGCCGCGGCGAGTTCGTGAGCGGAGCGAATCAGCACCTGGCAGGGCTTACCGAGGCGCTTCGCGAGCGCCGTCTCGAGGGTCGTCTTGGCTGCGGCGGGAGAGCGCTTCGAGTCAAGGACGACGTTCCCAGAGGCGATGTAGGTCCGGACGTTCGTGAACCCGGCCTTCTCGCAGAGCGCGCGCAGGTCGGCCATCGGCAGCTTGCCGGTGCCGCCGACGTTGATGGCGCGGAGGAGGGCGATGAGGGTGGTCGTGCTAGCTCCCGCGACAGGACTCGAACCTGTGACCCGGTGATTAACAGTCACCTGCTCTACCAACTGAGCTACGCGGGAATAGAGGGAGGAAGCTAGCGGGAGCGAGGGGGCCATTCAACCCTCGCGCATCGCCTCCGCTCGCGAAACAGTACCCCGCGAACCATCGTACGCCGCACCGATGCCCATCGCGCCGCGCGGCTCCCTCTCGGTCGGGCTCGAGGCCCTCCGAGCGAACCCCCTCAGGACCCTTCTCTCGACCCTCGGGGTCGTGATGGGGGTCGGGGCGATGGTCTCGGTCCTTTCGATGGGGGATGGTGTCGAGAAGTTCGCCCGGGAGCAGATCGCCAAGACCACCGACCTCCTCGGGGTCACGATCTCCCCGACGGTGAGTACGAACGTGGATGGACAGTTCGTCCGCCGGGATGATGTCATCAGATTCGTTGCGACGGACGTCGCCTCGCTGCGCGACTCGGTCGGTGACGTGGACAAGGTGGCGCTCATCAGCTCGGGCGCGGCCCTCGTCACCCTCGACTCGGCGCCGCCACGCGGGTTCGGGGTGATGGGGGTGTTGGCATCGCACTTCGCCGACGCCGAGATGACGTTCATCGCGGGCGATCCGTTCGCCGACGTTGATTCAGGGGTCGTCGTACTCAATGAGGCAGCCGCCGGAGTGGTGGCCCGCGACAGCCTTGCGCCGGCGAGCGCGTTGGGGCGCGAGGTGCAGCTGAATGGGAATCCGCATCGCGTCGTCGGCGTCGTGACGGGCGGACGGCAGGGCGCCACGCTCGGCGCCTTCGTGCCGGTCGCACAGGCCCAGATGGGTATGGCAAGTGCGCGCCCCGCGACGATCACCATTGTCGCGCGGCGGATCGAGGAGGTGGATTCGATCAGCACCGCGGCGGAACGGTGGCTCGCTGCGCACTACGGCCCCTCGTGGAAGGACCGCGCGACGGTCGCGACCAATCAGGCGCGCGTGGCGCAGGTCGCGACCTCGATGTTGATCTTCAAGCTCCTGATGGGGGCGATCACCGGTGTATCGCTGCTGGTCGGTGGGATTGGGATCATGAACGTGCTCCTCGCCGCGGTGGCCGAGCGGACGCGGGAAATCGGCATCCGGAAGGCGATGGGTGCGCGGGACCGCGACATCCTCGTGCAGTTCCTCGGCGAGTCGGTCGCGATCACCGGCGCGGGGGCGGCGCTGGGCGTGGCGCTTGGCCTCGGCATCTCCTTCCTGACCGCGGCGATCATGCGGGCACAAACGAAAGCCCCGGTGCACGCTGCCGTGACACCGGGGACTATCCTGTTCGCTGCTGGACTTTCGATCCTGATCGGCCTCGCCTTCGGCCTCTATCCGGCGCTGCGCGCCGCCCGTCTTTCACCAATTGACGCGATCCGGCACGAGTAGCGCCGGATCGTGTTCACTTCATTAGAACGAGAAGGGGTTGTTCTGCGGCGGCGGAGTCGGAGGAGTGGCCGGGCGCGGAGGAGCCGCAGGCATCGGGCTTGGTGCGGGCGGCGAGTACACCGGACGCGAGATCACTGGGGCCGGAGCCGGCGCGGGCATCGTGCGTACGATCATCGGTGCGGCCACCGCGACGACGGCCTTCTTCGGCGCAGCGCTCTTGGGCGCGGCCTTGGGTGCGGCCTTGGGTGCGGCCTTGGGTGCCGCGGCCTTCTTCGCGACCTTCTTCGCGACCTTCTTCGCACGCTTCACGACCTTGCGAACTTTCTTCGCGACTTTCTTCGTCGCCTTCTTCACCTTCTTCACCACGCGGCGGGTTGCCTTCTTCGCCTTCTGTTTCGCTTTCTTCTTCGTCGCCATCAGTGTCTCCGTCGGGGGTTGAGGCTTGGTTGCGGCGCTGGATAAAGCTACCTCTTGAGAAGCGGCGCGACGAATCGCCCCGTGTGGGACGCCGCGACCCCCGCCACCTGCTCCGGCGTACCCATCGCGACCACCCGACCCCCCCCATCCCCCCCCTCAGGGCCGAGGTCCACCAGCCAGTCCGCCCGCTTGATGACGTCCAGATTGTGCTCGATCAGGACCACGGTGTGGCCGGCGTCCACCAGGCGGTCCAGGACCCCGCACAGGACCTCGATGTCCCTCGGGTGGAGCCCCGTCGTGGGCTCGTCGAGGAGGTAGAGCTTTCGCCCGGCTGCCTTCGAGGCCAAGGCGAGCTCGCGGGCGACCTTGAGCCGCTGGGCCTCACCCCCGGAGAGGGTGGTCGCCGGTTGCCCCAGCCGCAGGTACCCCAGACCGACCTGTTGGACCTGCCACAGAGACTGACCCAGCCGCTCCTCGCGCGGGAAGAAGCGGATGGCCTCGTCCACCGTCATCTCGAGAACGTCCGTGATCCGCTTGCCGCGGAACGTCACGTCGAGGACCGCCGGCTTGTAGCGGCTTCCCCCGCAGGTCTCGCAGGGAAGGAACACGTCGGCCAGGAAGACCATCTCGACCTCGATCGCCCCGGCCCCCTCGCAGGTCTCGCACCGGCCTCCGGGGACATTGAACGAGAACGTGCCGGCTGAGTAACCGCGCTCCTTGGAGAGGGGCACTGCGGCGAAGATCCTCCTGATCTCATCGAATGCCTTCACATAGGTGACGGGGTTGGACCGCGGAGAGCGACCGATCGGCTCCTGGTCCACGAGCACGACATCGCTCAGGTCCTCCCATCCCTCGATCGCGTCGTAGTCGCCGACCTTCTCGCCCAAGTGTTGCCGTGCGGAGTGCTCGCCCGTGAGCTTCTGCTCGAGGGCGCGGAAGAGGACGTCGTGGACGAGGGTGCTCTTGCCCGAACCCGACACCCCGGTGAAGCAGGTAAGGGCGCCGAGGGGTATCCGCACCGTGACCTGCCGCAAGTTGTGCTCACGCGCGCCCGTGATCGTGAGCCAGCTTGGTCCGGCTTTTCGTCGTTTGGCAGGGAGTGGGATGGTCGCTTCGCCCGTGAGGTACTTGCCGGTGAGCGGGCTCTCGGTCGCGCGCGACGTCGGTCCGCTGAACACCAAACGCCCCCCCTGTTCGCCGCTGCCGGGGCCGAGCTCGAGCATCCAGTCGCTGTTCCGCATCGCCTCGAGGTCGTGCTCGACCATCAGCACGGTGTTGCCGCTGTCGCGGAGCCGGGCGAGGAGAGCGAGAAGGCGCGCCAGATCACGGCTGTGCAGTCCGATGCTGGGTTCATCGAGCACGTAGAGGGTGTCAACGAGCCGCGCACCGAGCGAGTTGGCGAGGCCGATCCGCTGGGCCTCACCGCCGCTGAGGGTGCGGGTCGCCCGGTCGAGCGAGAGGTAGGTGAGCCCGACCTCGCAGAGGAACGCGATCCGGTCGCGGGCCTCGCGCAGGATGTGTGCGGCGATCTCCGTCTCCTGCGGGGAGAGCACGAGCGAAGCGATCCAGGGCTGCAACAGGCCGACCGGCATCGCCGAGACCTCGGCGATCGTCCGGTCACCGATGCGGACGTTCAGGGCATCGGACTGCAGCTTCGTGCCACTGCAGGTGCGGCAGGACTGTGCCGTCTGGTACTGCCGCAAGAAGATCCGGATGTACTGCTTGTATCGCTTCGGCTCGAGGGCGTGGAGGAAGGGAATCATTCCGACGTAACCCTTGGCCTTCGCGCGGAGCAGTCGCTCGCGCGCCGCCGGTTCGAGGTCACGCCACGGCGTCTTGAGTGGGATCCCTTCGCGCTTCGCGAACTCGGCGAGGGCGCGTCGCTTGTTATCGTAACGCGGCTTGGTCCAGGGGTCGAGCGCGCCGTCGAGCAACGACCGGTCGGGGTAAGGGACGATCAGCGCTTCGTCGAACTCGAGAGTGGCGCCGAAGCCGTTGCAGGTGGCGCAGGCGCCGCGCGGGCTATTGAAGGAGAAGAGTTGGGGAGTTGGTGCGGGGGCGACGTGTCCGTCGTTCGGACAGCGGAAGGTCGTGGTGAATCGCAGCGTCTCGGTGGCACCGACTCCGCCGCGAGGCCCGCCCTCGACGAGCACGCAGGCGTCGCCATCCCCTTCGCGCATCGCGGACTCGAGGGCGTCGGTCAGGCGCGAACGCATCTCCGGGCCGACCACGAGCCGGTCGGTGACGACGAGGAGCTCCTTCACCTTCGCGAGGTTCGGCTTGGCGGTGTCGAGTTCGTCCAAGTGCTTCACGGCGCCGTCGGCGATCACGCGGACGAAGCCCTTGGCCCGCAAATGTTCGACGATGCGGGCGTGAACGAGCTTGCTCGAGCGGGTGAATGGGAAGGCAACGTGGAGGCGTGTCCCGACGGCGTGCTCGAGAACGCGGTCGGTGGCGCTCTCGGCAGAGTCGGGTCGGAGGGAGCGTCCACAGCGAGGGCAGGTGGTGCGGCCGACGCGCGCCCAGAGGAGGCGGAGATAGTCGTAGATCTCGGTCGCGGTGCCGACGGTCGATCGCGAGGTGCGCGTCGGGTTCTTCTGCTCGATCGCGACGGCGGGGGATAGTCCGTCGATCGAATCCACGTCGGGCTTCGGCATCCGCTCGAGGAACTGGCGTGCGTAGGCGGAGAGGGACTCGACGTACCGTCGCTGTCCCTCGGCGTAGATCGTGTCGAATGCGAGGGAGGACTTGCCGGAACCGGAGGGTCCCGTGACCACAGTGATGGCCCGTCGGGGGAACTCGACGTCAATGCCCTTCAAGTTGTGGAGCCGCGCGCCCCGGACGACGATTCGGTCCTTCACGCGGTCGATGCGATCCACCCGCCGTCGTCGGTGTCGGCGGGTCGCGACGGCGGCAGCGGTGCCGGGGGATCCTCGTCGAACACTGACCGGGACCGCAACGAATCCTCGACCGCCCGCAGCAGGTCGTCGAGTTCCCTCGCTGCACGCGCGATGGACCAGCGATAGGTGGCGCGTGAGCCGGCGACCGCAAGCGCCGCGCCCGCGACGGCCGTCACGAGGATCGGTGCGGCGAGGAGCGCGCCAGCGATGGCCATCACCTTCATCCCGATCGCAAGACCAACCGCGCCGGCTCCGACGGAGAGGCTGGCCGCCGTGGCACCGTACCACCAGGTGACGAAGCGGATTCCTGGCCTCAGGTCGGCGATGACCGTCACTTCGGTGGCGCCGCGCTCCTGTTCCAAGGGCCGGAGCGTGGTCCGCAGTTCGATCGCACCGAGGCCGTTCCGCACCCAGTTGAAGGGAAGGGACGAGTGTCCCGCGGACGCAGTCGGACGCATGCTACCGATGCGGAACACGAGGATCCCGCCGGCGAGGGGGTGCGGTCCCAGCTGGTCGCGCAGCGCCAACAGGAACGGGGTGCCCTGGAAAGTGCGGCCGATCGCCCGCAGCACGTCACGCGCCGGTGCGCGAATGACGCGGGAGACCGACAACGAGCGTCGGAGCGGGCCCAGCAGTGAAGTGCCCACGCGTTCTGGTGTGCTTCCCTCTTCCTTGGAGAGCGGACCGACGTCGTCCACCGGGAGTTCAGAGAGGGCGAGGGCCACGAATCGCTGCGAGATCCCGGCCTCAACGGCGGCTGCTTCGACGTCGCGCACCCGATACGACGGGAGAGGAGCGCCACTGCTCGCATCGTTCGCCGTGACCGCTTCGCTGCCAGTGAGCCGCGCGGCGTGGGTGCGGGACTCCCGTTCGAGTCGCGCCGCAGCCTCGGCCTGGAGCTGCGCGGCTCGGCGCCAGACGAGCGAGGCCTGCCCCTCGGAAAGGGCACGATGCTGACTGCTGACGACGACCGGTTCACGCGAGGCCACCGCGCCCTCCATCGCTTGCCTGAGTGCCTCGGAGAGGTCCTCGCCGGTCTCGAACCGTTGCGCTGGATCTTTCGAGAGGCAGCGGTCGATCACCGTCACGAGCGCCCGCGGAATCTGCGGTGCGACCTCGGCGAGCGAAGGAGCAGGCCGGGAGACGTGGGCCACGAGGACGCCGCCGCCGCGCTCGCCCTCGAACGGCAGGTGACCGCTGAGCAGATAGTAGCCGACGACCCCGAGCGCGTAGAGGTCGGAGCGGCCATCGAGCGCGTTGCCCTGGATCTGCTCAGGGCTCATGAAGTGAGCGGTGCCGAGTATGTGGCCGTCGGAGGTGAGTCCGCTGGCCTGCTCGACGCGGGCGATGCCGAAGTCGGTGACGAGCGCGCGGTTCGACCCGCGCTCGATCATGATGTTCTCGGGCTTCACATCGCGGTGGATGACCCCGCGGGCGTGCGCGTAGGCGAGGGCCCAGCTCACCTCCCGGAGATGGCGCACCGCATCAACCGGTGGCAGCGGTCCGCGATCCTGCACGCGCTGCGCGAGCGTCTCCCCATCGACGAGTCCCATCACGAAGAACGCGAACTCCCCGCGCTCGTCGGCCCGGTGGATGTGGACGATGTGCGGATGAGACAGCTGGCCGGCGGTGCGCGCCTCGCGCAGGAAGCGCGCACGGATCTCGGGATCGGCACCGCGGTCCGGAGGCAGGACCTTCAGCGCGACCTGGCGATCGAGCCTGACGTCGCGCGCGCAGAAGACGACACCCATGCCGCCGCGCCCGAGTTCGCGTTCGAGGACGAACTCGCCGGCGAGGGCCGACGGCAGGCCGGCGAGGGCCGGTTCGAGGTGGGTTGTCATCGGGACGGGAGCGTGGCTCGATCGACATCGAAAGCTACGCGGGCGCTCGCGATCTCGGCGTGTGCGGTGTGTCACGAGACGCCGTACGGTCGCGTGAACTCGCGATTGCCGACGCTTGCCGACCCCCCTCCCGGGCGGGTAGCTTCCCCCCTTCGATGCCCTATCTGAAGCTCCAGGACCGGCAATTCCCGCTGGCCAACGGCGAGGCGACGATTGGTGCGTTCGACGGCGCCGCGATCCGCCTTCCCGGCAGCGACCCCACGACCAGCGCTGTGGTCCTGATGGGCTCGGCCGGCGTCTCGATCCGCCGTGGGAGCCCGGAGTCGGTGGTGCACGTGAACGGCGTGCAGCTGGGCGTCGAGCCGGTGCCCCTGTTGCACGGCGACAAGGTCGAGCTCGCGGGGCACGAACTCCGCCTGGGCGAGGACAGCAAGGTCGGCAACACCGCCTTTGTGAGTGCCGCCGACGTGGCGAAGATGGCGGCCGCGATGAAGGGTGCGACTTCTCCCAAGAAGCCGACGAGCGCGACCGGTGGCCGCCTCGTCTCGCTTGTCGATGGACGGGAGTACCCGATCGCCGACGCGGGGCTCAGCTTCGGGCGCGAGGTCGGTTGCGACGTTGTGATCGCGTCGAATGAGATCTCTCGCAAGCACGCCTCGATCGCGCCGGGCGCGACGGGATATGTGATCACCGACCACAGCACGAACGGCGTGTGGGTGAACGGCTCGCGAGTGAACAACGAGCAACTGCTCGGCCGCGGCGACGTGATCAAGATGGGCGCCGAGGAGTTCCGGTTCTACGCCGATGCGGTGAAGGCGGCGCCGGCTCCGGAGCCAGCGCCTCTCGCACCGGCACCGGCTCCCGCGCCACCGCCACCGCCGCCACCGCCACCGCCGCCGCCGCCACCGCCACCGCCACCACCGCCACCGCCACCAGTCGCTCCCGCACCCGCGCCTGAACCGGCGCCAACGCCCGTGCCGCCGCCGGCACCCAAGGCCGCTTCGGCGCCCGCAGCGGCGGCGCCGCGTGGGGGCGCGAGGGCGCCGCTCGCGACGCTTGAGATCATCGCCGAAGGACCGCTCAAGGGGCTCAAGTTCGAACTGCACTCCGCGCTGACGAACATCGGGCGCGGCGAGCACAACGACATCGCGATCAAGGACGAGTCGATCTCCGACTCGCACGCCAAGATCCAGAAGCGTTCCGACGGGTGGTTCGTGGTGGATCAGGAATCCACCAACGGGACGTACGTTGGTGGACGTCGGGTCGTCGGAGAGCACCGGATCGAGGGGGCGCCTGACCTCCGCTTCGGCGGGATCAAGATGACCTTCCGTCCGGCGGCGGCTCCGCTCGCCGAGGGTGCCGGCACGCGCGCGATCGCAGCAGTGAACGTCGACTCGCTCAGGAAGGCGGCGGCCGCGAAGGGCGCGGGTGGCGCGATCAAGATCCCCGAGATGGCCCCTGTCGAAACCAAGAAGGGGTGCGCAAGCGTCATTGTTTTTGTTCTCACACTCGCCGGCACTGGCGTCGGCTTCCTCGCGTTCCTCCTGGTCGCTGGACGGTGAACGGAATGCAGATCAGGGTCGGCGCTCGCACCGATGTCGGCATCGTCCGGCAGGGGAACGAGGACAACTTCTTCGCCGAGGCGGATACGGCGCGCGGCGTGTTCGTCGTCGCGGACGGGATGGGTGGTCACGCGGCCGGTGAGGTCGCGAGCGAGATGGCGGTGCAGATCGTCGCGCGCAACCTGCTGCCCCTCACCGGGGTGAAGGCGAACGGTGCCCGCGATGCAGTGCAGAACTCGCTGAAGGACGCCAACCGCGCGATCTACGAGCGGATGCTCGCCGAGACCGACAAACAGGGGATGGGGACCACCGCGTCGGTGCTCGTGCTCTCCGACGAGGGGTACCTGATCGGTCAGATCGGTGACTCGCGGATCTACCTCCTCCGCGATGGTGCCCTCACGCAGATCACGAAGGACCATTCGTACGTGCAGGAGCAGGTGGACGCCGGCTTGCTCACGCCGGAACAGGCGCGCTACCACCCTTACAGCAACGTGATCACCCGCTGCGTGGGGGCGAGTGACGAAGTGGAGGCCGACATCTACGACGGGGAGATCCGCCCCGGCGATGTGTTCCTTCTCGCTTCCGACGGCCTTACGGGGATGGTGGACGATCGCCGACTGCAGCAACTGCTCCTCGCGCGCTCGGGGCCGGGGCGGATCGTGGATGCGCTGATCGCCGAGGCCAACAACCGCGGGGGGCTCGACAACATCACGGCGATCGTGATCCAGATCGACACCCTCGACGGTCCGCCAGCCAATGGCTGAACAGCCCGAGACGGTCGGCGGTGTCGCGGAGCTCTATCTCGGGAACATCCTCTACGCGCTGGAGCGGTGCGCGCTCGCGATGACCGAGGAGGGGAAGAGCGCTGACGCGCAGTTCTATCGTGGTATCGGGCGGCTGCTCGCTGAGGCGCACGGGAAGGCGAAGAAGGCGGCGCCGCCAGCCTGAGTTTCTGCGCCTCGTCTTAACTGCATTCACCACAGAGGCACAGAGGACACAGAGAACTACGGTGCACCACGAAGACACGAAGACACCAAGAACGACAACCGCAACTGCACCACGGGGGGAACTCAGCGCGGGGCCGGCGGCGCTGTCGTTCCCCCCGTTTTGGTAGTTGTCGTTCTCTGTGTCCTCTGTGCCTCTGTGGTGAACGCAGTTCGGTCTACGCTCGACCGATGCTCGACAGCACCGTCTCCCGAGGGACATCGAGCCGCCGCGCCGTGAACACCCGCAACCACCGCGCCGACTGGTAGAGCTGTTCGCCGAGGATCGGCAGGTTGATCGCCCCAGCGAGCCCTTCGTCGGTGACGCGGCGGACCGAGCCGTCGCGCGCCACGAGAGGGAGATCGAGCCCGATCATCCGTTCCTTTCGGGGATAGTCGAGCAACAGTTCACCCTCGCGCAGTCCGAGCTCGCCTGCGAGGCGCCCCTCGGCGCGCCGCGTCCGGGCCCGATCCTCCGAAAGCCAATCGAGGTCGTGCCCTCCCAGTTCAGCGGCCGGTGCCTCCATCGCGCGCTTGAAGAGACGCCGATCGCGAATCGCGTCGAGCATCAGGCCGCCGCCGGCCGAGTCGAGAGCGTGGAGGAGCCCCTCGTCGGTGAAGGTGACGAGGGTGGCCGCGGTGAGATGGCCCGCGGCGAGGGCGTCCTCGACGAGCCGCTTGTACATCGCCGTGGCGCTCCGCACCGCGTGCTGCCAGTAGACGTTGCGGTACATCTGGTACTTCGCGAAGAGGAGCGACTCGAGGGCCGAGAGCCCCTTCTCGCGGAGGCCGATCGTGAGACGGCCCGAGTCAGGATCGCGCACCACCGTCAAGGCGTGCCGCAGGCGCTCGTCGTCGATCTCGCCGTAGGGCACGCCGCACATCATCGCGTCGCGCTTCAGATAGTCGAGCTTGTCGAGGTCGATCGACCCCGAGATCAGTCCCTGGAGAGGCGACGCGCTCCTGCCGCGGATGTAGTCGAGGATCCGGGCCGGAGCGTCCTTCCCGAACTCGGCGCGGAGGAGCTCCCCGACGTCGCCCTGATCGAGCAGCGGACCAGCCACCGCCTCGTGGTGCGCGATCCCGATCTCCTCGAGGGCGTGGGAGAAGGGGTAGTGTCCGAGGTCGTGCAGCAGGGCGGCGGCGACGACGAGCGTGCGTTCATCAGTCGCGACGCCTTCGAGTTCCCCCGCTTCGCCGAGCACCCGCACCGTCTCGCGCGCCAGATGGTAGGCGCCGAGGGCGTGCTCGAACCGCGTGTGAGTCGCGCCAGGATAGACGAGGTGCGCGAGGCCCAACTGCCGCACGTAGCGGAGGCGCTGGAAGACCGGCGAGTCGACGAGCCGAAGGAAGGGCCCGTCAACGCGGATGTTGTTCCAGAGCGGATCGCGAAAGGTCGGCAAACGGCAGGGGGAAGGTGGAAGGTGGAAGGGGAAAGGTAAGGGCGAACGGCGAGGCCGTCTGCGTGCAATTCGCCGTGCGCGCGAGCACGGCAACCGTCCGGCGCCATCGGCGACGCCGGACGGTGCACGCACTGCCTGAGCGCTACGCGACTTTCAACGCAGCATCAGTTCCCGCCGCTGCCGTCACCGGCAACGCGGTGGGACGCACCCGCTTGGCGCTCTTCCAGGCCGCCAGCAGCTGCGGGTCCTTCCGGAGCCGCGGCAGGAGCACGGCGTCGAGCAAGCGCACCGCCTTGCGACCACGCTTGACCTGATCCTTCACGGAGGCCGTGGCGGTGGTACGATCCCGGGCGCTCTTCGTCTTTGCTGTCCGCGTTTCCTCGAGTGCCGACGCGGCGGACTTGAGCTGCTCGATGAACTCCTTCGGCAGCCCGTGGCGCACGAACACCTCCTTCCCCTGCTCGGCCGCGTTCGCCATCGCCTTGGCGGCGGCGACCAGCGGCACGATCACGGTCGTCCGGGGCATGCGAAATGCCCTGTCCATCCCGGATCGCCCGAAGACATCGCGCGCCACGCGGGAGACCGGCAGCATATGGTCGGCGGACAACGACTCCGCCAGGTTCCGCTCGCGCTCGACGTGCACCCGCGTGAAGCGGATGCCGGCGTCCTGCCCCACGACCTCGTTCGACAAACGCTGGATGACGTCGTCGAGTTCCGCCGCCTGGGCGCCGAGTGACTCGGGCTCGGCGGCCAGCGGATTTTGCGTGAGGAACTCCTTCACGCGTTGGAGCGTGTCCAGCGTACTGCGATCGTTGCGTCGCATCTTGCGACCTCCTGGTGAATGTGGATATCTGGACTGCATGAACCGGCGGCGGCACTGCACACGTGCACGTGCGCCGTGCGCAACCGGAGGGGCGGGCTGCACGGTCGTCCGAGTGGCCTGCCCGGGCGATCGTTCGTCCCGCCGTACTGCCCGTCGAGACGTTCGGCCGGAGCGTCGCGACGTTCGAACCCGGCGTCGGGTTCTCCCACTCGGCCGTCGTCATGAGCGAAGGCGTCGTGGGTCCTGCACCAACAGGTGTCGAGCCTGCACGAAACGGCGGATGGCGTGCGTGAACGCTCGGTGGGCGTGAGGCAATCGATTGCGGCATTGCGGCAAACGATGGTTGCCCGATCCCGGCCGCCCATTGGCTGTCACCGGTTGCTGCCTGGCGCCGTCGGGGCGGCGTTTGCCACGGTCCGTCAGGAGTCGACGGGGCGCCGTTTCTCAGCGTGGGCGCGAACGGGAGGGACCCCTTCTCTATCTGTCCTCTCATATGGATAACGCTTCGGAGGGGGTCAAAAGGGTGAAGCGAGAACTTCTGGGTTCGTCATCGGCTGGCCAAGCCGCTGTCGCACAATCAGTTGCGCCGACTGGTGCGCCTCCGCGCGCGAGAGCCTCTTGCGTGTCGTGCGCACTGTCTTAGAATGGTCGTGCGCATGAAAAGGAGCCCGAAATGCCCGTGAAGCGGCCAAAGAACCTGCTGCTGGATGTCGGCGTACTGCAGTACGGCGAGGCGTACGCCACCTATCACGGGACGACGCTGTCGCAGCTGGTGGAGGACTTCCTGAAGTCCCTGCCCAGCATCACCGAGCCCACGTACGAGGTGAAGTCGGTCGCCGTATGGGAGCTGTACGGCGCGGCGGTGGTGACTCCGGAGGACGCGGCGCAGCAGCGCGAGATCCTGGAGCGGTGGCGCCGGCGCCGAGGGCGGCGGGGGAAGGCGTGAGCCGGCAGGGGGAGACGGCGATGGTGATCGGGCCGGACATCGTCCTGGACCTGGTGTTCGCGCGCGGGCGTGACGCGCGGAGCGCGGTGATGCTGTTCGACGCGATCGCGGCGGATACCGCCGCTGGGGTCACGAGCCGGCGGGCGTACGTGGCGCCGACGACAGTGACCGAGGTGTACGCGATCGTGTTGCACGAGGCGGGGGTGGGGAAGGCGCGGCAGGTGACGTGGCGGCTGTTGGATCTCGTGCAGGTGGCTCCGGCGGGAAAGAGCGAGTACCAGGAAGCGGTGAGCCTGTCGTCGGATTGGGAGCTTGCGGAGGCGCTGCAGTTCGTGGCGTGCCGGAGCGTGGGGGCGCAGTATCTGGTGACGAACGAGGATTTCGGGGTGAAGCGCGCGCCTGTCCTTCGGCGGAGTGCGGCGGAGATGCTGCCGCTCTTCAGGCGTCACGCGACTGCCGAGGACAGGACGGGGCAGGGCTGAGCGGCGCTCGCCGCCGAGCGATGGCCCTGTGCCCTGCCCTCAGTGCCACGCTGTCGCGGGCGCAACGGTCTCCGGCAGCGATACCACTCGGCGTCCACGGATATGCCGGCAGAATCGTCGCGACTGCTCTGCCAAGCGAAAGGCTGTATTCGCGTGCAGGACGTTCGTCCGCGCACTGAGCAGGCATACGCGGGATGGCTCCCGCGTCGAACGAGATATTACGGCACCGGAACCGGCGCGATCGTGCGAGAGCAATAGTCAGCGGCGTTGACGTCTAGCGGCACGGCGTCGCGTATGGTGACTGGCGCAGATGGCGCGCGGAGTGCGGCCGGGCCGGCTGGGTGGCGAGTACTGGATATTGCTGCGTGCCTTGCAGCGTTAGCCGGGCCGAGCGTAGACTCTCCTGCAGGTGAATCGATAGTTATACGGCGGCAGCACGTGCATCCCGATCCTCTGAGCAATGGCTCGATACGTACAGATCAGCGTTAACTCGGTCGTGAGATGGCCCGCTGTGCAGCAGGCCGTCAGATTCGGCGGCCGCGAGATAATCCTCGTTCCACCGCGGCGAGACGAGTCTGGCAGTTTGTGCGCGTATCCGATGGCCGCGGTCCAGTACGCGAGAGGAGAGTACGAACCGGAGATAGTACGCCTCATTCGTAGGTTCTTGAACGCACTGGCCTGGCGCGAACAAGCGTACATCCGCGAGGTCGGCGTAACCTACGGTGCCCCGTTGCGCGAGGGCACCCGAATTCCGGACAACTTCACGACCGATCGGTTTGATGCGAACGCTCTACCTGACCCAGTCGATGCGAAAGCGCGCATTGCACTCGCTTTCTATCGTTAGGGACTTGATCTCGAACATTTTCTTCGCGCCTATAGCTTCCTTTCGTTCTTCAAGGTGTTGAACGTCCGGTACGAGCTGGGCTCAGCACAGAAAGTGTGGATCAACGGCGCAGTCAGGACGCTGACGAGCCCACACGCGGTCGGTCGTCTCCGGGAAATAGATATTGCATCGACTGACGTGGGCGCATATCTGTATGAATCGGGACGCTGCGCGGTCGCGCACGCGTTCAGCACGCCAATCGTCGATCCGGACAACATCTAAGATCAGCAACGGCTCTCGCGAGACTGGCATCTCATTCGCGCACTTGCTGCCATACTAATTCAGCAGGAGTGGACCATTTCTGCCCCGTCGCTCCAAGCTGCCGTATAACAATCGTTGCAACTGACGAACGATCTGAGGATGGCGAGCGCTCCGCGCTCGCTCTAATGTGACTCGTTCGCAGCTGAACTTTCTCGTTAGACCGACTCACGGCATGAGCTGCATCACCGGCGGCATCATCTGCTTTTCAACTAGGCGTGGGACAGACTCGAGTTCATGCGCCAGTCCGTGGTAAGAGAAGCTGGCCACGAAGCTACCGCGCAGTTGAAATCGATT
>JANPCH010000163.1:0-1508 GCA_031430835.1 Gemmatimonadaceae bacterium
ATTCTGGATCGCCTGCATCACGCGGGTGACGGGGATCCGATAGGCCAAGAGCTTGGCCGGGTCGAGATCGACCTGATACTGCTTCTCGTAGCCGCCGATCGTCGCCACCTCGGAGACTCCAGAGACCGACGTCAGTTGATATCGCAGGTACCAGTCCTGCAGTGCGCGGAGGTCGGCGAGGTTCATCCTGCCGGTCGTGTCCTCGAGCGCATACTGGTACACCCAGCCGAGTCCGGTCGCGTCGGGGCCCAACGTGGGCGACACCGTCACGGGCAGCCGCCCCTTCAATCCGTTCAGGTACTCGAGCACCCGGCTGCGCGCCCAATAGAGGTCGGTGCCGTCATCGAAGATGACGTACACGAACGACACGCCGAAGTACGAGTAGCCGCGCACGACTCGCGCGCCGGGCACCTTGAGCATCTCGGCCGCGATCGGATACGTGACTTGGTCCTCCACGATCCGCGGCGCCTGCTCGTTGTATTCCGTCTGGACGATCACCTGGACGTCGCTCAAGTCGGGCAGCGCCTCGAGCGGCGTACTGCGTAGGGCCATTACGCCCGCGAGCATCGCGGCGACGGTGAAGAGCACGACAAGGAACTTGTTCTGGACGGACCAAGCGATGACGCGCTTCAGCATCGGGAGTTCCTCACGGGTCACGCTTCATGCCGGGCATATCGGCCATCCCGGTGAGCGCGGATCCGAGATTGGATTCGGCGTCGATGAGGAAGGTCGCGGAGGCGACCACCGTCTCACCGACCTTGAGCCCCGACCTGACCTCGACCCGGTCGTCGGTCGCGATCCCGCGCACGATGTCGCGCGGCTCGAGCATCCCGTCGGCGCGTCGCACGAAGACCAGGTCGCGCCGCCCACTGGAGAGCACCGCGGAACGAGGCACGTGCAGGACCGGTCCGCCGACCGCTCGGATGTGCACCGTCGCGTACATCCCCGGCTTGAGTTGGCCGGCTGCATTGTCGAGGGCGACGCGGATCTGCACCGTCCGCGTCTCGGCACTTACCGTGGGTTGGAGGAAGACGATGCGCCCGCGGCGAGTCTCCCCAGGGCGCGCATCGAGCTCGATCTCGACCGATTGCCCGAGCCGGACGAGGGGCAGATCCCGCTCGAACACCTCGCCCTCCACCCAAACAACGGAGAGATCGGCCAGCCGGTAGAGCGCGTCCCCCGCCATAATGCGCTGACCTTCCTGCACGAACTTGTCGACGATCACGCCAGAGTAGGGCGCCCGGATCGTGAGAGACTTGGGAACGTCTCCGGTGCGCTCGACCCGCTCCACCTCAGCGGGGGGCACATCCCAATTGAGCAGGCGTTGCCGCGCCGAGAGCAGGAGCGCTTGCGCGCTCCGCTGCGTGGCGGTGTCAGCGTCGGCGACGTCGCGGACGAGTTGCCGCGCCAGGACCAGCTCCTGCCCGGCGCTCACGAGCATCGGCGAGTAGGTGGAGAGCAACGGTTCACCGGCGCGGACCTCTTGCCCGGTGAAGTTGACGAAGAGC
>JANPCH010000164.1:0-34954 GCA_031430835.1 Gemmatimonadaceae bacterium
GCGGCCACGCTCCCCGAACTCCGCCGTGCGCCCGCGGAGCTGGGCTGTGCGATGGTGGTGGCGCCCCCCGGCGCCGGAAACACGACTCGGATCCCGCTCGACCTCCTCGACGCACCGTGGCGCGGCGAGGGACGGATCCTCGTGCTCGAACCACGACGGATCGCGGCTCGCGCTGCAGCGCAGCAGATGTCACGGCTTCTTGGCGAGGAGGTCGGCGGGCGAGTCGGGTATCGCGTACGCCACGAGTCACGCATCGGACGACAGACGCGCGTCGAGGTCGTGACCGAGGGGATCCTCACGCGAATGGTGCAGGACGATCCCTCGCTCGACGGCGTCGCAGCGGTGCTCTTCGACGAGTTCCACGAACGCCACCTCACTGCGGACCTCGGTCTCGCGCTCGTGTTGGAGACCCGGAGCTTGCTGCGCCCTGACCTGCGGCTGGTGGTGATGTCAGCGACACTCGAGGCCGCCACGGTCGCGGCGCTGCTCGACGGTGCGCCGATGATCGTGAGTGAAGGACGTCAGTTCCCGGTGGAGACGCGCTGGCGTCCGACCCGCGACGGCGTGCGCACCGCTGCAGCGGTCGAGGCGGCGGTGCGGGACACGCTGCGCACTACCGAGGGGGATCTCCTCGTCTTCCTTCCGGGGATCGCGGAGATCCAACGCGTGCGTTCAGGTCTCGCCGACGGCGAGTCGATCGGCGCCGAGGTGCAGCTGCTGCACGGTTCGATGACGCTCGCCGAGCAGGACCTGGTGCTGCGGCACCGGGGGGGATCGCGGCGCGTCGTACTTTCGACGGCGATCGCCGAGTCGTCGGTGACGCTCGAAGGAGTGCGGGTGGTCGTGGACTCGGGATTCGCGCGCACACCGCGATTCTCTGCGCGAAGCGGGATGACGCGCCTGGAGACCACTCGCGTGTCGCGCGCCTCGGCCGATCAACGCCGTGGGCGCGCCGGCCGCGAGGCGCCCGGACTCTGCATCCGGCTCTGGGACGAGGGAACGCACGCCGCGCTGCCTGGGCGCGCCGTGCCGGAGATGCTCGAGGCCGACCTCGCCCCGTTGGCCCTCGAGTTGGCGTGCGCTGGTGTTAGCGACGCCAGAACGTTGCGTTGGCTCGACCTGCCTCCGGCCGGCGCGCTCGCGCAGGGGCGCACTCTTCTCGTCGATCTCGGGGCCCTCGACGGTGACGAACGCGTGACCCCGCACGGACGCGCGATGGCCGCACTCGGCCTCGCCCCTCGACTGGCGCATCTCGTTCTCACCGGGGCAAGCCGCGGAATGGCGACACTCGCGTGCGAGATTGCCGCCCTGCTCGCCGAGCGTGATGTGATGCATCGTGGCGCGGCCGAACTCGATCCCGACCTCCGCACGCGCGTCGAGATCCTGCGAGCGCGATCCCTCGCTGATCAGGTGGACCGCGGACGGCTCGAGCGCGTGCGAATCGAAGCGCGCGCGCTACGCCGCTCCCTCACCGTCGGATCGGATGATCGCGATGACCTCGCGGAGGTGGGCGCGTTGGTCGCGCTCGCGTATCCCGACCGGGTCGCAGTGCGGCGCGGGGGCGCTGAACCGCGCTACCTCCTTCGCAACGGGCGCGGCGCACGGCTCACGATCGCCGGCGCGCTCGCGCGCGAACGATTCCTCGCGATCGCCGATCTCGATGGCGACCCGGCCGAGAGCCGGATCTGGATCGCGGCGCCACTCGACGAGGCGGCGCTGCGAAGCGCCGCCGGTGCGGCGCTCGTCACCGAACGCGACGTCTCGTGGGACGACCGAACGCAGGGAGTCCGCGCCGTCGAACGGGAACGGATCGGCGCGATCGTCCTCACCGAGCGTGAGCTGCGTGACATCCCGACAGAAGCGATCACCGGGGCGCTGCTCGCGAGGGTGCGCGCGCTGGGCTTGGGGACACTTCCCTGGTCGCCGGCGGCGCTGGTGCTTCGCGCCCGAATGACCTTTGCGCACATGCACGAGCCCGAGACCGTTCCACAGATGGACGCCGATTCGCTGCTCTCGCACCTCGACGAGTGGCTCCGTCCCGCGATCGGTGACGCACGTCGGCTCTCAGACATCGCAGGCGTCGATCTGGGCCGCGCGCTCCTCGATGCCCTTCCCTGGTCGGCCCGTGCGCGCCTCGACCTGCTGGCCCCCACGCACTGGGAGGTGCCAAGCGGCTCGCGCCTGCCGATCGACTATTCCGACCCCGTAGCGCCGGCGCTCGCCGTCCGCTTGCAGGAGCTGTTCGGGCTCGCCGAGACGCCGCGCCTCGCCGCCGGCCGGGTGCCGCTGACATTGCACCTCCTCTCTCCCGCGCATCGCCCGGTGCAGGTGACCCGCGACCTCGCGAGCTTCTGGCGCACCACCTATTTCGAAGTGCGCCGCGACCTCAAGGGGCGCTACCCCCGGCACTCGTGGCCCGACGATCCACTCCTCGCGCCACCGACAAAGCGTGTGAAGCCGAGAGGCCGTTGAGCGCTACCGGAGCCAGGCGGGGCGCGGGATCGTGGTCCAACGGCCCTCGCCGTGCGAGTAACCGAACCACGCGGTATCGGCGCCGGCGCGGGGGAAGGCTCGCACCAGTTGGTCGCCACCGCCGAATCCGAACCGGTCCTGGCCCGCGTAGCCCACGAGCTGCGCGGAATCGAGTGGCGTGATCGGGAAGCGGTTTATCCCGTTCTCTCCTTCCGTGTAGGCGAAGAGAGAGCCGCGCGCGTCGCCGCCGGTCGCGATCGTCGCGACGAAGAACTCCCCGCGACCGTCGGAGTCGACGTCGGCGGTGCCGATGAAGCCGACGGTCCCAACCCGCGTCTCGGTGAGCGTGGCGAGCGTGTCGTCGGTGCGCGTGAAGACCACCTGGAAGCTCCCGGTCACGCAGTCCTCGCCCGCCGGGATCACGACCTCGGCGACGAGGTCGCGGAAGGAGAGGACGCGACCGCCGAAGCAGCTCGTGTCGACGGTGACCGCCGGCGCGCGTTCCTCGGCCGTGCATCCGAGCGCGAAGAGGAGAGCGACAGTGGCGCGGTGGATCGTTGCACGCGAACGCATCGGGACGCCTCAAAGACGGTGGGAGACCTCCGAAATAGAACCCGTGGCGGGCGTGGACGCGACCACTGGTTTCTCGGGTCGATTCCCACGGCCCTCACTCCCTTCCGCCACGCGCCGCCGACTCCCGAGATCAACGTCGGCGAGAAAGCGACACAATCGCGCGGCCGGCTCACGCTGTTGCAGGGCATCGCGCTGGTCTACGGCGAGCAACGCGACGCGGTGAACAACAGCCTGCGCGCGAACTCCGGCGGCGACCGTCACATCGACCACGTCTTCTCTGGCTTCATCGGTGTCGGGTACGAGCGGGATCCCGATCACGTTCTAGGCGGCGGGAAGCGGCGTACGACGATCAGCGGCGCGTCTCCTCACGCTTGACGGCGGCCGACACCCGGGCAACGAGGAGCAGGATGACGGGTGTGAGCAGGAGTGCCGAAATCGGCACCGCGAGGAACCCGAACGTCGAGCGGATTCCGTTCGCCGCCTCCCAGAGTTGGAGCACGACAAGCAGCATCAGCGCCTGGATCCCGATCGCGGTCGCGTCCATCATCACCACCATCTCGCGGATGACTGGGGCCTGACGTTCCTTGGGCAGGGCAAGGAATCGGTCCTTCTCGGGGAAGTTGAAGAGATGCGGGCGGGTGGGAAGCATCGCCGCGATTGCGGTCAGCAGGACTTGCACCAGCAGCGCACTCGCCGGAAGGAGGAACCAACTCCAGAGCTCGCGAGGCTGGAAGTTCCCGGGCTGACCGCCAAAGCCTAGATGCATCGGGATGCGGACGGGCAGGTCGTCGTAGACGGCGACTGAGAAGGCGATCGTCGCGAGGAGCACTCCCCAGGACACGAATCGAAGCGGACGCATCCTCAGATCCTCGTGATGCCGGGTCGCCCCTGCTCCACGCGCCAGCGGCTCGGCGTCGTGACCGGCGCGCCGGGTTTGGTCACATACGCAACCTCGCGGTACTCCGTGCGCCAGTCGGTGGGCGTCACGTCACACACCATATAGCCGCGACGAGCCGTGTGCCACTTGAGATGCGGATTATCTCCCATCGCGGGCGGGACGCTGCGCCACGCCGGGTCGCCATCCCCTCCAGACGAGATGGATGTGCCGACGAACTCGGCAGCGACGACCGGGCGGTCCTTCCGGTCGAATCCGGAATGCAACTCGTTCACCCAATTGGAGTGGATATCGCCGGTGAGGACGACGGTGCGATTCGGCGCGCGCTCGGCGATCGCGCCGAGCACGCGATCGCGACTCGCGGGGTAGCCGCTCCACGCATCCATATGCACGCGAGTCACGTCACCGACCGCCTCGTCGAAGGGCGCCATCATCACCTGCTGGCCGAGCACCTGCCAGCGGGAGCGCGACGCACCGAGCCCATCGACAAGCCACTTCTCCTGCTGCGCGCCGAGCAGGGTGCGAGCGGGATTCGCCCAATTGCCGCAGGGCACGCGCTGGGTCCCGTCGCCACAGGCTTGGTCGTCGCGGTACTGCCGGGTGTCGAGCATCCAGAAGCGGGCGAGGGCGCCCCAGTTCGTCGTGCGACGGACGTCGAGGTCGGCCCAGGAGCGCGCCTTGGGCACGCGCACCGGCTGGTGCTCCCACCACGCCTGATAGCCGGCGGCCCGTCGCACTCGCATCTGGTCGGCAGACTCCATCCCGTTCTCGCCCGTCTCGTTCGCGTAGTTGTTGTCCACCTCGTGGTCATCCCAGGTGACGAGCCAGGGGCACATCGCGTGGGCACCCTGCAGCTGCGGGTCGAGCTTGTACTGGCTGTAGCGCCGACGATAGTCCTCGACCGTGCGCACCTCGAAGCCGTGATGCGGCCGCACGGCGCCATCGCGCGTACCGTACTCGTAGATGTAGTCGCCGAGGTGCGTGACCAGGTCGCAGCGCTCGTTCGCGAGGTGGCCGTAGGCGGTGAAGAGTCCCTGCTCATAGTTCTGACAGGAGGCAACGCCGAATCGGAGCGGGGTGAGGGCGCCGGCGGCTGGGGTGGTGCGCAGGCGTCCCACCGGGCTCACCGCGTCGCCAGCGAGGAAGCGGTAGTGATACCAGCGGTCCGGCGCGAGGCCTTCGACCTCGACGTGCACGCTGTACGCCAGTTCAGGCGCCGCAGTGTAGCGCCCCCGTTTCACGATCTTGCCGAAGCCTTCGTCCTCGGCGACCTCCCACGCGACGATCGGCCGGGCGCCGGGCATCCCGCCCTCGGGGTCGAAGGGACGCGGAGCGAGCCGCGTCCAGATCACGACGCCTGATTCGGTCGGGTCGCCGCTGGCGACACCGAGCATGAAGGGGTCTTCACTGAATCGGGGTCGAGCCACGACTCGCCAGTCGTTGGGGATACCGGCGCAGAGAACCGCGGCGCGAGTGAGATCGGAGAGGAAACGACGACGTTTCATTCGCGATGCGAGTGAGAGGGGGCTATCGGACGGGGGCCCCCGCGAGCGGGATCAGGGCCAGGGGAGCGGAAGCACAGCGAAACGCGACCGGGTAGCCGGGTCGTCGGCCCCCGCGAAGTAGCGCGCGATCTCCCGTCGCGCCGACGCGCGAAGCGCGCGATCGGCGGGAGAACCACCGGTCATCCCCTGGATGCGCGTGTCGAGTTGCTGGAGGTGCAGTTCGGCGACCTGCCGAACATCGGGGAGCGCCTGTCGGTCCCCCGCCCGGTCGAGCAGCGTGTTGAGGACGACGCGCTGCACCGTCCGGCGGAGCGACTGCAGGTGGCCATCGGCGACGGACTCGACGCCCCAGGTCCGATCGACGATCGCTTGGATGACTTCATCGAGTGTGGGGTTCGCCGCGTCGCGAGCGCGGAAGAGCACGACGCGGGCGAGACGTTCGCGATTCATCAGGCCTTCGATCACTTCGGTCGCGAGACCGCCGGCGAGTGAGATCTCGTCGAACGCCGTCCCTCCGGCCGAGCCGGCCCAGACGAACTGCGGATCACCCCCGGGCGGGATGGGCGGGATCAATGCCTGCACACGCTCGGGCACCGCGAGATTCGACGGGTCGAGCGCGTCGAGGGCCAACGCGAGGGCGCGCCGCTGCGCGGCCGCAGGAACGATCGTGGTCGGCACCTGCCCGTCGCCGCGCATCGCGTAGCGGAAGTCCATCCCGCCGACGTTCTTCACCAATCCTTCGAGCGAATAGCGATGATGCAGATAGACGTGCGTGAAGCGCATGTTGAGCAGGTACATCGGCTCGCCGGGGCGGATCGCCCGCTCGTCGAACTTCTCGATCGCGAGCTTGCGGACCGCGCTCGTGCGCTCGACTGCGGCGAAACTCGTCGCACCCTCGACCCACCGCGTCACCTCGGGGATCGAGCCGTCGGCGT
This sequence comes from Gemmatimonadaceae bacterium, assembly GCA_031430835.1. GTDB lineage: Bacteria > Gemmatimonadota > Gemmatimonadetes > Gemmatimonadales > Gemmatimonadaceae > Pseudogemmatithrix. The sequence continues at coordinate 6,381 of JANPCH010000164.1, forward strand.
CGGCGTGCTGGTCGCCGACGTAGCGGAGGTCACGGGCCAAGGCATCCTTCACGAGCTTCTCGAGACCGGCGGCTTCACTTCGAGCGTCCGGATACCAGGTGTAGGCGTAGCGGACGGTGAGAGAATCCCAACCACCGGCGAAGGGCGCGTAGGCCTTCGAGAGATCGAGGTTCCCGCGTGCGTCGAGCGTGATGAGCGGAAAGGGGTAGTCCATCACCGACGAGCGGCCCTGCGCGTGCGCGATGTAGTTGTGCGGGAATCCGATCGTGTGGCCGATCTCGTGGGCGACGTGCTGCCGACGGCGCATCGCAACGAAGGAATCGGCGCTCACGTTCAGTCCGTTGGGACCGGCCGCCGGCAGGAGGCCGGCGTAGATGTTGAAGTCGACGAGTGAGCGCCAGGAGTCCATCCGGACGACGGTGCGCAGGATCTCGCCAGTGCGAGGGTCACCCATCGAGGGGCCGACCGAGGGTCCGGGTCCGGCGCGATGCACCCAGTAGATGAGGTTGTATCGCGCGTCCATCGGATCGACGCCCGCCGGCAGCGGCTTCACGACGAAGCCGTTCTTGAATCCGGCCGACTCGAAGACCTTGCCCCACCAGTTGCCGCCTTGCAGGAAGGCGGTGCGATAGGGCTCGGGGATGGCGGGGTCGAGGTAGTACGTGATCGGCGTGACCGGCTCGGTGAGCTGGCCGCGCTGGTAGGCCGCGACGTCACGCGGAATCAGACGCCAGCGGCTCACGTTGCCAGCCCGGTAGGTCCCGTCGAAGCCCTGAGCGAAGTCGTTGAAGGAACCGCCGGCGAGTCCGGCGCGAGCGTCGCCGCGGCGCGGACGGAATCCTTCGGTCGGGGGGAGCGCGACGAGAGAATGATGGAGCTCGAGCGTCGGGGCGCTCGCATCGGGCGCCGCACGACGCAGCGCAGCGCCGGGATTGTCCACCGCAAAGGTGAGGACGGCGTGGATCTCGGTGTTCATCGGGAAGGCCTTCGTGCGTGCGGTGTCGATCCAACTGCGGTTCGCATCGACGCGCCCGTTGCCGGCCTGCGCACGACGGAAGCTTTCGGCGATCCCATACGTGTCGGAGAGGAAGAGACTCGTCGCGTCGACCACCAGCGCGCCATTCGCCTCCGACTCGATCGGGAAGGAGGCGATCACCGAGGTCGGGAAGGCTTCGGCGGCGGCGCGTTGGCCCGCTTCATCGGCACCGATGGCGCGCACGCTCCAGTTGTCGCGAACGAGCAGCACGCGGCGGCCGCGCCGCTCGAAGCGCACCACGGCGCTGCCGCCCGTCTGCCCGCGGTCGAGCCCGAGGGCTCCAACGCCACCGCCGGTGGCGAGGACCGTCTGATGGAGGAAGTCCCTGTCGAGCCGATCCGGGGCCATCTCGAGCAGCACGCGGTTGCGGTCCACATCGACGCGAACGCCGAAGAGCGCTCGCTCCTGCGCGTTCGAAGCGGATGGGTTAAGGGCGGCGACGAGCAGGAAGGCGGCAGGGAGCGAACGCCGCAACGCGGCGCGCAGGAGTGACTCGGACATCTGGGGACCCGGGTTGAGTGTGTGCTGTCGCTAAGCTGACGGCCCACCGGCCGCGCCGCCAGAGCGCTCGGGGAGCGCGGCGGCCTTGGCGCGGTCAGCGAGCAGCTGCGTCACGAAACGCTGACCCTCGCCGACTCGTTCAACCTCGATCGCGATCGCGTCGATCGAGCGCTCAAGGGACTCCATCTTCTCGACGAGCTGCGGCGGCAACGTGACGGTCACCTGCGCGCTCTTCCGCCAGATGCGCCGCGCGAACGCGATCGCAAAGGGAATGAGGAGCAGGAAGGAGAAGCCGATCGCCATCGCGACGACCTCCTCCGGAGGCCCGTACTGCCAAGGATTCTGGCGCGGTGGTTCGATCGTCGACCCAGGGACCGCGGCGGACTGCGCGACCAGGTTCTCGGCGTTCGACAGGTCGATATACGTGGCGGCGATCTGTTGGTCGGTGGCGGCGAGGCGGGACTCGAGACCGGCGCGATCAGCGTCGGAAACGGGGCCTTGGCGCATCTGTTCCACCAGTTGGTCCCGCTGGTTCCCAAGGTCCACGAGTCGATCGCGGATCACACTCCGTGCGGTCCGAGCGGCTTCGTAGACCGCGTTCGGCGATGCTACCGGCTGCGCCGAGATCGGCGCGGGCGTGTTGGTCGCGGTCGCGGGAGCAGGAGTCTGCGCTTGCGGAGCGCTCGGCAATGATATGGTCTGTTGAGGCACGCGCACGCTAGCGAAGGGTCGCGCTCAGGGTGATCGGCACGGCGGCGAGGGCGCGCGAGACGATGCACCCACTCCTCGTCGCTTCGGCGTGTTTCTGGAACTCGGCGGCCGAGATGCCGGGCACGGTGCCCTCAGTCGAGAGGGCGATCCCGACGATCGTCTGCTTCCCGTCGACCTTCTCGAGCGACACCTTCGCGGTGGTCTGCACTTTCGTCGGGGCGTGTCCGGCGTTGCTGAGGGCCGATGCGAGTGCCATCGAGAAGCAGGCCGCGTTGGCCGCTCCGATGAGTTCCTCGGGATTGGTGCCGGGGGTGCTCTCGAACCTCGTGCCGAAGGAGTACTTGCCCTCGAAGGTGCCGCTGCCGAGGCGAAGGGAGCCTGAGCCAGCCTTCAGGTCGCCCATCCATTGGGCGGACGCGGTGCGTTCGATCATCGTGCTGCTCCGGTGTGGGGTCTGCCGGATGGTAACGCGCGCGAGACAGATGGGCGAGCGCGCTTCCCGTCCGTCGGACGTACGGCATAGAATTGGCGGGGTTTCGTTGCGTCCGCACCACCCCCACCCGCCTCGCCCCCTTCTCAGGTCCCACTGATGCGCCTTCAGAGCCTTCGCCTTCTCGTCCCTGCCCTCGCCGCTTTCGCAATAAGTTCCTGCGGCACCGATGGCCCGACCGCCGTCGGATCCGCGCGTCTGGTCGCCCCGCGAGTGGCCCAGTTGGCGGGACCGATCGTGCGGATCAGTGAGATCCACTATGACAACGCCGGCACCGATGCCGGTGAGGCGATCGAGATCTCGGGACCAGCGGGGATGAGTCTCGCCGGCTGGAGCCTGGTGCTCTACAACGGCGCCAGCACCAGTCTCGCGACGTACAACACACGCGCGCTCACGGCGACGATCCCCGCGACCTGCGATGCGCGCGGCGTGGTGGTCGAGAGCTACCCGGTGAACGGGATCCAGAATGGGAATCCCGACGGGTTCGCGTTGGTGGACGGCGGGGGCGCGGTGGTCGAGTTCCTCTCCTACGGCGGTGTCTTCACGGCCGCGAATGGTCCGGCCGCCGGGATGACATCGACTGATATCGGAGTTGCCGAGTCGGGAACGACACCCGTGGGGTCGTCGCTCCAGCGCAACGAGGACGGGACCTGGGCTGCGCCGGCGCCACACCGCTTCGGCATCTGCAACGACGGAACGAGCAACGAGGAGCCACCCGCCGCCGCGGCGCGCGTCGTGATCGCTCCTGATGCAGCGACGATCGTCGTCGGCGGCACGGCGGTGCTAGCCGCGACAGCCTTCGACGCGGCGGACGCGGCGATCCCGACGGCAGCACTCACCTGGTCGAGTCTGGACGAAGGCAGGGCGACGGTGAGTGGCGCTGGGCTCGTGACGGGAGTCGCCGTCGGCAACGCCCGGATCGTCGCGACCGCGGCGAGCGGTGTGGCCGACACGGCGACCGTCACGGTCGAAGCAGCGCCTCCGGTTGGACTCCCCGCGACGCGCTTCAGCGAGCTCCACTACGACAATGACGGCGTCGATGCGGGCGAAGCGATCGAGATCGAAGGTCCCGCGGGGACCAACCTCACGGGTTGGAGCGTGGTGCTCTACAACCAGACCGGCGGCGTGCAGTACGGCACGAGCGCGCTCGCCGGCACCATCCCTGCGACCTGCGGCGCTCGCGGCGTCGCCGTGATCAACTACCCCTCGAACGGGATCCAGAACGGACCTGCCGACGGCTTCGCGCTCGTGAGCACCGGTGGGAGCGTCGTCGAGTTCCTTTCGTATGAAGGAACGCTCACGGCGACGAATGGCCCCGCCGTCGGGATGACATCGACTGACATCGGCGTCTCGGAGGCATCCACCTCGACGATCGGCCGGTCGCTGCAGCGGAATGCGGCCGGCGTCTGGAGCGGTCCGGCGACGGCGACCCTGGGCGTCTGCAACGGAAGCAATGAGCCCCCGCCGCCGCCGGCGAACAGCATCTCCTTCAGCGGTCGGCTCGCGAGCGACGCGCCGTTGCCGATCGGCTTCGAGGACCAGCTCTTCGCCACCCTGCGTTCCGGCACCGGCACGACGATCCCGACGACGTTCACGTGGAGCTCGGACACTCCGGCGATCGCCACCATCGACGCCACTGGTGTGATGCGCGCGGTGGGCGCCGGAACCGCGGTGATCCGCGCGACCGCAGCCGACCTCACGACCGCAACGTACTCCCTGCCGACGCGCGTACCTGAAGCGAGTACGACGGCGCAGTACGCCGGCAACGCCGAGTTCGGCGAACCCGGCGATGGCGACGCGTCCGATGACTTCATCGTGCGGCGTCCGCAGTACACGGCGTCATATAGCTACGTGCGCGGGACACCGAACTGGGTGAGCTACAACCTCGAGGCGACGCACTTCGGCGCCGAGGACCGCTGCGATTGCTTCACCTTCGATCCCGAACTCCCGGCGAGTTTCCCGCGTTACACGACCGCGGACTACACCGGCGCCGGCACGATCGCCGGATACGGGATCGACCGCGGCCACCTCGCGCGCTCCTTCGACCGCACATCGGCGAGCCTCGACAACGCCACCACCTACTACTTCACGAATATCGTCCCACAGGCGGCCGACAACAATCAGGGTCCCTGGGCGGCGATGGAGAACTACCTCGGCGACCTCGCCCGGTTCGAGGACCGCGAGGTGTACATCGTCACCGGCGTCGCCGGGAGCAAGGGATCGGTGAAGAACGAAGGCAGGATCACGATCCCGGCGCAGGTCTGGAAAGTCGCGCTCGTTCTCCCGCGCGATGCTGGGCTCGCGAACGTGGATCGCTGGGACGACGCGACGGTGATCGCCGTCATCCTGCCGAATGACGCCGGCATCCGGACCGTGAATTGGGAGACCTACAAGACGACGGTCGATGCGGTCGAGGCGCTGAGTGGCTATGACCTGCTGGCCTTGCTCCGCGACGACATCGAGATCGCGGTCGAGAGCAACACGCGCCCGCCGACGGCGGCGCTCGACGGACCGTGGAGTGCGTACGCCGGCGATCCCCTGTCCCTGAGTGGCGCCGCGTCGAGCGATCTCGATGGCGACGTGCTCACGTACGCGTGGGACTTCGGCGATGGCGCCTCGGGCGCAGGCGTCTCGCCGAGTCACACGTACGGCGGCGCTGGCAACTACACCGTGACGCTGATCGTGACCGATCCACTCGGGCTCGCCGACACGGTGAGTTCGTCGGCGTCGATCACGCTCCTCCCTCCCGCGGTCGGCGTCGCGCGGGCGCAGGGGATGGTGCGCGACCTTCGCGATCTGGGCGCATTGAGGCAGGGTGAGGCGCAATCCCTCCTCGCGAAGCTCGACGCAGCAGCCCGATCGATCGAACGGGGGAGCAACAACGCCGCGCTCGGCCAGCTCGGGGCCCTGCTCAATGAAGTCGATGCCCTCGTACGAACCGGCAGGCTCAGCAGTGCCGATGCGGCGGCGCTACGCGAGGTGATCGAGCGGACGCGTCGGAACCTCGGCGGGTGACCGAGTCGGCGGCTGGCACGCTCAGGTGATCGAGAGCGTGCCGGCGCCGGCGTTCAGTACCACGGTGTACTGATCGAGGTCCGTGGTAGGTTGGCCACCGGACCAGTCCCCATCGGGCTGGAACTCGGCGCCGTGGTTCGGGCAGGCGTAGCCGAAGCCGGGGACGATGTTGATCGGCCGGAAGCCAGCGTGCGGGCAGATCATCGAGAAGGCGAGGTAACTCGCGGCGCTGATTCGCGTGACCGCGATCGGTGTGCCGCTCCCGCCGTCGACCCGCGCCATCCCGCCGTCGGCGGCGAGTCCGGGGAAGTCGGCGAGTGTCACCACAAGTGCGCCGCCTGGTGGAGGCGGAGGCCCCCCGATCCCGCCGGTGCCGGTGATCCCACCGATGTTGCCGTCGCCGCAGGCGGCGAGGAAGGCGCTCACCGACGCCAGCACCGTCTGCGAGACGAAGAGACGGCGCGAGGGGTCCGCCGGACCACTCGGCGACGCCGCGCGCAGCGGACAGCCCGCGCGACAGCCACGGATCGGATCACTCGTCATCGTCAGGGAGGAGCATCGTGAGGTAGCCGATCGTCGCGATCGCCATCGAGGAGAGAGCAACGGTGCGATGCGTACGCCGATCCTCCGGCGACCGCTCGGCACGATCGGCGAGGATCCCGGTCGCGGTGAAGCCCGCTTCGGCGGTCAGCATCATCAGGGCGTGGAAAACCTTTCGGGGCGAGCGCTCGGGGTCCTTCCGACCCTCGATCAGGTTCGGTATCCCAGTGACGGTGTTCACCACGAAGAGCGCGGCGACCCCGGTTGCGCCGACCCGATGCCCGATCTTCGCCCAGGAGGGCGCCTCGAAGCTCTTGTCGTAGAGCTGACTGCCGGCGGCGAGCTGCAGCGCAAAGAGCGGCAGGATGGCGTAACTCGCGGCGCGATGGACGTCGAGGCGCCGGTAGTAGGCCGCGCTGTACTCGAACATCGAGTCCTGCGGCGCGGCCACTGCGGCCTCGAGCGGCGCGAATCGCTGCATCGCGACCGGTCCGGCTCGTGTCGGAGGCGGTGGTGGGATCACCGTCGACTGCACAAGAGCCTGCACGGCGATGACCGCGAGCGTGAGGGTATCCATAGGATTGTCCAGAAGATATGCACCCGCCCGCGTTGCGGAACGAGGCGCCGGACTGTTAGAACTACCCCGTCACCCAACTCTCGGATCCCCTTGATGCCCGTCTGCTCGTCCCTTTCCCTCCGCGCCACGCTCTTGGCGGCAGCGATCGTCACCTCCGCGACGCCGGTGCTCGCCCAAACCGACTCGGCGCTCGTCGCGCGCGCCCGTCGGATCCACGACCGGGTGATGACGCTCGACACGCACGTGGACATCAATCCCGGGGCGTTCCGCCGGGATACCGCGAACTACGTGTCCGGGGTGACACGGAACCAAGTGGATGTCCCCAAGATGGAGGCGGGGGGCCTCGACGCCGTGTTCCTGATCGTGTACGTCGGGCAGGCGCGGACGCTTGATTCGGCCTCGATGGCCGGCGCCTACGCGCAGGCGATGGAGAAGTTCGCGGCGATCCATCGGCTCACGGATTCCCTCGCGCCGACGCGGGTCGGGCTCGCGCGCACCGCCGAGGAGGCGCGGCGGATCTACGCGAGCGGACGGAAGGTGATCTTCATCGGCATCGAGAACGGCTTCCCGCTCGGCACCGACCTCTCGCGGATCAGGCAGTTCGCCGACCTGGGCGGCCGCTATCTCTCGCTCGCGCACAACGGCCACAGCCAGCTCTCCGACTCGAACACCGGCGAACGTGACGGCGTCTGGTTGCACAACGGACTCAGTCCGCTCGGTCGCGAGGCGATCGCCGAGCTGAATCGGTGGGGCGTGATGATCGACATATCGCACCCGAGCAAGCAGTCGATGCTCCAGACCATCGCCCTGACCAAGGCGCCGATCATCGCGTCGCACAGTGGAGTGCGGGCGCTCTGCAATCACAGCCGCAACCTCGACGATGAGCAGCTACGGGCGTTGAAACGGAACGGCGGCGTCGTGCAGCTCGTCGCATTCAACGGCTACGTGAAGTGCAATCCGAACCGTGATTCGACGATCGCCCCGGCCACGGTGAAGGACTACGTGGACCACATCGACTACGTCGTGAAGAAGATCGGGATCGACCACGCCGGGATCAGCTCCGACTTCGACGGCGGCGGCGGCGTTGACGGATGGCGCAATGCGGGCGAAACCTTCAACGTCACGCTCGAGCTCGTCCGTCGGGGTTACAGCGAACGGGAGATCGAGAAGATCTGGAGCGGGAACCTGCTGCGGGTGCTCACCGATGTGCAGCGCACCGCGCGGCGCATCCAGGCGAAGGGGAAGTGAGCGGTCAGGGCCGTTCGGCCCGCACGAGCGTCAGGATCGAGTAGAGCGCCACCGGCTCGTCGAGCTGATTGCGCACCTCGACGTCCCACTCCACCACGCCCTGCGGGATCGCACCCTCGAGCGTGTCTTTCTTCGTCTTCTGCTTCACTGTGAGCCGCACGCGGATCGTGTCACCGGGATAGACGGGCTTGGTGAAGCGCAGTTTCTCGAGCCCGTAGTTCGCGAGCACCGGCCCCAGACCGGGATCGACGAAGAGTCCTGCCGCCGCCGAGACGATGAAGTACCCGTGGGCGACGCGGCCAGTGAAGATGCCGTTCGAGCGCGCCTCGTCGTCGTTCATGTGCGCATAGAATCGATCGCCGCTCAGGGCGGCGAACGCGCCGATGTCGTCCAGCGTGATCGTCCGCGTGCCGGTGTTCAGCGTGTCGCCGATCTCGAGCTGCTCGAAGGTCTTCCGGAAGGGATGCACGCTATCGGTGCGCCGCGCCGCGCCGGCGCTCCACTCGCGGGAGATCGCGGTGAGCATCGATGGGCTCCCCTGCAGCGCCGTCCGCTGCAAGTAGTGCATCACGCCGCGCGCGCCCCCCATCTCCTCCCCGCCGCCGGCCCGCCCTGGGCCGCCGTGCACGAGGTTCGGGAGCGGCGAGCCGTGTCCCGTACTCTCCTTCGCGCTCGTGCGGTCAAGCACGAGCAACCGGCCGTGATACGAGGCGACGCCGAGCACGACTTGGCGCGCGACCTTCGGATCGGAGGTGATGAGGGAGCCGCAGAGTGAGCCGCGCCCGCGCTTCGCGAGTTCGATCGCCTCCTCGAGCGTCTTGTAGGGCATCACGGTATTCACCGGACCGAAGGCCTCGATGTCGTGCGGCTCGGTCCGCGCGAAGGGGGCGTCGCAGACCATCAACATCGGACCGAAGAAGGCGCCCTTCTCGCGGTCGGCGCCCACGACGGCGAAGTCGCCGCCGCCGTACACGAGCTCGCCCGCTGCCTTGATCCGGTCGGCGGCCGCGCCGACGTCGCGCACTTGTGCTTTGGTCGCGAGCGGGCCCATCCGCACGCCTTCGGTCGCCGGATCGCCGACGACGGTCCGCTCGAGTCGCACTCGCAGCGCCTTCACCACCGCCTCCTCCATCCCCGCTGGGACGATCGTGCGCCGGATCGCAGTGCACTTCTGTCCGGCCTTCGTCGTCATCTCCTTCACGACCTCCTTGATGAAGAGGTCGAACTCCTCAGTGCCCGGTGCCGCATCGGGACCGAGGATCGAACAGTTGAGGGAATCCGCTTCCATGTTGAATCGGACGGAGTGCTCGACGACCGCCTTCCCTTCTTTGAGCATGCGACCAGTCGCCGCACTGCCGGTGAAGGCCACCGCGTCCTGCTCCATCACGTGCGACAAGAGGTCGCCGGCGCTGCCGCAGATGAGCTGGATGGCACCCTCGGGGAGGATCTTGGCGCCGATCATCTCGCGGAACATCCCCTCGGTGAGGAAGCTCGTCGCCGTCGCCGGCTTCACGATGCAGGGCACGCCGGCGAGGAGTGCCGGCGCCATCTTCTCGAGCATCCCCCAGCAGGGGAAGTTGAAGGCGTTGATGTGGATCGCGACGCCCTCCAAGGGGACCGCGATGTGGCGTCCCGCAAAGGTCCCACCCTTCGAGAGCGACTCGGCGGGCCCTTCGACGTGGAAGGTCTCGTTCGGGAACTCGCGGCGGCCGCGACTCGAGTAGGCGAAGAAGGTCGCGATCCCGCCTTCGATGTCCACCCACGAATCGGCGCGCGTGGCGCCAGTCGCGGCGGAGAGCGCATAGAAGGCGTCCTTCCGCTCCATCAGGTGCTTGGCGAGCGCCTTCAGCATCGCCGCGCGCTGATGGAAGGTGAGCACCCGGAGCGTGGGGCCGCCGACCGTGCGCGCGTACTCGGCCATCGCCTTGAAGTCGAGCCCGCCGCTCGACGCCTCGCCGAGTCGCTCGCCGGTGACGGCGTGGATGAGTTCCGTGCTCTTGCCGGTGCCGTCGACCCATTCGCCGCGGGCATAGTTCTGGAGCTTCATTCCTTGCGCCTCTCCGTCCACGACTTGAGGGCGTTCCCTTGCTCCGGTCGCTCTGCGGGGAGGGAACGGAGCGGTTCGACCTCGCGCCACGAGGCGCGCATCTGGGCGGGAAGCTGCTGATAGAGCGCGGTCCCCTCGCGCTTCCACGCGAGCATCTCGTCGGAGACTTCCTTCACGACGCGGGCGGGGTTCCCCACGACGACGCTTCGCTCGGGGATCTTCATGTCGGCGGGAACGAAGGTGAGCGCGCCGACGATGCTGCGCGCGCCGACGACCGCATTGTCCATCACCACGGCATTCATGCCGATGAGCGAGTCGGCGCCGATCCGCGCCCCGTGGACGATCGCCCCGTGACCGATGTGCGCGCCCCTCTCGAGGACGACGGTCACCCCTGGGAACATATGGATCGTGCAGTTCTCCTGGACGTTGCAGCCGTCCTCGATGACGATCCCTCCCCAGTCGCCGCGGATCGCCGCTCCGGGACCGACATAGCAATCGCGCCCGAGCACGACGTTGCCGGTGACGGTCGCGAGCGGGTGAACGAACGCCGACTCATGCACCACCGGGATGAACCCGTCAAAAGAGTAGATCACTCGGGACTCGGGCGCCGAAGCATCGGAGAACGATGGGCGGGGGCGAGACGCCGTGCCAGTGTGCCGGCGCGCCAGGAACCGTAGATTCGCACGATGGGATTCCCCACCTCCCCGAGCGCCACCTCCCCGAGGTGGCTGCGCGCCGCGCTACCGGTGCTCGCGGTGCACGGAGTCCTGTTCTGCGTCGCCGAGTACCTCTTTCCCGTGCCGGCGACCCAGGGGACGTTGCTCCGCTTCTACTTCGCGATCGGCTTCGTGCCGCTGCAGGCCACCGCGATGGTGGCGCTCTGGATCGCTGGTCGGCGGCAGGAACTCTCGCGTGGCACGCGCCGCAGCCTCCAGCTGCTCGCCGGCGCGTTCGCGGCGCCGACCCTCGGCAACCTGATCGCGTTCACCTACTTCCTCCGCGGCGCGGTACTGCCGTACGTCTCGTGGGCCGACCTCGTCTACTTCCAGTTCTATCCCTTCCTCGTGGCCGGACTGCTCTCGCTTCCGGGCGTCTTCGCGCGCGAGCGTCGAGGCGAGGATCCGATCGGACGGATCGTCGTGCTCCTTGCGTTCGGCGCCCTGATCACCTTCGCGGTGACCGTCGAAACACGCACCGGCGACCTCACGCTCCTCCGGCGGATCGCGCTCGTCCTCTCGAGCGCCGTCCAGCTGGTAAGCCTCGTGATCGTGAACCGGGCGATCGAACGCGCGACCAGCACGCCCTCCCGACGGGCCGTCACCCTGCTCCTTGTCGGCCTCGCGATCTCGCTGGTCGGCGACCTGCTCTACCAACTCCTGTTCGCGACCGGCTATCGCGCGATGAACTGGTCGGTGTGCTCGTCGGTGCTGACGCTGCTCCTGACGATCAGCTCGGCGATCCACTTCCTCGACGATAGGGTCCGCGAACCCGACGCGATGAGCGCGCGCCACGTCACCTTCAATCTGCTGCCGATCGTCGCGGTCTCGGCGATGGCGGTGCTCATCGCCGCGCTCGCGGCGAATGGCGTGGTGGCGGGGATCCGGAGCCTCACCTTCGCGCTCGTCTCGCTGAATGCGTTGCTGATCTGGCGCGAGGTGCGCGCGAGTCGCGCCGCCGTGCGGGCGATCCAGTCGGCGACCCAGCGCGAGGCGACGCAACGACTGGAGGCGCTCGTGCGCCACTCCAGCGACGCGATCCTCCTGCTCGACTCCGACGGCCGGCTCGTCTTCGCGAGTGCCCCCGCCGAGCGCCTCTTCGGCGCACCGCTCGGCACGTTCGACGGCCGGCTCTTCGAGCTCCAGCTCTCGGAGCGCGACCGTGGCGACTGGCGCGAGTTCCTCGACGAGCTCCGACGCGAGGGAGGACGTGCGGTGACACACAGTATGCGAGCGTTGCTCTCGGACGGCAGCGAACGCCTGATCGAAGCCGTCGGTGTCGATCTCCGGAACGAACCCGCGGTCCGCGGCATCGTCGTGAACGCGCGCGACATCACCGAACGGCAGTCGCTCGAAGAGCGGCTGCGACAGGCCCAGAAGCTCGAAGTGGTCGGCCGGCTCGCCGGTGGCGTCGCGCACGACTTCAACAACGTCCTCACGACCATCATCGCCGGGACCGAGCTGGCCCAGATGTCACTCGACGCGAAGCACCCGGCGACGGAGGAATTGACGGCGATCAGCGGTGCCGCGCAGCGCGGCGCGGCGCTCACCCGGCGCCTGCTCGCGTTCGTGCGACAGGAGCCGGTACGATCCCAGTCCGTGCCGCTCGACGAGGTCCTGCGCGAACTCGTTCCCCTCCTCTCGCGGATGGCAGGCGAGAGTCATGGCGTCGCGGTGCAGGTGGCGAACGAGGTGGGGAATGTGCGCACCGATCGCGCCGAACTCGAGCACGTGCTCTTCAACCTCGTGGCGAACGCGCGCGACTCGATGCCCAATGGTGGACCGATCTCCATCTCAGCCACCGTCGAGCGCGTTACCGGCACGCTGCCGCACGCGATCATCGCCCCACCGGCCGGCGATCACGTGCGGCTCACCGTGCGCGACGAGGGCCACGGGATGCCCTCCGACGTGCGGGACCGGATGTTCGATCCCTTCTTCACGCAGAAATCCGGCGCGCGCGGCACCGGACTCGGCCTCATCGGCGTGCGACCCCTCATTGAGGGGGCGAAGGGCGGAATCGTCGTCGAGAGCTCGCCCTCGGGGACCGCCGTCTCCCTGTATCTGCCCGCCGAGGGCGTTGGACCACGCGCCCCACGCCGGGTCTCGCCAGCGCCTCCCGTCCCCCGCGTCTCACCACCCCGTTCGCAGGTCTCCGTGCGCGATGGCCGCCATCGCCTCCTCCTGGTCGAGGACGAACCCGGGCTCCGCGAGCAGCTCGCGCGCCTGCTCGAGAGCCGCGGCTACGCCGTGATCCCCGTGACCTCGGCCGCCGAGGCCCGTGTCGCTATCACAGCGGAGAGCGGCCTCTCCGCCGTCATCTCCGACGTGATGATGCCGGGCGAGACGGGCCTACAGTTCGCCGCCTGGCTCCGCCGCGAGCATCCCGAGCTCCCGCTGCTCTTGATCTCCGGGCACACGGGGGCCGATCTCGACCGCGAGGCGCGCGCCACGCAGGAGTTCGGGATCCTGAGGAAACCCTTCACGGGTGCCGAGCTCGCGGAACGGCTCGAGCTCATCATCCGAAAGCCAGAAGCGCGCTGACGCGGGATCGATTCAGCGCGCGTACTGCTCGGCGCCAAGGAAATGGAGCGAGACGTAGGGGGCGTCACCGACCACCCAACTGTCGTGCGGCGCCGCCGGGATATGGAAGAGTGTGCCGGCCTTGAGGTGATGGACCTCGCCGCCGTCCATCGCCGCCGTTGCCTCACCGGCGAGGACGAGGCCGACATGTGCGACGGTGCACCGTGAAGCCCCGACGCCCGGGCCCACGTGCTCCGACCACTTCCATCCCGGTTGATAGGTCGCCCTCCCGATCGTGAGCCCGCCAAGCTGCACGATCTCGAATCGTCCGAGCATCAACTCTCGGACCTCGTCGGGCATCTCGAATCGCCGCAGCACGACCTCGAGTGACACCGCGTTCTGTCGCCAGAGGCGCGCGACACTCTCCACGGTCTGCGACGGGGTAGCGGCGGTGTCACGCGCACCGTCCGCTCCGGCTTCCGGCTTCGCAACCGGATGTTCGCGGCGATGTCGCGATTCCCACACTCGCGCGAAGAGCGAACCGATGAGGTAGCCGCTCAGACCGAGCAGGAGCCCGCCGGCGATCAGGGTGCCAGCGAAGCGCGTCACGCCCCAGGTCGCGTTGGCGCCTTCCTCGAAGCTCGCCATCAACGCGGACCACCCGACCGGTGCCGCACCAAGGAATCCGACCAGGAAGCCGACGAAGGCCCCCGTGTCGGCGATCTCGCTCCGTCGGGGACCGTAGAAGTCGTCGGGCGTTGGCATCCTGCAAGATGCTACGGGTGGTCCCTGCGGGCGAACGGCCTGACCCAGCACCACCGTTCCGACGACATCCTTCGCTACGAGGAGCGATCGCCCGCTCAGGCGCGCTCGATGATCACCGCGAACCCTTGTCCGACGCCGATGCACATGGTGCAGAGGGCGTAGCGCTTCTTCCGGAGTTCGAGCTCTCGGGCTGCGGTCAGCGCGAGGCGCGCGCCGCTCATCCCGAGCGGGTGGCCGAGCGCGATCGCACCACCGTTCGGATTGACCCGTGGATCGTCATCGGCGACGCCGAGCTCGCGAAGACAGGCGAGTGACTGCGCGGCGAAGGCCTCGTTGAGCTCGATCACATCCATCTGGTCGAGCGTGAGGCCGGCGAGGGCGAGCACGCGGCGCGTCGCGGGTACCGGTCCCATCCCCATCGTGCGTGGCGGCACGCCAGCCGCCGCAGAGGCGACCACCCGCGCAAGTGGCGTGAGTTCGTGGTCCTTCACGCCCCGCGCCGACGCGAGCAACAGCGCCGCCGCGCCATCATTGAGCCCTGAACTGTTGCCGGCCGTCACCGATCCCAGTCCATCGGTCCTGAATGCGGGCTTCAACTTGGCGAGGCCTTCAAGCGAGGAATCGGGTCGGATGAACTCATCCTGTTCGACGCGGACCGCTGCCCCCTTCTTCTGGGGGATCTCGACCGCCGCGATCTCCACGGTGAGGCGACCGCTGGTGCGCGAAGTCGTCGCGCGCTGCTGCGAACGCAGGGCGAACGCGTCCTGATCCGCCCGCGACACCCTATGCTCGGCGGCGACGTTCTCGGCCGTCTCTCCCATCGAGTCGGTACCGTGCGCCGCCTTCATCGCCGGGTTCACGAATCGCCAGCCGAGGCTCGTATCGAAGAGCTGCATATCGCGCGCGAATGCCGAGGCACCCTTCGAGAGAACGTACGGCGCCCGCGTCATCGACTCGACGCCGCCTGCGATGTAGAGATCCCCCTCGCCGACCCTGATCGCTCGCGCCGCGTTGGCGACCGCGCTCAGGCCCGACGCGCAGAGGCGATTGATCGTCTCCCCCGGCACCGTGACGGGGAGACCAGCGAGGAGGAGTGACATCCGCGCGACGTTGCGGTTGTCCTCTCCCGCCTGGTTGGCGCAACCGAAGATAACGTCGGCGATCGCCGCCGGGTCGAGCGAGGGGTGGCGCGCGAGGAGCGCGCGGATCGCGTGCGCCCCGAGGTCGTCGGCCCGCATCGACGCGAGAGCGCCCCCCAAGTTGCCGATCGGGGAGCGGATGCCATCAACGATGAATGCGTCGGTCACGCCGGCAGGGGCTTTCGGGTGCGGTACACGGTGCCACGGAAGTGGCCGACCACGGTGCCGAACTGGTTCTTCACGGTCACTTCGCAAAAGCCAAGGCGGTTCGTCGTGCTCTCTTCGATCGCCGTGGCGGTGAGCACGTCGCCGGTGCGCACCGCCGACGGATACCCGATCGAACAGTCGATCGCGACGCTGATCTCGCCATTGGAGTTGGTCGCGAAGGCGTGGGCGCTGTCGGCGAGCCCGAAGACGATCCCGCCGTGGGCGACGCCGAAGCCGTTCACCATCTCCTCGCGCACCGTCATCCGGATGACGGCGCTCTGGGCGGCGATCTCGACAAGTTCAACGCCGAGCCACTGCGAGTAGGCGTCCCTGGCGAGCATTCGCGCAACGACGGCGCGGGCCACGGTGTCGGCGTCACTCACGCGATGAACCTCCCGCCGCGCGCGATCCGGCGCAGCAATGGGCTCGGGCGGTAGCGGTCCTCTCCGTACTCCCCCTGCAGCGCCTCGAGCGTCGCGAGCACCGTACCGGCGCCGATCTGGGTGCACCACTCGAGGAGCCCGCGCGGATAGTTCGTCCCCTTCACCATCGCGGTCTCGATGTCGGCCGCGGTGGCGATGCGGAGGTGGAGCGCATCGACCGCCTCGTTGATCAGCATCGCGACGATCCGGTCGACGATGACGCGTCCGAGGGTCTCGTCGCGCGTCGGCTCGGCCTTCACCGCACCCTCACGGTAGTCGTAGTAGCCGCGCTGGGACTTGCGGCCGAGGAGTCCGGCCTCGACCAGCCGTCGCTGGGTGACCGAGGGCCGATAGCGCGGGTCATACGACATCCCTTCGAACACCGAGCGCGTGACCGCGTAGTTCACATCGTTGCCGATGAAATCCATCAGCTCGAAGGGGCCCATCCTGAAGCCGCCGAGGTCGCGCATCGCCCAATCGACAGTGGCGACGTCCGCGAGCTGTTCCTCGACGATCCGGAGCGCCTCGCCGTAGAAGGGGCGCGCGATGCGGTTCACGATGAAGCCGGGGGTGTCGGCGGCGATCACGGTGGTCTTGCCCCACGCATCCACGCGCGCCCGCACGTCCTGCGTCACGGCGCGTGCGGTCACGATCGACGGGATCACCTCGACGAGCGGCATCACCGGCGCCGGATTGAAGAAGTGGAGTCCGATCACCCGCTCCGGACGCGCACAGCTGCCGGCCAGCGCCGCGACCGAAAGGGAGGAGGTGTTCGTCGCCAGGACCGCGTTGGGCGCCACCACCTTCTCGATGTTGCGGAAGAGCGTGCGCTTCGCCTCCAGCTCCTCGACGATCGCCTCGATCAGGATGCCGCAGGGGGCGAAGGCCTTGAGCGCATCGGCGCCGACGCCAGTCACGTACGTGATCCGTGCCAGCGCGGCATCGGCGTCCGCTCGCTTGGCGCGTCCCTTCTCCACCTCCCGGGCCATCGCACTCGAGTGTGCCGCACGGGCGCGAGCGACGGCGTCGGGCGCGGCGTCGGCGAGGAGGACGCGATGGCCACGCACCGCCGCCACCTGCGCGATGCCAGACCCCATCGCCCCTGCGCCGAAGACCCCGATGATCGCCTGATCGCCGAGCATCGTCAGCGGCCGTGGAAGGTCGGTTTCCGCTTCTCGAGAAAGGCGCGCACCCCTTCCTCGTAGTCGGCCGTACGCCCCGCTTCCTGCATCGCCTGCGCCTCGACCTCGAGTTGTTGGTCCAGATTGTTCGCGAATGACTGGTTCATCGCTCGCTTGGTGAGGCCGAAGCCCCGAGTCGCCTGCGTCGCGAGGGACTTGGCGAGATGCAGCGCGACCTCGTGCAGGCGGGCGTGCGGCACCACGTCCCAGATGAGGCCCCACTCCTTCGCTTGCTGCGCGGGCACCTTCTCGGCGAGGAAGAACATCCCCGTCGCGCGCTGCGGCCCGACGAGGCGCGGCACGAAGAAGGTCCCGCTCGTGTCGGGGATCAGCCCGAGCTTGGCGAAGCTCTCGACGAAGTTCGCCTCCTCAGCGGCGATCGTGAGATCACAGGCGAACGCCAGGTTCGCGCCGGCGCCGGCCGCGACGCCATTCACCGCGCAGATGACGGGTTTCTCGAGTGAACGGATCGCCCGGATGATCGGGTTGTAGCTCGCCCGCACGATCTCGCTGATGTCCGGGATCGGACCGTCCCCTTTGGGGAGTGCTTCCTGCAGGTCCTGGCCAGCGCAGAACCCGCGGCCCGAGCCGGTGAGGAGCACCGCGCGAACGCCGGGATCGCTCGCCGCACGCGCCAAGGCCGCCTGCAACTCCGCGGCCATCGGCCGATTGAAGGAGTTGAGGACCTCGGGCCGGTTGAGTGTCAGGACGAGGACGCCGTCGGCAAGTTCGGAGAGGACGAGGGCGGTCGACATGCGAAAAAGATACGATGCGACCCGCGTGTGCGACTCCCCCAGCGGTTCCAGTCTTCGCGGCGGACCGCCAGATTTCCCGGATGCCCGCCCGCCCCCTCCCCGACTTCGACTGGCGCCGGATCGCCTATCACGTCCTCGCGTCGCGCGCCCTCGACGACGCCGAGGAGGCGACGAACCGCAACCGGGCGACGGTGCCGAAGGATCACGTCGTCCTCTACCAGTTCTCAGCGCGCGGACACGACGTGGCGCAGTGCATCCTCGGGTCACTGATCACCGGGCGGCACGACGCGGCAGGGGCATACTACCGGAGCCGGCCCCTGCTCCTCTCGCTCGGGCTCACGCTCGAGGACGCACTGGGCTCCCCACTGGGTCGCGCCGGTGGGTTCTCCGATGGCCGCGATATCGGCGTGGTGTGCAACCTGCCGAGTCCCGATGGTCCGATCGTGCTCCCGATGTCAGGGGATGTCGGTTCGCAGTACACGCCGACCGCGGGGTGGGCGCAAGCGATCACCTACCATCGCGACACGCTGAAGGATGCGAGCTATCGCGGCTCGATCGGTGTCGCCCTGGGCGGCGACGCGTCGGTCGCGACCAACGGCTTCTGGTCAGCGCTCACGATCGCAACGACCCTCAAGCTGCCGGTGCTCTTCTACATCGAGGACAACGATCTCGGGATCTCGGTGAAGGGCGCGATGCAGACGCCGGGGGGCAACATCGCGAAGAATCTCGCGTCGTTCACGAATCTCCTGGTGCGCGACGGCGACGGGACCGATCCGGCCGAGACGGCGCGACTGCTCACCGAGTGTGTGTCGCACGTGCGAGCCGACAACGGGCCGGCGCTCGTCCACCTGACCTTGCCCCGCCTCTCGAGCCACTCGGGCCCTGACAACCAGAAGGGGTATCGCAACGACGCAGAGATCGCGGCCGACGAGGCGCGCGACCCCCTGCCGCGGCTCAAGTCGTACCTCGTGCCATCGTTGCTCTCGCTGAAAGAGTGGGCCGCGCTCGAAGCGGAGGTCACGCGCGACGTGGACGCGGCGCTCACCGCCGCGCGCGCGCGACCGGCGCCGGATCCGGCGCGCGTCGCGCAGTACGTCGCCGCGATCGACAGCGCCGATGCACCGGAGGCCTTTGGCGGCCTCACCCGCGCTGAGCGCGCGAAGCTCGGCGGCACCGACGTGCCGGCTGAGGATGGCGAGATGCTGCGTTTCGCCGAGGCCGTGAAGCGAACGCTCAAGCACGAACTCGCAGTGAATCCCAAGGTCGTCGTCTTCGGTGAGGATGTCGGGAAGAAGGGAGGTGTGCATCTCGTGACCGAAGGACTGCAGAAGCAGTTCGGCCTCGATCGCGTCTTCGACACCAGCCTCTCCGAGGAGGGGATCATCGGTCGCGCGGCGGGCCTCGCGATCAGCGGATTGATGCCGGTGGCCGAGATCCAGTTCCGCAAGTACGCCGATCCGGCCACTGAGCAGCTCAACAACACGGGAACGTTGCGGTGGCGCACCGCGAACCGGTTCGCGTCGCCGATGGTCGTGCGGATGCCCGGCGGATTCGGCAAGGATGTCGGCGACCCCTGGCACAGCCTCAGTGACGAGGTGCGATTCGCGCACGCCTACGGGTGGCAGGTGGCGATCCCGTCCAACGCGGCCGACGCCGTTGGGCTGCTGCGTGCGGCGATGCGGAGCCCCAATCCGACGGTCTTCTTCGAACACCGTTCGCTGCTGATGACCGGTGACGGGAGCGCGCGGTATCCTGGCGACGACTACGTGCTGCCCTTCGGTCGCGCGCGGGTTGTGCGCGACGGCACGGATCTGACGCTCGTGACCTGGGGAGCGATGGTGCATCGGTGTGTCGAAGCGGCGGAGCGATTCGGCGAACGGGTGGAGCTCATCGACCTGCGGACGATCTCGCCGTGGGACCGCGCGGCCGTGCTTGCCTCAGTGACCAGGACCGGCCGCTGCCTGATCGTGCACGAGGATAATCTCACCGCCGGCTTCGGCGCCGAGGTGGCAGGGACGGTGGCACAGGAGGTGTTCTGGCATCTCGACGCGCCGGTGGAGCGCCTCGCGCCGCGCGACATCCCGATGCCGTACCATCCGATTCTGCTCGCGGCGGTGTTGCCCGACGTCGCGATGATCGGGGAGAGGATCGAGGCGCTCCTCGGTGCCTGAGGCGGCGCCCGCGGCGACGGGCGGCGTCTGGCGTGACCTCCGCGATGCGGTGCGCGGCACCGAACACGACTACACCGCTGGACCGATCGGCCGCTCGATCTTCCTCCTCGCCGTCCCGATGGTCATCGAGATGGGAATGGAGAGCATCTTCGCCGTGGTCGATGTCTTCTTCGTCGGCAAGCTCGGCGCTGACGCCGTCGCGACGGTCGGGCTGACCGAGTCGCTGATGATCATCCTCTACACGATCGCCTTCGGCCTCAGCATCGGAGCGACGGCAACGGTCTCGCGGCGGATCGGAGAGAAGGACCCCGACGGCGCAGCGGAGGCCGCGGTGCAGGTGCTCTTCCTCGGGCTCATCGTCGCTGGATCGCTCGGCGTCGTTGGCGCGATCTTCGCGCCCCAGCTCCTCGGATTGATGGGCGCGACGCCCGAGGTCATCGCGATCGGGACGCCATTCACGCGAGTGATGCTCGGTGCGAACGCCAGCGTCTTCCTCCTCTTTCTGATCAACGCCGTCTTCCGCGGCGCCGGGGATCCGGCGGTGGCGATGCGGGTGCTGATCCTCGGCAACGGCATCAACATCCTGCTCTGTCCGATGCTGATCTTCGGACTCGGTCCATTCCCCGAGCTCGGGCTCGTGGGCGCCGCTGTCGCAACGGTGGTCGGGCGTTCGATCGGCTTCCTCTTCGCGTTGACGCTGCTCGCAAAAGGGAGCGGTCACCTCAAGGTCGAAGCGCGACACGTGCGCGTTGAACCGGAGACGATGTGGCGGATCGCCGCCCTGTCCGGCTCCGGCACCTTTCAGGTCGCGCTCGGCTCGATGAGCTGGATCGGGCTCGTGCGTGTCGTGGCCAGCTTCGGGAGCAATGCGCTCGCCGGGTACACGATCGCCGTCCGGATCTTCCTCTTCGCGCTGATGCCGGCGTTCGGGATCGGCGCTGCGGCGGCAACGATGGTGGGACAGGCGCTTGGGGCGAGGTTGCCCGAACGGGCCGAAGCTGCCGTCTGGAAGGCGGCGAAGTACAACGTGGCATTCCTCAGCTTCACCGGTGCGGTCTTCTTCGCGTTCGCGCCGATGATCGTGCGCTGGTTCACCACCGACCCGGCGGTCGCGCCGGTCGCGAGCTTCGGCCTCCGAGCGATCGCGCTCGGGTTCCCCCTCTTCGCGCTCGGGATGGTGCTGGAGCAGGCGTTCAATGGGGCCGGGGACACCTGGACGCCGACCTGGATCAATCTCGGAATCTACTGGGTCCTGCAGATCCCGCTGGCGTGGTTCCTCGCCTCACACCTCCGCTTGGGCCCCGATGGCGTGTTCATCGCGGTCTCGATCGCGTATTCGATGCTGGCGGTGGTGAGCGCGATCTTGTTCAAGCGGGGGCGATGGAAGCTGAAGCACGTCTGAACAGCAGCGGGAGGAGGCGCGCCGGCGGTCTCCGGCGCGATTCTTCCCTCTTCCCTCTTCCATCCGTCCTTTCGCGCTACCTTCCCGCACGCAGAGAATTGAGCGCCTCCTCGATCTCCTCCGCCTTGAGCGCCCTCGGATAGCGGTCACCGCGAGCATTCTCCGCCCCCGGCGTCACGATGCCGACGATGCGGCCGGTGGCGTCCACCTTCACCATCGCTTCGGCGGTGTTGAACTGCGCGTGATCCCCCTGCTTTATCGTGAAAACGAGCACCCATGCGGTCCCGTTCTCCCACTGCTTCGTCACGCCATAGCGCGTACCGACTGACGTCGCGGTGAGCGCGATGTTCTTGGTGATTCGCTCGGTGCCGCGCAATCCGATCGCCCGCGCCGATACATCAGGATTCGCTTCGTCGGTGTGATGATGCGCCTCGATCGCGAGTACAGCGCCGGGCGTCGGCGCGGCTCCCTTCACCTCGGTCACGAGGATGCGTGGCGGGCCGAGGAGCGCGGCGGCGGTGAGCAGCAGTCCTGCGACGAGCGGAAGCAGAGCGGCGGTGCGGCGCATGGGGATCTCCTGCCAGAAGTGATGTGAGCTTCACCCTTCCGATGCCGGCGACCGAGGCGGTGTTTACACCACCCTGCCGCCGAGCCCCGTCATTCTGTGACGGCAGGCCGGTACGGCCCGAAGCTTGCCGTACCTTTCTCCCATACTCCGACCAGGGCACCTCATGATGCTCGCAATCAGCCGCCGGCAGGCCTTCGCTGTCGGAGCAGGGCTCTTTCTGGTTTCGACGATCACAGCGTGCCCGGACGGGCCTTCGGCGCCTCCGGCCGTCGCGGCGGTCCAGATGTCGACGACGTACGCGAACCCCCGCGTCGGTGAGGTGGCGAACATCGTCGCCCGGCCGGTCAATGAGGGCGGCGTGCAGATCTCGGGCGTCAATTGCGTCTTCACCTCGGCCTCCCCGACCGTCGCTGCGGTGAATCCATCGACCGGCACCGCCACCGCACTCTCAGTCGGTACCGCCGTCATCACGGCCACCTGCGGCGCGGCATTCAACACGATCACGATCACCGTCCGGCCGCGACTTCGGACCCTGACGCTGAACAAGACCGGGGTCGGCACCGGGGCTCTTTTCGCGACGCCGGCCGGCCTCACCTACGATGAGGGCACCACGATCAGCATCGCCGCGACCCCCGCAGCAGGCTCCTCCTTCACCGGCTGGAGCGGTGCCTGCGCCGGGACCAGCAGTCCCTGCTCCGTCGTGATGAGTACCGACCGGACCGTCTCGGCCGGATTCACCAACGTCGAGACGTTCATCCTGTCCCTTCCCGTTGGTGGGGCGATGACCTCGTTGGTCGACGGCGGATGCTCCTACACGATCTCGTCGAGCATCACGGATCTGACGCTTCAGGTCGTGACCGCCACGAACGGCACGATCACCGGCACGGGAACGTCCACCACGATCATCTACGTGACGGGCAACTCTGGCTCCTGCGTCGGCACGCCGTTCACGACGGTATCGACCGGTCCACTCACCGGCAGCGGATCGACGATCAACGCCACTTTGACGCACTTCTCGAACACATACTCGAGCATCAACGAGACGATCACCCTCACGGGCACGCGCAACGGGACTGCGATCACGGGCACGATGTCGATCCTGGAAGTGCTGCGCAACGGCGCAGGGCAGCCGTTCAACTCGTCCGGCGGGCCGTACGCGTACCTGGCCTCAAAGACGCCGTAACGTGCGAGGGGGCCGCCCGAACGGGCGGCCCCCGCTCACGTCGGACTAGTCACTAGTGCGCCTTGAACTCGTCGAACGGTTGCCGGCAGCTCCGACAGACGTGGATCGCCTTGCACGCCGTCGAGCCGAACTCGCTCTTGAGCTCGGTGTCACTTGACCCACAGTGCGGGCACTGCACCGCAGTGCGTCGGCGCGTCAGCGTGACCGGCCCGCCAGGTTCAGCGGGCCCCGGTGGGCTGATTCCATAAGCCCGGAGCTTCTCCTTCGCCTCCGGTCCGATCCAATCGGTCGTCCAGGCCGGCGCGAGCACCGTGCGCATCGTCACCTGCGTCGCACCGGCATCCGCAAGCGCCGCGCGGACGTCCTTCTCGATCTCGAACATCGCGGGACAGCCGGAGTAGGTCGGCGTGATGGTGATGTCCACCGCTCCGTCGGCGGCGACCGCCACATCGCGGATGATCCCGAGTTCGACCACACTGATCACCGGGACCTCGGGGTCTGGCACTTCCCGTAGCAGCTCGTAGACGCGCTCGCGCGTCAGCGGCGCGTTCACCACTTCGCCCCCGGATGCGCACGCGCGACGCTCTGCATCGTCGCGAGGAGGTGCCCCAGATGTTCGGTGTGCCGCCCGAGCCGCCCGCCGCGCTGCATCACGCCGTCGGCCGGACGCGTGAGCGTCGCTCGTGCCAGCACCTCGTTCACCATCTGGTCCCACCGCGACTTGAGTGCGGCGTGGTCCACACGGATCCCGCGCGAGGCAAGGCCCGCATCCATCTCATCGATCTCGAAGAGCTCGCCGGTGAATCGCCACAGCCGGTCGAGGGACGCCTGCACGCGGCGGTGACTCTCCTCGGTGCCGTCGCCGAGTCGGACCACCCACTCGCTCGAGTGCCGAACGTGGTAGCGGTCCTCCTTCAGCGCCTTCGCCGCGATCGCCGCCACGCCGACGTGCGAGGAGGATGCGAGCGCGTCGAGCAGCAAGACGCTGTACGCATCGAAGAGGAACTGCCGCGCCATCGTGTCGCCAAAGTCACCGTTCGGCTGTTCGACCAGCAGGCAGTTCCTGAACCGCACGCCATCGCGGAAGTACGCGAGTGCATCCTCGTCGCGCCCCTTTGCTTCGAGCTCACCGGCGAGCCGCAGGAACGACGAGGCCTGGCCGATGAGATCGAGCGCGAGGTTCGCAGTGGCGATGTCCTCCTCGATGATCGGCCCGTGTCCGGTCAGGTCGGAGAGCTGGTGGCCGAGGACGAGCCGATCGTCGCCGAGACGAAGGAGGAACCCGACGAGCGGATCCTCGGGCGGCGCCCTGCGTGGGCCGGCAACGGGCGTTGTGCCTGCCGACGCATCATCGGCGGCAATGCCTCCTTCGTCCGCTTCGTGCTTCGTCATCCTAGAAGACGCGAACGCCGCGCGGGACCTTGTAGAACTGGGGATGACGGTAGGGCTTGTCGTTCCCGGGATCGAAGAAGGGGCCAGCATCTCCCGGCGCCGAAGCAACGATCGCGGCACTCGGCACGACCCAGAGATTCACCGCCTCACCCCGCCGCGTGTACACATCGCGCGCATTCTGCAGCGCGTGTTCGGCATCGGTCGCGTGGAGGGATCCCGCGTGCTCGAAGGGCTCGCCCTGATTGCCCTGAGTGAAGACCTCCCAGAGTGGCCAGGACGTTTCGGACATCACGCCGCCTCAGTGTTGCGCTGTCCCTTCGCCGCGTGCACGAGCGCCGCCTCGCGAACCCATTGGCCATCGGCGTGCGCCTTGTTCCGGGCCGAGAGCCGCTCCTTGTTGCAGGGCCCGTTGCCGGTGATCACTTGCTGGAACTCGGCCCAGTCGATCGCCCCGAAGTCCCAGTTCTTCGTCGCCTCGTTGTACCTGAGGTCCGGATCAGGGAGCAGCACGCCGATCGCCTGGGCCTGCGGTACGGTCAGATTCACGAAGCGCTGGCGGAGTTCGTCGTTGGTCTTGCGCTTCACGCGCCACTTGAGGAGCTCGCCCGAGTTCGGTGAGTTCGTGTCGCTCGGGCCGAACATCATCAACGAAGGCCACCAGAAGCGGTTCACCGCGTCCTGCAGCATCTCGCGCTGGGCCGCGGTGCCGCTCGCGAGCGTCGCGCAGATCTCGTAGCCCTGTCGCTTGTGGAAGTTCTCCTCCTTGCAGATCCGCACCATCGCGCGAGCGTACGGCCCATAGGACGCCTTGGCGAGCACGGTCTGGTTCACGATCGCGGCGCCATCCACGAACCACCCGATCACTCCCATATCGGCCCACGAGAGGGTCGGATAGTTGAAGATGCTCGAGTACTTCGCGGTGCCGTCGAGGAGTTGGTCGTAGAGGTCGTGTCGGTCGCTGCCAAGCGTCTCGGCTCCACAGTAGATGTAGAGCCCGTGCCCCGCTTCGTCCTGCACCTTGGCGATCAGCGACATCTTCCGGCGAAGCGTTGGCGCGCGGGTGATCCAGTTCGCCTCGGGGAGCATCCCGACGATCTCCGAGTGTGCGTGCTGGGCCATCATCCGCGTGAGCTGCTTGCGGTAGCGCGCGGGCATCCAATCCTTCGGCTCGATGCTCTCGCCGGACGCTATGCGCGCCTCGAAGGCGGCAACGAGCGCGGGATCGTCGGATGGGGCGGTGGACGGAGTCAGGGCCATGGACGGAATCTACCACCGTAGACCTTCCTCCTTCCACCTTCCCCCTTCCCCCTTCCATCTTATGTGCGTGTCCCCTTCTGATCCAGTCCTCGAAGCCGGCTCCGTCCGCACCTCCGTCGCCGGTGGGATCGGCACCGTGGAGTTCAGTCACCCGAAGGGGAACTCCCTACCCGCCTTGCTGCTGAACCAACTCGCGGCGGCGATCACCCAGCTCGGCGCGGATCCGGCCGCCCGCGTGATCGTGCTCAAGAGCGGCGGCGACAGCACCTTCTGCGCCGGCGCCTCCTTCGATGAGTTCGCAGCAGTCGCCGACGCGGCGGACGGCAAGGAGTTCTTCAGCGGATTCGGCCGCGTGATCCTCGCGATGATCCGCGCCCCGAAGTTCGTGTTGGTGCGGGTCCAGGGTCGCGCCGCCGGAGGCGCGATCGGCGTGATCGCGGCGAGCGACTACTCGATCGCCGTGCGCGGCGCGCAGGTGAAACTCAGTGAACTGCAGGTCGGGATCGGTCCCTTCGTCGTCAGTGTCGTGATCGAGCGGAAGCTCGGCGTCGCCCCGTTGATGAACCTCGCGGTGCACGCCGACTGGCACGACGCCGAGTGGTGCGAGCGCCACGGACTCTACTCGATGCTCTGTGGGGATGGAGCCGCCCTTGATGCGACCGTCGACGCGCACGCCAAGCGGCTCGCGGCGTCGAATCCTGAGGCGATGGCCGAGATGAAGCGGATCTTCTGGCGTGGCACCGAGGGGTGGGAGGCGCTGCTGGCCGAGCGTGCCGCGATGAGTGGGCGGATGGTGCTCTCCGACTTCACCCGCGACGCACTCGCCCGCTTCAGGGCGCGCTAGCCGCCTCTTCGAAGCTCTGGCTGAAGCCCCCGTCGCGGACGCGCTTCGCCGCCCGGTACCCGATCCCATCCATCTTCTGCGCCGCCACGAGCAGCGTCGCGATGTCGAAGGGCACCCCTTCGGCCTTGGCGAGATACTCCTCGACTGCGGTGAGATAGCCCATCAGCCCACAGAGTTCGGTGTGCGCATAGAGCTTCTTCGCGGCGCGCAGCGTAAAGGCTCCGTCCGGATCGGGCATCGCAAGGTTCTCGCTGCCGCAGATGGCCGCCAATCGCGTATTGGTCACGCAGGCTGCGATCGTGGCCTCGTCGAGGGTGCCGCCTGCGGCATTGACCACCAACGCATCCATCGGCTCCCGGAGCATTGCGAGCTTGTCCTCGGGGGCCCACGTGCGGATCCCGAACTCCTCGAGCTCCTTCCGACGCTCAGCGCGAGTCTCGCAGGCGAGGATCGTCGTGCCCCGCGACCGTAGCCGACCAACGATGTGCATCCCGATGTTGCCGCAGCCGACAAGCGCGACCGTCGCCTTCTCTAGCATCACCCCGCTCGCCCGAAGCATCCCGTCGAGGATCTGGTAGTTCCCCTCTCCGGTCGGGACCGAGGTGTCGGCGACCACACTGCCGCGATAGCGCTGGTTGAGATATTCGAGTGAGGGCGTCCGCCCATCGTGCATCAGGCCGTGGCCCAAGTCCTGGCCGGTCGTGAGGAAGATCCCGGCCGAGGATTCCACCTCGAGAAAGGAGCGAATCGCGAAGTCGAGCATCGCCGCGTCCCTGGGCTGGCCGACGCGTGCGTCATCCGTCGGGGCGAGAACGCACTTGCCGCCCACGATCCGGCGGATATCGCGCATGGCGAGGGGACCGCCGACGCCGAGCACCCGCGACCAATGGACCTTCTCCTCCATCCCGATCGCCAAGGCGATCGCCTCCCGGTCGGTCGTGAACCCGAGGGCGCTGGTGCGCTCGACCGGAGCGATCCGGAAGCCGCCGAGGGAGAGCTTGCCCGACCCGGGCTCGGCGTGCGTCGCGATCGAAAGGGTCCATCCCGCAGACGGTTCGCTGAACCGGTAGACCCAGACGTTCGGGTTGAGCGAGGCCGCGAGCTCGGGGACCAGCGCGCGGGAGTCGTCAGGACGTAGAATTGTCACGGGCACCCGCGAAACCTAATCGGTGACTGGCGGGTAGCACCCGTGTCTCCCGAACCCGCCCGGAGCCGCAATGCGCCTCGTCCGTCGCCAGTTGCTCATCCCCCTCCTCGCACTCGTCACGCTCTCGTGCGAGAAGAGCATCACCGAGCCGCCCGACTCCGCGAGCTGCGGCCTCTCGGTCGGCACCGTGACGATCGCGTCAGCGCCGGGGAACAGCTCCACCTCAGGCGCATTGACGAGTTCCTCTTGCAAGCTTGGCCGCGGGTCGTATGCCGACCGCTATCAGTTCGTCCTCGGGGCCATGGCGAGCGTCGATATCCTCGTCTCCAGCACCGATTTCGACGCCTTCCTCATCCTGCGCGACAACAGTGACAAACTGATCACGAGCGACGACGACTTCGGGCCCGACACCGACGCGCGACTCAATTTCCCGATGAATGCTGGCACCTACTACATCCTTGCGACCACCTTCGAGGATGATGTCGTCGGCAACTACACTGTCACCATCACTGTCTCGGCGCCGTAGCCGCCTCCTCCTCACGGTCGCCGGTGCGGTGGGGGTTGCTGCCGCAGCGGTCGTCGGGTGGTTCCTCCGTGATCCCGAGCCGATCTTCGCCGCTCGTCGCGGCGCGCTCGTCGCCGTCGACTCCGCGAGCCCGATCGCCGACGGCGATGTGCAGGAGACCCGCTACCGGCTCACCGGATCGAGCGGGCTCGTGTTCGAACTCGCATTGCGGGAG
>JANPCH010000165.1:0-11503 GCA_031430835.1 Gemmatimonadaceae bacterium
TCGATCGCACTCAGCGCCCGGAGGGTACTGCCCGCCTTGGCGAAGGGGGTGCGCACGCCGGCGATGATCGCAACGCGCCGCCCCGGTTCGGAGATGGTCATTCCATAAAGGTAGGGTGCGCGGTATCGTCCCGCCGATGACCGGCCAGCCGATCCCACGCCGTGCGCGCCGCCTCCACGAGCTCGCCGATCGGCACTTCGATCTGCTCGTGATCGGCGGCGGGATCACCGGCGCGGGGATCGCGCGTGATGCGGCGCGCCGCGGACTCGCGGTCGCGCTCGTCGAGCGGGAGGACTTCGCCGCCGGCACGTCGAGCCGCTCGTCGCGTCTGATCCACGGCGGCGTGCGGTACCTCGAGCACGGCTACCTGCACCTGGTCTTCGAGGCGAGCCGTGAGCGGCGGCGCCTGCTCGAACTCGCCCCAGGGCTAGTCAAGCCGCTGCGCTTCACCTGGCCGGTCTATAGCGGCGCGCGAGTGAAGCGCTGGCAGCTCGCTGCGGCGCTCACGCTCTACGATGCCCTCGCACTGTTCCGGAATGTCGGGCGCCATCACCGGCTCGACGCCCACGGCGTGCTCGAGTCCGAGCCGGCGCTCGCGCGCACGGACCTCAAGGGCGGCGCGCTCTACTGGGACGCCAGCACCGATGATTCCCGGCTTACGCTCGCGAATGTCGTCGACGCGGCTCACGCGAGTGCAACGGTCGTCAATCACGCCGAGGTCACGGCGCTCACGTTCGCCTCGGCCACTGGTCCCGTGAATGGCGCGATCGTCCGCGACCTGCTCGGTGGGACCGAGTTGCGCGTGCAGGCGCGGCTCGTCCTCAGTGCCTGCGGACCCTGGACTGACGCGATCGCCCGGCTCGAGGGGCCGCAGGTCGGCGACACGGTGCGGGGCACGAAGGGCGTGCACGTCGCCGTCCCCGCCGCGCGCGTCGGCAATCGTGGGGCGGTGACGATGCTCTCCCCCGACGACGGCCGCGGAATGTTCACCCTTCCAGCCGGAGAGCACACGATCATCGGCACGACCGACACGCCGACCGACGAGCACCCGAACGAGGTGCGGGCCGGGCGCACCGACGTGCGCTATCTGCTCTTCGCGGCGAACCGGTACTTCCCCGATGCGCACCTCACCGACAGCGACGTGGTCTCGGCCTGGGCCGGGATTCGCCCACTTGTCGCCCGGACCAATACCGGCGACCCGGCCTCGGCGTCGCGCGAGCACTTGATTGCCCTCTCGCGGCGTGGCGTACTGACGGTGACGGGCGGCAAACTGACGACGTATCGCGCGATGGCGGAGCAGTGCGTCGATATCGCCTTGCGTCGGCTCGGCCGACGGGTGCGTCGCTGCGACACGATGCACGCGCCACTCACGCTCGCGGAGCGGCCGCCGGCGCTCGATGCACAGGTCGACCTCGCCGTCGAGGCCGAACTGGCTGAGACGGTGAGTGACGTGCTCATCCGCCGGACTCGACTCGCGTTCGAGACCCGTGACCAGGCGCGGTCCCTCGCGCCGGAGGTAGCGTCGCGGATGGGGAATCTCCTCAAATGGACCGACGCCGGTGCGCGGAACGCCGTCAGTGAGTACGAACGTGACATCGCGCGCCTCTTCGCGATCGACGAGACGCGTTGACCTGCGGTGCGGGTACGGACACCTTTCGCAGTTCGACCCAACCTCTCCAGAGCTGATTGATGCCGATCCCCCGGAACTTCACGCGCTTCCTGCCGCTGCTCGCGCTCGCCGTCGTCGCCGGGTGCGCCGATGCCCCGCGTGCGCTGAGCGTCGAGGAGCTTCCCTCACCCGGGGGCGACGGCGCCGTCGAGCCCTTCGTCTCGGTTGCACCGGACGGCCGCGTGCACCTGAGCTGGCTCGAACGTGCGGCCGACTCGACCGCCACCGTCTACGTCGCGAGCCTCGACGCCGCGACCAAGACGTGGTCCAAGCCGAAGGTTGTCGTGTCACGCAAGGACCTCTTCGTCAACTGGGCCGACTTCCCTTCGGTGGTGCCCCTCGCCGATGGTCGCCTGCTCGCGCACTGGCTGCAGCGTAACGGCGCTGGCCGCTATGCCTATGACGTCGTGATGAGCGAGTCCCGCGACGGCGGCGACACGTGGAGCGCAACCTCACTCCCTCACCCTGCGAACGTCCAAGCCGAGCACGGATTCGCCGCGATCCTCCCGCTGGCCGGTGGTGGAGCGCAGGTCTCGCTGCTCGACGGCTCGGCGGGCGCGAGCATCGCCGACGAGAAGATGCGCGCGATGCAGCTCGGCTGGGCGACGTGGAGCGATGGCGGCATCGCCAGTCGCGCGATCGTGGACGAGAAGGTCTGTGACTGCTGCCAAACCGCGATGGCGATGACCACCCAGGGTCCGCTTATCGTGTACCGCGACCGCAGCGACGACGACATCCGTGACATGTCCGTCGTTCGCCAGATCAATGGCGCGTGGACCGCGCCCAAGTCGCTGCACGATGATGGATGGAAGATCGATTTCTGCCCGGTGAATGGGCCGGCGGTGAGCGCCGTCGCCGATACCGTCGCGATCGTCTGGTTCACCGCGGCTGACTCCACGCCGCGGGTGCACGCGACATTCTCCACCGACGGCGGAGCCACCTTCGCCCCACCGGTGCGCGTCGACAGTGGCGCCCCGAGCGGCCGCGTGGACATCGAGATGCTCGACGGTGGCGCCGCGCTCGTCACCTGGCTCCAGAAGAAGAGCGGACAGGAGGCCGAGGTGATGGCGCGCGTCGTCCGACGTGACGGCACGCTCGAGCCGCCGCTCGTGGTGAGCCCGACCAGTGGCGCGCGTTCGAGTGGATTCCCACGAATGGCGCGGACGAGCGACGGTGTCGTGCTCGCCTGGGTCGTCCCCGGTATGACGGGATCGTTGCGCGTCGCCTCGATCCGCGTAGCCGGTAAGTGAAGCTCCGCTTCGCTGCACTCCTCGCCGCCGCGGCGTGCGGCGGCACGAGTGAACACCAGCCGGTCGCGGTCGGCGCCCCCGCCCCGACGTACGCAGCGCAGACGCTCGACGGCACACCGGTCGCCGTCGTCGACCTGCGTGGCGACGTGGTCCTGCTCAACATCTGGGCGACCTGGTGCAAGCCCTGCCGGCAGGAGATCCCCGCGCTGGAGTCGTTGAACCAACGTCATACCGCCGACGGGCTGCGCATCATCGGCGTGAGCATCGACTCCCCCGGCGAGGAGGAGCGGATCGCGAGTTACGCCAAGGAACTCGGCGCCACCTACGCGCTCTGGCACGACCCCGACAATCGCGTCTCGACGACCTTTCTCGCGATCGGTGTGCCCGCGAGCTACCTCATCGGCCGCGATGGGACCCTGCGGTGGCGGCACGTCGGTCCGGTGACGGCCGACGATGGTCCACTCAACGCCGCACTGACCGCCGCACTCGCCGAGCCTCGCGCCCAGGCGCCCTAGGCCACGTCCTCGTGGATCGTCACGAGCTCGATGAGACGCAGGCTGCGTTTCCCCGTCGGGAGCTTGAGCAGGATCATCTCCCCGATCTTCTTGCCGAGCAGCGCGCGACCGATCGGTGAGGACATCGTCACTTGGCCTTCGTTGAAGTCCTCGGCGTCGCCGAAGATCATATGGTAGTGCTCGCGGGTCTTCGAGTCCTGGTCCTCGACGACGACTTTCGATCCCAGACCGACGGCATCGGTCGCGATCTGCGATTCGTCGATCGCCGAGAGCTTCGAGAGTCGCTGTGTGAGCTGGCCGAGACGCGCCTGCACGAACTGTTGCCGCTCGAGCGCCGCCTTGTACTCCGAGTTCTCGCGCAGGTCACCCATCTCCACCGCCCGCCGGATCTCACTCGGGAGGGTGACATTCAGCTCGAAGCGGAGCTTCTCGGCTTCGACTGAGAGCTTCTGCTTCAGCGCCTCGATCATCGCGCGAGCCTCGGCGGGTGTAGAAAACCGACGCCCGGCCAGGATAGGCCGGGCGCCGGCATCGAACGTGAAAGCAGTATAGCCCGCGGCCGCGTATCGTTCAAGCGAAACCCGGATCGACCCACTCCAATACCGCACCGCCGGAGCCGCCTTTGTTCCGCCGTCCGACATCCACCGTCTGCGTCATCGCCGTCTGCCTCGTCGCCTTCCCGCTCCTCGCTCAGGGCCCCGGCGGCCCGCCAGCGCCGGTCAATCGCGCCCGCCTCGCCGACCCGATCCCCGCCGCCGAGTATCCGCCGTACGTGCGGACTGACGCCGCGACCGATCCCACGATCCTCAAGATCTGGGATGAGGGGATGAACCGTTCACAGGCGATGACCCTGGCCCAGGTGCTCACCGATCCTCTCGGCCAGCGGATGACCGGCTCACCTCAGAGCGATGCGGCGCAGGATTGGATCGTGAAGCAGTATCAGGGCTTCGGCATCCCGGTGCGCAAGGAGCGCTACGGCACCTGGCTCGGATGGAGCCGCGGCGTCACGCACGTCGATCTCATCGCGCCGCGCGCTCGGTCCCTCGAGGCGACGGCGCTGGCGTACAGTCCCAGTACCGGAAGGCGTCCCGTCGAAGGAGAGGTCATCACCTATCCGATGGACGTCGCGACGCCGGCAGCATTCGACGCGTGGCTGCCGAACGTGCGCGGCAAGATCTTCCTGATGGGTCCACCCCGGCTCTCCTGCCGTTCGGCGGCGCAATGGCGCGAGTTCGGAACCGAGGAGGAGCGGGCGCGCGTCGATGAAGCGCAGCAGAAGCTGCAGACCGATTGGGCGGTGACGAACGCCGCGATGGGTAGTCGCGAGGTGTGGGCGAAACTCAAGGCCGCCGGCGCACTCGCCGTCTTCAGCTTCAACGCACAGCAGCACAGCGCTCCCGGCATCGCCCGCATCTTCGGGTCGATCGATCAGACGCTCCCGGCATTCGCGATCGGCTGCGAGGACTACGGTCTCCTCTTCCGAATGGCGCAGAACAAGCAGGGTCCGCGCGTCCGCGCCTTCACCGACAGCGAGCTGCTCGGCGAGCGCCCGGTCTTCAACGTGATCGCTGAGATCAAGGGCAGCACGACGCCCAACGAGTACATCGTGCTCTCGGCGCACTTCGATTCGTGGACTTCGTCGTCCGGCGCGACCGACAACGCGACCGGCACGATCACGATGCTCGAGGCGCTGCGCATCCTGAAGCAGGTCTATCCGAACCCCAAGCGCACGATCGTCGTCGGCCACTGGAACGGCGAGGAGCAGGGACTCAATGGCTCCCGCGCCTTCAGCGAGGACCATCCCGAGATCGTCGGCGGTCTGCAGGCGCTGTTCAATCAGGACAACGGCACCGGCCGGATCACGAATCTCTCCGGCGGACCCTTCAAGGGCACCGGTCCGCGACTCGAGTCGTACCTCTCGCAGATCCCGAACGAGATCACCCGCTGGATCCGCTTCTCGCCGACCGGCGGCCAGGCGACCGGCGGAAGCGACAACGCCAGTTTCGTCTGCCACAAGGCG
Organism: Gemmatimonadaceae bacterium; assembly: GCA_031430835.1. Lineage (GTDB taxonomy): Bacteria > Gemmatimonadota > Gemmatimonadetes > Gemmatimonadales > Gemmatimonadaceae > Pseudogemmatithrix. The sequence goes on from JANPCH010000165.1 coordinate 5,455, forward strand.
CCGTCCTTCAGTCTCGGCGCGCTCGGTTGGGACTACGGCGGCACCACCTGGCACACCGACCGTGACACCTTCGACAAGATCGTGGCGTACGACCTCCGCAACAACGCGACCCTCACCGCGATGCTGGCCTATCTCGCGAGCGAGGATCCAGAACAGATGCCGCGCGAACTGCTCGATCCGCTTCCCGGAGGACAGGGAGGACAGCCAGGTCAGTGGCGCGATTGCACGAAGGCCCAACGCGCATCGCCGGCCGCGACGCCGGCTCCTTCGCGCTGAACGCGTATTCTCGTCGCGCCCCAGGATCCCGGAGGAAGGGTTGCACGCTCGGCGGGTCCTGACCTGGGTATGGGTCGCGCTCCTCGTCACGCTCCTCGTGGCGTGGATCCGCGACCCCGCCCTGCTCTCCGAGGGGCGGATCTCGACGTTCCTCGCCCGGTGGGGCGCCTGGGCCTTCGGTGCCTTCACGGTGATCGCCCTCGTTCGCGGCGCGCTGCTCGTGCCGAGCACGCCGGTCGTGCTGGCCGGCGCGGCGCTCTTCCCGCACTCCCTGCCGGCGGTCTTCCTCGTGACGATGGTCGGGATCCTCCTCTCGGCCACCCTGCTCTACCGATTCCCCCACTTCGTCGGCTACGACCGGATGCTCGCCGCGAAGCACCCCGAGAAGCTGGCGCAGCTCCAGTTGGGGTTGGCGAAGCCGTGGGCAATCTGGCTCGTGGCGGGGTGGGCGTTCTTCCCGGCGGTCCCCACCGACCTCATCTGTTATGCAGCCGGATTAGTGGGTATGCCCTTCCGCCGGATGATTCTAGGTATCATCATCGGGGAGCTTCCGTTGGTGACTGCCTATCTGTTCTTCGGTCAATGGCTCGCCGAGTACCTCCCGTTCTAAGGATGCGCCGATGATCGAACACATCAAGCACATCAAGATGTCGGGGACGATCGTGCGCAGCTCGCCCTTCCTCATCAGTCGCCTCCTGCGGGCGATCGAGTTCCGGCGCGCGCGCACCATCGTGCAACTCGGCGTGGGAACAGGATGCATCACGAAGGCCCTGCTCGATCGGATGCGCCCCGACTCGCGACTCGTCTCGCTCGAACTCAATCGCATCTTCGTGGATGAGTGCGAGGAGGTTGGGGATCCCCGCCTCTCCCTGCACCACGCCTGCGCGAGTGAACTGCCGGCGATCTCCGATGCGCTCGGCCTCGGCGCGATCGATTACGTCGTCTCGAGCCTGCCGCTGGCCCTGATGGACGATGCGCTGGTCGAGCGGGTGCTCGCCGACTGCCAGTCTCGCCTTGCTCCCAACGGACTCTTCCTCCAGTACCAGTACTCCCTCAGCCAGCGGGACGTGCTGGAGCGGCGCTTCGGCGACGTGCGGGTGGGATTCACGTTGGTCAACATCCCGCCCGCGTTCGTGTACGAGTGCTCGGGAGCTGCGGTCGGCGTGGCCGCGGTCTGACCGCCTCGCTGGTGCCTCCGAAGCAGCGAGGTCGATGCCCCACCAAGACCCGGGATTGATCGAAGTCCGCTCTCCACCGAAGCGCCCGCAGGTGCTTGTCGTGGACGACAACGCGACGAATCGCGAACTGTTGCGATCGTTGCTGGCGGGCGACGCCGACATCATCGAGGCTCCGGACGGGCCGCGCGCAATTGAGCTCGTCGAGCACGAGGAGATCGACCTCGTCCTACTCGACGTGATGCTGCCGGGTCTCACCGGCTACGACGTCTGCCGGAAGATGCGGGAGATCCGGCCGGGCGACTATCTCCCGATCCTCCTGCTCACGTCGCTCTCTGAGGGCGTGGAGAAGGTGGCGGGGTTCGAAGCCGGCGCGGACGACTTCATCTCGAAGCCGTTCAATACGAACGAGCTTCGCCTGCGTGTCCGCGCCTTCCTCCGCACCCGCCGTCTGCAGGTCGAGGGTGAGGCGCATCGGAAGGACCTCCTTCGGCTGCACGACCTCAAGGACGATCTGGTCGCGCTGCTCGTACACGACCTGCGGAATCCTCTCGCCGGGCTGATGGCGCACCTGCACTTACTCGACTCCGAGCCGATGACGGCGGACGCGAGGGAGTCGGTCGAGAGCGCTTACCACTCGACCGAGCGGTTGCGCGACCTGATCGACGACCTCCTCAAGGTGCGAAGGCTCGAGGATGACGCGTTCAAGCTGGTTCGTGAGACCCGCAACCTCACCGAGGTCGTCGACGAGGTGATCCGCACGATGGACGGGGCCGCGCGAGAGAACCGGATGACGGTCGTGCACGATGCGAGTGCACGGGTCGACGTCGCGGTCGACGTCTCGTTGCTGAAGCGCGCCGTCGAGAATCTTCTCGCCAACGCGATCCGCTTCGGCGGCAAGGGCACAGCGATCATCGTGCGCACATCCGCCACCGAGAAGGACGCGATCATCAGCGTACAGGACGCCGGACCGGGGATCCCCGCGGAGGAACGAATCCTGCTCTTCTCGAAGTACGGTAGCTCGACGCTCCGGCACGCCGGTCTGCGGAGTGGACAGGGCCTCGGACTCTATCTCGTGGGCCTCGTGATGCGACTCCACGACGGGAACGTGTTCGTTGACGACGCGCAGGCCAGCGGAACCCGCGTGGTTATGACCCTTCCGAAGGTGGACGCCACCCCGAGCTCGATCTCGTGAGGTGCGACCAGAGGTTCGTCGATCGGGGCGCCGAGTTGACCCTTTCTCCCGGCGGTGATGTCGTCGTAGCGGGCGCGGAGTGAGCACGATTCCTTACACGAAGAGCATTGGTTTGATCGTCCCTGCTGGTCCCTCCCCTCGTCGCCTTCGATGACCGACCGTCCACGCAGGATCACAGCGCTTGCGATCAGCCTGATCGCCGTCGGCGCGCTCGGTTGGATGCGATGGACGGTCGAGCCGCCCACGCCCCCGGAGCCTCCGACGCTCTACACCGCGAGCGATCCGGGACGGATCGGGACGACGGGACTTCCGCAGCTCGTCGAGTTCTTCCACCCTGGCTGACTCAGCTGCCAAGCCATGGCGCCCATCGTGCATGGGCTCGAGTCGGAGTGGGAGTCCCGGGTGGAGTTCCTGTTCGTCAATGTGGCGGATTCGACAACGGCCGCGGCTCGCGCGCGGCTTGGCTTTGACGCGACACCGCACTTCTTCTTCCTCTCGGCCACGGGCGAGGTGAAGGGCGATCTCCAGGGCGTGATGCCGCGCGACACTCTCGTGGCTCGGCTCACCGCGCTGACGGCTGAGCCCGCCCGCAACGCCGCCGTGCCCCAACGTTGAGCACCACGGCGAACAGCAGCACGACCGAGCCACCATAGATCATCGTCATCGCCGGCGGTCCCTTCACGATTATCACACCGGCGGCAAGTGAGACCGCTCCCGCGTGGCCCAGTACGAGGGGAGGCCACGTCCGATGCAGCGCCCGTCCCTGCCAGAATCCCCAGAGCGCGACGCCGAGTGACAGGAGCATCACCGGCCAGAGGATCGCATCCTTGCGCAGCGCACTCAGGCCGACGGCTGCGAGCCCAGCCACGATGAACGGGGTGCCCGCGCAGCAGAGCGCGGCGACGATCGCACCAACGGCACCAGCCCAATCAGCGAAGCCGGACTTCACGTCTGCTCTTGGCGCAGGGCACGGACGATCGTCTCGACCGTCGGGCCGCCACCGACCACGCAGCCCAAACCGGCCCCTTCGACCCCGCCATTCACATCGGTCCCATCGACAAGGACCGTCGGCGATCCGAACCGGCGGTACGCGATGGGCGTCCCTTCGCGCGTGGTGTCCCACTCCTCCCAGCTGAGGGGCATCCCGACGCGCGACAGCGCTTCCTGCATACGTCCGCGCGCCGCGTCAGCGTGGGGGCAGCCCTCGAAATAGACCAACGCCACGCGGGATGTCACGGTCATCCTCTAGGTTGTGTGAGCGCAGCATCAATGGTGAGCGCCCGTCCCTTCCTTCATTTTAGTCCCTGTAACATGGTTGAGGGTCACCGAAGGGACTGAGGAGCACCGATATGGACCACGAACATCACCCACCGACAGACGGGAGTCACGGTCGGATGGGCCCACCCCCGAGCCACGCGGCGTTGGCCACGAGCAAGCGCACTCACGAACGCCACGACACGCACGACAAGCACGCGGGCCATTCGGTCGCGATGTTCCGGAACAAGTTCTTCGTCGCCCTCGGACTCACCCTGCCGACGTTGGTGTGGGGCGAGATGATCCCGCGCGTATTGGGCTTCACTCCGCCGGCGGTCCCCGGCGCGCGATGGATCCCGGTGGTGTTCGGGACGGCCGTGTACTTCTACGGCGGCGGAGTGTTCGTGCGCGGGGCGTGGCGCGAACTCACGGATCGGAAACCGGGGATGATGACCCTCATCTCCCTCGCGATCACCGTCGCCTTCGTCTTCAGCGTGGCGGTGACCTTCGGCTTCAGCGGGATGCCGCTCTGGTGGGAGCTTGCGTCGCTCGTCACGATCATGCTCCTCGGACACTGGATGGAGATGCGCTCCATCACCCAGGCCCAAGGCGCGCTGAAGGAAATGGCGAAGCTCCTCCCGAACACCGCGACGCGCCTCGATGATGGCCGGCCGGTCGACGTGCCACTCGCCGACCTGAACGACGGCGACTTGGTCCTCGTGCGCCCCGGCGCGGCGGTGCCCGCCGACGGCGTGGTGCGCGAGGGACGGAGCACGGTGAACGAGTCGATGCTCACCGGCGAGTCCCGATCCATCGACAAGAAGGAAGGCGATGAGGTGATCGCGGGCACCGTGAACGGCGCCGGATCGCTGCGCGTGCAGGTGACGCGCACCGGAGATCGCACGGCGCTCGCCGGGATCATGCGCCTCGTTGACCAAGCGCAGCAGTCGCGGTCGCGGGCACAGATCCTGGCCGACCGGGCCGCGTTCTACCTGACGATCGTCGCGATTCTCTCGGCCCTCCTCACCGCGATCGTCTGGACCGCACTCTCGGCTCCGGCGTCGTTCACGATCGAACGGGTGGTGACGGTGCTCGTCATCGCCTGCCCACACGCCCTCGGGCTCGCGGTGCCGCTCGTTGTCGCCATCTCGACGACGATCGGTGCACGCAGCGGGCTCCTCGTGCGTGACCGGCGGGGGCTCGAAGAGGCGCGCAACGTCACGATCGTCGTGTTCGACAAGACCGGCACCCTCACCCTCGGCGAGCACCGCGTGGTCGGGATGCGCGCGGCGGAGGGCGTCGACGAACTGGAGGCATTGCGCCTCGCCGCGGCGGTCGAGGGGGATGCCGAGCATCCGGTCGCAAAGGCGATCGTCAAGAGCGCCGAAGAGCGTGGCGTGAAGCCGCCTCAGGCGACGGAGTTCGAGGCGATCCCCGGGTTCGGCGTGCAGGCCGTGGTCGAGGGGCGGCGACTCGCGGAAGGCGGACCGAACCTGTTGAAGAAGCTCGCGGCCGAACCGGCGCCGGCGCTGCGTTCCTTCGCTGACGAGGCAGCGGCCCGCGGCCAGGGCGCGATCTACCTCATCGAGGCCCGCCGAGTGCTCGCGGCGTTCGCGGTGGCGGACGCGGTGCGCCCCGAATCCGCGGAAGCGGTGAGCCGCCTGCACGCCGAGGGCGTCCGTGTGGTGATGCTCACCGGTGACGCGAAGGCGGTGGCCGACGCGGTGGCGCGCGAGCTCGGGATCGAGACCGTGCTCTCGCAGGTGTTGCCGGAAGAAAAGGTGGCCGAGATCAAGAAGCTCCAAGCGGGCGGAGGTCGCGTCGCGATGGTGGGGGACGGCGTCAATGACGCACCGGCGCTGCTCACCTCCGATGTCGGCGTTGCCATCGGGGCGGGCACCGACGTCGCGGTCGAGGCCGGCGACATCGTGCTCGTGCGGAGCGACCCACGCGATGTGCCGCGGATCATCGCGCTGAGCAAGGCGACCTACCGCAAGATGATCCAAAACCTTTGGTGGGCCGCCGGCTACAACATCGTCGCCATCCCGCTGGCCGCAGGTGTGCTACAGCCGTGGGGACTCGTCCTTAGTCCGGCGATCGGCGCGGTGCTGATGTCGCTGAGTACGATCATCGTCGCGATCAACGCGCA
>JANPCH010000166.1:0-43970 GCA_031430835.1 Gemmatimonadaceae bacterium
GCCGAGGAATCGGATCGCCGCCGCGTCGGTGACGTCGGAGGAGATCGCCATCTTCTCCGATCGGACCTCGGGCCGCGCGTCGCCGAGTCGGCCGACTCCGGTGCCCCCCTCCTCCCACCAGAAGTTCCCGATCTGGTCGGAGACCATCTCGCACACGACCGGGTCAGTCCGGCCCAGCGCCTCAAGCAACGAGGCGACTCGCGCGGAATCGGGTCCTGGCCGCGCGCGCTCCTGCGCGAGTCCGGCCGATGGCGCCCGCCCGACCGCTGCGGTCGCGCCGGCAGCCGTCACGGCGCCCAAGCCGAGCATCACGATCAGGGAACGTCTCACTTGTCGATCTCCTCGCCGAAGTACTCGACGGCGATCCGTCGCACATTCGGGTCGGAATGCGTGAGCGCCTTCTTGAGTGCCGCGTGCGACGCATCGGTGCGCATCTCCGTCAGCGCCTCTGCCGCCTGGTCGCGGACGCTGCTGTTCCGGTCATCGAGCATCTTGATGAGCTTGGGGATCACGCCGACCACCTGACGGTCGCCGGCGATCGACGCCGCCGTTTGCCGGACGTCGGCCGACACATCGTCGAGGGCGCGGGTCAGAAGATCCTCACCCATCGGCGCCTCGAGTTCCTCCATCGCGTGCAGCGCCGCGTGCCGCACCTCTTCGCTGGGGTCGGTCACGAGTTGTGCGAGTGTCGGGATCGACTGCCGGTCGCGGATCCCCTTCAGGATCTCGATTGCCGAGTAGCGCATCTCCTCGTCCTCGGAGGCGAGAAGCTTGCGAATGGGGGCTGCCGGCACGCCCCGCTCGTAGTTCGAGAGCGCGCTGAGCGCCGCCCGACGCACGTCGTGCTCCTCATCGCCCAACGCCTCGATGAGTGCGCTGATCGCCATCGGATGGTGCAGCCGTCCAAGCGCGTCGGCCGCAGCCCGCCGGACCTCGGGCACCTCATCCTTGAGTCGCGCCATCACCGCCCGGACGATCGCGGTGTCGACGGCGACCGCGGCCCCTGCGGCGAGCGGCTCGAGTCGACCGAGGTCCGCTGACGCGGCACTCGACTGCCGCATCGAACTCGTCATCGAGGAGGCCTGCTGCACTCCGGGCGCGAACGCCGCGGTCAGCACGAGGGCGCCCGCTGCCACCGCCACTGCGGTGGCACGGGAACGCGGCGCGGCGATCGCACCGGCTTCGAGAAGGCGCGAGACCCGCTTCGTGAGCTGCGAGCGCTCCTCTGCGAACCCCGCCACCGGCACGCCGAGCGGCGAGGCCTGGATCCACTCGGCGACCTTCACGAGCGCCCGCGCGAGGGGTACGCCTCCCGAGTGACGCGCGGCCCACTCGTCGGCGCACAACTCCGCGGATTCCTGCACGCCATTCCGCCCCAGCCGGTTCATCGGCTGGAAGAAGAAGGCACGCTCGACGAGGCAACTCAGCGCGAGCCACTGCGGGTCACGACGCACCAGGTGCGCGAGTTCGTGGGCAAGCATCGCTCGCTGCTGCGCCGGATCGAGCTCCACCAGCGCCGCCGCTGGCAGACAGATCTCACCACTCCCGAGCGCCACCGGTGACGAGATCGCTCCCGACACCGTGAGATGGACGTAGGTGCGGACCCCCGTCTCTCGGCAGAGCGCGTCGAGCATCGACGTCACCGGCCCCTTCTCTACCGAGCGACGATCGCCCAGACGCCCGACAAGGACCAGTCGGCGCGCGACGTACCAGAGGACGAGCGAGGAGGCAGCGAGTAGCCAGGTCAGGGCGATGAGCGCGGTCCAGTCCCGCGCGGGCGCGCTCGCTCCTCCATCGAGGGTCGTCGCTCCGACGGGAACACCGACCGCCGCCCCTTCCGCGGTGGACGTCTCCGACGCCTCTGGATCGGCGAACTCATTCGAAGCCGCTGGCGTCGCGGTGACCGCGGTCGGCGTGCCGATCGCAAAGGTCCCGACCGGACGACGGTCGAGCGTCGACTGTGCGGTGGCCGTCAGCACGCCGCCGACGAGCGCGGTCTTCCAGATGACATCGTTGAACGCCGGAGAGAGCCGGCCGCTGCGGACAGCGAGCCACGCCGTACCCAGCAGCACCGTGGAGTGCAGCGCGTACGTGAGCAGCCAGGCGAGGATCTCGGGGGCGGTCGGGATGGTCACTTCTCCTCCTGTGAGCGCGACTCAGTGTCGTTGATGAGTGTGCGGAGCCGGGCGAGGTCTCCCGGCGCGATCTCCTGCGAGGTCAGTAGATGATTCACGAGGGCGGTCACATCGCCCTCAAAGAGTCGCTCGGTGAGGTCGCCGACCATCGACCGACGGACCTCGGCCTCGGTGACAAGGGCGCGATAGAGGTACTGCCGCGCCGCCGCCCGTCGGGCCACGATCCCCCGACGTTCCAGCCGTGTGAGAAGTGTCGCGACGGTCGTCTGCGCGAGCCCTCGCTCCTCGTGCAGCGCCTCCCAGATGTCGGCGACGGTCGCCTCCCCGCGCTCCCAGAGCAGCCGGAGGATGGTGAGCTGCAGTTCAGTGATCTCGTGATCGGCCAAGGGATCTCCCGTTGTTACTACACGTGTAGAACTACAAGCGTAGTTCTCACTTGTCAAGAGCAATGGCTACCGTCGCGATTCTTCGCGCCGTCACCTATCGGAACAGCGCCGGCGGACCACCGAACAAATCGCTCGACGGGTGGCGTAACCGATTGCACCACAAGAGCGTCAATGGCGAGTCGCTAATCAGGAACCCCTCGAACTCACTTACGCACTCAATGCCTGCAAGTCCCCTAGTGCTCCTTGTAGGCGCCTTAGCTGCATTGTTGTTGATCACCCTGATTTCGTGGCGAGCCTTTCGACTCGCACGTGAACTCAGGCAGACTCGCGAGCATCTCGCCCTCGTCACGAACGCTCCAGGGGGCCCCCCCGCGGGACTCTCGAGCGAGTGGCTCGCACTCTGTGCCCGCAGCGCTCAGGATGCGCTCTGGAACTGGGACATCATCGGCGATCGCGTGCATTTCTCCGACCGCTGGCGTGAACTCGTGGGGCTCCCGGCCCAAGAAGTGGACCGCTCGACCGAGGAGTGGTGGGCCCGCGTGCATCCGTCGGACCAGGGACAGCTCCACGTTGACCTCGCGGCCCAACTCGCCGGCGCCGGTTCGCGATTCGCGGCCGAGCATCGGATCCGGCATGAGGATGGTCGATGGCTCCGTTTGCAGTGGACCGGGGTGATCCTGCGCGACGGTGAGGGTCGCGCCCTGCGGGTGGCCGGCTCGGTCCGCGACGTTACCGCGCAGCACGCCGCCGCCGAGCGCCAGCGGCGCGACGCCCTCTATGATCCGCTCACTGGACTTCCCAATCGGGCGCTCGCGATCGATCTCCTGCGGCGTGCGATCAAGCGCACACACCGTCAGGGCGAGCGGCGCTTCGCTGCCCTGCTGGTCGATGTCGACCGCTTCAATCTCCTGAACGACTCGCTCGGACATCAGGCTGGTGACGAACTCTTGCGTGGCGTGGCCCTGCGCCTCGCGACCGCGATCCGCCCTGGGGATGTCATCGCTCGCCTCGGCGGCGACGAGTTCCTCCTCCTCCTCGACGAGATCACCGACGTCGCCGACGCTGAGAGCGTCGCCGATCGCGTTAAGCTCGTGCTTGCCGATCCGATCCGTGTGATCTCGACCGACATCGTGGTGACGGCGAGCATCGGGATCGTGCTCCACGATGTCGCGCAGGAGCAGCCGACGGACTACCTCCGCGACGCCGAACTCGCGATGCACGGCGCGAAACGCAACGGTCGCGCGCGCCACGAGTGCTTCGTGCCGGAGATGCGCGATGGCGTGCGCCGGCGGATGTCCATTGAGCAGGACCTGCGCGGCGCGATCGAGCGCTCCGAGTTCTTCCTGCTCTATCAACCGATCTGGGATGTCCGCAACGGCATCGAGAAGCTCTTGGGCTTCGAAGCGCTGGTCCGCTGGAATCACCCGAAGAAGGGGATCCTCGGTCCGGGCGAGTTCGTCCCGATCGCCGAGGAGAGCGAGATGATCGTCGGCTTGGGCCTCTGGGCGATCGGACGCGCCTGCCGCGACGTGCGCGAACTCGCGCCGAATGGCCCCGGCGCTCCCTGGGTCAGCGTGAACCTCGCGGCGCGGCAACTCGCCGATCGCCGTCTCCTCGCCTCGGTGGACGAGATCCTCGCCGACTCGGAGCTCGTCGCCTCGCGCCTCAAGCTCGAGGTCACGGAGAACGTCATCCTGCACGACGAGGAGACGGCGCGGCTCGTGCTCGAGGCGCTGCGGGACCGTGGCGTCCGTGCGCTGATGGACGACTTCGGCACCGGACACGCCTCGCTCAGCTACCTCCATCGCCTCCCGATCGGCACGATCAAGATCGACCGCTACTTCGTCGGCCGGATGGATGTGAGCCCGGAGTGCCTCGAGATCGTCCGTTCGATCATCACCCTCGCCGCGAGTCTCGGGATGGAGGTCGTCGCCGAGGGTGTGGAACAGGAAGCGCAGCTCGCGCAGCTGCGCGCCCTCGGCTGTCAGTCGGTGCAGGGCTTCCTCCTCGCGCGCCCCCTCCTCGCCGAGGAGAGCCACGCACTCGTGGCCGCGATCGAGGGCCAGGGCGGCTTCTGTCCCCGCTCGGTACTGCGTGATCTCGGACTCGCCGGGGGCCATCGCCTCTCGGTCGAGGGACCCTCGGCCGACGAAGCCGCGGCGTAGTCCGGACCGCTGTGACCGGATTCCCGATGGCGTTCCCCGCCGAACGGGGCAATTTTAGCGTGTCGCACACGATCCCCTTTGGAGAGTTGCAATGCCCGACACACGCGCGGGGGACCGGATCATCCCCGGCCCGCCGATCACGACCGACGATGACAAGCTGAGCCCCGAGGTCTGGGGGTTTCGCGACACGCATTTCACGATCCTGCCGAATGGGAGTGTCACGCTCACCGGTGGTCGCTACGCCCTCTCCGGTTCCGAGCTTCCGGACCTGATCCCCTGGGTCGAGCGGGTGATGCAGATCAAGGTGCCGCGCGACGATCGCAAGGTCTCCTACCCTCCCACCATCCCGGCGCCGCGCGACCACGCCGCGTTCCTCGCGGCGGTGCGTGGATTCCTCGGCCCCGACGCCGTCACGCACGAGCCGGTCGTGCGCCTTCGGCGCGGCCACGGGCAGACCCTTGAGGAGATGTACCGGATCAAGTTCGGATCGCTCCCTCGCGTCCCCGACGTCGTCGTCTTCCCGGCGTCGGAACACGACGTGGAGAAGCTCGTCGTGGCAGCGAAGGCGCACCGTGTCTGTCTCGTCCCCGTCGGCGGCGGGACCAACGTCACCGACGCGCTGCGCTGTCCACTCGACGAGCCGCGCCCGATCGCGGCGGTGGACCTCGGCCGGATGAATCGGATCCGCTGGATCGATCCCGAGAACCAGCTCGCGTGCATCGAGGCGGGCGCGGTCGGCCGCCACATCCAGGAACAGCTGGCCCAGCACGGCTTCACCCTTGGCCATGAGCCCGACAGCGTCGAGTTCTCGACCTTGGGCGGGTGGATCGCCACGCACGCGAGTGGGATGAAGAAGAACCGCTACGGGAACATCGAGGACATCGTCCTCGACCTCCACGCCGTGACCGCCGACGGGACGATCACGCGCGACCAGGTCGTGCCGCGCGAATCGGTGGGCATCGACGCACGCCGGTGGTTCTTCGGCTCCGAGGGCACGCTCGGCATCATCACCCACGCCGTCGTGAGGATCTTCCCCCTCCCTGAGGTCCAGCGCCACGACGCGATCCTCTTCGCATCCTATGAGAAGGGGTTCGCGTTCCTCCGCGAACTCCAGCATGCCGGCAACACGCCGGCGAGCGTGCGATTGGTCGACAATCTGCAGTTTCAGTTGAGCCAGACCCTCAAGCCCAAGTCCGAGGGGTTCAAGGCGTTCGTGCGGAAGATCGAGAAGTTCTTCGTCACCAAGGTGAAAGGCTTCGACCCGAACGAGATGACCGCCTGCACGCTCCTCTTCGAGGGATCGGCCTCGGAGGTCAAGCGTCAGGAACAGGTCGTGAAGCGCCTGGCTGCCCGCCAGGGCGGGATGCGCGCTGGCGCCGAGAACGGGCGGAAAGGCTACGAGCTCACGTTCGGCATCGCGTATATCCGCGACTTCGTCCTCCTACACGAAGTGGTCGCCGAGTCATTCGAGACCTCGGTCTCGTGGAGTGGCGCGCTCGCCCTCTGCGAACGGGTCAAGGCGCGGATCCACCGCGAACACGCGGCGCGCAAGCTCCCCGGCCGCCCCTTCGTCACGTCGCGCATCACGCAGCTCTATCAGACCGGCGTCGCGGTATACTTCTACCTCGCCTTCGGCCACGCGGGCGTTGCGGACCCGATCGGCGAGTACATGGCGCTCGAACACGCGGCGCGCGACGAGATCCTCTCCGCTGGCGGCTCGCTCTCGCACCACCACGGTATCGGCAAGATCCGACGCGAGTTCCTCCCGCGCACGCTCTCGGCGACGGCGCGGGAGTGGACCGCCGCGGTGAAGCGTGCAGTGGATCCTTCGAACGTCTTCGGCATCGCCAATCAATGACAGCACGTCCTACGACTTGGCTCCTCACCGGCGTCACCGGCTTCCTCGGCAAGGTGGTGCTCGAGGACCTGCTGCGGCGTCGCGCCGAGTTGGGCGTGCACGAAGTGGCGGTCGTGATCCGTTCGAAGGGCGGCCGCGGCGCGATCGAACGGTTCAAGAAGGAGGTCGTGCCGGCCAAGTGCTTCTCCGGCCTGCCCGCTGGATGGACCGACTCGGTGATCGTGCTCGACGGCGACCTCGCGGTGGAGGGGATGGGTCTCGACGGCGCGGGCCTGCAGGTCCTCTCCCGCGTGACCCACGTCGTACACAGCGCTGCCTCGGTGAACTTCAACCTCCCCGCGCAGGAGGCGGCGCGCGCCAACATCTCGGCGAGCCTCAGTCTCCTCGATACGATGCGCACCTGCCCGCGGGTCCAGCGCTTCGTCTACGTGTCCACGGCCTACGTCACGCCGAACACCGGGAACAAGGTACCGATCCCCGAGACGCTGGTCCCGCTCCCCGTTCCCGCGTCCGAGCTCCTATCGCGGATCGAGGCGGGCACGGAGAGTGATCAGGAACTCCTCGCCGTCACCGGGCATCCGAACACTTACACGTTCACGAAGTGCATCGCCGAGCACCTGATGGCCGAGCGGCGAGGCGCCCTCAAGCTGAGCATCGTGCGGCCGAGCGTCATCTCGGCGAGCCGCGCGACACCATTCCCAGAATGGATCGACAGCACATCCGGATTCGGGGCCTTCGTGCTGCTCATCGGCCTCGGTCACCTCCGCGCGGTCGTCGGCGACCCGAGGGCGCGCCTCGACCTCGTCCCGGTGGACGACGTGGCCACGCGTCTCGTGGCCGCTGCGGTCGAGGACACGGCGCCCCTCACCGTCACGCACGCCGTCGCCGGTCTTGCGCAGTCACCTCGTGTTGAAGCCTGTCGACGTGGCATCGAGCAGTGGTTCACGGTCCACCGCGCAGACCGTCGACCCTCCCTCGGGTATCTCGGCCGGTCGAAGTTCAAGTTCCGCGTCGCCGACTGGTGGCACCACAAGCTCCCGATCGCGCTCGCGGCGTTGCGGGGTCCGTCCCATCGCCGCCGCGCCGAGAAGCTCGCGTCGCGACTCGCGTATCTGAACGAGGTCTTCCCGTACTTCACGACGCGGAGTTTCAATTTCCAGACGTCGCGGCCCCTGCCAGCCACGCACCGCCCAGGCCCGTACGTCACCAATATCTGCCGCGGGATCTCCCGCCATGTGCTGCGGCGCGATGACGCGGAATGGGTGCTCGCCGGCAAGCGCGCCGTCACGCTCGACTTCGACTGGCGGTGGGCGCTCGGCCAACCCCGCGGGAATGCGTGGGTGCGGTTCGGCTCGTGGTGCGTGATGAAGTTCCTGCGCCGGACCACCGATCAGGTGAGCGTCGACCTGCCGTCGTTCGAGAAGGCGCGTCTCGCAACGCCTGACGGCGCCGCGTTCGTCCTGGTGCCGAGTCACCGGAGCTACCTCGACTTCGTCCTCTGCTCCTACCTCGCCTTCGCGCGACCCGACCTCGGATTCCCGATCCCACACATCGCCGCGACGATGGAGTTCGGCCGCATCCCGTTGTTGGGCCGGATCCTCGCGGCGATGCACGCGTTCTACCTGCGCCGCGGACAGGGCAAGGAGGATCCCGAACTGACGCGCCGTGTGCACGATCTGATCGAGGCCGGCAACGCCCTTGAGTTCTTCCCCGAAGGGACGCGCAGTCGCACCCGCGAATGGCTGGCGCCGCGCCGTGGGCTCCTCCGCGCACTGCAGGCCACCGGGAAGCAGTGCGCCCTGCTACCGATCTCGATCAGCTATGACCGTCTCCCCGAGGAGCGGACCTTCGCCCTCGAACTCGAGGGGCACCCCAAGCCTCCGATGAAGTTGCGCGGCCTGCTCCGGTGGGCCGGCCGTGCGTGGAATGGGAAGGTGTCCCTCGGACGCATCCACATCGCCTGCGGTGCGCCGATCCTCCTCGACGCGACAAGCGATGTGCACCAGGTCGCCGACGCGGTGATCGTCGAGCTCAAGGGCGCGATGGCGATCACGAGCTTCCATCTCGAGGCCTACCTCGCCCATCATCCGATCGCCGGGCACGACGCGGCGTCGCTCAGGCGATTGATCGAAGCGCGGGGTGGACGCGTGCTCGTGAGTACCCTGACTCCCGACGCGACCCTGCCGCCGGCGATCGCGCGGACGATGCGCGAGCACTTCGTGATGTATCTCGACGAGTCGCCCGCCGCGGCACTCACCCCGGTGGGAACGGCCGGCTAACGCGACTCGGGCTCGTTCTCTCGGAGCCACTCGATGAGCGGCACCTTCCCGTGGATCCCGAGCTTCTTATAGATGTTCTGGAGATGCGTACCGACGGTCCGATGTGACATCCCGAGCGCCGCACCGGCCGACTTGTTCGTCTTCCCTGACGCGCTCTCGCGTGCCACGGCCAACTCAGTCGGGGTCAGCGAGGCGAGACCGGTCCGCCGCGACGGGAGCGGCGGGGGCCGGAAGCCGATCTCCCGCAGCCGCTCGCGCACGTCGTCCATCCCGAGCCGTGCCCCGAGGCGGGCAAAGGCCTCATAGGCGCGGAGCAGTTCAGCGCGGGCACCATCGCGGTCCCCGAGCTCGATCAGCGGCTCGGCGAGCCGGCGGCGCAGTCGCGCGGCGTGTTCGGCGTAGGGAATCGCCTCGAGCGCTTCGACCGCCGCGCGCAACCGGATGAGCGACGCCTGCCGATCACCGGTGAATCGCATCTCCAGGGCTTCGCACGCATCCGCCCACGCCTGTGCGAGGGGATGACCAAGTTGCTCGGCAGCCTCGCGAAGGCGCTTCGCCGCCGCGCGCGCGCCCTCCCAGTCGTAGAGTCTCATGTAGCACTCGGCAACCAGCGGCAGCAACCGATAGACGGCCCAGACGGTGTAGCCGGTGCGGTCAGCGATCGCGAGTCCACGCTCGGCGATCTCGAGGGCCGCACGGTACTCGGCGCGGTAGTAGTGATAGAAGCCGAGTCCGACGTGCGCCGGCACGACCGAATGGACGTTCACCGCATTCCCCTCCGGCACCTTGTCGGCGCCCGAGAGCAGCCACGCTTCGTCGACCAACCGCTTTCCCTCCTCGAACTCCCCACGCCCGAGCTGCACGAGCGCCGCCCAGGTGAGCAGGCGCGGCAAAAGCAGCCGCTGCCCGAAGGCGCGCGCCTCCTCGATCGTTCGGTCGGCGAGGGCGAGCGCCTCGTCCCACTCGCCAAGGGCGGAGCGATACTCGATCATCATCTCGGCGTTCCAGAGCCGGAGCAGGGGCGACCGCATCTCGTCGGCGAGACGTCCCGCCTCGGCGAGATGACGCGCCATGCGGGGCGGGTCCCCGGTCAGGCCCGCGTGCAGCGCGTGGGTGAAGTGCGCCGACCAGGCGGCGTGCGTGTCGGCCGACGCCTCCGCGTACGCCAGCGCACGATCGCCGTGCGTCCGCGCGTCGCCACTCGGACCCTGCCACACCGCGAGCGACTGCATCGCCAAGTGCACCCGCGCGAGGAGTCGCTGGTCGCCGAGCGGCTCAGCCAGCGCGAGGGCCTGACGCATGTCCGACCCGGCATCGGCACCACGACCGACGTCGAGGAACACCGAACTCCTTGCGAGCAACAGTCCTGCCTCAACACCCGGTTCGCCCGCTCGCTGCGCGGCGGCGAGCCCGCGCCCGAAGTGCGCCAGGGCCTCCACCACATCCCCGGTCCGTGCTGCCGCGACACCGAGTCGGCGCTCGATGATCGCGACCCGCGCCGTCTCGCCCGCGCCGATCGCCACTTCGATCGCCTCATCCCACAGCTTGGATGCGGCCGTGTACTCGCCCAGTCGGTTCTTGGCGCGCGCGAGTGGGTCGAGCAGCGCAAGTCGCACCGAGGGGTCGTCGGTACGACCCGCCAGCTCGCGCGCCGCTTCGAGTAGATCGACCGCCTCCCGGTTCGCGCCTCGCTTCAGCGCGTAACGCGCCGCCTCGGCCAGATACCGGATCGCGCGCGCGCCATGCGTCGCGCTGGCGGCCCGGCGGAAGTGCACGGCGAGCTCCTCGGCGCGTTGGAGAGCGCTGGAGCCGTACTCCACCTCCAGCGCGTCCGCGATCGCCGCGTGGAGTGCTTGGGCGCGCACCTTACTCAGTTCGGCGTAGAGCATCTCCTGCATCATCGGGTGCGTGAAGACGTACGCCGCACCCGACGCGCCATCGGTCTCCTCGAGCAGCCGTTCGCGCAGGAGCTCCTCGACCGTCGCGACCAGCGTCGCCGCATCGAGCTTCCCCATACGCGCCAGCAACGAGTGCGGGACGTGCGACCCGACCGCAGCCGCGACCTGCACCAGACGCTGCGCGTTCTCGCTCAGCCCGTCGTATCGGAGCTTGAGCGCGTCGCGGATCGTGTCGGGGAGCGCGAGGTGTTCTGTCGTCCACCCGACCCAGCGTCCTCCCTCCTGCCGCAACCGGCCGCCGAGCACCAAGGCCTTCAGCGTCTCCCCGATGAAGAAGGGGTTGCCGCGCGTCCGGCGATGGACGCGATCGACGAACTCCTCGATCCCCTCTTCCGACTCCCCGACGAAGGCGCGCACCATCGCCTCGGTCTCGGCGGTGGTGAATGACCGGAGCGGGTGGCGTTCGAGTACCCCGAGCGATGCCAGCGATTGCTCCGCCACCCGCAGCCCGCGATTCGCGTCCCGCTGCGCGTCGTTGTAGGTCGCCAGGATCATCAGTGGATGCCCCTGCACCTGTCGTGCGACGAAGTGGAAGAGGTCGATCGACGAGGGGTCGGCCCAGTGCAAGTTCTCGAGTACGACGAGCACCGGCTGTCGCTCGGCAAGCCGGGTGAGGAACTGGGCGAAGGTGTCGAGGAGTCGCGACCGCAGGTCGGCGGCGCCGCCGGTCGGTGCAGGCGGTGAGCCCTCTGACCGCAGCGTCGGGAAGAGGAGCCCCAGCTCGGCGAGCGCGCCGCGCGTGAGGAGTTGGAGCGTCGCAGGCGGCATCTCCCGCAGCAGCGGGACGAACCCGTCGGAGAAGAGCGCATACGGGATCCCCGTCTCGACCGGGAAGGCACGCCCCACGACCGTGACGTAACCCATCGCGCGCGCCCGCTCGGCGACCGCAGCGGTCAGCCGCGTCTTCCCGATTCCCCCCTCACCGCTGATGAGGTGGACGCTCCCGTGCCGCTTGCGTCCGTCCTCGAGCGCGCGCGAGAGCAGCGAGAGCTCGTGGTCCCGCCCGACGAAGTCGCCTACCACCACTCGCTGAGGGCGTCGCGGAAGTCGGCCGCGCTGGGGTACCGATCCGGCGGCTCCTTCGCCATCCCCTTCTCCAACACTTGCGCGATTCCCAGCGGCACCTCGTCGCGTACGGTGCTCGCGAGCGGCGCCGTCTCGGTGAAGTGCGCCACCATCAGGCGCGCGCCCTTGTACCCGGCGAAGGGAGCCTTTCCGGTGAGCATCTCGTAGCCGAGCATCGCCAGGGAGTAGACGTCGGCTCGCGCATCCGCGGGGTCGTCGCCGATGAACTGCTCCGGCGCCATATACGCCGGCGTCCCCACCGCGAAGCCGTGCTGCGTCAGCCGCCCATTGCTCACCGCGACGCTGCGGCGCATCTCCCCCATCGAGACCCCCGAGCTCCGTCGCAGCCCTTCGAGCCGCGCGTGCGCGACGCCGAAGTCGGCGAGCATCGCGTGCCCCGACTGGAAGAGCACGTTCTCGGGCTTGAGGTCGCGGTGCACCACCTTCTCGCTGTGGGCGTGTGCGAGGGCGTCGGCGACTTCGCGCAGGGTGCGCACCGCGTCGTCGATCGAGAGCGGTCCCGCCTTGAGCCGCTCGGCGAGCGACTCCCCGCGGATGTACGGCATCACGTACCAGAGCAGGTCCTCGTGGTGTCCGGTACCGAGGAGCGGGACGATGTGCGGATGCTGCAGCACCCCGAGCACCGCGATCTCACGCTTGAAGCGCGTCGCCTCGATCGCCCCGCCCATCTCCGGCGGCAGGAGCTTGATGACGACCTTGCGCGGAAGGTGGCGGTCGGCCGCCAGGAAGAGTCGACTCTGCCCGCCGGCCGCGAGCTCGCGCTCGATCTCGTAGTCGTCGCTGATCGCGGCCTGCAGCCGCTGGAGGAGGTCGTTCATACGCCGGGGTGAACGTACTTCGAATCCCGCCGTCCCGCTCCCACCGGGCTCACACGAGCGGCTCCCCGCCCATCAGCACCGCCATCACCGCTTTCTGCACATGCAGACGGTTCTCGGCCTCGTCCCACACACGGCTCTGGGGGCCGTCGAGGACCTCCGCGGCGACTTCCTCGCCGCGGTGGGCGGGCAGGCAATGGAGGAAGATCGCCTCTTTCCGAGCCAACGCCATCAGCGGCGCATCGACTTGGAAGCGCGCGAAGGCGCGGGCGCGGGTTTCCTGCTCTGCTTCCTGCCCCATCGATGCCCACACGTCGGTCGTGACGACATCGACGCCCTCCGCCGCTTCGCGCGGATCCCGCACCAGTCGCACCTGTCCCGACCCTTCCGCCCGCGCGAGGATCGCGGGATCGGGGTCGTAGCCTTCCGGACAGGCGAGGCGCAGCTCGAACCCGAGCCGCCACGCAGCGTCGCACCAGCTGTTGGCCATGTTGTTCCCATCGCCGATCCACGCCACCCGCTTCCCTTCCAACGTGCCGAGGTGCTGCCTGACAGTCAGGAGGTCGGCGAGGATCTGACACGGGTGGTGGAGGTCGGTGAGGCCGTTGATCACCGGCACCTCGGCGTAGCGCGCGAACTCCTCGACGTCACTGTGCGCGAAGGTCCGGATCATGATCCCGTGCACCATCCGTTCGAGTACCCGCGCCGTGTCGTTCACCGCCTCGCCGCGGCCGAGCTGCACGTCGCGTGGCGAGAGGAAGAGCGCGTTCGCACCGAGCTGCCAGGCGCCGACCTCGAACGAGACCCGCGTTCGCGTGCTCGCCTTCATGAAGATCATCGCGAGCGACTTCCCGGCGAGAGGCTTCGCGTGATACTCGTGACGCCGCATCCGGTCCGCGAGTGCGAAGAGGGCGTGCAGCTCGCTCGCCGTGAAGTCGGGGATCGCCAGGAAGTCGCGGTGTGCGCTCATCTCCTCATCCCGGGCGGCAGGTGCTCTTGGTCCACGTCGGTCGGTCGTCCGGGTTCGGCGCTCCCGCCTGCGGGAGCACCACGGTGATCGCCTGGCGACGCACCGCGATGCTGTGACGGGCCGAGAGGGTCGAGTCGCCGCCGAGCTGAACCATCGGTGCGAGCGACGTGGTCACCGCCCACCCGCCGCCACGATCCCACTCGGCGACCCGGAGCGAGAACCCGGGCCCGGTGACGACGACGCACCGCGGACCGACACCGAGGCCATCTTCGAGGGCCCGGATCGCGCTCGCGTACGCCCGGACTGCCGTCGAATCGGAAGGCCACTCCCGGGTCGCCTCGATCGCCGAGACGAGCGCATCTTCGACGGGCCAGCTGCCATCGCTCCCGTCGAACCCCGGGATCACATAGACCACGTCGAAGGCGCCGATCGGTTCGCGCAGACCCTCATAGGGCGCGGGTTCTGCCGCACGGCGGAAGGCCCGTACACCGCCCGAGCGGAGACCCACGGCATTCGTCCCGCGCAACTCCCCGAACGGTGCGGCGCCGACCGCGAGGTCGGCGACATCGCGTCGGTCGCCGCACGCCGCCGCCAAGGCCGCGCACCCGACGAGGATCCTCTTCAGAGTTCGCCGTCTGCAGTCTGCCATCTGCCCTCTCGTCAGAGGATGTACTTGCGGAGGTCCTCGTCGTCGGCGATCGCGCTCAGGCGGGATCGCACCACGGCGCCGTCGACGACCTCAGGCGCCGTCCCCCGCTCGGGGAGTTCGTAGAGGAGCTCCTCGAGCAGAGTGGTCATCACGGTGTGCAGGCGTCGCGCCCCGATGTTCTCCATCCGTTCGTTCACCCGCGCCGCGATCTTCGCGATCTCGGCGATCCCGTCGGCGGTGAAGGTCAACGTCACGCCGTCAGCCCCGACCAGCGCCGCGTACTGCTTGGTCAGCGCATTCTCCGGCTCCGTCATGATCCGCACGAAGTCGGCCTCGGTCAACGGCTTCAGTTCCACCCGGATCGGGAAGCGGCCCTGCAACTCGGGGATCAGGTCGCTCGGCTTCGAGACGTGGAACGCGCCGGCCGCGACGAAGAGCACGTGGTCGGTCTTCACCATCCCGTACTTGGTCTGGACGTTCGACCCCTCGACGATCGGGAGTAGGTCGCGCTGCACACCCTCGCGAGAAACATCGGGTCCGCCGAAGTCCCCCTTCGTCCCCGCGATCTTGTCGATCTCGTCGAGGAAGATGATCCCCAGTGTCTCGACCCGCTCGAGCGCGTCCGCGACCACATCGTCGAGGTTGATCAGCTTCTCGAACTCCTGGTCGAGCAGCAGCCGTCGGGCCTCCGAGACCTGCACCGTCCGCTTCTTCGTCTTCTTCGGCAGGAGCTCAGAGAGCATCTCGGCGATGTTGTTCATCCCCTCCGGTGCACCCTGCTGGCTCATCACGTCGACGACCGGCGCCTGCTGTGAGACCTCGATCTCGATCTCGCGCTGTTCGAGCTGCCCGTCCTTGAGGAGTTGCTTGAGCTTCTCGCGGGTGCGCTTGTGCCGTTCACGCGAGAGTTCGTGCTCCTGCGTCACGCCCCCTTCGGTGGACGCGACGAAGACTCTCGAGGACTCGTCGCCCGCCCGCGCGGCCGCCGCGGCGGCGTCGCTCGGTGCCGGGAGCAGCAGGTCGAGGATCCGCTCGTCCACCCGGTCGTTCGCGAGGTCCTCGACCTCCGACTCGCGCTCGGACCGCACCATATCGATCGCGCTCTCGACCAGGTCACGCACCATCCCCTCGACGTCTCGACCGACGTACCCGACCTCGGTGAACTTCGACGCCTCGACCTTGATGAAGGGCGCCCCAGCGAGCTTCGCGAGACGTCGCGCGATCTCCGTCTTCCCGACGCCGGTCGGACCGATGAGGATGATGTTGTTCGGCGCGATCTCCTCGCGGATCCCCTGCGGCGCGCGCTGGCGGCGCCAACGGTTGCGGAGCGCGATCGCGACCGCCTTCTTCGCCTCGCCCTGCCCGACGATGTACCGATCGAGCTCGGCGACGATCTTGCGCGGGGTGAGGTCGGCGAGGCGCGCGAGTGCCTGTTCGGTGCGGGGCCCTGACATCACGCCGTCGGTTCGACGACGGTGATCTGCGTGTTCGTGTAGATGCAGATCTCCCCCGCGATCGTGAGCGCGCGCCGCACGATCTCGGCCGGCGGCAGCGCGGTCTCGCGGAGGAGGGCACGCGCCGCAGCGAGGGCGTACGCGCCACCCGACCCGATCGCGAGGATGCCGTCGTCGGGCTCGATCAGCTCCCCGTTCCCCGAAACGAGGAAGCCGTGGTCGCGGTCGACGACGACCAGCAGCGCCTCGAGGCGCCGGAGGACGCGATCCGACCGCCACTCCTTCGCCAGCTCGACGGCGGCGCGCGACAGGTTACCAGGATGGCGTTCGAGCTTCTCCTCGAACTTCTCGAAGAGCGTGAAGGCGTCAGCGGCCGCACCCGCGAACCCGGCGAGCACACGGCCCCCCTTCAGTGGCCGCACCTTCACCGCAGTCGACTTCATCACCGTGTCGCCGACCGACACCTGACCGTCCCCGCCGATCGCGACGCGACCGTCGCGCCTGACAGCGAGGATCGTCGTCGCGTGGAAGACCGGGAGAGGCATCGGCGTAATATACAGGCGTGCCGACCCCCCTAGAGCGCGATCGGGAGACGCAGTGGAGCGCCCTCGCGCTCGGGCTCGTCACCGTCGGCGCGGCCCTGCTCCGATTGGTCGCGCTCGGCGCCGAGGAGCTCTGGTTCGACGAGATCTTCAGTGCGGTGCTCGCCTCGCAGGAACCGGCCGAGCTACTCCGGCGTGCGCTCGCCGACAAGACCAACCCACCCGGCTTCTATCTCGCGCTCTGGATCTGGACGCGCATTGGCGGGTTCGAGGTCGAGTGGATGCGCCTCCTACCAGCCATCGCCGGCATCGCCCTCGTGCCGGCTATCGCGTGGCTCGCTCGCACGCTGGGAATGTCCCGCGGCGCCGCCCTGCTCAGCGCCCTCCTCGCTGCGGTCAGCCCGCTGATGCTCGCGATGAGCGTCGAGCTGCGGGCCTACTCCCTACTCGCGCTCGCGACAGTACTCGCGCTCGGCGCGGCCGTCCTCGTCGCCCGAGGGGACGGTCGACGAACCGCGATCGTCGCGCTCGTCGGCGCCGACCTCGCACTCGTCTCACTGCACTACTTCGGCGTCCTCATCGTCGCCGTTACGATCGTGGGGATCATCTGGACCGGGCGTGGTCCCGTCCGCGACCGCGTGACGCTGGCCGTCGGCGCCGCGCTCCCGGCACTCGGAACACTCACGCTCTGGATCCTCTGGGTATTCGTCGCGGCAGGGCGTGCACCGGTGAGCTCGAACGCGGCGTGGGTTCCCTCCCTGGACCACGGCGCGGTGACGTCCTTCGCATCACAGGTCGTGGGATCGTTCGGGACGACGTGGGGCGCGTGGTTTCTCGTTGCGGCGCTGGGCGCCGCGATCACACGCACGGCGCACTCGGCCTTTGCGCCAGCGGACCGCGCGGAACGCACGCGCGCCCGTTGGCTCCTCGCGGCCGCGTGCCTCCCGATCCTCCTCGTGCTCGCCGGGATGGTGACGATGCAGCGTTCGCTCTGGGTCGCACGCTACCTGATCATCGTGCTGCCGGGCTGCTGGCTGCTGCTTACCGACGCCTCCTTCGGCGCGCGCGAGCGACTTCGGATCCCGGTGGTCGCGGCACTCGCCGCCTGGGCAGCGTTCGCCGGCCCCCTCGCCGAGGCCTCGCGCACCCAGAAGCCGGGGTGGTCACTCCTCGTCCGTTCACTCGCCCGCGAGGCGACTGTCTGCGTGAATGAACCCTTTGTGCGACTTCCTCTTGAGTATCACGCGCTCGCGTCCGGGGTCCCGCTCGGTGTCCGGATGATCGCCGACTGCGCGCAATCGCGCTCGGGGGACTATGCTCTCGTCCGACCCGGCACCGAAGCCTCACTCGCTCCCCTCGGCGCCGCTGGCGCGGTGCTGGGAGCAGCGCGGCCCCTTCACACCCGCCTCCCCGATCTCGAGTTGAGCCGCCTCGAGTGGACGCCGCGCTAGCGCGCGGTGGCCCCATCGATCGCACTCAGTCGATCGATCGCTTGCGCCGCCTCGGGGTGCGCCCGGACAATTGCGCGATAGGCGCCCTGGGCGGCGCGCAACGCCTCGGGTGAGGGTTGGAGGTCGGCGAAGGTGCGCGCCATCCCCGACACGTACGCGCGCAACTCCTGTTCGAGCGTGAGTCCCAGCCAAAAACGATTCTCCTCGAGCCGTCTCGTCGTTGCCTCAGCAGAGGAGAGCAAGACCGTGATGTTCGGTTCCAGATCCTTCCGGATGCGCATCTGCGCCACCGGGTCGAGCGTCCTAGCACCCATCCGGTCGAACGAACGCATCGCACCTTCGAGGTCGTTCGGCAGGGTCTCGGGCACTCCGTTCAGACCGGCGCGCTTCCATTCGCCGAGCATCACCTCGCAGAACCGGCGAGCGTGACCGAGGCAGGCACGGTCGTACACGCGCAGTTCTTCGGCCATCTCGGCGAGTACGGCGACTTGGCGCTTCGCGACCTCAGCGGCGACCGCATCGTTCGACCGTCGGTCGCGCGAGAACCCTCCGCTCCGCGACAGTTGCTGTATCGATGCCCGTAACCAGACCGCGACTGCGATCTGTGTCCCTAGGACGACGAGCAGTGCGAGGATCATCTTCGTCGCCGACATCGGCACCTCAAGCCCTAGGATGACTGGCTCTATAGACTTGTTTGAGTCTGTCTACTGACGTATGAGTATATATCTGTGTCGTAGAAACGCTAGAGTGACCAAGCAACTCTTGGACTGAACGGAGGTCTGCACCACCGTCCAGAAGGTGCGTGGCGAATGTGTGACGGAGCGAATGCGCGCTGAGCCCCGACCCCTCGTCGACCCGACCGAGATGGGCCACGATCGCGTTGTGAAGGGCCCGTGCACTGATCCGCGCTCCGCGGACGCTCAGGAAGAAGGCCCGCCGATCAGCCCTCGAGCCGGCGCCGGCGAGGAGACCGTCTCGCACGCGTTCGTATTCTCTCAGCGCGCGCTGCGCGGGGCCGCCGACCGGCACGATGCGCTCCTTCCTGCCCTTCCCGCGCACTTTGACCAGGCCCGCGATCAGGTCGAGGTCACTGCGATCGATCCCGCGCAGTTCGGAGATGCGCAGCCCCCCGGAATAGAGCAGCTCGAGGATCGCGAGGTCGCGCACGTCAGTCGGCCGACCCTCCTGCGCTCGCGTCGCCGCATCGGCGAGGAGTGTGTGCATCTGGCGCCGATCGAGGTGCGACGGGAGGTGCCGGTCGAGTTTCGGTGAGCCGACCGCTCGCGCTGGATTCCCTTGGACCCGGTCGGCCTGCTGGAGGAATCGGAAGAAGCTCCGTACCGCCGAGAGAGCGCGTGCGCTCGAGCGCTTGGCGAGACCGCGCCGGTGCAGGTCGGCCAGCCACGACCGCATCGCCGTTCGGTCCACCTCCTCCCACGCGGCCTCGCCGGCGAATCCGAAGTGCCGCCGAAGGAAGGCCTCGAAGGCGGCGAGGTCGCGACGATAGGCCGCGATGGTGTGCGAAGAGAGGTCCCGCTCCTTCTCGAGGTGCGTCAGGAACTCCGCGATCGCGCCCTCATCCATCGGCGGCGCCCGCGGCTCAGTTCCCGTGGCGCGGCGAACCGACTTCTCCGAAATACGCCGCGAGCGAGTTCAGGTAGCTGTCAATCGTGCGGTGGTGTCCGAGCAGCTTCGCGACCACGCGGTAGAGGGGCTTCGCGACCCATCCATCTTCCGTGATCGTCACCTCGGTGCCCGCCGCGCTCGAGTTCACGGTGTAGATCCACCTCCCGCCCCAATCCTGTTGGTCGTCGTTCAGGATCGTCGTGACGAGTCGGCTGCCCGGGTTCTCCGAGGTGATCTCGATCTGCACCTTCCCCGATGCGCCCATATCCTCTTCCCAGGACTCGCGGGGCTTCCCGGCGAGGGGTCGCACGGCCTTCACATCGGTCCACCACGTCGCGGCGCTCCTAACGTTCCGGATCACGCGATACACGGTGTCGGCGCGCGCCACGAGTGTGATCGTGCTCGACGCACGGTGCTCTCGCGGCAGGGACCGGCCGTAGAAGTAGAGGCCGGCGAACGCGACCAACGCGAGGATGATGAGTTTCTTCAAGAACCGCATCGCGGACTCGAGTGCAGGAGGGATGGGGCGGATGGTGCCTTGAGGAGGACGCTGCGGTCCGCGTTCAGGTCACGACGCGCACACCCGCATCGGCGACCCACGCATCGAGCGCAGCGAGGGAACGTTCGGCGAACCTCTCCCGCTTGAGCACCTTATCCCGCGGCGCGCCGGGGAGCTCGTCGAGCAACCCGAAGTTGGCATTCATCGGCTGGAAGTGCGCCGGATCGGCTTCGCGCAGGTAGCGATAGAGCGCCCCGAGCATCGTCGTCGTCGGCGGGATGACGGGCGACTCCCCGCGCAGCATCCGGTCCAGATTCACCGCAGCAAGGAGCCCGGTCGCGGTGCTCTCCGTGTATCCCTCGACGCCGGTCAGCTGGCCGGCGAAGAGCGTGGTCGGCGCGTCGCGAAGCGCGAGGTGGGGTGCGAGGCTCGCCGGCGCATTCAGGTACGAGTTGCGGTGGATGCTGCCGAATCGCAGGAACTCGGCGTCCGCGAGTCCGGGGATGGTCCGGAAGACGCGCGCTTGCTCGGGCATCCGCAGTCGCGTCTGGAATCCGACGAGGTTCCACATCCGGCCGCCGCGATCCTCCCGGCGCAGCTGCACCACTGCCCAAGGACGTTTCCCCGTGCGGGGATCCCGCAACCCGACCGGCCGCATCGGCCCGTGGCGCAGCGACTCACGGCCACGCCGCGCCATCTCCTCGATCGGCATGCACCCTTCGAAGTAGGGGACCGCGTCGAACTCGTGGGCCGTGAACTGATCGGCGGCGGTGAGGGCGTCGATGAACGCCTCGTAGGCGTCGCGGTCCATCGCGCAGTTGAGGTAGGCCCCTGGCTCGGTCTCCTCCTGCGCCATCGTCTCCTTGTCCCACCGCGCGGCGCGGAACGCGATCCCTTCGTCGATGCTCTCCACCGCGACGATCGGCGCGATGGCGTCGTAGAACGCGAGCGAGGCGAGGCCGAGCCGGTCGCGGATCGCCGCCGCGAGCGCGTCGCTCGTGAGGGGTCCCGTCGCGACGATCCCGACTGGCGGGAGTGCCGTCACCTCGCCGCGCTCGACGCGGATGTTCGCGTGCCCCATCACCCGTTCGTGCACGAAGGCACTGAAGACCTCGCGATCCACCGCCAGCGCGGACCCTGCGGGCACGCGTGCCACGTCGGCCCCTTCGAGGATCAGCGACCCGAGGACCCGCATCTCGGCCTTCAGCAGCCCGTGCGCGTTCGTGACCTCCGTGCTCTTGAAGGTGTTCGAGCAGACGAGCTCGGCGAGACGATCAGTCTTGTGCGCCTCCGTCCCGCGCAGCGGACGCATCTCGTGGAGCACGACACGATGGCCACGCTCCGCCAACTGAAAGGCGGCCTCACTCCCGGCGAGGCCGCCTCCGACCACGTGGATCACCTCGTCCATCGGCTCACCCCGCGAGCGTCGCCGGCTCGCCGTCGCTCTCGGCTCCTTCCGGCGTCGCGACATCCCACTCGTTCTGGCACTTGAGGCAGCGTCGATAATGACCGCGGGTCTTCGTGCTCTTCGCCTCGGCGCCGACGTTCCCGCACTCTGGGCACTTCTCGGCGACCGGCTTGTCCCAGCAGACGAAGTCACACTTCGGATAATTCTCGCAGCCGTAGAACGCCTTGCCGCGCTTGCGTGACCGGCGCGCCGCGATGTCGCCCCCGTCCTTGGGGCACTTCACGCCGGTCGGCATCGACTTCGTCCCGCGGCACTTCGGGAAGGTGGAGCAGCCGAGGAACTCCCCCGAACGCGAGCGACGAACGACCATCATCTTGCCGCAGAGCGGGCAGGGATGGTCGGTGAGCTGCGGCGGCACGCGCTCTCCCTTGAGGGGCCGCGTGTACTTGCAGGTCTTCGGATGGTTCACGCACGCGATGAACGGTCCGAAGAACCCTCCCTTCGGCACCAGGCGTCCGCCGTCGAGCGGACACTTCTCGTTCTCGAGCGCCGAGAGGTCGTGTGCCTCGCGGATCAAGGCCTCGGCGTCGACCGAACCGACCGCCTTCTCGAACGGCGACCAGAAGTCACTCAGCACCTGGCGCCACTTGAGGCGACCATCCTCGACCTTGTCGAGTTCCCTCTCCATCTCGGCGGTGAAGCCGATGTCGAACTCGCGGGGGAACTGCTTCACCATCACCTTCTCGACCGATTCTCCGAGCGGCGTCGGGAAGAAGCGGCGCTGCAGCAACTCAGCGTAGTGCCGCTCGGTGAGCGTCGAGATGATCGAGGCATAGGTCGAGGGACGGCCGATGCCGCGTTTCTCCAACTCCTTCACCAACGACGCCTCGGAGTAGCGGGGCGGCGGTTCGGTGAAGTGCTGCGCGGGGTCGATCGACCGCACCGGCACGTGCTCACCAGGCTCGATCGCCGGCAGCGCCTGCTCATCCTCGAGCGCCTTCGAGTCCCCTTCTTCACGCGTCTCCTTGTAGAGCGCGAGGAACCCCTTGAACTTCACGACCGACCCGGTCGCCCGGAACAGGTAGCGGCCGAGGTCGAAGTCGACCGTCGTCGTGTCGAACACCGCCGGCGACATCTGCGACGCCATGAAGCGCTGCCAGATGAGCGTGTACAGCTTCATCTGCTCGGGCGTGAGGAACTTCGCGACGCTCTCCGGCGTGCGAGCCGGATCGGTCGGGCGGATCCCCTCGTGTGCGCCCTGCGCCGGATCATCCTTTCCGGCCGGGAAGAGGCGCGGCGTGTCGGCGAGGAACTCCTTGGGGAAGTGCGCTCCGAGGTACTCGCGCGCCGCGGTCGCAGCCGAGTCGGACACGCGGACGTGGTCGGTGCGCATGTAGGTGATGAGGCCCACCGAGCCTTCGCTCTTCCCGAGCTCCACGCCCTCGTAGAGGTTCTGCGCGAGACGCATCGTGCGCTTGGAGCCGAAGCCGAGTTTCTTCGCGGCCTCTTGCTGAAGCGTACTCGTCTTGAACGGCGCCTCGGGATTCTTGCGCCGCTCGCGACGCTTGATGTCGGTGACGTCGAAATGCGTGCGCCCCTTCAGGCCGTCGAGCACCCGCTGGGCCGCCGCTTGGTTCGGAAGTTCCGGCTTCTCGCCGTCGATGTGGTGGAGCTTGGCCGTGAAGGCCTGTCCTTCGTGCTCGAGCTGGGCGGCGATCGTCCAATACTCGCGCGGCACGAACGCCCGGATCTCGCGTTCACGCTCCACGAGGAGTCGCAATGCGACGGTCTGCACGCGACCTGCCGAGAGTCCTTTCTTCACCGTCTTCCAGAGCACCGGGCTCGCCTTGTAGCCGACGAGACGGTCGAGCACGCGGCGCGCTTGCTGCGCATCCACCTTGCGCTGATCGATCGCCTTGGCGCTCTCGAGCGCGGCTTTCACCGCCTCCTTCGTGATCTCGAAGAAGAGCGCGCGCTTGATCGGCGGCGCGTTCTTCCCCTTGATCTGCTGCTCGACGTGCCACGCGATCGCCTCTCCCTCGCGGTCAGGGTCGGTCGCGATGAACACCGCCTTCGCCGTCTTCGCTGCGCTCTTCAGCTCGGCGACCGTCTTCTCCTTTCCGGGGATCGTCACGTACTCGGGCTCGAACCCCTTGTCGGTGTCGATCCCGATGCTCTTCACCGGCAGGTCGCGGATGTGACCCACCGTCGCTTTCACCGCGTAGGCGCTGCCGAGGTACTTGCCGATCGTCTTCGCCTTCGCGGGTGACTCGACGATCACGAGCGACTTACCGGCGGCCGACCGGGCCGCTTCTTCATCGTGTGGGATGAGCGCTTCGGCGGTCACGGGCTTCCGTCGCGACTTGGCCGGAGCCTTCACGCGTTTCGCGGCGGGGGCCTTCTTCACCACCTTCTTCGCGGCTGTCTTCTTCTTTGTCGCCATAAGGGTGGCTATCCTAGTCCCCCCCAGACCCCGAGGCAAGCGCTACTATAGAGTCGGCCACCTCGACAACGGTGAGCAAGTCAACGCTAACCGTATGACTCGAAAGCAGATACGACGGTTCTCTCGACGCGAGCAACTCCTCGAGCTTGATCCTCGGTTCCGGCACTTCCAGAAGCGGCCGAATCTCACGCGAAGCGCTCAGGCGAGCGAGGGCGACACGCGGAGAAACCCGAAG
Organism: Gemmatimonadaceae bacterium; assembly: GCA_031430835.1. Lineage (GTDB taxonomy): Bacteria > Gemmatimonadota > Gemmatimonadetes > Gemmatimonadales > Gemmatimonadaceae > Pseudogemmatithrix. The sequence goes on from JANPCH010000166.1 coordinate 23,960, forward strand.
ATAGACCGAGCATACGCCACTCCCGAGCGCGCCGAGATTCGCGGGATCCTCGATCCATCCGCCTCCGGGCGCGAGCACGAGTCCGTCGTGCTTCTCACGGATCAGCGCGACCGTCGCCGCTCGCTCGCGGGCGCGGAACGCAGACTCCCCTTCGTCTGCGAACAGGGCGGCGATGCTCCTGCCCGCCTCGCGCTCGATCGAGCGATCGAGGTCGACGAATCGCCAGCCGAGTCGTTCGGCGACGAGGGGTCCGACGCTGCTCTTTCCCGCGCCCGGCAGGCCGAGGAGCAGGAGGACCCGCGTCCGCATCGCGTTAGCCGAGTCGCTCGGCGACTCGCTCGAGATAGCCGTCGAGGTTGTGGCGAAGTTCGCGCAGTGAGTCACCGCCGAACTTCTCGAGCAACGCGTCGGCGAGCACGAGCGCGGTCATCGCCTCGGCGATCACGCCCATCGCCGGCACCGCGGTCACGTCGCTGCGTTCGGCGGCCGCCTCGGCCGATTCGCCGGTTCGCACATCGACGGTCCGGAGCGGCTGCATCAGCGTCGAGATGGGCTTCATCGCCACGCGGAGCACGAGCGGCTCACCGGTCGTCATACCGCCCTCGAGTCCGCCGGCCCGATTCGTGAGCCGTCGGACATTCCCGCGTCGGGACTCGCCTGGCGCGGGCTCGATCGCGTCGTGGACCTCGGATCCAGCGAGTCGCGCAGTGCCGAAGCCGAGTCCCATCTCGACCCCCTTCACCGCCGGGATCGAGCAGATCGCCTGCGCCAGGCGCCCATCGAGTTTGCGATCCCACGAAACGTGGGCCCCGAGCCCGACCGGGAGACCGGTCGCTACGACCTCGCAGATGCCCCCCAGCGTGTTCCCGGCCGCCTTGGCGGCGTCGATCCGCGCGATCATCTCGGCCTCGGCCACGGGGTCAAGGCAGCGCAGCGAGCAGGCATCGGCGGCCGCGTTGAGATCAGCGGGGAGCGCGGCGGGCGCCTTGGCGTCGACACCGCCAAGATGCACGAGGTGACTCCCGATCCGGACTCCGCACTCGGAGAGCAGCCGCTTCGCGACCGCCCCCGCGGCGACCCGAGCCGTCGTTTCACGGGCGGAAGCGCGCTCGAGGATATCGCGCGCATCCTCCCGGTCGAACTTGAGCACCCCCGTCAGGTCGGCGTGTCCCGGACGAACGCGGGTGACCTGACGCTTCCTACCCTCCGGCGCATCGTCCTCTGGTCGGGGCGCAGGGTCCATGATGGCTTCCCAGTTCGCCCAATCGCGATTCCTGACGAGCATCGCGATCGGCGACCCGATCGACTCGCCGGCGCGTACACCGCCGAGGAACTCGACGCGATCCTGCTCGATCACCATCCGGCGGCCCCGTCCGTACCCCTGCTGGCGGCGCGCGAGCTCGCGGTCCACGTCGGCCACGAGGAGGGGCACACCAGCGGGCATTCCCTCGACCAGCGCGACCAGCGCGGGGCCGTGGGATTCACCAGCAGTCTGGAATCGGAGGTGGGTCACGCGTTGGGACGGCGGACGGCGGAAGGCGGTAACAGCGATGCCGAGGACTGCCAAGAAACAGGGCGGGCCGCAGGAAGATACCCTGCGGCCCGCCCCTCTAGTTTCGCCCTCTGCCGTTCGGCGGCTGTCGTCCGCCGGCTTAGGGTCGGGACGACCTGATGACTTCGCCTTCGTCTACGATGTGCGGTGTGACGAGGATCAGGAGGTCCTGCTTCCGTTCCTCGACCCGCTCCTGACGGAAGAGCCGGCCGACCCAGGGGAGATTCATCAGGTACGGAATGCCAGACTTCGTCTTGGTGACCTGCGTCTGGGTTAGTCCGGCGATGACCGCCGTCTCGCCGTCGAGGACCAGCACTTCATTCTGGGCCGTGCGCTCGTTGATATTCGGCCCCGCCTCGGTCGTCCCGAGCAGCGACTGTTGAGTCGCCGAGATCTCCATCGAGATCTGGCGATTCGCCGTGACGTGGGGCGTCACCTCAAGCCGGATGCCGACCTTCTGCCGGAAGATCTGCGGCGCGACGGCCTGGATCTGCCCGGGGATCGTGGGCGGCGTTAGGAGGAACGCGATCTCGGTGCCGGCGAAGAGGGTCGCCGTGCGGTTGTCGATCGTCGTGGTACTCGGCTCGGCCTGCACGTCGGAGAGCTGCTCGGCACTGAGCGCGTCGACGAAGGCGGCGAAGTTGTAGCCGCGGATCGCGGTGTTGAAGATCAGTGAGAGCGCCGAGGTGCCCCCGAAGAGCCGACTCGCGTTGGCGACGCCGACGAAGGCGTTGCCACCAAGGTTGACCGTGAACTCGCCGGGCGTCCCGCGGGGGATGAGGGCGTTGTTGTAGCTCGTGGCACTGCCGATGTCGTAGCTCAGCCCGAGCTCGTCAGTGGCGGTGCGATCGACCGAGATGATCTTCGCCCGGATCGCGACTTGCGGCGTCCGCCGGTCGAGATCGCGCACGTAGCCGACGATCTCCGGCAGACGCGAGACCGACTCGGTGATGATCAGTGTGTTCGTCTTGTCCTCGACCGCGACCGACCCGCGACCACAGGTCTGTTGCGTCGGGGCGGCTGCGCCACCGGGAGCGGCGCCACCGGCATCCGCTGCGGCTGCACCACCGGCGTCGGCTCCAGCGGCCGGCGCGGCTTGGAGGTCGACGACCGACGTGCCGGAACCGACCTGCCCGCTCGAGCAGGTGGCGATGATCTGCCGGATCGTCAACGCCATCGCCGACGCCTTGGCGTAGTTCACCTGCACCATCTGCGAGACGAGCGGTTCAGCGGCCACGCGCGCCGCGATGTTCTTGTAGCTGTCGATCGTGATGATGCCGGTCGAGTCCTCGATCGCCGAGAATCCATAGGCTTGGAGGATCTTGTTGAGCGCGACGTCCCACGGCTGTCCGCTGATCTCGGCGGTGACATTGCCGGAGACGGACGACCCGGTGATCATCGTGCGCCCCGAGAAGTCGGCGAACGCAGTGATGACTTCGATGATCGGCCGGTTGATGAAGGAGATGCGGATCCGCGGTTCGGTGGACTGCGGCACGGGGAGCCGCGCCGCCGCGGCCGGCTCGGCCTCGGGCGTGATGCTCATCGGCGCCGCAGCCGCGACCGCGGCGGCACCGGCTGACCAAGGGGCGAACGCATCGGGTCCGACGACACTCACCCGCAGTTCTCCTTCGCCGCGCACCACGGTGTACTCCCGCGCCGCGTCGAGGTCGAGCACGAGCCGCACCACGTCATCCTGGAACTGTCCGAGGCGCACGTTGAGGATGCCCGCGCGTGAGACCCGATCATACAGCGGGGCCCGCAGGCGCATCGTCGCCCCACGCACGTCCACCACGATCCGATGCGGGGTCTCGAGCGTGAAGTCCGTGATCTGCACCGCGCCGTCGAACGTGAGCACGACGTCGGCACGGCCGGCACCAGGAACGACGCGCACCGCCGTCACCGCCGCATCGGCGCGTGCCACAGGGGCCGCATCCGCTCGCGGCGCGGCAGTGAGTAGTGTGCCGGCCGCCACAGCGGCCAGCTTCCAGTATCGCGTCATTGTCACCGTCCTCGCCTCGGAGGTTTGAGCATCAACACTTCTTGGCGCGTGAAGCCGAACTCGTCGATTGCGACGCCGACCTCGTCCGCGCGGATATACCTGATTCGGATCCGGCCAAGCACCGAGCCCACCCGGGCCCGATAGATCTCGCCGGTGGAGACGTCCTTCAGCGTGGCGACCGAGTTCCGCGGATCGGCGGACTCGATGATCACGGCGATCTCGAGATCGGCGAAGAGCGGCCGGATCTCCCCCGTCGCGATGAGCGACGCGAAGGGATCGCGGCGCCCGTCACGCGGGTAGTTGAAGACCTCGCGGCGGAAGATGATCCGCCCCTGGGAATCGGTCGGGAACTGGACGATCGGCACCTGCGCGGGCGGACGGCGAGCGCCGCCGGCCGGCTGTTGCGCGGCACCGGCGACCGCCGAGGCCAGCCAGAGGACCCCGGCGACGGCGCCGAGTCGGATGATCGATTGACGGCTCACGGGGACGAGCCTCCAGAAGGCGCTGCGCGGACGATGTAGGTCTGGATGTCGAAGTTCGCGCGCAGTAGCCGCTCCGAGGGATCAAGGCCCGCTGCCCGCTGCGCGGTGACCGGGGAGAGGCGGACATTCACCGGCACGACGATCCGGCGCAGCGAACCGATCTCCGAGAGGAAGGCGCCGATCTGGTTGTAGTTGCCATCCATCGACATCTGGTAGCGCTGCGTCTCGAACTGCTCCCCTTGCACGTTGCCGCCGGGGGTGAAGTTGGAGAACTGGAGTCCGGCCCGGCGGGCGGCTCCGATCACCTGGTCAATCAGCGCCGGCACCTCATTCCCGGTCGGGATGAGCGTGCGCATCTGCGCGAGATTCTCCCGCAGGCGCGTCGTCTCCTCCTGCAACTCCTGGACGGTCCCGCGGGCCATCAGGGCCTTCGCCTTCTGGTTCGAGGCGTCGAGCCGCTCGATGTGCCCGATCTTCTCGGTGAGCAGGTCGGCCTTCGTGCTGTAGGGATACATGTAGTAGGCCCCGGCACCGACGAGGCCAAGGAAGCCGACGAGGAGCATCAGCTGGTCACGCGTGTTGGTGGGCAAGCCGGCCATGGGGTTACCTCACCGCCACCGAAAGGGGGACGGTCCGCAGGATCGACGGGTCAGGCTTGGAATACTTCATGTCGAGCGTGAACTCGGTGACGGTCTTCCCCTCGACGTCGGCGACGTCGGAGGAGATGATCGTGATGCCTTCGATGAACGCCGACTCCTCGAGCTGGCGCATGAAGACCGTGATCGCCTGCGCCTCAACGGTATAGCCGATCAGCCGGAGCGTGATCGACGGCGCGGTACCGGCGGCGACGGCATCGGCCGACGTCGTGGTCGCGGCACCCTGTTGGGCCAACGAGATGAGCCAAGTATAGGTCGGCAGCGCCCGCGAGATCTCATCCATCAGGTGCGCCCAGACAAAGCGGTCGCCATCGATCGCCGCGATCACCGTCATCTGTCGCATGATCGAGTCGCGCTGCGCTTCGGCCGCCATCCGTTGCTTGACGATCGCATCGAACCGTGCGCTGTCCTGCACCGCGACGCGCTCCTGTTCGACCAGTCGCGCTTCGGTGCGACCCTGGAAGAACCAGAGGCCGCCGACGGCGAGCAGGCCGAGCACGAAGCCGCCGACCGCGACGCCCAGCCAAGGATCCTTGAACCGCGCGACGAGATTGCCGAGCGCGGCGCGGATGTTGAGCGACGAGCCGCCGCCGGACGAACGCGACTTCTTGCGCGCACCGGGGAGAAGATTGATCTCGATCATCTGGACGTCCGCGTCAGGCCGGCTGGCGCAAGGCCAGACCGATTGCGAGCATCATCAGGGGCGCCACCTCGTCGGTGACGAGCGATTCGAACGCCCCGTCACGGACCACGAGATTCGCCAGCGGATTCGCCGCCGCGACAGTCAGTCGCAGCCGCGAAGAGAGTGCGTCGAGCAAGCCGGGCGCGCGGGAACCGCCGCCACAGACATAGACCGCATTGACCTGGGCCCCCGAACGCGACGAGGAGGCGAGGAACGCCGCCGCCCGCTCGATCCCGACCGCGATCTCCTCACCGCGCGACTCGAAGACGGCGTCGAGGTGTTCGGAGCGGTCGTAGCCTTGGAGGAGCCCAGCGGCCTCTTCGGCACCGAGACCGCGGTCGCGCTGCAGATCCTCGCGGAACCGGCGTGTTCCGACCGTCAGGTCGCGCGTGAGGATCGGGACGCCCTGCTCGACGATGTTGATGTTCGTGACTTCGTGGCCGACGTTCACCAAGGCCACGATGCCGGTCATCGCGTCGGGATGGTTCAGCTCGAAGGCGTTGTGCAGGGCGAAGGCGTCGACGTCCACCGCGGTCGGGGAGAGCCCCGCGTCGGTGAGCAACCGCACCTTCGCCTCGATCAGTTCGCGCTTCGCCGCGACCAGGAGCACGCTCATCATCTGGTCGGTGCCCTCGGGGTCGAGGATCTGGAAGTCCAGTTCCACCGACTCCATATCGAACGGCACGTGCTGTTCCGCTTCCCAACTCATCAGCTCGCGGGCCTGTTGTTCCTTGGTCCGCTCGATCTGGATCTTCTTGATGATCACGTCGCGGCCGCCGACGGCGGTCACGACGGACTTCGTCGTCACCCCCGCGCCCTGGAGCGCTGCGGTGATCGCGTCAGCCACGATGCCGGGGTCCATGATCTCGCCCTCGACGATCGCGTCCGCGAGCAGCGGCGTCATCGCCACCCGGACGAGTTCCGGCGCGGACTTCGAATGATCGACCACGGCCACCTTGATGAGGCCAGAGCCGATGTCAAGTCCGACGGTTGTCTTCTTGCGTCCGAAAAGGGCCATTGGGGGTGCTCTCGTGCGTCGAGCGAGACGAACAGGCTCGGGTCGCCAAAGTTGCGGGCGGGCCCGGTCAGGGTCAATGCACCACGGAAACGTGTCTCTGCCGCTCCTACACGAGTGGAGGTGACCGGAAGTAACGGCGACAGGCCACCCTAGGCCACTTTCCGCCGCCAGTCAGCCCTCCGGATGACCCTCTAGCCACCGCGTTCCGGCAGGCTCGAGCCGGGTCGCGGATGGGCACCCGAACACCCCCGCCGAACCCCCCGCGGAGTCGGGCCTGAGGTGGGCGCGGTAGCGGTGGCGCGTGCCGCGGGATCCTCGGCCTTCGATCTCCGCGAGCACCGATCCGGAACCGAGGTGTCTCCATGAGAGGCGCACGGTCCCTCCCGAGAGCGCAGGACGGTTCTCCACCATCTCCGCCACGGGAGGCCGGAGGCAGAGCCCGACGAGGTCGCTCGGCGCCCACACAAAGGCGACGCCTTCCATCGCTGCGGCACGCGCGATGGCGCGGTCCTGCGCGAGCCCGGCGACACGCGCCTCCTGCACCGCCTCGAAGAGCGCGAGGGTCGAGAGCGCGGCCATCGCGAGGATCACCGAGAGGATCGCCGGGAGCACGATCCCGCGCCTATCGGAGCGCATCGCCGCTCGGGACCTTGGTCTCCACTGAGCGATCGGACCCGGGAACCCGGATCGAGATGGTCCAGCCGCCGCCGGCTGCGGCTCCTACACGGAAGCCCCCGGCTCCCGGCGTGCGCAATGGGCCGGCGATCGGCTGGATCACCCCGCAGGTCCCGAGCCCGCAGCGCCGCCACCCGAGCATCCAATCCCCCTTGCCATCGACATAGAGGGCGAGTCGCCCCCTTCGGGAGAGCCTCACCGCCGCTCCAGTGACGGCGCCATCCAACGGAGTGCGCAGGACCAGCCGCGTGAGTCGCGCCGCGCCGTCACCAGCGGGGACCCAGCCATTCGCGACGTCGCAGGGCGCCACGATGGAGACCGACGCGACGCCATCGACCTCCTCATCCTTCCAGCGCCAGCTTGATGACAACGAGTCGAATACGAGGGCGGAGAGCGCGTCCCCGACTTCCGGGGGCTGGATCCACACGCTCATCGGTCTCCCGACGCTCAGGCGCGTCGGCGGGAAGTACAGCGCCGAATCGGCTGCACAGATGACCGCGACCCCGAATGTCATCGAGAACTCGAGGGCGGTGTCCCCGAGGATGATCACCGAGTCCGCAGTGCGCAGCATCGCCGCCGTCACCGCGAGTGCCTCGCGGGCCGTCCGCTCCGCAGATGCCCGCTCGTCCGCCCGCCGGATCGCGCTACGCGTGCCGCTCAGCGTCGCCGCGGCAGCGGCTGCCAGGATCCCGGTGAGCGCGAGGGCGCAGAGCGCCTCGGCGAGCAGGTGCCCGCGGCGACGCATCATCGGCACTCCCGCCGAGTGCGCAGTGGGAATCGGACGACGCGTGAGGCCAGACGGCGCTGCTCGCGACCGTCGAGCAGGGCCGAAGAGTCCGTGCGCGTGACCATCCATCGTCCTTCGATCTCACCGAGTGTGACGATGACGGTGTCGCCGCTCCCGCATCCGGCGGCCTCGAACCAACCAAGCCGCCGGTCGACCGCGTCCACCACATCCTCGCGTGCCGACGATTCGAGACGGAGCCGGGCGGCACCGAGGAGCGCCGCAACACAACCGCTGACGCCGACCGCCAGGAGCACGGTAGCCACCATCACTTCGGCGAGGGAGACCCCACGGCGTGCGTCCATTTGGGGAGGATGCATCGGCACCCGCGAGGCACCGACATCATCCTGTTCGCCTCGTAAGCGAAACAGGACATCCCTGAATGCACCGCGGGCCAGGCGATGATCGCCCGGCCCGCGGCCCTATCAGTCAGCTAACAGACTTCGTCGATCACGGATCGCAAACTGGCTCGCCGTCCTTTGAACCCGAGCCAACTGTGATCTGGCAGGACTTGGTCGTGCCACCCGGATACGTCACGCTGGCGGAGAACCCACCAGTCGTCGGGGTCACGGTGCCGAGGGTCACGCCGGTCGAGTTGCGGTACTGGTTCGACGAGAGCGAGCCGGTGTACGTCGCCCACTCGGCGAAATACGCCTCTTCAGCGGTCACGAGGTTGCGGAGGTCGGACTTCATCGCGGTGAGGTACGCCTTCTCCTTCGTGTTCGCGAACTTCGGGATCGCGATCGCGGCCAAGATGCCGATGATCACGACGACGATCAGAAGCTCGATCAGGGTGAAACCCTTCTTGTTGCTCATTTGGATTGCTCCACGGGTGAAGAGGGATCGGGCACGGGGGTACCGCTGCGGACCATTAAGGCAAGAACCCTGCCACCGACGGAAGGTCCGGCAACATGCGGCGCTACAATGACTTGCACCGGTGGGTCAAGGTCACGGCACCTGCGTCAAGGCGGTTTGGGCGGTGATTCTGGCATTCTGCGTCCCTTCCGAACCCCGGCCGGACGCTGGAAGAGGACCGGCACCTTGAGCCGCGCATTCGACTTGGAAACCGGGGCGCCGGCCAAGAACCACCGATTCCGGTTGTCCACTGTATCGTTGGCGACCAGAGACGACTCGGCCTTCTGGAGCAGCATCCCGAATGGACCGACTGACCGTCCGCGTGCGATCCCTTCGACCGCGGCGGCGCGCGCTTCGGAGAGCCGCCTCGACTCGAGGAGGCAGGCGGCGCGACCAATGCTCGCGATCTCGGCGTCCTTCCGCTTCGCGAGCACGGCATCGTACAGCACGAGCGCGTCCGGGCACCGATCGTCGAAATGCAGGACGCGCGCGAGCGAGAGTTCGATCAGATCGTATCCGGGGAAGAGCGAGTCCGCGATGCGCAGGTGTTCCTCGGCACGCCGCCAGGCACCAGCGCCGCCGAATAACTCACCGAGCGCATGATGAGCGCGGAAGTTGTTCGGCGCCTCGACCACCGTCGTCGAGAAGAGCGTCGCGTTGTCCTCCCAGACCAGTTGACGGCTGACGCTGCGCGCCGCGCCGGCCACGAGGACGAAGATCGCGGCGCTCACCGCCGCGACACGGACCCAGCGGGTCGGCACTGCCGCGAGCCGCGGCGCGAGCCGAACCACTAGCACGCCGACCAGGATCGCCACCGCCACACTCGGCAGGAAGAGCGTGCGCTCGGCGATCAACACCCCGGTGGGGACGAGGACGTTGGAGACCGGTCCGAGCGTTACCGGGAGCCAGAGAAGAGCGAATGTCACGACGCGGTCGCGCCGCCAGGCCCAGCCAAGCGCGAGGGCGTAGAACGCGAGCCACGCGACTCCGAGGAGATGGACGAGGCCCGGCACCGGAGCGAATGGGATCGCGTTCGGAGAGTAGTCGGCGTATAGGCGCGCCGGCCACCAGAGCAGCCGAGCGAACTCCGGCACCAGCGCCAGCATCACCCATCGCCGCGCCCCTCCACCAATGTCCGTGATCGCGGGATGCGGGGTATCCCCGGCGAACCCTTCGAGGATACTGAGTCGCGCGACGAGGTAGACGAACGTGACGAGGAGGATCCCACGGACGAGGAACCAGGGCGCCGGAGCGCGAACCTGTTCCGGCATTCCCTCCGGCTCGCTGCGCACGAGAATCTCGGCCGCAACGAGCAGGGCCGGGAGGACGATGCCGTGCTCCTTGCTGAGCAGCGCGAGCACGTAGCACCCGAGGATGGTCGCCACCGTACCCGGTGTAAGCCGCCCGGCGCGCCGCCCGCGAATGAAGAGCAGCACCGCAACGAGCATCGGGATCGCCGCGAGCATCTCGGACTGGCCGACGACGTTCGCCACGGCTTCGACGTGCACCGGATGCACCGCCCACGCCACTCCGCCGGCGAGCGCCGGCCCGGGGGGGAGTAGGAGGCGCAGCAACAGGAGCACCACGACCGCGGCGACGACGTACAGGAGCACGTTCGCGATATGGAAGGGCAGCGGCGATCCGCCGCCAATCGCCCACTCGAGGCTGAACGCCGCGATCGTGACCGGCCGGTAGAGTGAGTTGCCGCGCGAGGGGCCCCAGTATGAATCCGCGAGATACTCGGCCGGCGAGTGGAGCGAGCCGACCATCGGATTCTCGACGAGGATCGGGATGTCGTCGTACGCGAAGCCGTTCCCCAGTCCGCTCACCGACGACGTGAGCGCCGCGGCAACGACGAGCGCGATCCCCCAGGCCAGCGGGCGCGCCGCGAAGGCGGCGCGGGCGCGCGGCAGCATCAGGAGAGGAGGTTGAATCGGAGGACGTGCCAGATCGCAGCGACGCCGTCGCGCCACCCGATCTTCTTCCCCTCGGCGTAGGTGCGGCCGGAGTAGGAGATCGGCACCTCATAGATGCGGGACTTGGACCTCGCGAGCCGCGCCGTCACCTCCGGCTCGAATCCGAACCGGTCGGAGGTCAGCCGTAGGGACCGGGCGAGATCGCCCCGGATCGCCTTGTAGCACGTCTCCATGTCGGTCAGGTTGAGGTTGGTCAGCATGTTGCTGAAGGTCGTGAGCGCGTTGTTGCCGACCGAGTGCCAGAAGTAGAGCACGCGGTGCGTGCCACCGAGGAAGCGACTGCCGAACACCGCGTCGGCCCGCCCGTCGATGATCGGCTCGAGGAGGATCGGCCAGTCGGCGGGATCGTATTCGAGGTCGGCGTCCTGCACGATCACGACGTTCCCGGTGCTCGCCGCGAGCGCCGTGCGGATCGCCGCGCCCTTGCCGCGATTCACCGGATGCAGTTCGAGCACGTCGATCCGCCCGGCCGCCTTGAGTTCGACGAGTCGCTCCCGCGTGCCGTCGGTGGAGCAGTCGTCGACGCAGACCACCTGTTTCCGGACCGGCACCGAGTGCACCTCGTCGAGGATGCGGTCGATCGTGCTGCGCTCGTTGTAGACAGGGATGAGCACCGAAAGCACGAGATCGGCGACCGGAAGCGGCGTGCGGCCGCGCACGCGCGGTGCGGCGGTGGTGGAGGCGGGCGTGAGGGGCATCAGCGTTGGACCTTGAGGGTGCGCGCGGGCGCGCCGCGGGGTGAGACGTCGATGAGCACCCGACCGCTGTCGAGGTGCGCGGCGAGGAGCGCCGGGTAGAAGGGACCGGCGTGCATCACCAGGTAGGCCTCGGGGCGGAAGCGGCGGTCGATCCGTTCGAGCTCGTCGACGTGTTCCGCGGCGGTCTTCTCCACCACGTGATCACGCGGCGCGAGGATCTCGACCGGGAGCACGCGTTCGCCGGTATAGATCGCGAGCATCGGTGCGAGCTCGGCAGCGAGGAGCTTTCCGTCGAGCGAGCGGTCCTGGTTCACCTGCCGCGCGAGGAGGATCCCGGCGCCGGTCTGGTTGCGCGAGGCGCTGGTGGCCCAGCCTCGCGCGAGTCCGCGGGCGTTGTAGACGGTGTGGCCGACCACGACGATCGCCAGGAGAGCGAACGCCGTGCGGGCCGCGCGCGTCCGACCACGCGCGCGCCACTCCTCGGCAAGGGTCACCACACCGGCGACGCTGAGCAGGACGACCAGCGGCCAGATCACCCAGAGGAATCGATCCACCCAGAAGGGCCAGGCGATCACCACGCCAAGGTAGCCGGCGATGGCCAGTGCGGTGACGGGGGCACGGTCGCGGCGCGCGGCGACGACCAATCCGACAGCGAAGATGAGGGTCGCGAGCGCCGCCATCCCGTGGCGCGTCGTACCCCCGACGAGTGGCGAGGTGAAGACGCCGATCATCGTCCACGTGTCCGCGAGGTTCTTCGCGACCACCGCGCCCAGGAACGACAGACCGCCACTCCGGTAGCCGTCCGCCACCCACTCGAGATATGGTCCATACGATCCCTTCAACTCGACCGGGAAGCCGGGCGTCGCCCGCCACACGTAGAGCTGCCAGGGCAGGAGCAAGAGCGTCGCGACACCCAGGTAGATCGCGAGCTCGCGCCAGCGTCGCGCACGAGCGAGCAGCAGTGCCTCGGCGACGATCACCACGCCGCCCAGCGTGCGGACAAGCACGAGCAGCGCGACGAGGGCCGCCCCCGCGATCGCGCGGCGCGCCCCACCGTCGCGCACGAGTCGCTCACCGACGAGGAGCGTCGGGGGCAGCAGCGCGAGGAAGAGCGGTTCCGAGAGGAGGAGGTTCGTGAGGAGCAGGACCGGCACCGTGATGGTCGCCGCGACGACAGCCCCGAGCGCCACCCAGCTCGACAGACCGAGGAGCCGACGACCGAGGACGACGGCGCCGGCAGCGGCCGCCGCGAGCACGATCGGGTTGATCAGTTTGAACCACGCGAGGTTGCCTGGGAACTCGGGACCGACCTTCCACGCGGCCGCGAGGATCAACGGCCAGACTGGCGGATAGTGGATCGCCGGCGGCAAGCCGGGGAGGTGCGGATACACGAACCCCTGCCCGCCGGCGAGTGCCTTCGCCATCAGGAGGTAGAGTCCATCGTCATTGAAGCCCCCGATCGGATCGGAGGTCATCGTGGCGAGAGCCGCGACGAGGGCGACGAGAGCGGCGATCCAGGGCGCCCGCCGATCGATCACGCGTCCACTCCGTAGCGGGCCAGTTTGCGGTGCAGCGTGGAGGGATCGATCCCCAGCACCTCCGCCGCGCGCGTCTTGTTCCCCGCCTCACTCTGCAGCACCCAGAGGATGTAGGCCTTCTCGATCGTCTCGAGCGTCGGATTCGGCGTCGTCCGATCGGCGACGAGCGGTTCGCTCCGGCGCTCGGTCACGCGTTCCGGGAGTGCGCCGATCCCGATCGTAGTCCCCGAGGAGAGGATCACCGCCCGCTCGAGGGCGTTCTCGAGTTCACGGACGTTGCCCGGCCACTGGTACGCCTGCAGTGCCTCGGCGGCATCGTCGCCAAGCCGCTTGGGCTGTTCCCCGCGCAGTTCGCCGGCGCGCTGGAGGAAGCTCTCGGCGAGGAGCAGGATGTCGTCGCGGCGGTCGCGGAGTGGCGGGAGGTGCACCGCAATGACGTTCAACCGATAAAAGAGATCGCGGCGAAAGCCCCCGCGCTTGATCTCCTCTTCGAGGTCGCGGTTGGTCGCGGCGATGATCCGCGTGTCGATCGGCTGCGGATCGGTCGCGCCGACCGGGATCACTTCGCGATGCTGCAGTACGCGCAAGAGCTTCACTTGCGTGGCGGGCGTCGTCTCGCCGATCTCGTCGAGGAAGAAGGTCCCGCCTGCTGCCGCGGTGAAGAGGCCTTCCTTGTCCTTCACCGCTCCGGTGAAGGAGCCCTTCACGTGCCCGAAGAGCTCGCTCTCGAGCAGGCCCTCGGGGAGCGCACCGCAGTTGATCGAGTTGAACGTCGCGTCGGCGCGGTTCGAAAGATCATGGATGTAGCGCGCGACCACTTCCTTGCCCGTGCCGGACTCCCCGGTGATCAGCACGGTCGAATCGGTCGGCGCGACCGCCTCGGCGAGCCGCAGCACCTCGAGCCAGGCGCGGTTGTTCCCGATCGGCGAACCGGCGGCCCGCCGCTCGCGTCGGCGGATCTCCTTCTTGAGCGAGGTGTTCTCGACCCGCAACTGCCGGTGTTCCGCGGCCCGGCGGAGGATCGCGACGAGCTCGTCGTTGCGGAACGGTTTCTGGATGTAGTAGAAGGCGCCCGAGTTCACCGCCTGCATCGCCGTCTGCAGTGTCGCCTGCGCCGTCATCAGGATCACCGGCACATCGGGGTCGTGCGCACGAGCCGCGGCCAGCACTTCGACGCCACCGACGCCCGGCATCCGCACGTCGCTGAGCACGATGTCCGGCGAGAGTTGTGGGATCCTCTCGAGCGCGGCCTTGCCGCCCTGCGCCACGTGTGGCGCGAATCCCTCCGCGCGGAGCAGGATCTCCAGCGTCTGGAGGATCCCCGACTCGTCGTCGACGACGAGAACCGTGGGCGGTGTCGTGCGATCGGTCATACCGGGACTCCGGACGGCGGGAGATAGTCGGGTAAGAGCACGGTGAAGCGGGTGCCGGCGGTATCGCTGTCCACGAGGATGACACCGCGATGGGCCTCGATCGCGCGGTGAACGATCGCAAGACCGAGCCCGGTGCCGCCGACCTTTGTGGTGGTGAAGGGCTCGAAGAGCCGGTCCCGGATATCGGCCGGGATGCCCCGCCCTGAGTCGCGGATCTCGACCGAGTTCGCGTCACCACGGAATGGCAGGCCCGGTGGCGTTTCGGATTCCCGCAGCCGGCGGAGCACGACGTGCACCTCGCCGGTCGCCGGTGATGCCTGGATCGCGTTCAACATCAGGTTGAAGAAGGCTCGGTGCAGGAGGTCCTCGTCTCCTTCGACCGTCAGTGGATCCGGAGGCAGGGCGAGCGTCAGGCGCATCTGCTCCCCGCGGTCGGGATGGGTGCCGGCCAGCGTCGCCGCACCCTGGACCATCGCGCGCAGGTCGAGGGTGGCGCGACGGGCCACCGTCACTCGCGCGAAGTCGAGGAACTCCGAGAGGAGGCGCGAGAGTCGGTCGGACTCGCGCACGATCAGCGCGCCGAGCGTCCGCTCGTCGGGCGAGGCGGCGGGGCGGCGCGACATCTGCTCAACCGCACTCTGGATGCTCGCAAGCGGATTCTTGATCTCGTGGGCGAGCGAGGCGCTGAGCTCCGCCACCGCCTCGAGCCGCTGGGCGCGCAAGTTCAGCGCCTCGATCCGCTTCTGGTCCGAGATGTCCTGGAAGATCGCGGTCGTCGCGCTCCCCTCCTGGCTCAGATCGCCGCTCACCGACGTGGTCGTGATGCCCAACGGGATGGCGCGCCCATCGCGAAGGAGGAGCCCTTCGCTGCGGTTGCTCACGCGACCGGCCTCGCGGTGCGCGTCAAGCGCGTCAGCCACGCCGGGCGCCGAGGAGCGGAGCAATTCGACGACCCGCATCCCCACCCGCTCGGTGATCGCACTGCCGAGTAGCGACTCGGCGCCAGGATTCGCGTAGAGGAGGCGTCCCGCCTCATCCACCGTCACGATCCCCGCACGGATGTTATCGAGGATGTCGGCGGCACGGAGTTGCATCCGCGCGAGCTCAGCCTGCAGCCGGGCGCGGCCCTCGCCTGCCTCCTGCAGTCGCGCCGCGATGTAACCGGTGCCGAGGGCAACGAGCGTGAAGACGATGAGCTGGAGGACGAGTGCGACCGTCAGTGTCCCCTGACTCACGAGCACCGCGTCACCGACGTAGAGCGCGCTCCCGAGCATCGCCAGGAGCATCGTGCTCCCGATCGGCAGCAAGAGCGCCGCCGCCGCCATGACGAGGATGTAGAGCGCCGAGAAGGGCGACTCGACGCCCCCGGTGAGGTGGACGACCGACGTGATCAACACGAGGTCGTGGACGAACTGCGCGTAGAGGAAGCCCGGTCCCGGCGTCTGGCGGTTAACTTCGGTGCGAACGAAGGAGAGGCCGGTGAGGCCCATCGATGTCACGAACATCACCGTGGCGATGAGCGTGCTCGCGGGATCCTGGGTCAGGCTGACCAGGAGCGCCGAGGCGAAACTCGCCGTCGCGACGCTGATGCGCCCGAGGTAGATCCATCGCAGGAGACGGCGAGGATCCAGGACCGCGCGATACCGATCGACGCTTCCGCTGCTCAACGAACGTGCCAAGGCTCCTCTCGCTGTTGCATTCCGCAATGACTTGAATGAGACGAACGTCGTGGCATTCTGCAATGCCCGCGAGGCCCGATGACACGATCTGACGACGATCGCTCCGGACTCCGCATCAATGGACGCGTGCGGATCCCGCTGACCGAGCTGCAGTTGAGCGCCACCCGCGCCGGCGGCCCGGGGGGCCAGCACGTGAATACCTCATCGACCAGAGTCGAGGTCGAGTGGAATGTGCAGGAGTCTCGCGCCCTCCTCGAGTCCGAACGCGCACGGCTGTTGGAGAAGCTCGCCTCGCGGCTCGACACGAGCGGATCACTCCGCCTCGTCTCGGCGGAGACGCGCAGTCAGGCGCAGAATCGGGAACGCGTGCTCGATCGCCTCGCGACCGTCGTGCGCGCGGCGCTGATCGTGCCGAAGTCGCGGCGCAAGACGCGCCCGACGCGCGCGTCGAAGGAGAAACGACTCGACTCGAAGAAGCGGCGGTCCGCAGTCAAGCGGGACCGCCGTGATCGAGGCGAGTCCTAAGCGTCTCGCTGCCGGTCAGCGCCGGGGGATCGTGGGCCGGATAGCCACGCCGATCCCGATCGTCAGCAGGTCGGCCCGTGTCTCCCGCGGCGTGAGGATGATGTCGCCGTTCACGTCCTCGATGATGTCTCCCTGCGTGAGGTAGCGGACGCGCTCCCCGTTCCAGTTGTAGCGGATCCCGAGGTCGAGCGTCGCCGCCCCGCGCGCGAGGGGAATGTAGAGACCGGCGAGTGCGGTCTTGGCGAAGACCCCGTCACTCGAGTTGGTCGCGCTCGCGAAGGGTTCTGCATCGCTGTTCGAGCCCTCGACGCTGGATGAGGTGGTGAACGCGGAGAATCCGATCGTCCCGCCGAGGTAGGGCGTGATCCGCCGGCCCGGGACACCGAGCTGTGCACCGATCCCGCCGCCGAAGATCGTGTTGGTCGTCGTGACATCGACGTTGATCAACCCGAGTGCACCGCCGCCGAGCGGGACACGCCGGGTCTCGGAACCGTAGATCATCACGCCGAGTTCAAGACGCAGCCCGAACCAGGGCGTGGCGTGCCAGAGCCCGGCGCCGCCGACGCCTCCGGCCAGCGCAACGTTGTCCGCGAACTCTCCCTGCGGCAGGCCGATCTGCAGCGCGAGCGGGATCGAGAAGTTGATCGGATTCGGATCCTCGGTTCCCGGGACCGCAGACTGCGCCCCGAGCGCCGAGAAGGCGAGCGACCCGGCGACGGCGAGCCCGACCAGCCGCAGGCGAGTCACCGCGGCTTCCGGGTCGCTGGCGTGTGCTTCATCCCGCCGTGCTCCATCATCGGCGCCGCCTTGTGGTGCATCATCATGTTCTCCTCGAGACGCTTCGCGTGGGCAGCCGACAGGAGCGCCTTGAACTCGGCGTGCTCGGCATCCATGTGCCGCTGCAGGGCCGCTTTCGTCGCCGCGTCGTTGGGGTCCTTCGCCGCCTTCTTCACCGCGTCCATCGCCGCGTGGTGGCGCATCTTGATCTCCGTGATCCGCTGCACCTGCTCGTCGGTGAGCGCGATCCCCCTGAAGTGCTCCGCGAGCTCGGCATCGAGCTTCGGCTTCGCGGACTGTGCGTGGGTGTCGTGCGTCGGCGGCGCCTGTTGTTGCGCGGCGAGTGCGGGAGCGGCCAGAACGAGGAGGAGCGCAGCGTGTCGGATCGAGGTTCGCATCGTGGGGTCGGTAGAGGATGAGTGAGCGCGTCGCGGCTCAGGGCTTGATCAGCGTCTTGACGGCGTCCGGCGGGGCGACCGCGGATTCGTCGAGGGTGTCGAACACGACGCTGGTGATCGTGAGGATGATCTCGAACTGCGGATTGCGCGTGATGACCTTCGTCGCGAAGCGCACTCCGCCGAACTCCTTGTACTCGGAGACGATCGACTTGACGTCGACCTTCCCCTGAGGCGTCTCGACCGAGCTGGCGCCGCCGATCCGAAGCCCGGTGGCGACCTCGTAGTACTCGTGAATCACGTCGCCGTTCGCTCGCGTGAGTTGCACCCGGTAGGACCGCTTCCCCTCGAAGTCCGACTCGTCGAGGGTCTCGACCTTCGCGTACTTCCCATAGTCGGGGAGGGAGCCGTAGAAGTCCGCCTGCTCGGTGAGCTGTTCGGCCTGCGCCCCGGTGAGGAGCATCGGCGCCTGACCAGGCTGCACGGCCCACGCGTTCTTGCCGTCGTAGCCGGAAAGGACCTCTCCCGCCGGTCCGAGCGCGGTCCGCGTGAAGAGCTTGTTCGGCTTGACCTTCAGGATCTCCATCGGTGCGTCCATCCCCATCGCCGGAATGGCGAAGGTCCCCGTGACGTGCACGCTCTTGTGCGCCTCGAGAGCCTGACGCCCGCCCATCAGCGAGTCGTGGCGCGCCGCGAGCTGGTGCGGAGTCGGCAGTGACTGCCCGCCAAGGGTCGACGCCACCGCGAACAGGAACGCCGTGACGCTCGAGGTCCGAAGACCCCACAGCTGGGGGACACGCACGCAATACCTCGATGATGGGACGGCGGGTGAATGCAGCAGGGAAGTGCGGACGACTCCGACCCAATTGTACTGCTACGGCGTCCGCCGAGTGCCAGCGCCCGCAGGGGCGACGGTCACCGGAAGGCCGCCCTGCAGGGCGAGGGCGATCCGCTCCTGATTCTGCTCGCTTCCACCGGTGACGACGGCGGCGAGGTTGTTCTGGACGACCAGTACGACGGACCCTTCGAAGGGCGGCGTGCGACCAGCCGGCGCCGCGGTCGACGGATCCAGCGAATCGGTGACCGCCTTGCGCTCGATGCTGTCGGCGTAGATCCACGCGACTACTGTCCCTCCGCCGGCGTGGAAGGCGAAGGGTCGCTGTCGCATCCACTCGAGTCCGGCCGGGGGATCGACCATCGGGCGCGGGGCCACGCCCGCCCGCACGAGTCGCTCGGTGAGATGCGCCTCCGTCCAGAGCCCGGTCGATGGGATCAACGCTGCGGCGGTCGCCACCGTCTCTGCACGCGCCAGCTCCGTTCGCGCGACGGCCTGTTCGCGACTGGTCCGGTCCTCGGCGCCACAGGCCGCGACCGCGAATACGAAGAGTGTCAGGAGGACCGAGCGCATTAACTTCCGCCTATGCCGCGCGCCGCTGTGGACCGTCCACTCAGCCTCGATCCGGTCCGCCTCGACAAGTGGCTCTGGGCGGCGCGCTTCTTCAAGACGCGATCGCTGGCGAGCGAGGCGGTCGATGGCGGAAAGGTCGCCGTGAATGGCGACCGGGCGAAACCCGCGAAACCCGTGCGCCCCGGTGATGAAGTCCGCGTGCGACTCGGCCCCTACGAGCACATCGTCCTCGTACACGGCACCGCCGAACGGCGCGGCAGTGCGCCCGAGGCGGCGCGACTCTACACCGAGACCGAGGCGTCCCGCACCACGCGAGAGCGGCTGCACTGGCAGCTCACCAAGGCCGCACCGGCGATCGATCCGGAGAAGGGGCGCCCGACCAAGCGCGACCGCCGGGACCTTGATCGTTTCCGGGGACGGTGACGGGGGGCGTCGCGCATCTCGCATCGCTCTGAATCAAGGGCGGCGATGCGGGCCGGGCCAGTGGCGGCACGGGTACCGTGGAGATTAGGATTCCCCGTCCCCCCGAACCGACGGAGCGCGCGAATGAGTGGCAAGACCGAAGCATACGATCCGACGCGCCTCGGTTGGGGCTTCGCTGCCGCGATCATCGTGCTCGCCATCGTCGCGAACGTCACCGCGTACTCGATCCACAAGGCGACCTACCTGAAGCCGGACAAGGCTCCTGCGGCCGAGGCCGCAACGTCGCACTAGGGGGCAAACGGCGGATGATGCAGCAAGCGGGGGGGCTACCTTGGGTTCGGCCCCGCCTCTCCGGTGCTGGCAGAGCACAACATCTCAAAGAGCAGCTTGCCGTGCTGTTCCGCCCTGACCCGGCGGGTTGCGAAGCTGCGCCCATCGCGTAGCTCCTCGACAGCGTATTCGATTGTGTGGCGCACGTCCCCGGGCCGCAGGAAATAGCCGTGCAGCGAATGGACG
>JANPCH010000167.1:0-2409 GCA_031430835.1 Gemmatimonadaceae bacterium
CCCCTTTGCGTCGCAGGCGATCGTCGTGAGGATCCCCTGCCCACCGGGCGGGCGAGTCGCGCCGGCTTGGAAGAGCAGGAACGCACCGGTGCCATAAGTGTTCTTGCTCTGCCCCGCGCTCCAGCATCCCTGCCCGAAGAGCGCCGCCTGCTGGTCGCCAGCAGCACCGCGGATCGGGATCGCCTGCCCCAGGTGTTCCCTGGCGCTGATCCCGAAGTCCCCCGACGACGCGCGCACGTCAGGCAGCATCGCCGCATTCACGCCGAACATTGCGAGCAACTGGGGACTCCACTGCATCGTGTTGATGTCGTAGAGCATCGTCCGCGACGCATTCGTCGGGTCGGTCGCGTGCACGACCCCATTCGTCAACTTCCAGATCAGCCACGAATCGATCGTCCCCGCGATGAGCCGCGCGACCGGCACCTGCGACGCCGCGGCCTTGTGCTTGAGCAACCACTCGAGTTTGGTGGCCGAGAAGTAGGGGTCGGGTACGAGCCCCGTCGCTCGGTAGATCGCATCGGCCTGCCCCGCCGCGCGGATCTCCGCACAGCGTGCTGAGGTTCTCCGGTCCTGCCACACGATCGCCCGGTCGATCGGCCGCCCCGTCGCGCGGTCCCAGACGACGATCGTCTCGCGCTGATTGGTGATCCCGATCGCGTCGGGCACGACACCAGCTTGCGCGATCGCCTCACGCGCCGCCGCCACGGTGTCGGCGAAGATCTCCTCGGCGTCGTGCTCGACCCACCCCGGTTGCGGGAAATGTTGGCGCAGCTCGTGCTGGCCGCGGCCTACCACGCGACCATCGGCCGCGACGACGAGCGCGCGGGAACTCGTGGTGCCCTGGTCGAGGGCGAGGACGTGGCGCACGCGGCTCAGGGAGGAGGAGGAAAGGAGCCCGCGCCGGGCGCGAGCAGGAAGGGCGGCGAGAAGATCCCGCGGTCGGTCACGATGCGATGGATCAACGTATGCGGCGTGATGTCGAAGGCGGGGTTGAGCACCGTCGCGCCGGCCGCCGCCACACGCGCGCCGCCCACGTGCGTCACCTCCGATGCGTCACGCATCTCGATCGGGATCGCCGGCCCGTCGGGCGTCGCGACGTCCACCGAACTCCAGGGCGCCGCGACCACGAAGGGGATCCGGTGGTGCTTCGCGAGTACGGCGAGCGAATAGGTGCCGATCTTGTTCGCTACATCGCCATTCGCCGCGATCCGGTCGGCGCCGACGATCACGAGATCCACCTTCCCCGCGGCCATCAGGCTCCCGGCCATCCCATCGGTGAGCACCGTCACCGGGATCCCCGCCTTCGTGAGTTCCCACGCCGTGAGCCGCGCCCCCTGCATCAAGGGCCGTGTCTCGTCGGCGAACATCTCGAGCTTCATCCCGCGGGCGTGAGCGAGATACACCGGCGCCAGCGCTGTGCCGATCCCGCTCGTCGCAAGCGCACCGGCGTTGCAGTGCGTGAGGATCCGCATCCCGTCCTTCAGAAGTGACACGCCCCTCTCTCCGATCGCGCGGCACATCGCGATGTCCTCTGAGTGGATCCGTTCGGCCTCGGCGCGTAGCGCGTTCTCGATCGTCCCCTCCGCCGCGGCGTGCGCCGCGACGACCATCCGGTCCAACGCCCACCCGAGATTCACCGCAGTGGGCCTCGTCGCGCGGAGCGTGCGCGCTCCGCGTTCGATCTCCGCTACCGAAGCGCCACGCGTCGATGCGGCCAATCCGATCGCCGCTGCGACCCCGATCGCCGGGGCTCCGCGCACCGCCATCGTCCGGATCGCCTCCGCCACCTCGGAGAGCGTCCGAAGGTCCCGGTGCTCGACCCGCTCGGGGAGGAGTCGCTGGTCGAGGATCCGCAAATCCCCCGCGGCCGACCAGCCGACGACGAGGACGGGGGGATCGAGGGGTTCCATTCGGGTAACGTATAGATTGACAGTGGTCCGCTCCAGCCGACGGAACAGGAAACCCCGAGTCACGATGCCCGAGACCTACGAGTTCCTCCGCGTCGATATCGCCGACCGCGTCGCCGTCGTGACGATCGACCGCCAGGACAAGCTCAACGCGCTGAACAAGCAGGTGATCGCCGAGCTCGATTGTATGTTCACCGAGCTCGCGAGCCGCGAAGCGGTCGGCGCGATCATCCTTACCGGTGCGGGCCGCGCCTTCGTCGCCGGCGCCGACATCGTCGAGGTCGCCGAGGCGGCGGCGACACCGGCTGGACTCGAAGCGACCTCCGCCTTCGGCTCGGCGGTCTTCACACGGATCGAACGACTCTCGAAGCCAGTGATCGCGGCCGTGAATGGTTTCGCGCTCGGCGGCGGACTCGAACTCGCCCTCGCCTGTCACATCCGGGTCGCGAGTACGCAGGCCAAGTTCGCCTTCCCCGAGGCGAAGCTCGGATTGATCCCCGGC
>JANPCH010000168.1:0-20213 GCA_031430835.1 Gemmatimonadaceae bacterium
TCGCGGCCCTGGTCACGTGACTCGATCTCGAGGGCGACGGTGGCGAGCGTCGCGCCACGGGCTTCGGCGTCGCGGATGGCATCGTGTAGCGCGTGATACATCAGCCGCCGACCTTCGCGATGCGATGGGTCCATCGCACCCAGGGGAGCGCGCGGAGCGCGTGACCCACGTCGTCCCCCGGCACGTCGTCCAGTTCGATCACCATGAAGGCGTCGCCGCCGCGGTGTTTCCGCGTGAGGCGCAGCGTCGCGATGTTGACACCGGCTTCGCTCAAGAGCCCAGCGATCCGCGCGATCGAGCCTTTGACGTCCTCGGCGACCATCACGATCGTGTGATGCGAGCCATCGACCTCGACCGGGTAGCCGTCGATCCGGCTGACCTTGATGCGACCGGCGCCGAGGGAGGCGCCGAGCATCACGTGCTCGCGATGTGCGCGCTTGACCGTGATGCGCACCGAGTTCGGGTGGACCTCGGGTTCGTCGCCGAGCGTGGTCTTCTCGAAGCGGTAGGCCAACCCCTCCTTCTCCATGATCACGAGCGCGTCGCGCAACCGCTCGTTGTCGGGGCGGAAGCCGAGAAGACCGCCGACGATCGCCTTGTCGGTGCCGTGACCCTCTCCGGTGCGGGCGAAGGAGCCGTGGAGCTCGATGAGTGCGGACTCGGGCGTGCCGGCGACCAGATCGCGGGCGATCAGGCCGAGCCGGCACGCTCCCGCCGTGTGACTGGAGGAGGGGCCGACCATCACGGGGCCGATGATGTCGAGGATGCTGACCATTGTCGGTCAAAGCTAGCGAACTGCAGTTACCACAGAGGACACAGAGAGTACTGAGAACGGCAACAGCCCAACCGGGGTCACTCACCGCGAGTTCCCCCTCGGCGTCGCCGAATTCTCTCGGGCGCTGTCGTTCCCCCGATCAGTTGCCCTTGCTGTTCCCGGTGCCCTCTGTGCTCTCGGTGGTGAATGCAGGCGCCGTTGGTCCAGGAGCGAGACTCAGCCTCCAAGCACCTTCTTGAGATACCGCCCGGTGTGCGACGCGCTGACCTTCGCGACCTGCTCGGGCGTCCCCTGTGCGACGATGGTGCCACCGCCGGCCCCGCCCTCGGGCCCCAAGTCCACGATCCAATCCGCAGTCTTGATCACGTCGAGATTGTGCTCGATCACGAGCACGCTGTTCCCCTTCTCGACGAGTTTGTGCAGCACTTCGAGCAGAACGCGCACATCCTCGAAGTGGAGACCGGTGGTCGGCTCGTCGAGGATGTAGAGCGTCCGACCGGTGTCGCGCTTCGAGAGCTCGGTCGCGAGCTTCACCCGCTGCGCCTCGCCGCCGGAGAGGGTCGTCGCGCTCTGGCCGAGGTGGATGTAGCCCAAGCCCACGTCGTTGAGCGTGACAAGCTTGTGGTGAATGCGCGGTTGGTTCTCGAAGTGCTGCATCGCGTCCTCCACCGTCAGGTCGAGCACCTCGGTGATGCTCATCCCGCGGAACTTCACGTCCAGCGTTTCGCGATTGTATCGCTTGCCGCGGCACTGCTCGCAGGTGACGTACACGTCGGGGAGGAAGTGCATCTCGATCTTCACCAATCCGTCGCCCTGACAGGCCTCGCAGCGCCCTCCCTTCACATTGAACGAGAAACGCCCAGGCCCGTAGCCGCGCAGCTTCGCCTCGGGCATCTCGGCGAAGAGTTCGCGGATCGGCGTGAAGAGGCCCGTATAGGTCGCTGGATTCGAGCGCGGCGTGCGACCGATCGGCGTCTGGTCGATGTCGATCACCTTGTCGAGATGCTCGAGCCCAGTGATGCGGTCGTGCGCACCGGGAACCACCCGCGCGCGGAAGAAATGCCGGGCCAGCGCGCGCTGAAGGATGTCCTCGACGAGCGTGCTCTTCCCCGACCCCGAAACGCCGGTGACGGCGACGAAGAGACCGAGCGGGAACTCGGCGTCGGCCTTCTGCAGATTGTGCTCGCGTGCGCCCTCGACCCTCAGCACGCGCCTCGCATCGCGCGCGCGTCGCGTCACCGGGATCGGGATCGCGCGCTTGCCGGTGAGGTACTGGCCGGTGATGCTCGCCTGAACGCGCATCACCTCTTCCACTGTGCCCTCGGCGATCACCTCGCCGCCGTGCTTCCCGGCGCCGGGTCCCAAGTCGATCAAGTGGTCAGCCGCGAGGATCGTCTCCTGGTCATGCTCCACCACGAGCACCGTGTTGCCGAGGTCTCGCAGGCGCTTAAGGGTATCCAGCAGTCGCGCGTTGTCCCGCTGGTGCAGGCCGATGCTCGGTTCGTCGAGGATGTAGAGCACTCCGACGAGGCGTGACCCGATCTGCGTGGCAAGCCTGATCCGCTGAGCCTCGCCGCCGCTCAGCGACTCGGCCGAGCGATCGAGCGTGAGGTAGTCGAGCCCGACGTCCACGAGGAAGCGCAGGCGCTCCTGCACCTCCTTGAGGATCGGGCCCGCGATCCCCGCGTCGAGGCCGGGTGTTCCCTTCCCCCGGACGGGCACGCTCTCGACGAAGCGGAGTGCCTCGACCGCCGAGCCCTCGGTGAACTCGCCGATGTTGCGCCCGTGGACCGTCACCGCGAGCGACTCGGGCTTGAGTCGACGGCCGTGACAATCGGGACAGGGTGCGACGACCATGTACTCCTCGAGGTCCGAGCGGACCGAATCGGAGTTGGTCTCGGTGTACCGGCGCTGCACGTTCGAGAGTATCCCCTCCCAGCGCGTGGCCTCTTCCCCCTTCTTCTTCGCGGTACCGAAGAGGAGCTCGAACTTCACGCGATCGGGAAGTTCTCCCCACGGCGCGTTGAGCTCGAACCGGAGCTGCTTCGCGAGGCCGGGCAGGATCACGCGCCTGAGGTAGCCGTCGGGTTCCCCCCAGGGGAGGATCACCCCCTCGAGGATGGAGATCGAGTGGTCGCCGAGAATCAGCTCAGGACTCGCCGAGCGCTTGGTGCCGAGTCCGCTGCACGTGGCACAGGCGCCGAAGGGGGAGTTGAAGGAGAAGTGCCGCGGCTCGGGTTCGGGCATCGAGATCCCGCAGTCGGGGCAACCGTACTTCTCGGAGAAGAGCTGCCGCCCCTTCGTGCCGTCGCGGCGCAGCACCTCGACGAGGCCCTCGGAGAGCCGCAATGCGGTCTCGAGTGAATCGGCAAGCCGGTTCCGGTCGGCGGCGCGCACGACCAGCCGATCGACTACGATCGAGACGTCGTGGTTGATCTTGCGGTTGAGTTTCGGCGGGTCGGCGAGCTCGACGAGGTCTCCGTCAACGATCGCGCGCACGAACCCCTGCTTGCGCGCGTCCTCGAAGAGGTCGCGGAACTCCCCTTTGCGGCCACGCACGAGGGGCGCGAGGATCTCGATCTTCGTCCCCTCCGGCCACCCGAGGACGATGTCGGCGATCTGACCCGGCGATTGGCGTGCGACCGCACGACCGCAGTTCGGGCAGTGCGGTGTCCCGGCGCGCGCGTAGAGCAACCGCAGGTAGTCGTAGATCTCGGTGACGGTGCCGACGGTCGACCGCGGATTGGCGCCGGCGGTCTTCTGCTCGATCGAGATCGCGGGGGAAAGCCCCTCGATCGCGTCGACGTCGGGCTTCTCCATCAGGCCGAGGAACTGCCGCGCATAAGCCGAGAGGGACTCGACGTACCGGCGCTGGCCTTCGGCGAAGATCGTGTCGAAGGCGAGCGACGACTTCCCCGAACCCGACAGGCCGGTGATGACGGTCAGCCGGTCCCGGGGGATGGTGACGTCGATGTTCTTGAGGTTGTGTTCGCGGGCACCGCGGATGATCAGCGAATCGCCGGGCATAGTCACTCAAGTTCAGCGGGGCGCGGCGTTTATGCTAGGGAGGGGAGATGGGCGAGGGGAGGGGCGCGCCGGGGACTGCCGGCGCGCCGGCGTGGCAGCGGCCACCCTCGACTAGATTCTGCGGTGGATTCGAGGGTGACCGTCCGTTGCCTCACACCTCCCATCTCCCCTCTCCCATCTGCCGTTGAACGCTCCCCTCGAGCCCCCCTCCGCTCCCGATCCCGAGCAGTTGCCTCTCGGGATGTTCGAGGGCGTGCCGCTGGTGCCGGTCGAGACGATCGGCCTCGGGGACGAAGTGCTGGTCGTCCAGGTCCGCGAACCGCCGGTCTGCGGCGAGTGGTCGTACGACGACAGTGAGCTTGAAGAGCCGAAGTTCGTCGCGCGGCGGATCGACGGCATCGCCGTGCCGACCAGCAAGGCGACGCCGGTCATCCCGATCCGCACACTCGCGACCAAGTCGTCGGCGACACGGGTCGCCGCGCGCGAGCCGTCGAGCGCCGATCAGGGTCGATCGCACGGCGAGCCGACGAGCGGTCCAAGCCGCGCCCTTCGCCCGACACTCGATGCGCTACGGCTCGCCTTCGAGCAGACGCCGGGGGACACCCGGCGCGCGATCGCGTACGCCACCGCGCTGGAGAAGAAGGGGGATGCCGCATCGGCGTTGACGGTGCTCGACAAGGCCGCCTCCGCCGGCGCCGAGGCCTTCGCCGTCACCTGCGCCCGCGCGAGTGCACTCGGCGCGAGGCTCAAGTACGACGACGCCGAGCAGATGATCAAGAAGGCGGCGAAGCTGCGCCCCGATGCTGCCGAGGTCCTGTTGCAGACGGGGATCCTCTTGTCTCGCCGCGGGAAGTGGCGGGAGGCGGTCGGCCCCCTGCAGGCCGGGGTCGCCCTCTCCCCCGACGATGCGACGGCCCACTACTTCATCGGTGAGGCCCTGAACCACACCGACGATCTCGACGGGGCACTCGCCGCGTACCAGCGCGCCGCGGAGCTGGAGCCGGACCATTGGCGCGCGCTCAAGGGCGTCGGGATCGTCCTCGATCGGCTTGGGCGCTCAACGGAGGCGGCCGTGTTCTATCGGCGGGCGCGGGACGCGCAACGCGGGTGACCGACTTCATCCACCAAGCGCCGAGGCGCGGCCAGCAGCGACGGGCCGCCGCCTCACTCATCCTCCTCGGGTGGGGCGTCGGGATCGGCCTACTCGTGCAGCGCGAATACTTTCGCGAGCGTTCGGCGGTACTGGCCGAAGCGGCGTTGCGGCTCGGCCCCAGCACGAGCTTCTACACGGTCGAGATCGGTGGGAAGCAGATCGGCTTCGCGTCGACGACGATCGACACCTCGGCGACGGCGTTCGAGGTCGTCGACTATTTCACCGCTGACCTCGAAGTCGGTGGCCAGGAGTTCCGCGCCACGGCGCGGTCGGTCATCACGCTCTCGCGCTCGCTCGCGCTCCGCACCTTCGACGTGCGGGCCGAGACCCCCGTGGCACCGATGACCGTGATCGGGGCGGCGGAGGGGGATTCGGCCGTTCGATTCGTCCTGCAGGCGCCCGGACAGCCAAGCGACACGCAACGCATTCGGGTCGACGGCCCGATCCTCCTGCCGACGCTCATCCCGGCGGCGGCGATCCTCGTCGGGGACCCGAAGGTCGGGAAGAAGATCACGATCGCGAGTTTCGACCCGGCAACGATGGGCGCGAAGGACCTGCACCTCACGTTCGAAGCCGAGTCCCTCTTCTCGCTCGTCGACAGCGCGCGCTATGACTCGACGGCGAAGATGTTCGTTCCGGCGCTGATCGACACCGTCCGGGCGTGGCGGATCGTGGCCGAGGGCGGAGAGGGGTTCAGCGGTTGGGTCGACGCGCAGGGACGCATCGTCCAGACGACGCAGCCGGGAGGGATCACGCTCAAGCGGGTCGCATACGAGATCGCGTTCGAGAACTGGCGACGGGCCCGCGACGCGCGGATCGCCGCCGGCGGCAAGAAGCTCACCGGGGCGGAAGGGGATGTGCTTGAGGGCACTGCGATCGCAGCGGGCGTTCTGCCCGGGCGCGACGGCCCAACGAGGCTACGGGTCCGCCTCTCGGGCGTGCCTCTCACTCGCTTCGACCTGCAGGGGGGGCGCCAGCATTTCCGGCGTGACACCCTGACGATCGAGCGAGAGCCGGCACCGATGCTGCGCGCCTCGTGGGCGCTCGCCTCCACCGGCGCCGACTTCCGCCGCTTCTACGCGACCGAGCTTCGAGCCGAACCGCTACTGCAGTCGAGCGACCGCGAGATCGTCGCGCTGGCGGTGCGGCTCGCCGGAAATGAACGCGACCCGCGCATCGTCGCCGAGCGGATCAACCGCTGGGTGTACGACTCGTTGGAGAAGGTCATCACGGTGAGCATCCCCAACGCGGTGCAGGTACTGCGCACGCGACGCGGGGACTGCAACGAACACACCCAGCTCTTCACCGCCCTCGCCCGGGCGGTCGGCATCCCGACGAGGATCGCCACCGGGCTCGCGTACGTGAACGGCAAGTTCTACTACCACGCCTGGCCCGAGATCCACCTCCGCCAGTGGACAGCGGTGGATCCGACCTTCGGGCAGTTCCCCGCCGATGCGGCGCACCTGCGTTTCGTCGCCGGCGGACTCGCCCGCCAGGGGGAACTCCTGCAGCTCGTGGGCAACCTGCGTATCGAGGTGCTCGAAGTCCGATGATCGAGATCCAACAACTCACCAAGCGCTACGGCGACTTCACCGCCGTCGACGCCATCGACCTCGTCGTGCCGCGCGGCGAGCTCTTCGGATTCCTCGGGCCGAACGGTGCCGGGAAGACGACGACGCTGCGGATGATCGCCGGGATCCTCAAGCCGACGGCGGGGACGATCCGTGTCGCCGGCGTTGATATGGGCGCCGACCCGATCACCGCGAAGGCGAAGCTCGGCTTCATTCCCGACCGCCCGTTCATCTACGAGAAGCTCACTGGCACGGAGTTCCTGCGATTCGTCGCGGGCCTCTATGACCAGGAGGGCGAGGAGGTCGAGCACCGCGGACGCGAACTGCTGGCGCTCTTCGACCTCGAGGAGTGGCGCGACGAACTCGTCGAGAGCTACTCACACGGGATGCGGCAGAAGCTGATCATCTCGAGCGCCTTCGTGCACCGCCCTGAGGTCATCGTCGTGGATGAACCGATGGTCGGGCTCGACCCGAAGGCGGCGCGGATCCTGAAGGACCTCTTCCGCGAGTACACGCGGCGTGGCCACACGATCATCTTCTCGACCCACACGCTCGAGGTGGCCGAGTCGCTCTGCGACCGGCTCGCGATCATCGTGAATGGGAAGATCAAGGCGTATGGCACGATGACTGAGCTGCGGCGGGACCTCCAGGGGGGTGGGCGCGGGCTCGAGGAGATCTTCCTCCGCCTTACCGGCGAGAACGCGGCGCGGAACCTGGTCGATGTCCTCGACGCCTGACGTCCTTCCCGCGCCGCGGGTGAGCGGAAGCCTGCGCGGGGTGCGCCCGCTCCCGGACCCTCCGCTGCTGCACCTCCTGCTCCCGAAGTGGCTCACCGCGCGCGCCCGTGCGATGCAAGGGGAGAAGGGGCGCGGGGCGCGGTTCGCGATCCTCGGCGTCACCGGTTTCTTCTTCTGGGCCTTCGTCTTCGGCGTACTCTATCGCCTGCTGACGTACTTCCGCGGCGTCGAGGAGATCGGACAACTGCTTGCGGGGAAGTTGCTCGGCCTGATGCTGCTCGGCTTCACCTCGATCCTGCTGCTCTCGAATGTCATCACGGCCCTCTCGAGCTTCTTCCTCGCGAAGGACCTCGACATGCTCGTCGCGGCGCCAGTGGATTGGCTGCGCCTGTACGGGGCGAAGTTGCTCGAGACCGTCGTCGCGTCGAGCTGGATGGTGGTGCTCATCTCGGTACCGATGTTCACGGCGTACGGACTGGTCTACGACGGGGGGTGGGCCTTCCCGGTGCTCGTCGTGCTGGTGATGCTGCCCCTCTTCATCATCCCGGCGGTGGTGGGAAGCGCGCTGACGCTCTCCCTGGTGAACATCTTCCCGGCCCGCCGGACGAAGGACATCCTCTCGGTGATCGCGGTGATCACGGCGGGGGGCATCGTCCTCCTCTTCCGGCTGATCCGGCCCGAGCAGTTGGCGAGGCCAGAGGGATTCCGCAACCTGGTCGACTTCATCGCGGTGCTGCGTACGCCGACGTCGCCGCTGATGCCGAGCGAGTGGGCGCAGCGGGTGACGATGGGATTCCTCGATGGGCAGATGGACTGGCTCGCGCTCTACCTGCTCTGGAGCACGGCGGGGGCGGCGGTGGTGCTCGGCGCGCTGCTCCACCGGTGGCTCTACCTCACTGGCTTCAGCAAGGCGCAAGAGAGCGCGCAGCGATTCGTGACGGCCGGCGGGAGCATCGCCAGGCTCGGCCGATGGCTCCTCACACCCTTCGGGATCCTGCGGCGTGAACTCGTGCTCAAGGAGCTGCGCCTCTTCTTCCGCGACACGACCCAGTGGTCGCAACTGATCCTGCTCGCCGTGCTCGTGATCGTGTACGTGTTCAACATCAAGTACCTGCCGCTCAGGGGCGAAGGGATCACCTTCTTCCTCGTGAACGTGGTGCCTTTCCTGAATCTCGTGCTGGCGGGATTCGTCCTCGCATCGATCGCGGCGCGGTTCATCTTCCCCGGCGTCTCGCTGGAGGGGCGCACGCTCTGGCTGCTGAGATCGAGCCCGATGGAGGTGCGCGACCTGCTCTGGGCGAAGTTCTGGGTGGGGACGCTGCCGCTGCTGATCCTCGCGGTCGCGATCGTCGGCGTGACCGACTACCTGCTGCAGGTGAGCGACTTCATGTTCTACGTGTCGGTCATCAGCATCACGCTGCTGACGTTCGCGCTCGCGGGGCTCGCGATCGGATTCGGGACGATGTTCCCGCAGTTCGAGACCGAGAACGCGGCGCAGATCCCGACCTCGTTCGGCGGGCTGCTCTACATGATGGCCTCGGTGGCGGTGATCGGCGGGGTGGTAATCCTCGAGGCGAGACCCGTCTACGGCTACCTCTCGGCGAAGGCGTTCGGCACCGAGGCGGACATGACGGAGATGGTCCTCGGATTCGGGGCGGCGGCGCTCCTCTGCATCGTGGCCACCGTGGTGCCGATCCGGATGGCCCTCACGCGGCTCGAGGCGGTGGAGCGATGACGCGGATCAATGCCGCGAACGAGACCGACATCCCCACGCTCCTCTCGCTCAACAACCGCTACGCGGCGTCGGGGTTGACGCTGACCCGGTCCCCCGAGTTCGCGGCGAACCATCTGGCCGACTACCGCGTGCTGCGCGACGCGACGGGTGGGATCCTCGGCTGCGTCTCGCTCGACGAGTACTCGCCGTCGGTGGCGGAGATCATCTCGCTCGCGGTCGACCAGGATGCACAGGGGCTCGGGCACGGCCGCGCGCTGATCGCCGCGGCGGTCGACCTCGCGCGGACCCGCGGCTACCTCGAGCTCTTCGCGGTGTCGTACTCCGACGAGCTCTTCCTCTCCTGCGGCTTCGAGCGCGCCCCGCTCAGCACCTATCCCGAGAAGATCTCACGCTATGCGAAGGTGGATCGCTCCGAGATCGAGGTCGGGGAGAAGCACTGCTTCGCGCGTCGCCTGACCAAGCCCTGACCTAGCCTTGCAGGAACTGGAAGAGGATCGGAACTGCCCCGATCAGCCAGACTGCGGCCGCGGCTCCCATCGCCTTTCCCCGCGGGATCTTGCCGACCACGGCGAGTCCGATCCCGATCAGCGCCGTCTGCCAGAGCATGAACAGGTCGAAGCGTGAGAGGATCCCCAGGACCGCCATCGACGTCGTGTCAGGGTCGAAGAACCGCGCCGGGCTGAAGGAGAACTCGAAGATCCCCCGCACGGTGGTGACGTCCATCAACAGGCCCTGGAGGGCGACGAGGATGAGCGCGACGAATCGCGGCACGAAGGACCAGGTCGCGACCATCAGGGCGTCGCCGTAGCTGGATGCGGCACCGAAGATCTTGCCGGCGAGCCAGGCGCAGAGGCCGACGATCAAGAAGTAGACCGGCAGGAAGATCGCGATCCCGTACGTGAAGGAGAAGGTCATCCACGACCGCATCGGGGCCATCTGCTCGGCGGTCATCGCGGGGTTCTGCTCGACGATCTTCGCGATCTGCCGGTCGATCTCGCCGTCGATCGCGCCCTGCATCGGGCCACGATTCGCGTAGGCGAGCACGAGGCCCAGCACAGTGAAGATCACGATGGTGAGGAAGACCCCGCGGTCGAGCCGGCGCGCGAACACCTTGGCCGGGGCGCCGAAGATGTCGATCAGGTCCTCGAAGAAGGAGGCCTTCTCGGGTTGGGAGGTGACGGGGGCGTCAACGGTCTCCGGCATCGGTCGCTCGCAGGCTTGGGGTGGATGTCGCCGCCCCAAGTCTGCGAATGCGCCGTCGATAGCGCAATCAGTGGCGCGTCAGGGCGTCCGGTCGACGGGACGAGGGCGCCGTGGCATCTGGCCCCGGGGCGTCTGACGCCCGCGCATCTGCGACTCACGAAGTCCGCGCTGGCGGCCCCGCTCCTCGGCCTGCATCTCGCGCAGCTTCTGGCGCTGCGGCTCGGTGAGGATCCGCTCGGCTGCAGCCATCGAGACCGAGTCGCGGCGGCGCACCTGCTCCATCTGCGGGCGCATCGCCTCCATTCGGGCCTGCATCGCCGTGCGGATCGAGTCGCGTGATTGGCCGCGGAGTTCACCGCGTCGCTGCTCCATCGAGTCACGCTGTACGCGCATCCGCTCTTGGACGACGCGCCGTTCGGCGTACTGCAGTCGCTCGAGCGAGTCGAGCTGGACGAGCTGACGCGCCGTGAGGTCGAGCACGCGCCGCGCGTTGAGGATGTGCGTCACACCGGCGGGCGGCGCATCGGGGGACGGAGGCATCGGCGGCGCGGAGGGCTGGGCCAGCGCGAGGCCAGGAAGTGCGATCGCCGCAGCGACCAGGGTGTGAGTGAAGCTACGGATCTGGCGGGTCATCGTTCGGACTCCTGATTCGGGTACGGTGGGGGCACCGTGATGCAGAGGAGACGCCGCCAGCGATCCGCCGTTAAGATGTAGCGATGACGTTCCACGACCGTCCGAGATTCCCCCAAGGGTTCCGCTGCGCGAGCCGGAATGTCGGGCTCAAGCCGACGGCGAAGGACCTCACGGTCTTCGTGAGCGACGTGGAAGCGACCGCTGCCGCGGTCTTCACTCGCAATCACTTCCCGGGCGCCCCGATCGTGCTCGGGCGCGAGACCCTGCGAGCGGGCCGGCTGCGCGCGATCGTCGCCAACAGCAAGGTGAGCAACGTCGCCACGGGGGCGCTCGGGCTCGCGAACGCCAGGCGGATGGCCGCTGCGGCAGCCTCCGAGATCGGCACGAGCGCCGACCGCATCCTCGTGAGTTCGACCGGCGTGATCGGCGTGCAACTCCCCATCGAACGGATCGAGCAGGGGCTTCGTGGGATCACCGGTGAGCTGCAGGGTGACCCGCTCGTTGGCGCCGAAGGGATCATGACGACCGACACCCATCCCAAGGCGATCTCGACGAGCGTCGGCCCGGCGACCATCACCTGGGTCGCGAAGGGCTCGGGGATGATCGAGCCGAACCTCGCGACGATGCTCGCCTACATCTTCACCGACGCGGCCGTCGAGGGACCGGCGCTTGACCAGATGCTTCGGATCGCAGTCGAGGCCTCGTTCAACCGACTGAGCGTCGACACCGATACGAGCACGTCGGACACCTGCGCGATCCTCGCGAACGGCCTCGCGGGCCGCGTGGACGAAGCCGCGTTCCTCTCCGCACTCACCGCTGGCTGCGTACGAATGACCGAGATCCTCGGCCGCGATGGCGAGGGGGCCGAGCACCTGATCCGCGTCACGGTGCGCGGCGCGAGGGATGACGGCGAGGCGAGGCGGATCGCGAAGGCCGTCGTCAACTCGCCGCTCGTGAAAACGATGGTGCACGGCGCCGACCCGAATGTCGGACGGTTATTGATGGCGGTCGGCAAGTGCTCCGATTGCACCGTGGATCCCGCGCGCACCGACGCGTGGATCAACGGGCATCAGGTGGTCGGCGCGGGTGAACGGCTCCCCTTCGACGACGCGGTGGTGCGCGAGCGGCTGAAGGCCGAGGTGGTGGACCTCGAGATCGCGCTCGGCGTCGGTACGGGGACGGGATCGGCCTACGGCTGCGATCTCACCAAGGGCTACGTCGAGGAGAACGCCTCGTACTACTCGAGCTGACGCACGAGGCGCGCGGTCAGTCGCGTGCGGACTCGATCCGGGCGTGCTCCCGCTTCTGCGCATCGGAGAGGAGTTTCGTGACGAAGCGCTGACCCTCCGACACGCGCTCCATCTCGACTGCGATCGTATCCACCGCCTGTTCGAGACGGGCGAGCCGATCGGCGTTCTCCCGCTCGATCACCGACTCGTGGCGTGTGAGACTCCCCCGCCGCCAGATGGCGCGGGCCATCGTGAGGGCGATCGGAGCGAGGACGAAGAGCGTGAAGAGGATGCCGATCGGCGTCAGATTCATGTTGAGATTCCCGAAGGGACCAACGGGGAAGGAAGTGTCGGTGCCTTGGATGGTGGTCCGGGAGCGCGCGACGAAGTTGCCGGTGAGCGCGATGTCCTGTTCGATCTTGAGGATCCGCGCGTCGAGCAGGTCGATGCGCGCCTGGAGGCCGGGTCGCGCACCGGGATCCGCCGCGATCAGATCCTTCGCCAGCTCCTCGCGACGATTGGCAGCGGAGATCAGCTGATCCGACAGATCCGACCGCGCCTCGATTAGCGCACTGAGCTCCGCAGGCGTCGTCGGCATCGTGAACGTACCGGATGACGCCGGCGTGGGCGTCGGGGCGTTGGGCGCCACGACGGCCTGCGGCGCTGCCGGAGCGGGAGTGTTCTGCACGGCGGCCTGTTGCATGCCTAAGTGTACGTCAGTCGGCGACGTCCGGTGTCAGCCGGCGGTCCGCGCACTGCGGCGCCACCAGAGATACGCGGGTATCCCAGCGGCGAGCACCAACGTGCCGCGCAGGGCGTTCCACGGATTCGAGACGATCGCCCCGAGCACCACATACGCGGCTGCCAAAAGGAAGAGTCCCGTGCTCCAGGGATGAAGCGGTGCCGCGAAGTGTTCGCCACGGGGCGAGCGACGCCGGTACACGAGGAGCGTCGCCGCCGTCGCACCGAAGAAGATCCAGTCCGCGAAGGTGACCCAGTCGAGCAGGTCGCTGTAGCTGCCTGTGAGGAGCAGCGCGATCGACCACGCGCCCTGGAGCACGATCGCCGCAACGGGAGTCCTGGTGCGCGGGTGGAGCTTCGCGAGGGAACGGAAGAAGACGCCGTCGCGCGCCATCGCCTGATAGACGCGCGGAGTCACGAGGATCACGACGTTGAGGAATCCTGCCGTGGAGAATGCGATGCCGGCGGCAATCAGCGCCCTGCCCCGCGCACCGAACCCGATCGCCATCGCGTCGGCGGCGGGGGCGCGGCTCGCCGCGAGACCTTCCACTCCGAGCGTCTTGAGGTAGGTCAGGTTCACGAGCAGGTACGCCGCGGCGACGATCAGCACACCGAGGATCAGGGCACGCGGCAAGTCGCGCCGCGGCTCCACCATCTCCTCGGCGACGAAGTTGGTCTGTTGCCAGCCGCCGTACGCGAAGAGCACGGGGACGAGCGACGTTCCGATCGCGACCGCGATGGCAAAGGCGCCGCTCGGGGCGATCAGTGCCGTTGTCGTCGTGGCGGCTCCGAGCGAGTCAGCGGTGCCAGTCAGGCCGAGTCCCGCGACGACGAGCAGGGCGATCGCGGCGAGCTTGAGCAGGGTGAAGGCGTTCTGCACCCAGGCGCCCGGAGCCACCCCGAAGACGTTCAGCAGCGAGAAGGCAGCGATCGCACCGATCGCGAGGGGCTTCTCAGCGGCGGTCGGGAGGGAGAGGAGGGGCGCGGCGTAGTTCGCGAAGGTCACTGCGACGGCGGCGGTCGCCCCAGTCGCGATCGCGAGGAGTAGCGCCCAGCCGTAGAGGAAGGCGGGGAGTGGGCCGAAGGCGTCGCGCAGGTAGGCGTACCCCCCTCCGGCTGCCGGAGCGCGCGCGCCGAGTTCGGCGAAGATGAAAGCGCCAAGGATCGCAACGACGGCGCCGAGTCCCCAGGCGACCATCGTGAGGAAGGGAGTCCCGACGCGTTGTGCGACGACCGCGGGATTGAGGAAAATCCCCGAGCCGATGATCCCACCGACGACGAGGAGCGTGCCTGAGAAGAACCCGAGGCGCCGCGCGTACGTCGTCGGCGCGGCGGTCACGGGCGCGGAGCGCGCGGGGGGGGAGCGGTCGTCGGTTGGGGACGGGCGATCGAGCGGTAGTACTCCTCGACCTGCGCACGGAACTCATTCGGTACCGGTGAGCGGGCGCCGAGCGCGGCACGAGGGCCCGCCGCCTCGGTGAGCTGCCGATTGAGCGCGAACTCGAAGGCCTTGAGTCGGTCGAGCACCGCCGCCTGCAGCTCAGCGCTCGCCGTGTAGTTCGTCAGCGCGCGCTGCGACTCGAGACGGCGGAGATCGGCGATCGCGCGGTCGAGCTCAGCCACATCCACGCCCTGCCCACGCACGAGGTCACGCAGTGCCTCGGCGTCAGCGCGACGCAATCCGAACTCGCGGGCGAATTGCCGCACCGCCTCAGGGTTCAGCCCAGGCGCACGTCCGTCGGAGGTATTCGCACCGTCGGGCCGGCCCGCTCGTTGGGCGCCGTCGCGCGGATCACCACCGCCCTGACCCTGTTGCTGTCCCTGTTGTCCCTGTTGTCCCTGTTGTTCTCCCTGCGCTCCCTGCGGTGAAGGCCGTTGCTGTTGCCCCTGACCCTGCAGCCGCTCTCGCAGCGCCTCCATCCCCTGCACCAACTCACGTGCGTTCTCGAGCGACCGCTCCTGCGTGCGGGTCGCCGACTCCCCGCGAAGCGCCCCGACCGCCTCGCGCAGATTCTCCGCCGCTTCGGCGATGTTGTCGCCGATCTGTCCCTCGAACGCATTCGCGTACTCCGGCGACCCACCGCGCATCACGCTCTTCGAGAACTCGATCTTGTCCTTCACCCGCTGGTCGCGGATCGTCTCCGCCGCCTCGCGCAACCGATTCGCGGCGTTCGGCTGCTCACGGCGACCTTCGCGCGCGAGCCGATCCGCTTCGGTCTCCAACCGCGCGACGTCCCCGCCGAGCGCATCCTTGCGGGCGTTCAAATCGCGCTGACGTTCGACACGGTTGGCGCCGGTCGCGCCCTGCATCTGGCGAACGTCCTCAGCGATCTGACGCTGCCGCTGTTCGATTTCGTCGGCGCGCTCGGAGAGTTCCTTCACGCCCTGCTGCAACCCGGCATTGCGCGAATCCTCGACCCGGCGCGTCGCCCGTTGCAGTTCCTCGAGCGCTGCATTCCCCTGAGATTCTGATCCGCTCGCTGCCTGGCGCATCGCATCGGCGGCACGCTGCATCTGTTGCGCGGCCTCTGCGAGTTCCTCATTCTGTTGTTCGCGCGCAAGGCGCTCCAGGCGCCGCGCCTCTTCTTCCGCCTGCTGGGCGAGTTCGCGCTGGGCACCACCGCCTCCGCCCCCCGCCTGCCGGCCCATCCGGTCGCGCATCGCCTGTGCCTGCCGTTGCAAACGCTCGTTCTCCTGCTGCTGCCGCGCCGCGAGCTGACGAAGCCGCTCGAGCGTCTCGTCCACTTCCTGCGAGGCACCGCCCTCCGTGGCCTGCTGCTGCACGGCCTCGTACTGGTTGCGCATCCGATCGTTCTCGAGCTCGAAGAGGTCGGCGAGATCCTCGGACCGCTGTTGGGCACCGCCGCCGCCGCCACCGCCACCACCCTGCTGTTGCTGCTGGATCTGCACATCCTTGTACAGCGCGTCGGCACGCTGCAGATGGCGCAGCGCCCGCTCCTCGTTCGGCAGGGCGGCGCGTCCGTCGCGCGTCCCGAGCTTCTCCTCAGCGCCGACCATCTCCTTCGCCGCCTCGACGAGCACCGCCTGGATCGTCGCCATTGTGGTGTCGCCCTGCGTCATCCCGCGCTCGAGGAGCCGGTCGGCAAGGGTTTTGACGTCCTCGTGGAGCTTCCCCTGCGCGATCGCGAGCGTCGTGACGTCCTCGTTCCGTGCACGTTCCGTCCGCTTGGCGCTGTCGCGCACCCAGTTGTAAGTGCCGGCGACGATGTCGCGCTGTCGCTGGACGAGTTCACCCGGTTGCTGTTCGGCGCCGCCTCCGCCGCCGCCTCCACCTCCACCGGACTCGGCCTGTCGATAGTTCCGTTGCCAGGGCCGCACCTCGACGAAATAGACGTCACTGAGGGACTCGTGGCCGGTCGCATCGCGCGCGACGGCGTTGTAGGCGATGAGGTCGCCGGGCTTGAGGCCGAGTTCTTCGAGCAGCATCGTGTGGGCGGCCTGCGTCTCGGTCGTCCCCTCGGCCGGCGAGACGAGCGGTACGGTCTTCTCCTCGCCGCCATTCACGCGATAACGGAGTTCGAGCGAACGCACGCCGTAGTCATCGCTCGCCGTCGCCTCGATCGTGAGTTCCTCGACCGCAGTGACCTTGGTGTCGCGCCCCGGTTCCTTGATCCGCACATCGGGACCGCGATCCTCGAGGACTTCGATGGCGTACTGCACGCCGCCGGTCACACTGCGGCCATCCTCGGCGGTGAGATCGATCCGGTAGAATCCGTTGGTCGTGAGCCGGAAGCGCGCCCGGAGCGTCCCGGTCGAGTCGGCGACGAGGGGAAGGACGCGACCATCGTCAAAGGTGAGCGAGCCGCCACGCACGGCGCGTGAGATCTCGGGTTCGATCGTCACCATCGTGCCGACGACTGCGGCGATGTCGCCGCCATCCTCGATCCGCTCCATCTCCCGCTTGGTGTACGCCGGATAGCGCAGCTCCACCGCGACCTTCGTGACCGCCGGAAGGTCGGTGACGCGGAGCCGATACGTCGGAGAGCGGACGCCGTTCGCCTCGACGTAGTACTCGGTCGGCGCGGCGAGATCGAAGAGCCGCCCGGCGAAAGCGCCATCGGAGGACTCGCGTCCCATCGGGAGCCGCACCCATTCCTCGGCGCTGTCAGCGCGGAAGACGAGCTCGGCGCCATCGGCGGTGAAGTGTTGCAGCGTGGCCTTCACATCGAGCGCACCGCCACGCGGCACGTCGGCATTCCCCGGCTCGACGAGGACTGACGGCGAGGGGATCGTCGCGGCGACCGCCACCGACCAGGGAGCGAAAAGGAGGCGCGCCGAGTCACGCAGCCCGGCGGGGCCCAGCGCGAGGAGGAGGATCGCACTGACAACCGCAGCCGCGAGGAGCCTCCAGGCGCGCTGCTCACGCGGCTTCTCGATGCGGCCATCGTCGGCGATCGGACGGAGGTCGCGCACGGCGTGCGCGACGACGCGCGCGGTGAGCGCGGGCGAGGCTTGGGCCTCCTCCGGCTGCGCGAGTTCGTGGACGGCCGAGATCAGCGCCTGCTGGAGTCCAGGAGCGCGTTCCTCGACGTAGAGCGCGAACTCGGCGTCGCTCGCGCGACGGATGAGCGGCCGCACGAGGAAGCGGTAGACGGCGCCAAGCACGAGGGCATAGCCGATCAGCCGCGCCGCGGTGACGCCGGTGCCGGTGCGCCCGAGCGCTGAGGTGACGACCAGCCCGACGACGATCGCCGCGACGATCGCGACGAGCACGATGGCGGCGGCTTCGAGGAGCAGGCGGCGCTGGCGCCGACGGCGCAGGGTGCTGAGGAGGTCCTGCAGATGTGTGGCTGCGGTCATCCCGTACTCCGCTCGGATGCTACGATGGTCGCCCGCCGTGCCTTCCCGCGCCAGCCCCGCGACGCGATGATGGTCTCGACGGCGAGCAGTAACAGCGCGGCGAAGAGGAGGAGGCTCCATCCGCGCTGACGTGATTCGATCTCCAGCGAGGTCGGTGCGCTGACCCCTTGCAACGTCGAGTCGGCAGACTCCCCCACTCCGAGCAGGAGTTCGCGCGGGTCCGCCGGCGTCAGCTCCGATTCGGGTGCGCCTACGTTCACTGCGACGCGCACGCGTGGCGTCCCATCGACCCGTCCCTCATAGGCGGAGTACACCCCGGGTAGCCCAAGGGTCAGCGCAAAGCCGGCGAGATCACCGCGCGCCGGCCGCAAGAGCGAGCCGTCGGGCGCGACCACGACCGGCTCGTGGCGTACGGCGCGTGGCATCCAGCTCTCCCCGGTCACGCGCCAGAGCGGCGTCGACTCGTGGCCGGAGGTGTGCAACACCAGCCGACGCATCAATGGCAGAAAGGCTGGTTGGAGGGGGAGATCCCCTTCTCGCGTGTCGAGTCCGAGACCAACGACCAAGACCCGGCCTTCGCCGACGGCGCGTTCGAGGATCGCCGGCGCGCCGTCGTCGAAGCGGGCGAGGATGTCGGCGCCGACGGCAGGCTCGAGTCGGGGATAGCGATAGAAGCGCGGCGCGACGAGCGAGCCCTGCGACGCGCGAAACGGCGCGAAGAGCGAATGCTCGTCGCGGATGTCGCCGAGGATCGCGCCACCGCCGACCCGGCGATCGGCGATGCCGGTGACCGCAGTGGCGCCGGCGAGCGACGCCTGTCTCCGCGCACCAAGGCGTGGGCCGATGTAGAGCACGTATCCGCGACCCGCGCTCACGTACGCTTCGAGCGCGGTCGCTGCGGCCCCGGCCGATGAAGGCGCGACATCCCAATAGAGCACCATCGCCGACCGGTCGAGGGTGGCCGCGTCGAGGGTGCCCGGCCGGCGGCGTTCGATGCGCACCGCAGGCGCGCGGCCGATCGCGAGGGCTCGCTCGAGAAAGAGCGTCTCGTCGCGCGCGAGGTCGTCAGGGGCGACGAGTTGGACGACGAGCGCGTCGTCGGCGGGGAGCGCGAAGTGGAAGGTGTCGTCGGCGGCCAACGCGTCGCCGGCGATCGTCACCACGCCGGCGACAGCACCAGCCGGCGCGGGGATCGCGTCGAAGACGACCGGGAGGTCCCCGTTCACCGGCAGGGTGGCAGTGCGCGAGCCGACCTCGCGGCCGCCGAGGGTGAGGGCGAGTCGCGCCGTGCGCGGTGCCTTCAGTTCGCGCGTCGCGACGCGCGCCAGGACCTGCAGTTGCACCCGTGCGCCATCGACGATCCGCCGTGCCTCGACTGCACGAATGAAAGTGTTCGCGCGAGTGGCGGGCTCCACGCCGATCACGCGGAGGGGGAGCCCGGCGGGCAGCTCGAGCCCAGCGACACCGACGAGTCCGCTGCGTTGGAGATCAGTGACGATCACCAACTCCGGCGCGCCGGGCGGGGCACCGATCAGCGCACTGCGGGCGACGCGGAGCGCGGCGCCGAAACGGGTGCCGCGCGAGACGGGTCGAGCGGCGTCGAGCACCGCGCGCACCACCGCGTGATCCGCGGTCCATCGCTGTGCGACTTCGGCCTCCTCATCGAAGAGAACGAGGGAGAGTTGGTCATCGGCCGCGAGCCCGTCGATCACCGCGCGCGCTGAGTCGAGCGCCTTCGCCCACGTCCCCTCGTAACCCATGCTCATCGAGCGATCGACGAGCAGCACCACCGCGCGCGCCCGCCGATCAGTCGCGACGCCTGCGTCGCGCCCGACGAAGGGACGCGAGAAGGCGAGAACTAGCAGGGATACGGCGAGTGCGCGGAGGAGCAGGAGTGGCCAGTCGGTGACCTTTCGGCGATCCGACGTGCGGATCGGGAGGCGCACGAGGAACATCAGCGACGGAAAACGGGTCGGCGTCTCCTCGTTCTTGTCCCGCAGATGGATCAGCAGCGGGATCGCGAGTGCAGCGAGCCCGGCGAGGAAGGCGGGAACGAGGAAGCCGAGTCCCATCAGCGCACCCGGCCCCGTGCGAGGCGGTAGTCGAGGTAGGCATAGAGGGCGCGATCGAGTGGCTCGTCGGTGCGGAGCGGGATGTAGTCCACGCCGGAAGCGGCGAACCGGCCTTCGAGCGCGGCTCGATGCGCCCGCCACATCGTCTGGTAGCGCTCCTTGAGTTCGTCGGGCCGGAGCGGGAGTCGGAGCCCGCTCTCGCCATCCTCGAACACGGCGGCGGCCTCGAACGGGAAGTCCTCCTCGGACGGGTCGAGCAGGTGGAAGACGATGACGTCGTGACCGCGCGCCCGCAGCGTGTCCACCGACCGGCCGATCGCGTTCGGCTCGTCGTAGCAGTCGGTCACCACGACCACGATCCCCGGCCGCGTGGCAACGTCGGCCACGCGGTCGATGGCGAGCGGGAGCTTCCCTTCCCCGGCGGGCTTGGCCCGACCAAGGACGTGGAAGAGCATCTGCAGGTGCCGTGTTGACGGAGGCACCATCTCGACGAGCTTGTCGGCGAAGGTCGCGATG
>JANPCH010000169.1:0-53515 GCA_031430835.1 Gemmatimonadaceae bacterium
TTTTATATTTGTAAATAATGACAAAATAACAAACGGAAATAATATTTTTAACGGCATTGTAATAATATTTACAAGTATAATTGCTGGACATATGATAGCCGATTTTCCGAAAAAATTTCTTGATTTATTTACGAATCCGATAGGATGGTTTATTATTTTTTTTGCAATTGTGTATTATAACGTTTAGGGGCGCCCATTGCGGCGCGCCCCCCGGTCCTGCCGGTTCAACGAGGTGCTACTTGACGCGCTTCGAGACGAGCTTGGTCATATCGAACATCGAGACCTGGCTCTTGCCGCCGAAGACGACCTTGAGCTTGTCGTCGGCGTTGATCATGCGACGGTTCTTCTTGTCCTGCAGGCCGTTCTTCTTGATGTACTGCCAGAGCTTCTTGGTCAGCTCGGTGCGCGGGAGCGGCGAGGAACCGACGACGGCTGCGAGCTTGTCGTCCGGCTGGACCGGCTTCATGAACGCGGCGTTCGGCTTGCGCTTCTTGCCGGCCTTCTTTGCGGTCTTCTTCGCGGCTTTCTTCTTCTTGGCGGCCATTCGAACAGTCTCCTCG
Source organism: Gemmatimonadaceae bacterium (assembly GCA_031430835.1). GTDB lineage: Bacteria > Gemmatimonadota > Gemmatimonadetes > Gemmatimonadales > Gemmatimonadaceae > Pseudogemmatithrix. The sequence continues at coordinate 561 of JANPCH010000169.1, forward strand.
AAAGGATGTGAGGGATCGCGCTGTGACGCCCGGTCGAGCAGTGCGCGATCTGCCCTCGAAAGTAAGGCTCTCCCTCTGGGGCGCAATAGGCGCTCCCCTCTCAAGGGGGTCCTCCGCCCCTCTGACGAAGGCCAATTCTCCCTCTGGAGGCGACCTCAGCCGGTGAGGAATCCGGTCAGGAGCGCGACCATCCGCGCGTCGGCGGGGTCGGCGCTCGGGTCGTCCTCGACCACCGTTTCCCGCTCTGAGGGCGTCTCCAGGATGCAGGGAATCCCCTCTGAGCGCGGGTCATTCAGCAGCCAGCGAAAGGCCTCGGCACCGATCATCCCCTCTCCCACGAGGGCGTGGCGGTCCTTGTTCGAGCCGAACGGATGCTGGCTGTCGTTCAGGTGGAGGAAGGAGGGGCGCTCCCCGATCGTGCGCTCGAAGTGGTCGAGGACCCCGCGCTGCGTCTCGGCAGAGGTCGCGATGTCGTGCCCCGCCGCGAAGAGGTGGCAGGTGTCGAGTCCATAGCCCGTGCGGTGCCGGAGTTCGACCGGCACCTGCGCGAGCATCAGCGCGATCTCCTCCGCACTGCGACCCATCGTCTTTCCCGCACCGGCGGTGTTCTCGATCAGCACGCGCGTCCCCGACACCGACTCGGGCACCGTCTCGAGGGCGTGCCGGATCGCGAGCCCCACGCGCACCGCCGCGTCGGTCGGATCGCCCTCTCCTGCCGAGCCGGGGTGGAAGCAGCACCCGCCGGCCTGCAGGACCGTGCTCCGCTCGAGTTCCTTCGCGAGGCCTCCCTTCGCCTTCACCGCCTTCACTTCCTCCGAGGAGGCGGTGTTGAGCACGTACGCCGCGTGGACGAGAAGGTGACGCCGCTCGATCCCCGCCGCCTTGAGCGCCTCGTGCACCTTGGCCGCGCGGTCGGGCTTGAGTGTGACCTTTTCGTTGTAGTACGTGGGGGGCGCGGTGAAGACCTGCACCGCGCGCGCCCCCGCGGCAGCGGCGCGACGGACCGCCATCGGAAGGCCGCCGTCGTCGGCCGGGTGCACGCCGATGACGCGCGAGCTCGTCACGTCCGCTTCGGGGGCGGCGCGCCCGGTCCGAGATCCACCATCTTCTGCCCCTTGATGTACTCGACGCTCCGCGGTTCCGACATTGTGTTGAGTCGCTTGACGACCTCGGCGATGCGCCGGGCCTGCGCCTCGACCGTGACGAGGCCCGCCCTCACCTCCTCGGGAGAGAGTATCCCGCTCGTGATGAGCGACGAGTGGGTGAGAAGCGCGGCGAGAGGATTGTTGATCTCGTGTTGGAGGGCGAGTGAGAGTTCACCGACGCCGGCGAGGTAGCGCGCCTTGCGCAGCGCCTCCTCGGCTTCCTGTCGCGCGGCATTCACGGCGATCCGCTTCTCGGCGATCCGGAGTCGCGCCATGAGGTCCTCCGGCGTCACCGGCTTCGAGAGGTAATCGTCGGCGCCGGCGTCGAGCACTTGGTCGAGGCTGTTGATGCCGCTTGCCGCAGTGACGACGAGGAGGAAGGTGTACGCCCCCTCGGCGTGGGCGCGGATGCGCCGACAGACCTCGAGTCCGTCGAGCCCTGGCATTTGCCAGTCGAGCACGACCATCGGCGTCGGCTCCTGCTGGAACGCCGCCCACACACTGCTACCGTCGGCGAAACTCGTCGCGGTGTGCCCTTGGGTCGTAATGACCGCCACGAGCAACTCCCGCATCATCTCGTCATCGTCCGCGAGGTAGAGCCGCATCAGCGCACCGCCGAAGGCTGCAGGGTCCCGAGCCGGAGCGCCGTCCGCGGCGCTCCCCCACCCTGCTGGGTGACGGTCCACGCTACAGCCACGCGGCCACCCCGCACGACGACGCGCGGCGTGCGGGCCTCGCCCGTCTCGTCCGAGGCGTCCGTGCGAGTGGCGAAAATGTGCCCCTGAGTGAAGGAGATCGCGAGACCGAGCCGGGGCGAACGGCTGTTCGGGTCCTCGTACGCGACGATCACCGTGTCGCCGATCGAGGCCACCGAGGAGGCCGACGGGCGGTCACCATAGACGATCGGCACCGGTTCGTGGAAAAGGGCGCCACCGTCCATCGAGTGCGCGAAGAAGATCCCCGCCCCTTCGCGCGCAACGAGATGATAGACCACGTGCACATAGTCGTTGAGCGAATCCACCGAGACGAAGGGCGCATTGCGGGCGCACCCTGCACGGCCGACATCGGTGGCGTCGGCGGTCACGGCGCCGAGCCAGTGCAGGCCGCGGTCGTCGGAGCGGGCGACGCGCAGGACCACCGAGGAATCGTTGCGGACGGTGAACCAACTCGCGTACGCGGTGCCGTTGGGGGCGATCGCGGCGCGGAGCGTGGCGGTGCACTGCGACGCCTCGGCGGGCCAACTCGGAGGCGCCCAGGCGAAGCCGTAGCGCGGGACCAGCGCACGATCGAACTCGAGCCGTGCACTGTCGGCGAGCGCGCCCGGCAGGCGATCGACCTCGGCGTCCCAGAGCACCGGCTGCGGCACGCAAGCCGCGAGGAGGAGGACCGCGAGGGTCGGAGGGAGGCGCCGCATCGCTGAAGTATCACCCGCGACGATTAGATTTCCACCACGCGCCTCCCCCTGACACCCCCGACGATGACGACCTTCTCGCCCAACGGCGTCCGCCAGATCCCGCCGACGATCAACGAACCGATCCGCGGCTACGCCCCCGGCTCGCCGGAACGGGCCTCGCTGCAGACCCGCCTCAAGGCGATGGAAGGGGAACGCCCCGACATCGCGGTCGTCATCGGGGGCAAGGAGATCCGTACCGGGGCGGCCTCGCAGTCCGTGTCGCCCCACAAGCACCGACACGTGACCGCGACCTCGCACAAGGCCACCGCAGACGACGTGCGGGCGGCGATCGCCAGTGGGAAGCAGGCGTGGCGCGAGTGGTCGGAATGGACGTGGGAGGAGCGCTCCGCGGTCTTCCTCAAGGCCGCCGACCTCCTCGCCGGCCCCTGGCGCGACACACTCAACGCCGCGACGATGCTCGGCCAGTCGAAGACCGTCTTCCAGGCAGAGATCGATGCAGCGTGCGAGATCGTCGACTTCTTTCGCTATAACGTCGCCTTCGCGCGCGACCTCTACGCCGAGCAGCCGGCGAACGGGCCCGGCGTGTGGAACCAGAGTGAGTACCGCGCGCTCGAAGGGTTCGTCTACGCGGTGACGCCGTTCAACTTCACCGCGATCGGCGCCAACCTCCCGTCGGCCCCGGCGCTGATGGGGAACGTGGTGCTCTGGAAGCCGGCGGCGAGCGCGATGCTCTCGGCCTGGCACACGCTGCAACTGCTGCACGAAGCAGGACTCCCGCCGGGCGTGATCAACTTCCTCCCCGGCGACGCGGCGATGATCTCCGAGATCGCGCTCTCGGACCACGACCTCGCCGGCGTGCACTTCACGGGTTCGACCGGCGTGTTCAACTCGATGTGGAGCACGATCGGGAAGAACATGGGGAAGTACCGCTCCTATCCGCGGATCGTCGGCGAGACGGGGGGCAAGGACTTCATCATCGCCCATCCCTCGGCCGACGTGCAGGCCTTTGCGGTCGCGGTGATCCGCGGCGGCTTCGAGTATCAGGGACAGAAGTGCTCGGCCTGCAGTCGGATCTACGTGCCGAAGTCGCTCTGGCCACAGGTGAAGGAGCGACTCGTCGCGATGATCAAGGACATCAAGGTCGGAGATGTGTCCGACTTCCGGAACTTCATGGGCGCCGTGATCGACCAGAAGGCTTTCGATCGGATCAGCGAGTACCTCGCCGACGCGAAGAAGAACGCGACGGTGATCGCCGGCGGCGGCGCCGATGGGAAGGATGGGTGGTTCGTCGAGCCGACGCTCGTCGAGACGAAGGACCCGGCGTACCGGCTGATGTGCGAGGAGATCTTCGGCCCGGTGGTGACGGCGTACGTGTACGACGACGCGAAGTGGAGCGAGACGCTCGACATCGTGGATCGGACATCGCCGTACGCGCTGACCGGCGCGGTGTTCGCGCAGGACCGCGCGGCGGTGAAGGAGGCGCACGCCAAACTCCGGCACTCGGCGGGGAACTTCTACATCAACGACAAGTGCACCGGCGCGGTGGTGGGCCAGCAACCCTTTGGCGGCGCCCGCGCCTCGGGGACGAACGACAAGGCGGGCTCGAAGATGAACCTGATGCGCTGGGTCAGTACGAGGACGGTCAAAGAGACATTCGTGCCGGCGACGGACTATCGATATCCCTTCATGGGTTAGTATCTCCACTTGGATGGGAGATGTGAGGGGGGGGGGGGGGCGGCCGCGCCCCTCACATCTCCCCCTCCCATCTGCCTCAAGGCAACAGATGCGCTACGTGACATTGGACGTCTTCACGCCGACCCCCTTCGGCGGCAACCAACTCGCCGTCTTCCCCGACGCGACGGGGATCCCCGAGAGCTCGCTGCTGCCGATCACCCGCGAGTTCAATTTCTCCGAGGTGACGTTCTGCTATCCGCCCGCGGATCCAGCGAATACGCGGCGAGTGCGGATCTTCACACCGGGAGGCGAGGTGCCCTTCGCCGGACACCCCACGATCGGCACCGCAGCAGCGCTCGCGCTCAGTGAAGGCGCGCTCCCCGATGGGAGTGGGCGATTCGTGCTCGAGCTCGGCGTCGGCTCGATCCCGGTCGAGGTTCGGGTGGAGCATCCAACGCGAGCGTGGGCCGAGTTCACGGTCGCCAAGCTCCCTGAGATCGGACCGCAGTCCCCCACGCTCGACACACTGGCCGAGATCCTCTCGCTCGAACCGAAGGACCTGATCGGAGGCTCGCTCTCGCCACAAGCCGTCTCCTGTGGCCTTCCCTTCCTTCTGGTGCCCCTCAAGTCCCTCGCCGCGGTCGCCAGGGCGCGGGTGCGGGTGGACCGCTGGGAGCAGACCCTGCAGCGCTTCTGGGCCCCGATGATCTTCGTCGCGGCTAGGGACCCCGAGCAGGGCCCCTTCCACTGGCGCGCACGGATGTTCGCGCCGGGGATCAGTGTACCCGAGGATCCGGCGACCGGATCGGCGGTCGCGGCCTTCGGCGGCTGGCTCGCGATGAAGGAGGCGAAGGGTGACGGCGCCTTCGCCTGGTCGATCGATCAGGGGATCGAGATGGGGCGGCCGAGCCGGCTGGACGTGAGCGCCGAGAAAGCGGGAGGCATCGTGACGGCAGTACGGGTCGCGGGTCGCGCCGTGCTGATGAGCGAGGGCTCACTGCGAGCGCCGTGAGCGGCGCTCACTTAGGACTGGCGGAGCATCCCCGGCGTCGAGTTGCGGATCCGGCCCCCAGTGCTCGACCCATCGAACGCACGCATCCCGGCGTGCCAGAGCACCGCGCGGTCGCGGCCATTCCGCTTCGCCACGTAGAGCGCTTCGTCCGATCGGGCGAGCAGGGTCTTCGCGATCTCATCGTCGCGGGCCGGCGCCGCCGACACCCCGACGCTCGTCGTGATCCGGCGATCGGGCGGCAACGAGTGGAAGCGGTGGGAGCGGAAGGCCTGCATCACCCGCTCGGCGAGGATCAGCGCACCCTCGTCGTTCGAATCGGGAGCGAGGATGGTGAACTCCTCCCCACCGACCCGCGCCACCACGTCCACATCACGCGCCGTGTCGCGCAACAACGCCCCCACCTCGCGGATCACTTCGTCACCGGTCAGGTGCCCGAACTCGTCGTTGATCGCCTTGAAGTGATCGACATCGATCGCGAGCACCGCCAACTGCTTCTTGCCGCGCACCGCGCGGGAGACTTCGCGCTCGGCGAGCTGGTTCAAGCCGCGGCGATTGTAGCATCCCGAGAGGGGATCGGTGAGGACGATCGCCTCGAGATGCGAGCGCATCCGGTTGAAGGCGCGCCCGATCACCGTCACCGGATCCGGCATCTGGTCCGCGGTCTCGTCGTAGCGCGCGCTGAAATCCCCCTCCTGCGCCTTGTCGAAGACCTTGACCAACGCGCGCATCCGAGTCGCGACGTGGCCCTGCAATCCCACGTAGACGAGCACGCCGATGCCGTAGAGCGCGAGCGTCCAGAGCTCCTCGGCCGGCGAGATCGCGGTGCCAGCGTCAGCGGCGAGGGCCACGAGGGTGGTGTAGCCCACGGCGACGAGGACGAGGTTGGCGATCGTCGCCGACCAGCCGAAGAAGACCTGCGTGAACTGCACTGTGAAGATCGAGATGATCAGCGTGCGATCGAAGTGCTCCGGTGGCGTGATCAGGGCGACGCCGACGAAGAGGACGATCATATCCGATGCGATCGCGGCGACGACCAGCCCAGTGTTCGCCTTCCCGGCGCGTCGCAGGTGAACGACGAGCGCGCGGTGGAACAGGAGGTAGGCCCCGATGATTGCCGCGACAGTGAGGAGGAGGGGCCGCATCCCGTACTTCGCCGAGTAGAGCGAGGCGCCACTGATCACGCCGAACCACTTGAGCGTGATGGTCGAGAAACCGACGAGCAGGACAAAAATCGCGCGATAGCGGGCCTGCCAGAGCAGGACCTCCGCGTGCGTTGTTTCCTCTGTCGGTAGTGGGGCCGGCTGGTCTGGCAGAACGCGCTCAATTGCCTGGGGTGGGGCGCAGACTCACTAGGATAATGAGTCTGACCAACCCTCAGTGCGCAAGGTCATCCGTCGCGTCGTTGGGCAGTGTCGCGCGACTGGGCGATTTACTCTAGAAGCGTGCCTCGAGGTAGAGGTCGAGGCGAGTCTGCCATTCGGGGTAAATGCCCCGCGCCACGTCGAACCGGATCATCCCGTCGAGGAAGCTCGCGCCTACTCCCGCTCCCGCCAATGGCCGCCGGATCCCTCCCCAGTCGTTCCTCGGGCCGGCCCAGCCCAAGTCACCGAAGACGACCGGGCGCGCTCCGGCGGCGCTCGTACCGAACTCGAGCCGGCTGAGCCAGAAGGACTCGCCTACCCCGGTTCCCTCCGTCACGCCGCGGACGCTCTGCAGGCCACCCAGGAAGAATTGTCGTTGCGCGGGCAGCTCGCCTGCACTCGTACCCACCGCGCCGGTGAGAGAGGCGGCCACCGGACCGATCCCCTTCGAGACGGTCGTCTCGACGAATCCGCGGCCGAACCCGTAATCACCCGTCGCCCCCTCGAGTCGGATGTCGCCGGTCAGGCGCCAGCCCTGTGGATCGAGACCGTGGCTCCCGCGCCAGCGGAGCGCGGCCCCGACGAGCGTCGCCCGGTTGGCGAGGACATTCCCGACGAACCGCGCGTCGTTCGCCCCTCGGAAGAGCGTCCACCGCGACTCGACACTCGCCGACCATTGCTGCTCGGCGAAGAGGCGCCAGTCGAGTCCCCCACGCATCGGTCGCGTGCCGGTGAGTTCTCCGCCCCACGCGCGGTGATAGAACCCCTCGTCGCGCGCGTAGAGGATGGCCCCGAGCGAAGCACCGAACGAGAGCGGATCACCGAAGTCCGAACTCACCACGAGCCGGCGATAGACCGTGCCCTTCAGGGCACGGCGGCCATTGCTGCGCGAGAGTGAGAGGTCGCCGTTGATCTGCGCGTCGGCGAGAGAGAGGCGCGCGCCGAGTGCCGCGGTGTATCCTTTGCCGAGGACCGCCTTCGTCGCCCCGCCGGTGGAGAGACCTTCGACCCGATTGTATCGCGTGAAGCCGAGCCCGTACTCGAGGCTGGGCCGCTGGGGCGACCATCCTGGCTGCAGGTCCATCGTCAGCGACTTGACCAGTTCCTCTCGCTCCTTGAGCCCGAAGAGCTCATCCCCGGCGTCATAGATCGAGGGAGGGAGTTCAGGGGAGTTCCTGAGCTTGGCCGTGTCGCAGGGCATCGTGACGTAGACCGCGAGCGTGCTGTCGTAGCGCCGCTCGGAGGTGGTGTAGTTGCCGGTCGCGTCGCACTGCGACTTCCGTTCGGCGCGATCAAGCGTATCGCGTCGCACGTAGAAGGTGCGCATCTCCTTGCGAACCGCCGCGCTGTCGAGCCCACTCGCCTTGAGGCTGTCGCGGTAGGCTTGGGAGGTCATCCGCGGGCGCGCCTCGGGGATCGCGGTCAGCGTGTCGAAGCCGTTCACCGAGGCGTAACGGTAGCGCTCCTCGAATCGCAGCGGGATCCGCATGAAACTCACGCGGGCGTACCCCTCGAGCGCCTGGAACTTCGGCAACCAGAATCGCTGTTCGTGCAGCGAGTACTCGATGCTGATCGCGGTGACATCGGCGAGCATCGGCGAGATCATCGGCTTCACCCACATCGGCACGTCGTCCATCGACGTTGAATCGTCGGCCTGGGCCACCGCCCAGATGTCCATCTGCGCAGAGAGACGATAGACCGCGCGCACGAGATCGCCGCGCACCGTCTCGAACCAGAAAGAGCCGACACTGACGTTCCACTTGGGTTCGCGGGCGGTGATCCGCAGCTCACGCAGGGTGATCCGCTTGCCGTCAGGCAGCGTCATGATCACCGAATCACCGGTCTCGAAGAAATAATAGGCTTCGCTGCCCTCGGCGATCGGATGCACCATCTCGCGTTCGTCCACCTCGGCCTGCGCCAGCCCGTCGCCGAGCCAGAGCTGTTCCCTTCCCGGATAGTACGGGAGCGACGACATGTCCCCGGCCTCGTTCGAGACCTCCCGCTCCGCTTCTTTCTCTCCGCCGGCGAGGAAGGGGAGCGCGGTGCGGGCGCCGAGTATCTCAACGCGCGCGCCCACGTCGCGGTGCCACTGGATGTGGCTCGCATTCTCGGTCCGGAAGAAGAGCCGTTCGCGCGCCGTTTCGCGAAGCGACATCCCGACCGAGATCCGCTGGTAGCTCGTCGCGTCGTAGCTCAGGAGCAGAGAATCCATCGTGAGCCTCGCGGCACGGGCGCGGAGAAGGAGCTCGCGCGCGCCCGGGTCCTTGAACGCGGTGCGGCGATGCACGTCGGTGACCGGGATCCGTCGCACCTCTTTCTTCTTGCTCCCTTCATCCTCGGTCGTGACCTTCACGCCGGACTGGGAGCCGACCGAGATCGTGGTCTGGAGGGCAAGGGCGAGGGTGAGGACGAGGGACATTTGAAAGGCTTACGGCCGGGTCGGGGGAGGGGTTTCCCCCTTCGTACCTCCCGGCGTGGCATCCGGTCGTCGATCCGGCTGATCGTGGCGAGCGGGAGCCGATTGCTTTCGGGTCCCAGTTCGACCACCTCCCCCCCCGGGGGAGGGGATGTGAGGTGGGTCACCGCAGCGTTACCCTGCGTCCCTTGGGTGTATTAACATCTTCCGTGTACCGGCATCCAACGGGCTGAACGCGCGGCGGCGCCCACCCGGCCACGCGACCACCGGCCCCAAGGCCAAGAGGAGAAAGTGATGCTGCGCAAGTTGATGGTCCCCACTCTCACCGCGACGCTCCTGTTCGCGGCCTGCGACTCTGTTACCACCGAACCCGAGACGGCGAGCGTCAGCGACGACTACGCCCTGTTGATGTTCGGCGAATCAGGCTCGGCGCTCGAAGGCACGATGGGTCCCCAGACGGGTCTCCGGCCGTTCGACGGCCGGAGCCGTTGTCGGCCCCTTCCAGACTCGATCGGGCTGACCGAGGGGCAGCGTGCAGAGATCGTGGCGCTGCGTGAGGCGTTCAGGACAGCGCACCAGGAGGAGATCGATTCACTGCGGACGATCTTCGAGAACGCCCGTACCGCGCGCCAGAACGGGGCAACGCGACTGGAGGTCCAAGCGATCCTGATTCAGGGGCGGGAGATCGCCCAGGCACTGCGGCCGGACGTGCAAGCGCTGCACGAGGCTGTCCGCTCGGTGCTGACCGCGGAACAGCGGGAGTGGTTGAGAGAGAACTGCCGTCCATGGATGCCGCAGCCGATCGCCAACCCGTAACCGGACCGCGTATCACGAAGGACACGAAGAAGAACCGCCACGAAGCTCGCGAAGGACCGCAAGACCTTGGGGGAACGACGGCGCCGATCCGGACGCTGTCGTTCCCCCAAGTCTTTCGTACTTGCGGTGCCTTCAGACCAAGCGCACACTATGGAATCCTTCGACCGGACTCCGGCATGCGTTCAGCCTCCGCCGCCGCACTCCTCCTCGCCTTCTTCTCGGCGTGCGCGGAATCAGGACCGACCGGACCGACCGTTGTCGTGAACCTGACCGAGGCGACGATCACCGTTACGTCGAGCCTCACGCATCAGTTCACTGCCACCGTCACCGGATCGACGAACGTCGTGGTCACCTGGAGTCTCCAGGAGGGTGCGGCTGCGGGGGGCGTGAGCGGGACAGGGCTCTACACGGCCACCGCCACGCCCGGCACTTATCACGTCATCGCCACCAGCGTCGCTGATGTGACGAGGAGCGACACCGCAACCGTCACGGTCGTAGCCCCCCCGGTCATCACCGCGTTCGTGGCCGCCGCATCGACGATCACCGTCGGGAACAGCACGGTGCTCACCGGTACCTTCACTGGCGGTGCCGGCGTGGTCGATCAGGGCATCGGCGCCGTGTCCTCCGGGATCGCGATCAGCACCGGAGCGCTCAACGCGACGCGAGCGTACAAGCTGCGGGTCACGAACGCCGCGGGCACGATCGACAGCGCGACCGTCACGGTGACGGTCGTTCCAGCGCCGACGATCGCCAGTTTCGTCGCTTCGTCGCAGGCGATCGCGACCGGTCAGTCAGTGACGCTCACCGGCGTTTTCGCCAACGGCGTCGGCTACGTCGCACCGGGCAACCTCGCGATCACGAGCGGAGTCGGTCTCGCGACGGCGGTGTTGACCGCCAGCACCACCTATAAGCTCATCGTCAAGAACGCGGCGGGCGATAGTGTCGTTTCCGGCGACGTGCCGGTGACGGTCTACACGAGCGCTCCGACGATCAACGCGTTCACGGCAACGCCGGCCATCATCACGCAGGGCGATTCGACACTGCTCGCGTGGACGCTCACCGGTGCTGTGTCGCTCTCGCTGAATCAGAGCATCGGCACGGTCACCGGGACCTCCCGGTGGCACACGCCGCCCGGCGCAGTCACCTACACGCTGAGTGCGACGAATCCGGTCGGGACGGTGACGGCGAACGCGAGTGTCACGGTCGTCTTCCCGCCGGTGATCAGCAACTTCACGGTGACCCCGACCGCACTCGTGGCGGGAGCCTCGGCCAAGTTGCGCGGAGTCTTCACTCAGGGGACTGGCACTGTCGATCAGGGTGTTGGCGCCATCACCAGCGGCGACAGCGTAGCCGTCAGCGCGATCAATGCGTCGACGACCTTCACGCTCTCAGTGACCAACGCGGCCGGCCGCACGGTGACTCGGACGGCGACGGTAGTCACCGACCCCGGATCCTTCGCGGCGACCGGGAGCATGTCGAACGGGCGTCATTTCCACGCGACGGTCCTCCTCGCCGACGGGCATGTGCTCGCGCTCGGCGGCTACGACAGCAACGGCAGACTCTCCACCGCGGAGACTTACGATCCCGGCACAGGCGTCTGGATGCCGACGGCTGGACCGCTGACGCAAGAGCGCAACTATCCCGAGGCGATCCTCCTCGCGGACGGCCGAGTGCTCGTCACGGGGGGCATCACGGGCGGGTCGTACACCGCCGCCGCCGAACTCTACGATCCCATCTCCCGCACCTTCGTCGCGACGGGACCAATGGATACCGCGCGCGTCACGCACGCGATGCATCTCTTGGACGACGGGCGGGTCCTTGTGCTCGGCGGCACGACGCTTGGACTGAATCCGACCAGCCTGACCCAAGCGGAGATATACAACCCGACGACTGGGACATTCAGCAACACGGGAAGTCTCGGACTTGCGCGCTGGTACTGGCCAGGGACCGCGCGGCTCCCGGATGGAAGGGTGCTCGTGATGAGCGGTATTGGATCGAGCTCCGATGGCACGTCGATCGAGATCTATGATCCGGCGCTCGGCCTCTTCGGGCCTGCGGCCGGCACGACTGCGGGGAACGCGAGCGTCGTGCGGCTACTTGACGGCTCGGTGCTGGCTGCCGGAAGTAACGTGACGAAACGATGGTCGAATGGAACCCTGACCACCGTCGGTGCGCAGGTCCGGCCGCGCTTCCAAGTGAGCCGGGCGCTCCTCCTGCCGACCGGAAAAGTCTTGATCGTGGGAGATTCAGGCGCTCCGGGGCAGGAGGGGCGCTCCGAAGCTGAGCTCTTCGATCCCACGACCAACGCTCATCGATTGACAGGCAAGACGATGTCGAGTCGCGGGTCCCCGCGCGCGAATCTCCTCCGGACGGGCGCGGCGCTGATGGTCGGTGGCTTCGCCTGGACCCCTGGCGGCCCGGGAAGCCCGCAGGCTGCGACCGAGCTCTATGATCCTGGTGCTGGACTCCTCGCGGCCGCGCCCACGTCAGCAGTCACCGCCCCCGGCGCCGTGACGACCGGTGCGACCGGCATCGCCATCTCCATCCCCGCGACTCCCGGAGCGCGATACGTGTGGTATGTCGTCGGCGGCACAGTCACTGCTGGCAGCGGCACCAACGCCATCACCGTGACTGCTGGTGCTGCGGGCACGATGCAGGTGCGCGTGCTCGTGATCAGTGAACTGCAGATCCCAGCCGCAGGCAGTGCCAACGTCACCGTGAACCCCTAACCCATTCAGCACGAAGGGCTCCGAGCGTCCGAACCCTTCGTGTCCTTCGTGCAACGCCGTTGAAGTTCACGCGAACTAGCGCCGCGGAACCGCGTACTCCTCGGTCTTCGGCCGCTCGGGGAACTTGAACAACCTCGTCACCTTGAGCCGGGCCTCGTCCATGATTTCGTAGACCGTCGGGATCACGAGCAGGGTGAGCAGTGTCGAGGTGAGTGTCCCCCCGATGATCGCCCGACCCATCGGCGCCCGGAAGTCTGCGCCTTCGCCCAGACCCAGCGCCACCGGGATCATCCCCGCGATGAGGGCGAGGGTCGTCATCAGGATCGGCCGGAGCCGCACGCGGCCCGCCTCGATGATCGCCGAGCGCCGGTCCATGCCTTGCTCCTGACCCCATTTCGCGAAATCAATGAGAAGAATCGCGTTCTTCGCCACGATCCCCATCAAGAGGATCACGCCGATCATCGACATGATGTTGAGTGTGTCGCCGGTGACGAGGAGCGCGAGCACCACGCCGATCAACGAGAGCGGCAACGAGATCAGGATCGCGATCGGCTCGATGAACGACCCGAACTGCATCACGAGGATCAGGTACATCAAAAGCAACGCGATGCCGAGCGCGGCGAGGATGTCGCCGAAGACCTGCGCCTGGTCGCGGGCCTCGCCGCCGAGCGACCACCGCACGCCAGTCGGGAGGCGCATCGTGCCGAGATTGTTCGAGATTGCCGTGGTCGCCTCGCCGAGGGAGATCCCCGAGAGGTTCGCCTGCACCACGATCACGTTGTCGCGGTCGAGATGGCTGATCTTCGCCGGGCCGAGGCCCTGGCTCACGGTGGCGAGTTGGCCGAGCGGCATCATCTTCACAGGACCACCCATCCCGCCGACGGCGACGGGGAGGCGCTCGATGTCGCTGATCCGCGTACGTGACTCGGGGGCAAGGCGTACGCGCACCTTTCGGTTCTCACCCGAGGGGTCCACCCAGTCCCCCGCGTCCACGCCAGCGAAGGCCGGCCGCAGTGATTGCGCGAGCTGCCCCACTGTCACGCCGAGCGAGCCGGCGAGGGCGCGATTCAGCGTGATCTCGAGTTCGGGCTTCTGCCCCTTCGTCGAGAGCCCCACATCCACCGCGCCAGGGATCGCGCGGACCATCCGCAGCACGGTGTCGGCGACCGCCTGCAACTGGCGCGAGTCGTTGCCGCGGAGTTCGAGCTGGACCTGCTTGATCGCGCCGCCGAATCCCGAGGTGAACACGGCAACGGTCGCGCCGCCGATCTGCTTCACATCCTCGCGAAGCGTGGCGCCGAAGTCCTCCTGCGAGATCGAGCGCGTCGCCTTCGGCACGAGTCGGACATAGACCGAGCCCAAGTCCACCGAGCCAAGCGCCTCGGAGGGATCCTGCCCGCCACCCGCGCCGATCGTGGTGAAGGTGTAGCGCACTTCGCCGTGGGCTCGCGCGATCCGTGCCGCCTCTTCGGTCTTGAGACGCGTGTAGTCCAGGTTCGAGCCGGGCGGGGTCTCCACCTGGATCGTGATCTCGGAGCGGTCGGAGACGGGAACGAAGCCGAACCCGCCATAAGTGTTCTGCAGCCAGAGCGCACCGAAGAGACTCCCGCCGGCGAGGACGATCATCGCCAGGCGATGGTCGAGCGCCCAGCCGATCACCCGCGTGTAGCCCTCGGTGCGGCGGTCGAACCACTTGTTGAACCGGTCGAGCACGCGCGAGATCCAGCTCCGGTGCTGCCCCTCTTCGATCTCCGGGTCCGGCCAGTAGGCCGAGAGCATCGGGTCGAGCGAGAACGACACGAAGAGCGAAACCAGTACGGCGCAGGCGATCGTGAGCGCGAAGGGTTTGAACCACTGGCCCGAGATCCCGTACATGAATCCGATCGGCACGAAGACCGCGACGATCGAGAAGGTCGTCGCCGCCACCGCGAGACCGATCTCATCGGTCCCCTCGTGCGAGGCCCGGAAGTGATCCTTCCCCTTCTGGATGTGCCGCACGATGTTCTCGCGCACCACGATCGCATCGTCGATCAGCACCCCGATCGCGAGCGAGAGGCCGAGCAGTGACATCGTGTTCAGCGTGAATCCCAGCACCCAGACGGCGATGAAGCTCGCGAGGACCGAGATCGGCAGCGCGAGCCCCGTGATCACAGTCGATCTCCAGGAGTTCAGGAAGAGGAAGACGACGAGCACCGTCAGGAGCGCCCCTTCGACCATCATCGCCTGCACGTTCGCGACCGAGGCCTTCACCCGCTCCCCCGCGTCCTGGACCACGTCCATCGTCGTGCCGGGAGGGAGTGTCGGACGGATCCCCTCGACCGCGGCGAGCACGCGTTCGCTCACCTGGGTCGTGGAGTAGCCCTTCGACTTCTTGATCAGGATCCCGACGGCGTCGCGGCCATTGAAGAGCGCCGCCGTGCGCGGTTCGGCCGTCCCGTCGCGCGCTGCGGCGACCTCACCTAACCGGATCGCACGTCCGCCCCGTTCGGCGACCACCAGACGGAGGAAGTCCTCCGGGGACTCGAGCTTCCCCTTGAGCCGGATCGCCCGTTCGTCGATCGCGCCATTGATCCGCCCGACCGGAACCGCGAGGTTCTGCGCCTGCAGCGCGCCAACGAGCTGCGCGACGGTGATACCCGCGGCCTCCATCGCTGTGGGACGGATCTCCACGGTGAGTTCCCGCTCGACGCCACCAACCACCACCGCTTCGGCGACACCGGGGATGCCGCGCAGCACACGCGTCACGCCGGGATCGGCGATCCGGGTCAACGCCGGCGCATCGAGCGTACTCGAGTTGAGCGAGAGCTGGACGATCGGCTGGTCGGCTGGATCGAACCGTGTGAGGATCGGCTCCCGCATCTCGACCGGGAGGTCGGAGCGGATGGTGCTGATCTTGTCGCGGATGTCCTGTGAGGCCTGCTGCAGGTCCTTCTCGAAGACGAAGAAGACCGTCACGTTCGCGAAGCCATCCTGTGCCGAGCCCATGATCCGGTCGACACCGGAGATCCCACTGACCGCCTCCTCGACGCGATCGAGCACTTCGCGCTCGACGACGTCGGGCGAAGCGCCAGGATAGGGGATGGCGACATTGATGATCGGCTGCTGCACGTCGGGGAACTCGTCGGTCTCGAGTTGCCAGAGTGCGAAGAGACCGAAGACGACCAATGCCACCATCGAGACGATGGTGACGAGGGGACGCTTGATGGCGAAGTCGGAGATGAACATGATCAGGCCCGCGGCTTGGTATCGGTCGGTGTCGTCACCTTGAGCGGCGTGCCGGGAGAGATCCCGAGCGCCGGCCCCACCAGCAGCGTGTCGCCTGCGACGATGCCCGACTTCACCTCGATCCGTTCGGTCGTCTCATCGCGCGCGCCGAGCACCACCTCGACCTGCTCGGTGCGGCCGTTCCTGAGGCGCACGACGTGCGGGGTGAGCCCGCGGACATCCACCGCCGCCTCGGGCACGGTGAGCGTCTCACGCGAGTCGCTCGCGACTCGGCCCTCGGCGAAGAGACCGGCGACGAGTTGGTTGCCGGCGTTGGGGATCCGGACGAAGAGCCGTACCTGTCGCGTCTGCGGGTCGGCTGACGGATTCACGCTCGAGATCCGCCCTTCGAAGGTGCGCCCGGGATAGCCGGTCACCGAGAACCGGACCGCGGCGCCGATCCGCACCGCGCTCAGTTCTTCGGCGGGAACGGCGGCCTCGAGCCGCATCGTGGCCGGATCGACCACCGTGAAGAGCGGCGAGCCGGGCGCGACGACGTCGCCCGGGTTCACCATTCGCTCGCTGACGATGCCGGCGTAAGGCGCGAGCACGTTCGTCGCGTCGAGCTGCTTCTGCGCCGCAGCGAGGCGCGCCTTGGCGTCGTCGTGCATCGTGCGTGCGGTGAGATCGCCGCGGCGCGCGTTCTCGACGTCACGATCGGCGATCGCCCCGACGGCGACGAGCTTCTCCGCGCGTTCGAGCTCACGCTTGGCGATGTCGGCTGCCGTTTGCGCGGCGGTGAGCGCTGACCGTGCCGAGAGATACGAATCATTGATCGCCCGGTCGTCGATCTTGGCGAGCGAGGTGCCCTGCGCCACCCGCGCGCCGGGATCGTGGAAGACCTGCACGACCGATCCCGGCACCTCCGCGCGGATCTGCGCCGTGCGTTCGGCGACGAGCGCGCCCGAGAGGATCGGGCCGGTCGAGAGCACCGTCACCTGCGCGATGGTCATCGCTTCTGGTCCGACTTGCACCGTCACCGGGGCCGCATCGGTCGCGGTGGCCGAGGCGTCCTTTCCGCCGCAGGCGGACGCGAGAAGAGCGAGGGACAGCACGGCGACACCGTACGAACGCGACATCGGGAACTTCCTCAGGTTGGGAATCAGGTTGGGCGTCATCTTCAGCGTCCCCCGGTGAGCGAAAGGGGAAGGTCCTTCAGGAGCGCGAGGCGAAGCCGCGCCATCTCGAGATCGCGGGCCGCAATCACCCGCTGCAGCCGCGCCTGTTCGAGCTGCACCCGGACCTCGGTGAGCTCGATCTGCGTCGAGATCCCCTCGGCGAAGCGCACCTCGGCGATCCGATAGGCCTGCGCGGCCTGAGAGTCGGTACCGACCGAAGCGAGATACGAGGCCTGTGCCTGCTCGAGCTGCGTCATCGCGAGCTGCGCGTCGAGTGACGCGCCCTCGCGGGTCTGCTGCAGCCGTTGTTCGGCTTCGAGCAGGTTCGCCTCGGCGACCATCCGCTCCCCCCGCAATCGGCCACCGGTGAGGAGGGGCACCGAGAGCCCGAGGGTCACGTTCCAGTTCGGGAAGTAGAGATCGATCGCCGAAGGGAGGAAGGTCCCTTCGGCGGGATAGGCGAAGCGCTGGTACGTCGAGGCGAGCTGGACCGAGGGGTATCGCGCCTGACGAGAGGCGCGCAGCGCCGCGCGTTGGGCGTCCACTAGTGCCTCCGCCTGCCGCACCGACGCCCGCGCGGCGACGCTGGTGTCAGGTGTCAGGGTGCGGTTGTCGGCGAAGGTGATCGGACCGGTGAGCTCGGCCACGACCACCACGTCATCACGGATCGGCGTGCTCAGCGTGAGCGGCGCAGCCAGCGGAAGATCGAGGAGCTGCTTGAGGCGGAGGTATGCAGTGTTCCGGGCGCCGCGCGCCTGGATGACGGCCGGGCGTTGGTTGTCGCGCGTCACGCGGGCCCGGAGGAGGTCGAACTCCGCGGCCGAGCCGAGTTCACGCGCGAGCTGGGTCGCCGCAAGCGTCCGCTCAGTGAGTACCAACGACGACTCGGCGATTGCAAGGAAGCGATCCGACGCGACCGCGTCGAAGTAGGCCTGCGCCGCATCGAGCGCGGCTTGCGCTCGTGACGCGGTGTGGGCGATCTCGGCGGCCGTGAGTCCCGCCGACGCTCCGGCTCTGGCCGCCCCCACCCGCCCCGCGGTGTAGAGGTTCTGCGAGAAGGCGAGCGTCATCGTGAAGGTGTTCGGCGCGGCGAAGATCTTCGCGAGCGGAGAGTCAGCGAGTCCAGCGCCACCACCGCCGCCGCCGCTGGTGTCGGGCGGGAAGCGGCTGGTGATCTCCTCGAACTGGCTCTGGATCGCGCGCTGGTAGCCGGCGCTGCCATTGAGCTGCGGGAGCCGCTGGCTGTTCGCCTGCCGCGCGACACCGCGGGCCCGCTCCACGCCAGCACCGGCGATCGTCACTCCCTCACTCTTGGACTCGGCGAGGTGCAGCGCGTCGGCGAGCGAGATCGCGACAGGCGCCACGGCTTGTTGCGCACGCAGGGGCGCCGGCAAGATGATGAAGAATGCGGCGAGTGCGGCACCGAGGGAGCGGAGGAAGAGTCGCACGTAGGTCGCCGGTGCCTTGTCAGCGGGTGGGAACATCTCGGGCATGAAGTCGCGCCCCATCGCGTCGGCGAAGAGCGTCCCCATCAGCATCGCGCAGGCGGGGACGGCCTCCTTGGCCGAGGGGATGAAACGGTGTTCTGCCAAGCGTTCGATGTAGGCGCGGAGCTGCTGGCAGTTCTCGAGGGGATGGTCGGCGACCCGTGGCCCGCACTCGGGGTTCTCGTGGATCTCCGCCATCGTGGTGCGGATCATCCCGCGACACTCGAGGAGGAAGTGGTGATCGCTCTCGGCCCACGCGGTGAGCTCGGCTTGCGGATCCTTGGGAACTTCGGGGAGCACCGGCATCTGATCCGAGCGCATCCGGTCGTGCAGCGCCTCCTTGATCAGGGCGGCCTTGGAACCGAAGAGTCGGAAGAGAGTGACCTCGTTGACTCCGGCCTCATCAGCGATGCGCCTGGTAGTGGCGCCACGGAATCCAACGTCGGCGTAGACGCGAGCGGCTGCGTCGAGGATCTGCTGTTTGGTAGGTTCTGTCATCGGCCTGGGTGCAAGTAATCGCTTGCAATGTAGCAAGTGAACACTTGCTTGCAACGGGTTGGACGCGAAAAGAGTTTCAACCGTGCCTCCGGCGACTTCGAAGATCACTGCGGAGAGATGTTCGGTGTCTCTTCGCGTTTGTCAATGGCCACGGAACAGCGCAGGGCTGCGGTCGATTCCGCTCACAGGACACTCCCCTTACATCTTGGAGCGTATGACCACGCCGAAGCCTGATAACGCCGACCTCGCGGCGAAGCTCTCTCCGATCCAGTACCAGGTCACGCAGTGCAGCGCGACCGAGCCCCCGTTCGGCAACGAGTTCTGGAATCACAAGGAATCGGGGATCTACGTCGACATCGTCTCCGGCGAGCCTCTCTTCGCGTCGACACACAAGTTCGACTCTGGAACGGGGTGGCCCTCTTTCACTCGACCGATCGAGGCCGAGCACGTGACCGAGCACGCCGACGTCGCGCACGGGATGCGGCGCGTCGAGGTCCGCTCCAAGGACGGTGACTCGCATCTGGGGCACGTCTTCGATGACGGCCCCGGTCCAGAGGGGATGCGCTACTGCATCAACTCCGCCTCGCTCCGGTTCATCCCGGAGTCGCAGCTCGAGGGCGAGGGCTATGGCCGCTTCCTCAGGCTCTTCGCAGGCCACTCCGCCACTGGGAAGAAGTGATGGCTACCGAAATCGCCACGCTCGGCGGCGGCTGCTTCTGGTGCCTCGAGGCAGTCTATCTCGAACTGCGCGGCGTGAGCCGCGTGAAGAGCGGCTACGCCGGGGGTCACGTGGCGAACCCGACCTATGAGCAGATCTGCGGCAAACGCACAGGCCACGCCGAGGTGGTGCAGGTGGAGTTCGACCCGACCGAGATCACGTACGCGGAGCTCCTCGACGTCTTCTTCACGATCCACGATCCGACCACGAAGGATCGGCAGGGGAACGACATCGGACCGCAGTATCGCTCGGTGATCCTCACGCACTCCGATGAGCAAGCGAACACCTCGCGCGCACAACTTGCCGCGGCCACGTCGCACTGGGAGGACCCGATCGTCACTGAGATCCTGCCGCTCGAGAAGTTCTGGCCGGCGGAGAAGTACCACGACGACTATTACGCACGGAATCCGCAGAACCCGTACTGCGCGGTAGTCGTCGCACCGAAGGTTGCGAAGGCCCGCAAGCTCTTCCTCGACAAGTTGGTGCGGCGTTGACAATCCGCACGGCCCATCTGCTCATCCTCGGCGCGGTCCTCGCCGAGCCGTCCGCGAGCTGGGCGCAGACCCGCGAGCGGATCGACGCCACGGTGAATGCCCGCATCCGCGAAGAGGGCACGGCGCGTTCGCGCGTGTTCGAGACGGCGCGCACCCTCTCCGACGGATTCGCCGCGCGACTCGCCGGGTCGCCGGGCTACACTGCCGCCGCACGATGGGCCGCTGCAGAACTCACGCGCTTCGGCGCGACCCGCGCGGCGCTTGAGCCCTGGGGCACCCGCGGCCCGTCGTGGGAGATCACGCGGATGTCAGCGGAGATGACGGCACCCTTCTACCTGCGCCTCAACGCGATCCCGAAAGCGTGGAGTCTCCCGACGAACGGCGTGGTGCGCGGCACCCCGCTCCTCATCCCGTCGCTCGCGCGCCCCGAGGACCAGCGCGAGTGGAGCGGGAACCTGCGGGGCCGGATCGTGATGCTGGGCCGCGTCGGAGCGGCGGCCGACCCGCGCGACCGATTCACCCCGGGCGCCGAGCGGTATTCCGATGCCGAGCTCGACTCGATGTCGCGGGTGACCGATCCCGGTGAACCGCGCACTTATTGGGAGGACTTCAACGATTGGGAAGAGGGACTCCGTCAGCGCCGCGTCTTCCTCGAGTGGCTCCGCCGTGAGGGCGTCGCGGCGATCGTGCTGCCCAGTCCGAACGAACTGACGATCACGACGACGCAGTACAACAGCGCGATCTCGGCGCGCGACGCCAACGTCACCTCCTTCGTCGTGGGACGCGAGCAGTACCGCCGCGTGCAGCTCCTCCTCGACCGTGGGGAGGTGGTGACGCTCGAGCTCTCCCTCGCCACCCGTGAGGACGCGGCCGACACGATCGGCGTGAACGTCGTGGGCGAGATCGCGGGGAGCGATCCACGACTCCGCGACGAGGTGGTGTTGATGGGCGGACACTTCGACAGTTGGCATGCCGCTGGCGGTGCGACCGACAATGCCGCGGGCTCGGCAGTTGCGATGGAGGCACTCCGGATCCTCACCGCGATCGGCGCGAAGCCTCGGCGCACGATCCGCGTGGTCCTCTGGGACGGCGAGGAGCAGGAGGACTACATCGGCTCGGCCGGCTACGTCCGCCTCCACTACGGCGACCACGCGACGATGCGTCTCAAGCCCGGCCACGCGAGCGTCTCGGCCTACTTCAACGTGGACCACGGCACCGGCCGGATCCGCGGATGGACCTTGCAAGGGAACCGAGACGCCCGACCGATCCTCGCCCAGTTCCTCGCGCCGTGGGGCGACCTCGGCGCGACGACACTCTCGATCGCGAACCGCGGGAGCACCGATCACCTTGCCTTCTCCGGCGTGGGGCTCCCCGCGTTCAACTCGATCCAGGATCCGGTCGACTACGAATCGCGCACGCATCACACGGGGCTCGATGGCGCCGGCTTCCTGCTCGAGCAGGACCTGCAGCAGGCCGCGATGGTGCTCGCCTCGATGGTGTACCACGTGGCGATGCGAGATGAGTTGATGCCGCGACCGCCGCTGCCCGCACCGCGCGGGCGGTAGGGTGCGGCGCGGCGCGCACCTCGCCCTTCTCCTCGCCGGCGCTGCAACGTCGGTCGCAGCGCAGGAGCCGACCCGGCGGGCGGTGCAACTGCGGATCGAGGTCCGGACGGAGATCGAGGGCGCCGAGCTCGGTCACAGCGTCGTCTCGATCCCGGAGCTCGGCCTCGAGCGATTCGTCGGCGCGGGCGCTGTCGTCGTGCTGCTTGTCCCTCCCGGTCCGGCTCACCTCGTGGTGAAGCGGCTCGGCTACTATCCGAAGGACACGACGATCCTCGTCAGCGATGCCCCGTCGCAGGTGGTCACTATCGTCCTCGCGCTGCTCTCGGTGCGCCTCGGTGCAGTGCAGGTCGCCGACTGGCCCCCCTGCCTCGACCCAGGACTTCCTCGCGCCGACACCGACCCGGTGGGCCGGAGCGTAGTCGAACAGTTGCGGCAGAATGCCGAGCGGTATCGCTTGCTCGAGCGCAGCTATCCATTCATCTACGCCTTCGAGCGCAGCTTCGGACGGCGGACGCTTGAGGGGCTCGAAGTGGTGGAGCGGACCGACACGAGCGCGTCGAGCAGCCAGCCGAACTGGTCGTACAAGCCGGGCACGCTGGTGCGGGTCCGGCGCCGGGCACTCTCGCGGGCGAACGACGAGTACGCGATGCGCATCCCCTCGCTGCGCGACATCAGCGATCCGACGTTCATCGCGAATCACTGCTTCCATCTCGCGGGGATCGAGGACAAGGGAGGCCAGCGACTCGTGCGCCTCGACATCGTTGCCGCTGAGGCCCTCAAGGAACCGGACGTGAACATCGCCGCGTGGCTCGACAGCGCGGACTTCCGACTGCGCGCGGCGACCTTCCACCTCACGCGGATCCCGCCGGTCCTCGCCAACCTCCAGCGCGTCACCAACGAGGTGTTCTACCTCGAGGTCATCCCCTTCGTCCCCGTCCACTACTCGATCACGGCAGAGCGCCTCGAGAAGGACTCGAACGGCGCGCAACGCATCCACGTCGAGCGTCAGTTAGTGCTCGACGTGCGGTTCACCGGCGCGGTCCCTGACGGCGTCTCGCAGGCGCCGGTCCCGGCACCGCGCCGGCGGCGCCCCTAGATTCGCCCCGCGTGACCCTCGTCCTCACGCTCGTCTTCGTCCTCTCGGGCGCTGCGGGGCTCATCTACGAGTCGATCTGGAGCCGCTACCTCGGGCTCTTCGTCGGTCACAGCGCGTACGCCCAGGTGATCGTGCTCGTGATCTTCCTCGGTGGGATGTCGGTTGGAGCGGCGCTCGCGTCCCGTTACTCAACGCGCTTCCGTGAGCCCCTGCTTTGGTACGCGGGGATCGAGGCCGCCGTCGGCCTGCTCGGTCTCGCCTTCCACCCGATCTACACGGCGACGACGGGACTCGCGTACGACTCGATCTTCCCCGCGCTCGCCGGGAGCGGCGCGCTCGGCGCGGTGAAATGGGCGATCGCGGCGGCGATGATCCTCCCGCAGTCGGTGCTCCTTGGCGCGACCTTCCCGCTGATGACCGCCGGCGTGCTGCGGCGCGTACAGGGATCGAGTGGTCGAGTGCTCGGCGTGCTCTACTTCGCAAACTCGCTCGGGGCGGCGCTGGGCGTACTCGTGGCCGGCTTCTGGCTCATCGGCAAGGTGGGGCTACCGGGAACGCTCCTGACCGCCGCAGCGATCAATCTCCTCGTCGCCGCGGCGACAGTCGCCGCGGTGCGATTCGCGCCCGACGCCGAGGACGACCTCGCACAGGCGCTCGACAGCGCGGTGATCGGGGAGGAGGAGCCAGCGGCGCCCAGCGCGCCTGCGCTCGGTGACCGGCGAGAGCTCTGGCAACTCCTCCTCGCCGTGAGCTTCGGCACGGCGGTGGCGTCGTTCATCTACGAGATCGCCTGGATCCGGATGCTCTCGCTCGTGCTCGGCAGCGCGACGCATTCGTTCGAGTTGATGCTCTCAGCGTTCATCCTCGGCCTGGCGCTCGGCGCCTTCTGGGTGCGGAAGCGCGCCGACCGCGTCGTCGATCCGTTGCGGATGCTCGGCTTCACGCAGTTCCTGATGGGCGTGCTCGCGATCGCGACGCTGGCGCTCTACGCGGACTCGTTCCATTGGATGGCGAGTCTCCTCGAGGCGGTCGACGAGAACGACGCCGGGTACCAGCTCTTCAACTTCGCGCGCTACGGGATCTCGCTGGCGGTGATGCTGCCGCCGACCTTCTGCGCGGGGATCACGCTCCCGCTGATCACGCGGATGCTGCTCACCAATGGCGAAGGGGAGCGCGCGATCGGCGCGGTGTACTCGTGGAACACGCTGGGGTCGATCGTCGGCGTGGCGGCCGCGGCGCTCTGGTTGATGCCGGCGCTGGGCCTTCGCGGACTGCTCATCCTCGGCGGCGCGGTGGACGTCGCGCTCGGAGTGTGGGTGTTGTGGCGCCGCGCCGGCGGCAACCTCCCGCTCAAGCAGACTGCGGGGCTCGCCGGCCTCGCGGGGCTCTCGGTCGTCGTCGTCACGTCAATCTCACCCGGGCTCGACCCGGGAATCCTCTCGAGCGGTGTCTTCCGCTACGGTACGGTGCCCGAGGTGGGGAGTCGCAACGTCGTCTTCTACAAGGATGGACGCACGGCGAGCGTCAGTGTGCGGCTCGGCGGGGACAGCGCTTATTCACTCGCGACGAACGGCAAGCCCGACGCCTCGGTCTCGCATCAGTGGTTCGTCGAGCCGCCGGTGGATTCGCTGCGGCTGCCGCTGAACGGCGATGAGTCGACGCAGGTGCTGCTGCCGCTGATCACGCTCGCGCACGTGCCGCAGGCGCGCGAAGCGGCGGTGATCGGCCACGGTTCTGGGATCACCTCGCACTTCCTCCTCGGAAACGAGACACTCGATCGGCTGGTCACGATCGACATCGAACCGCAGATGATCGAGGCGTCGCGGCTCTTCCTCCCGGCGAACCTCCGCGCCTACGACGACCCGCGGAGCCACTTCGTGCACGACGACGCGAAGTCCTTCTTCGCGGCGTCAAACCACAAGTACGACCTGATCCTCTCCGAACCATCGAACCCCTGGGTGAGTGGCGTGTCGGGACTCTTCACCGAGGAGTTCTACCAGCGCGTCTCCGGGTACCTCTCACCGGAGGGCGTGTTCGGCCAATGGCTGCACCTCTACGAGATCGAGGACGATCTCGTACTTGGCGTACTCGCGGCGCTGCACCGCCACTTCGCCTCGTACGCGGTCTATCTCACCAACGACGTGGACATCCTGGTGGTCGCGTCGAACCAGCCGCGGCTGCCGGCTCCGGACTGGTCGGTCTTCACGACTGAGGATGTCCGGATCGACCTCGCGCGGTTCGCGCCGATCGACCCGGCGGCGCTGCGTCAGGCACTCCTCCTCACGCGCGCCGACTTGGCCCCGCTCCTCGATTCGGTTGCGCCGAACTCGGATTTCCATCCGCTGCTCGACCTCGGCGCCGAACGGGCGCGATTCCTCAGCCATTCCGCCGAGGGATTCCTCGGGCTTTCGACCGACCGATTCGATCTCGCGTCGGCACTCGCGGACCGCACGATCCCCCTGAATACCGCGCGGCGACCGGCGCTCAGTCTCAAGCGGATCGAACGGCAGGCGCTCGCGGCGCGACTTCGGGCCGGGGATCGCTTGAGTTCGTCCGACACGACGAGCGCGAACCGCGACTTCCAGGCGGCGCAGCTGCGGGGGGAGCAGCTCGCGCAGGGAATGGCGTCAGGACGCGCGCCCGCCGACTGGTTCCTCTGGTTCGTTGAAATGATCGCGGTCGAGGAGGACCGGCACGGCGGCACGATGGGCGTAGTGGATGCGCCCTGGTACGCGTCGGTCGAGCGATATATGCAACAGCAGGGGGCGCCGGCCGACGGTATCTCGGCGTTGCGGATGCTGCGCGCGGCCGTGACCTACGACTGGACGACGGCGGCGCGCGAGACGCAGGTGCAGGTCGAGTCGCACAATCGCGGTCGCCGATGGCTCCCGCCGGGGCTTTTCTTCGACGCGGCGGTGCTCGCGCGCCTGAAGGCGGGGGACTTCAACGGGGCACGGGCGGTCTTCAGCCGATTGAGCGGCGAGTCGGGCCGTGCCGCCAACGACCTGCGCACCCGACTGCTGGATGCGCACATCGCGGCGACGACGGCCGCACTCACACGCTAGGCACTACGGTTTCGTCGGCAGGGGCTTCGGTGGCTTGTTCTTGAAGTCGCCGGCCTTGACGGTGGACATCTTCGACAATGAGACGTGCTTCTTGAGGGCCGCGTTCACCTGATCGGTGGTGAGGGCGCGGATGCGCTGCTCGAACTGCGACTCGAAGACGAACGTCCGGCCGGTGAGCGCCTGGTTCGAGAACATCACAGTCATCGTGCCGTCGCTGCTGCGCTGCTGCTCCCGCTGCTGAAGGAGCGCCGACCGCGCCGCATCGAGCTCGGCTTGCGTGATCCCTTCGCTCAGCACGCGCCCCATCTCCTCGCCGAACGCCGATTCGAGCCGGAGGATGTTCTCCGGCGCGTAGATCGCATTCGCCGTGAAGGCGCCGACGCTGTCAAGGCTCTGCGCGTTGAGCCCCGAGCCCACGCCATAGCTGATGCCGTCCTTCTGCCGGATGCGGACCGCGAGGCGTGAGTTCAGGAAGCCGCCGCCGATCACGAAGTTTCCCATCACGAGGGCCGCGTAGTCGGGGCTGTCGTCGCGCACCTTGAGGTTCTGGCCGGCGAGGTAGAATGCGTTCGCCTTGTCGGGAGTCTCGATCGACTCGTTGAACTGGGCGACGTCGTAGAACTTCCGCTCGAGGCGTTTGAAGGGCTTCGGCGATTTCCAGTCGGAGAACGACGTCTGGGCCCACTGCCGGACCGCGGCGGCGTCGAAGTCGCCGGAGACGCCGACGTCACCATAGGTCGCGCCGACGAGATCGGTGTAGACACGCTTCGCGTCGTCCACCGTCAACGCCTGCATCTCCTTCACGTCGTCGTCGATCGAGTTCGTCGCGAGGGGATGCCCCTTCGGGTAGGGAGTCATCTTCTGTTGGAAGAGCGTGAAGGCGAGAGCGGTCGGCTCCGTCTTCTGCGACTCGAGCCCCTGCACCTGTTGGCGCTTGTACTCGTCGAACTCGGAGGGAGGGAAGATCGGCTCGCGCAGCACCTCCGTGACGAGCGCGAGCGCGGGCATCAGGTTCTCGCGAGTCGTCTGCACCGTCGCCGTGATGGCGTTCCCCGAGCTGCCGAAGTTGATCTGCGCCTTGAGACGGTCCGCTTCCTCACGGATCTGCTGGCGGGTGCGCTTCTTCGTCCCCTTGTCGAGCATCGTGCCCATCGCGCGCGCGGCGGTCGCCCGGTTGTGCAGCGACTGCTCATCGCCGAATCGCAGGGTGATGCGGGCGATCACGATGTTGCCGCGGGTCTTCTTCTCGAGGAAGGCGGTCTTCATCCCGCCGGGGATCGAACCGCGCACGGTGCGGCTATCGATGTTCGACGGACTGGGATCGAACGCCTCGCCTTCGGCGAGAGCGGCCTTTCCCTTGTATGCCCCCACCATCGTCGCGAGTTCGGCGTCGACGACCACTGGGATCTTCACCCGGTCGGGCTTCTCGGTGGGGAGGAACTGGCCGACGGTGCGGTTGTCGGGCTTGAAGTAGGTGGCCGCGACGCGCTTCACGTCGTCGAGCGTCACCTTCTCGATCCGGTCGCGGTTGATGAAGATCATCCGCCAATCTCCCATCGACGCCCATTCGGTGAGCGCGAGGGCGACGCCCTGTGAGTTCGCCAGTTGCAGTTCGATGCTGCGCAGCATCGCCGCCTTGGCCTGGGCGAGCTCGGCGTCAGTTGGCGGCTCCTTCACGAAGCCTTCCATCGTCGAGATGAGCGCGGCCTTCGCGGCGTCGATCGGCACGTCCTTCTTCAGTGATGCCATGCCGATGACAGCGCCCGGCTCCTTGAACTGGAAGGCGTTGCCGCTCGTGCTCGCGGCGATGCCAGGCTGGACGAGGTACTTGTGGAGGCGGCCACCCGGCGTACGGCTCAGGATGTTCGCGAGAACGGCGACGGCGGCGTGGTCGATATGCGTGCCGGCGGGCGTCTTATAGAGCGCCATCAGGATCTGTTCCTCCCCGACGCGCCGAACAGTGACCTCACGCTGACCGTCCTGGTCCGGGTCACGCGTGTAGGTCTCGTAGAGGAGGTTGCCGCGATCGAGCGCACGCACCGGACGCGGGATCGCCCCGAACTTCGTATGGATCAGGCCGAGGGTCTTCGTCGGGTCGAACTTCCCGGCGACGACGAGGATCGAATTGTCGGGCTGGTAGTACCGGCGGTAGAAGGCCTGGAGGCGCTCGATCGGCACGTTCTCGATGTCGGCGCGGTTGCCGATCGTGGACTTGCCGTAGTTGTGCCACTCGAACGCCGTCGCCATCGTGCGCTGCATCGTCACGTTGAAGGCGCTGTTCTCCCCCGACTCGAACTCATTGCGCACGACCGTGAACTCGCTCTCGAGATCCTTCTTCGCGATGTAGGAGTTCACCATCCGATCGGCTTCGAGGTCCAGCGCCCAGTCGAGATTCACATCGGTGGCGGGAGTGGTCTCGAAGTAGTTGGTCCGGTCGTACCACGTGGTGCCATTGGGGAAGGCGCCGTGCTCGGTGAGCTCCTGCGGGATGTTCGGGTGCTTTGGCGTCCCCTTGAAGACGAGGTGCTCTAGAAGGTGCGCCATCCCCGTTTCACCGTACCCTTCGTGCCGTGATCCGACGAGGTAGGTGATGTTCACCGTGACAGTCGGCTTCGACTGGTCGGGAAAGAGGAGCACCCGCAGGCCGTTGGCCAGCGTGTACTCGGTGATCCCTTCGACGGAAGCGCCGCGGGTGACGCCGGCGGGTAACTGCTGAGCGCTCAGCGGACTGAAGAGCGCGATCGCGAGTACGGCCGCAAGGGCGAGGACGCGGCCGCGCACACCGTGGCGGTGTGCCGGATGGTTCCTGAGCATCTGTTGGACTCCTGCTACGGGTGACGGCGGGGGGTTCGTTGCCCTCCAACCTGCGGTACACGGCGACACTCCGCCACCCTGCTCATCCCTCTACTGCAACTGCTCACCACGAAGACGCGAAGCGCACGAAGAACCTCCAACCGCAAGAACCGGGGGAACGACGGCGTGGCAGGCTCAGTCGCTGAGTACCCTTAAGTCCTTGCTGTGGCAGGTCTTCGCCGTCCTTCGTGCGCTTCGTGGCTTCGTGGTGAGCAGTCCCTCACGCGCCCTCGGAGGCACCATCCTCCGCGTGGTGCTTGATCGACTTCCCCTCGACGAGGTAGACCACGCCCTCGGCGATGTTCGTCGCGAGATCAGCGACCCGCTCCAAGTTGCGGGAGACGAGCACCAGCTCCATCCCCACGCCGATCAACTGCGGGTCCTTCACCATCTGCGAGAGCACCGCCGCGAAGACGGACCGATTGAGTCCGTCCACCTGGTCGTCGCGACGACAGATCTCGCGGCCACTGACCGCATCGCCGCGGATGAACGCATCGATCGCGTCAGCGAGCATCCCGCGCGCGATGCGCGCCATCTCGACGAGTTCGGGTTCCGGGAGCTGGCTCCGCTGCGAGGCGAGCCGCGTCGCCGCCTCGGCGATGTTGACCGCGTGGTCCCCCACTCGCTCCAGTGCGTTCGCGAACTTGAGGACCGAGGTGAGCATCCGCAGGTCGCGCGCCATCGGCTGCTGCAGCGCGATGAGTGCGATGCACCGCTCCTCGATCTCGACCTCGCGCCGGTCGATGTCGTGGTCGCCGGCGAGCACCTGCCTCGCCCGCTCGACGTCCCGTGCGAGGAGCGCCTCCATCGCGAGGCCGAGCGCGGACTCGGCGGCGCCGGACATCGTGAGCAGGCGGTCGCGGACCTCCGCGAGCTCCCCGTGGAAGTGGCGATGCGTCTCGCTGGTCATCCGAATCTCCCGGTGATGTAGGCCTCGGTGCGTGGCTGCGCGGGGGCAGTGAAGATCCGCTCCGTGCGGTCGTATTCGACCAGACGCCCGCCCTCGAAGAAAGCGGTGCGGTCGGCGATCCGCGCCGCCTGCTGCATGTTGTGGGTCACGATCACGATGGTGTAGTCGCGCTTGAGTTCGACGATGAGTTCCTCGATCCGCTGCGTCGCGATCGGGTCGAGGGCCGAGCAGGGTTCGTCCATCAGGAGGATCTCGGGGGAGTTGGCGAGGGCGCGGGCGATCGAGAGCCGTTGTTGCTGACCGCCCGAGAGCCCCGTCGCCGGCTGGGCGAGGCGGTCCTTCACCTCGTCCCAGAGGGCGGCGCGCCGCAGCGACTGCTCGACGACCGCCGGCAACTCGCGCCGCGCCACGAGCGCGTTGAGCCGCGGACCATACGCGACATTGTCCGAGATCGAACCGGGGAAGGCGTTCGCCCGCTGGAAGACCATCCCGACCCGCTGGCGGTGCACCACGAGGTCCAACTGAGGGTCGTAGACCGACCGCCCGTCGACCTGCAGCTCACCGGCTACTCGTACGCCGGCGACGAGGTCGTTCATCCGGTTGATGCTCCGGAGGAAAGTGCTCTTGCCGCATCCCGACGGGCCGATGATCGCCGTGACAGCGCGCGGCTCGATCGCGAACGAAACGTCGTGCAGCGCCTGTCGCTCGCCGTACCAGAGGGAGAAGTCGTGCGCCTCGATCGCGGGGGCGTCGGCATTCCGCGCGATCATCCGAACCTCCCCGTCACGTATGCCTCGGTGCGCGAATCCACCGGCGCGGTGAAGAGACGCTTCGTCTCGGCGTGCTCGACCATCGCACCCATATAGAAGAAGCTCGTCGTGTCGGCGACGCGCGCCGCCTGCTGCATGTTGTGCGTCACGATGATGATCGTGAACTCGCGCTTGAGGTCGAAGACCAGTTCCTCGATCCGCTGCGTGCCCTGGGGGTCGAGCGAAGCGGTCGGTTCGTCGAGGAGCACCACCTCGGGCCGGGGCGCGATCGTCCGGGCGATGCAGAGCCGCTGCTGCTGGCCTCCCGAGAGTCCGCGCGCATCGGCGCCGAGGCGGTCCTTCACCTCGTCCCAGAGCGCCGCGCGTCGCAGTGACTCCTCAACGCGGTTCGTGACATCGGCCTTTGACAGACCGCGATCGGTCACCAGACCCGCCGAGACGTTCTGCGCGATCGAGTAGAAGGGGAAGGGTGTCGGCTTCTGGAACACCATCCCGACGCGCCGCCGCAGCCTCATCGGCGAGACGTCGGAGGCGTAGACGTCCTCGCCGTGAAGGAGGACCTGCCCCTTCACCCACGCGCCGGGCGTCATCTCGTGCAACCGGTTCAGAGTGCGTAGAAAGGTCGACTTACCGCAGCCCGAGGGCCCGATCAGTGCGTGCACCCGGTGGGGCTCGAGGTCGAGGGAGACCTCGTAGACGGCGCGCAGTTCGCCGTAGGCGGCGGTGAGCCGCTCGGTGCGGATCGCCGACGCGGAGGCGCTATCGGGAATCACGGAACCGATCCCTCGTCGCGAGCCGCGCGGCGATGCCGAGGACGAGGACGACGAGGATGAGGACCAACGACGCGGTCCACGCGAGTTGGTGCCACGCGGGATAGGGCCCAGTCGCGTACTTGTAGACGACCAGGGGGAGTGCGGCCATCGGCCGGTCGATGTCGAGGGAGAAGTACTCTGAGCCCAGTGCGGTGAAGAGCAGGGGCGCGGTCTCGCCCGAGACGCGCGCGACCGCGAGCAACGCACCGGTCACGA
The DNA here is from genome assembly GCA_031430835.1 of Gemmatimonadaceae bacterium. Lineage (GTDB taxonomy): Bacteria > Gemmatimonadota > Gemmatimonadetes > Gemmatimonadales > Gemmatimonadaceae > Pseudogemmatithrix. The sequence continues at coordinate 31,994 of JANPCH010000169.1, forward strand.
TCCCCGGCAGCGCCGTGCGCAGCACCACGACGAGGGTCGTGCGCCCGCGTGAATAGCCAAGGGCCAGCGCCGCCTCGCGCAGCTCGGTCGGAACGAGGGCGATCAACTCCTCGGTCGTGCGCATCACCATCGGCACCATCAGGAAGCCGAGGGCGATGCTCCCCGCGGCCGCCGAGAAGTGACCCTGCACCGCCACTACCCAGGTCCAGGCGAGGATGCCGACGACGATCGATGGGGTGCCATTGAGCACATCGGCGACGAAGCGCGTCACCTTCGCCATCAGCGTGCCCCGGTACTCGCTCGCGTAGATACCGGCCGCGATCCCCACCGGAACGGCGACGAGCGAAGCAACGCCGACGATGACCAGCGTGCCAAGGATCGCGTGGGCGACGCCGCCGCCCGTCTCGCCGACCGGGGCCGGGCGATTGATGAAGAAGGACAGCGAGAGCGACTCGGCGCCGCGCAGCACCAGTGAACCGAGGATGAGGAAGAGGGGGAGCACCGCGAGGAGCACGGCCACGCCCATCAGCGCGACCATCGCGTCGGACTTGAGGCGGCGCGCCCGGCGGCGGTCCATCAGCGGCTCCCCGCGCGGCGAGCGACGCGCCAGATCATCAGACGCGCCGCCCCATTGACGAGCACCGTCAGGCTGAAGAGCAGGAGCGCGAGGAGGATCAGCGACGACTCGTGCAGCGGCCCGCCGGCTGCATCCGCGAACTCGTTCGCGATCACCGCCGCCATCGAGTAGCCCGGCGCGAAGAGCGAAGCCGCCACCTCGTGCCGATTCCCGATCAGCATCGTCACCGCCATCGTCTCGCCGAGCGCGCGCCCGAGCCCCAGGATCACGGCACCGATGATGCCCGACTTGGCGTACGGCACGATCACCGTGCTCACCGCCTCCCAGCGAGTCGCGCCCAATGCGAGGGCGGCCTCACGCTGACCGGACGGCACCGCGAGCAGCACCTCGCGCGAGACGGACATGATGAACGGCACGATCATCACCGTGAGGATCAGGGCCGCCGAGAGGACCGACGGACCGTAGATCGGCCCCTCGAAGAAGGGGAGGAAGCCGAGGTACCGCTCGAGCACCGGATAGACCCAGGCGCGGAGGAAGGGGATCATCACGAAGATCCCCCAGAGCCCGTACACGACCGAGGGGATCGCGGCGAGGAGTTCGATCACCGTCGCGATGGGGCGCCGGATCCGCATCGGCGCGAACTCGGTCAGGTAGATCGCAACGCCGAGTGCGAGTGGGACGGCGAAGAGGAGAGCGAGGAACGAAGTGAGGAGCGTCCCATAAATGGCCGGCCAGGCCCCGAAGTCCCCCGCGACCGGGTCCCATCCCGACCCAACGATGAAACCCGCGCCGAATCGCTCGATCGCGAGGCGCGATCCGCGGACGAGCTCGACCAACAGCGCGATCAAGAGCGCTGGGATCGTGCTCGCCGCGAGGAGGAGCAGCCACTTGAAGACCGCGTCGCCCCGCGCTTTGCCTGCGAGGCGGCTCGGTGTCTGCACCGTCAGTCCGGGATCGGGGCACCGCCCGATGTCAGCGTGCCGATGCGCTCACTCACGAGCGTCGCCACACTCGCCGGGAGCGGAGCGTAGTGCAGCTCGGCCGCCATCTTCGCGGCGTCGGGTCCCACCATCCAGCGAAGGAAATCGCGGATCGCGCCGGCCTTCGCCGCGTCGGCCATCTCGGGCCGGATGAGCAGCCAGGTAAAGGAACTCACCGGATACGCCTCTGGGCCCGCCGCATCGACGATCGAGACGCGGAAGTCGGTGTTCGCGGGCAGGTCGATGCCCGCCGCCGCCGCGCTCACGCTCTCGAGCGTCGGGGAGACGAACGCGCCGCTCTTGTTCTTGATCGCCGCGTACGGCATCGCATTCGCCGAAGCGTACACGAGTTCGACATAGCCGATCGTGCCCTCGAGCTGCTTTACCTGCTGCGTGACACCCTCATTCCCCTTGCCGCCGAGTCCGACCGGCCAGTTCACCGACTTGCCGCGGCCGACTTTCGCGTTCCACTCGGGCGAGACGGTGCTGAGGTAGTCGGTCCAGATGTAGGTCGTGCCAGAACCGTCGGAGCGATGCACCACGAGGATGTCCTTCGCGGGGAGCGCGACGCCGGGATTCAGCGCGGCGATCCGACTGTCGTCCCACTTCGTGATCTTGCCGAGGAAGATGTCGGCGAGCGTCGCGCCATCGAACTTGAGTTGCGTTGCCCCAAGCGTCGGGAGGTTCCAGGTCACGACGTCCGCACCGAGCACCGTCGGGATGTGGAGCACGTTGCCGCCGACCGCGGTGATCTCGGCGTCATTCATCGGGCCATCGGTCGCGCCGAAGTCCACGGTGCCTTCGGTGTACTGTTTCACGCCGGCGCCTGAGCCGATCGACTGGTAGTTCACCTGGTGTCCGGTCGCCGTGTAGTAGGCATCGAACCACTTCGAGTACACGGGATAGGGGAAGGTCGCACCGGCGCCGGTGAGCTGGACGGTGACCTTCTCACCGCCGCCGCAGGCGACGAGCGTGGCGGCGACGAGCGCGAGTGCGAGTCGGTTGCGTGTCATCAGAACTTGATCTCGGTGTGGAGGAAGACTGCGCGGTTCGCGGCCTGGAAGGCGTTCGGGACCGCGGACCCCTGCGCCGACACGATGTCGGCGTCGAGGAGCAGCCGGACGTTCGGTGCGAGCTTGTATGTCACCCCGGCGATCACGCGCGTCTGCTTGCTCGACGCCGAGCTGAAGGCTGCGGGCGAGAGGTCGGTGTTGGGATCCAGGCGATCCACCCGCGCGATGAGGCCGAGCTTCGACTCCGCGCGCTGATGCACGGAGAAGAAGCTGACGATGCTTCCCTTCGTCTCGGGATCGGCGGCGGTCGAATCGGTCGTGCGCCCAACTTCGGCACCGAGGGTCAGCGTCTTGGTCTGGTAGGAGAGCAGGCCGACGAAGCGGTTACGCACCGCGTCGCCATTCGCGCGACCGATCGAGGCGTAGCCCGTGAGGCGGAGACCCCCGAGCCGACCATCGTTGTCCGTCTGGCGAAGTCGAACGGAGACCCGCGCCGCGAAGTCCTTGTGTTGGTCACCCGGAGCGACGCTGTAGCCTTCCCCGTTGAAGACACCGGCGTGCGCCGTGACGCCGCGGTTCTTCGAGGTGCCGTCGACCGTGAAACCGAGGTCGGAGGAGGAGGTGTACTTGTACCGGTCGAGCGGCACCGTGCCCTGCATCCGAAAGCCCCAGAGGTCCTCGACATAGCCGACCAGAGGCGTGTTCTGCATTCCGAGGCGATAGGTGAGCTGGCTCCCCTCAGGGGTCCAATCGACGTAAGCGTATTTGAGCCGGAAGGTCTGCTGGTTCGCGGCCGCCCGGCGACTGTCCACGTCGATGGTGACCCGGGTGGCGATCCCGCCCGCCGCCTTGCTCCGGACACTCAGGTAGGCGCGGTCGATCTCGAAGTTGTTCTGCGGCCCGTCAGGCACGAAGGACGTGTCCTTCGCGAGCCCGTACCTGTAGCTCGCGTAGATCAGGCCGTCGACGGTGGTCTGCGCTTCGACTGCCGGAGCGAGGCCGATCACGAGTAGTGCGGAAAGGGAGAGTTTCATCATGGCTGAAGGATTTAACGGACCGGGTAGTATCACGTCACGTCTGTGTCACGAACGTGTCACGTCGGGCGACACCTGAGGGGCTTCCCCGGCCCGGTGTCGGGAAACGCGCTCTTGCGCGGCAGGCCGGCGGGTTGAGTATTGGATTCGCATTCACGCGACGGCTCGTACGTGAATGGATCCCTTCCCAGGACGCTGACGAAGGGAATGCTCATCGGCCGTTCGAATCCGGTGGGCCGGTCACGAGGTCGCTGGCGGTGATCGTCGCTGTTCGGAACGAGCAGCACCTGGCATCGACCGTCCGATGCGAGGAAGAGGCTGGGCCTGGCCGCTTCGGCGGCGCCGAACCAGATACCCATACCTCACCAGCGGAACGAACCGCCCCTCGCTGATCGAGAGATCGGCGAGGGGCGGTTCATTTCCGGAGACGGTGGAGGGCGGTTGGCGAACGGCAGTTACCGCCGTCCGTCGCCTATCGCTTGAGAACCCTGCCTGGGCGCGATGCCGTGAAACCACCGTCGGCGACCACTGGCACTCCATTCACGATGACCCACGGGATCCCCACCGCGTATTGATGCGGGGCGGCGAAGGTCGCAGGGCTGCCGACGCTTGCCTCGTCGAAGATCGTGATGTCGGCGAAGCAGCCGACGGCGACGCACCCACGCTTTCCCTGCAAGCTCATCCGCGCCGCCGGCATCCCCGTCATCTTGTGCACCGCTTGCTCGAGCGTGAGCACGTGTTCCTCGCGCACGTAGTGACCGAGGACCCGTGGGAACGTTCCGTACGACCGCGGATGGGGGACGCCGATCCCCGGCGCGGTCAGACCTCCGTCGGACGCGATCATCGTCTGCGGGTGGACCATGATGCGGCGTACGTCCGCTTCGTCGATGATATGGAAGACCATCGACGCACCTCCCTTGAGCTCCCCCTCGAGCACGAGCTTGGCTGCGGCTTCGAGCGAATGACCGACCCGCTGACGTTCGGCCCAATCCCAGAGGGTCTTTCCCTCGAGCGAGTGGTCCCAGCCCACGCTCGCGAACTGCACGCGGCGGGTGTCGCCGCCACCACGATCGTACTTGAGAAGGTCGACGATCCCGCGCTCGATGCTGTCGCGGAGCGCCGGCTGGCTCAGGCGCTGACGAAGTGCCGCGGTCCCACCCGAGAGCGCCCAGGGTGGGATCAGCACGCCGAGTCCGGTCGAGCTCGCTGTGTAGGGATACTGGTCCATCATCACGTCGAGGCCGGCGGCGCGCGCCTCGTCCACCATCCGCAGCGTCACGACGCTCTTCCCCCACATCGGTTGCCCGATCGCCTTGTGATGGGTGAGGACCACAGGGATCCGCGCGTCGCGGGCGATCTGGATCGCCTCGGCGACGGCATCGAGCAATCCCAGCCCCTCCTCGCGCAGGTGTGAAGTGTAGAAACCACCAGAGTCAGCGGCGGCGCGTGACAAGGCGACGACCTCACCGATCTTCGAGTAGTAGCCGGGCACGTAGCGGAGTCCAGTGCTGATGCCGAAGGCCCCTTCGCCCATCCCCCGTCGGATGAGCGCGATCATCCGCGCGAGCTCTTCGGGTGTCGGCGCGCGGTTCTCGGTGCCCATCACGAGCCGGCGGACGGTGTTGTGGCCAACGAGATAGGCGACGTTCATCCCGAGTCCGAGCTTACCCGCGCTGTCGGCGTAGGCGTTGAACGGCCACGGACTGCTCCCATCAGGCCCGCCGAGCGCGAGTGTCACCCCTTGAGTGACGTGACTCTTCGCGTCTGGCCGCGCCATCAGCGGTTCGATGTGCGCGTGCAGGTCGATGAACCCTGGCGCGACGATCAGTCCGCGGGCATCGATCACGTGTGCCGCGCGCGTGGCGTCGAGTGGCGTGCGCGACAGCGCGACGATGCGGTCGCCACTCACCGCGATATCGGCGGCGTATCGCGGCGCGCCGGTGCCGTCGATCACGGTCCCGTTCCGGATCAGGAGGGACCATTCCGGCTGTTGCGCGTTCGCGATCGTCGCAACGGCCATCACGACGCTGACACGAACAACACGAAGGGGCATCATAAATCGAGTGCTCCGAGTCGAACTGCGGGGGAGGGGAGTCCGAAGCTACGGACGGACCGAGGACGCAGCGAGTTGGGCGCGACGGCGTCTCGTCAGGAACGGGAGGATCCAGAGGTAGAGTCCGGTAAGCCAGAGCCCGAGCAAAAGGAGGCCGGCCGGCAGGAAGATCCAGAGCTTCACCGGGTCGCCGTAGAACGACCCGTCGTGCAGCGACTCGATCAGGTCGCTCCGCCGGTACGCCACCTGGAGGATCTCCCCGGTCGCGAGCGCGATCTGCACCTCCCATCGCGAGTTGGTCACGACCTTGAGGATCCCCTTCGCCGGCCTCACATCGACTCGGTCGATGTCACTCCAACCTTCGACGCCGCCTCCGGGGATCCCTTTCGCGGCGGCGAGGATGACCCCCCAATCGACCGCCGGCGTATCGCCCTCCGTGCGGTGTTCGCGCGGCTGGACCCAGGGCACCTGCTTCTTCACCTGCAGGAGGATCCCCGACACGAGGATCGAGGCGAGGGGAAGGAAGATCGCGACGGCGCCCCAGCGATGGAGCTTCCGTGAGATTTTGGAGAGTCGCATATGGCAAGTACGCTAAGGCAGAATCGGATGTTGCGCTGTGGCGGCGTTCGTGGTCCCTTTCGCCAACCCCGGAGCCGGTCGCCGCGTATCTGGGGCGTACCCCACTGGAGGAACCGCTCGATGTCCCGATTCGCCCGCCACGGACGCACGCTCGCGTTCGCCGCCCTCGCCTTCCCCGCCCTGCTCTTCCCACAGGCCCCAGACTCGGCGCGCATCGAACGCCTCAAGACGGAAGCCCTCACGAAGGTCGATTCCCGCGCCAAACTCGTACAGGAGATCGTCGACCAGCTCTTCTCGTACAGCGAACTCGGGATGCAGGAGTTCGAGACGCAGAAGTACATCAGCGGCATCCTCGAAGGTGCCGGCTTCAAGGTGGAGAAAGGCTACGCCGGGATGCCGAGCGCGTGGGTTGCGCGCTGGGTGAGCCCCGCTGGCCCGAAGCCCGAGATCTCCCTGGGCTCCGACGTCGATGGCATCCCGCAGGCGAACAACATGCCCGCGTACGCCTTCCACAGTCCGCAGGTCGATGGCGCTCCGGGCCACGGCGAGGGCCACAACTCCGGACAGGCAGTGAACATCGCCGCAGCGCTCGTGGTGAAGGAGATCATGATGCGGGAGAAGATCCCCGGCACGCTCGTTCTCTGGCCAGGCATCGCCGAGGAGCAGATGGCGGGCAAGGCTTTCCTCGTGCGCGCGGGACTCTTCAAGAACACTGACGTCGCGCTCTTCACACACGTCGGCTCGGATCTCGGAGTGAGCTGGGGCCAGAGCGGCTCGACGGCGCTCATCTCGGCGATCTTCAAGTTCCAGGGCACCAGCGCACACTCCGCCGGCGCTCCTTGGCGCGGCCGCTCGGCGCTCGACGCGGCGATGCTGATGGGCCAGGGGTGGGAGTACCAGCGCGAGCACATCGAGATCAACGCGCGATCGCACTACGTGATCCGCGACGGCGGCGACCAGCCGAACGTCGTGCCAAGCACGGCGAGCATCTGGTTCTACTTCCGCGAGCGGGACTATGACCGCACGATGGCGCTCTTCGAGCAGGGCAAGCGCATCGCGCGCGGCGCGGCGATGATGGCGAACGTCGAGCTCGATACCGTGATGATGGTCGGCTCAGGGTGGAGCGCGCACTTCAACAAGACGATCGCGGAGGTGACCTTCGCGAACATCCAGCGCGTCGGGCTCCCGACGTGGGATGCGGCCGACCTCGAGATGGCCAGGGCTGTGCAAAAGGACCTCGGCGTGCGCGAAACTGGACTACCGACGCAGGTGCGCGGCGGGCTCGGCGGCCCGATCCCCGACAACCTCCGGACGGGGGGCGGTTCCGACGACATCGGCGACGTGTCGTGGAACGTGCCGACGGTGACCTTGCGATTCCCGGCGAACATCCCCGGCCCACCGGGGCACAACTGGGCGAATGCGATCGTGATGGCAACGCCGATCGCCCACAAGGGCGCACTGGCCGGCGCGAAGGTGCAGGCTCTCACTTTGATCGACATCCTGATGAAGCCGCAGGTGGTCACGGAGGCGTGGACCTACTTCCGTGACGTGCAGACCAAGGACACCAAGTACGTCGCGTTCATCGCGCCGACCGACGAACCGCCGATCTACCTCAACGCCGAGATCATGGCGCGCTACAAGCCGCAACTCGCGAAGTACTACTACGACTCGAAGAAGTTCAAGACCTATCTCGAGCAGCTCGGCATCGCCTATCCGACGACGAAGGAGATGCTGAAACCGAAGATGGACAATTGACCAGGTATCGGTTGGTCGCGGCCGACGGATCGGTTACGTCGAGCGAGACGCCCGGAACGTTCGGGGGTCATCGCCGGCGGCGGGTCTACGGCCGGCTCGACTGCAAGAGCGCCAAGCGCTCGCTGGTGATGGGGAGCAGCTACGCCCAGCAACGGGTGTTCTTCAAGGATGAGGCGACGGCGCGGGCGGCGGGGTATCGTCCCTGCGCCGTCTGCCTCCCCGATGAGTACAAGGCGTGGAAAGCGGGCCGGTAGTGCGGAGTGGCCGCGTGGAGGCGCTCTGGAGCAAGCGGGCGCACCGCGGCCCGATGGATCTGCTCCGCGAGGCAAAGTTCGTCGCAGGTCAGGGCATCGAGGGGAGCGTGGGGCCAAGCAGCACGCGGCAGGTGACGATCATCTCCCTCGACGCGTGGCGCACGATGGCCAAGGAGCTGGGGCACGAGGTCGATCCAATCGCGCGACGAGCGAACGTCCTCGTGAGCGGCGTCGCACTCGCGCACACACGAGGACGGATCCTGCGGCTTGGCGCCGTGCGGATCCGACTGCTAGGCGAGACGCGCCCCTGTGAACGGATGGATGAGGCGCAACCGGGGATGCGCGCGGCGATGGAGCACGAGTGGCGCGGTGGGGTGTATGGCCAGGTGCTCGACGATGGCCTCGTGACCGTTGGCGATGCGGTCACGGTGGAGCCGCCGATCACCTGAGACTTAGCGGCGCCAGAAACGGTACAGCCGCACCTCCTGCTCCCCATCGTCAGACTCGACACGGCCGAGCAGGTGATCCATTCCGACTTCGAACAGTTCGATCGCAACCGGGATAACAAGGGTCGCGACCGCGGATCCGTCGGGGCGATACACCACGAGCCTGGTCTGGCGCGAGCCGGGTGGTGAGACGACGAACCAGAGCGCTCCGTCCGGACTCCCTTTGAGGTCGTAATATCCCGGCGCCCGCGCCGGAACCGGGATCGCGCGGCTGACCATTCCGAACAATTCGACCGCACTCGCCGGGGTCCGACGCTGGAGCGAGGTGAGCGCCGCATCGCGCGCCTCAGTCGACACGGTCGATTCGAATGGTCCCACCCGGAACTGCTTCTCCGTGGCACCGTTCGGTCGGACGATGCGCACGAACCCTGAGTCGGTGTAGGCGAAGGCCAGGAGCTCACCGGTGAACGCCACGTGCGTCGCAAGACCGAGCAGTCGGGGAAGCGAGACCAACCCACCGGACGGAGGATTCGCCGAGATCGACTCTCCGCGAACGGCGCCGCCGATCGACCACACGGCCTGTCCGGAGTCGTCGAGGATCTGCAGGTCGAAGGTGTCCATCCAGATCCGGTACCGCATCCCTGCCGTGGTCGCGGTGTTGAGCACTGGCTTGGATTCCTGGGTACGGCGGATCCGCACAGGAAACGCGAACTCCCGTCGCGCCGAGCAGAGGGCCACCATCGGACCGCGGACCACGGTGTTGGTCCACGAGCGCACGAAACCGCCCGTCGGATGCCAGACGTTCAGTCGTGCCGAGATCATATCCCACGCGAAGAGGGAGTCCGTCCCACAGGTGCTGATCCACCCGACGGAGAGGAATTCACCCGGTCCGCGTCCCTCACGGCCGAGCGCACGCCGCTGCTTCCCGTCGGTGCCGAAGATGCGAATCATCCGATCGGCCCCGTCAGCGAGTGCGATCTCGTCGGCGCCGATGCGGACCGCCCACGCGGCGGAGCCGAACGTCGGTCTGCCGTCGTCCGCCGTCGCGGCAAGTCGCATCAGGGGCACCGTGTCCACGGTCCAGCGCGGGGTCTGCGCCTCGGCCATCGTCTCGATGGGGCCCAGGAGCAGCAACGACACACGAAGCGCATCAGAGGACGTCATATGGAGTCCGGGTGGGAGGAATCGAGTGGCTGCCGGTCGGAGCCAATTCCCGCACCGTCGAACGGAGTAGTGGTACCATTTCCTTGCGTACCGGTGCCTTTCCGCTCGTCGTTCGTCTCAGTCTCCGCCGGTGGTCCCCGCGCGGTAGAGCCCCACCGCGAGCGAGAGCGGCACCTCGATCGCGTCCTCGATCGTGATGCGCAGGGCGCGCAGCGGCACCGGCGTGAATCGCGCGAGCCGCCGGTACCCGATTGTCGTCCCGCGCGTGATCGGCTGCCACGTGCCGCGGACGAGTCCCTCGACGGCGTAGCGCGCGACGCGCTGCCCCTGCCAGATGTCCTCGCGCAGGTCAAGGAGCCCTGCCATCACCTCGCGCGGGAAGTCGAGCGCGCCGGTGGCGGTGGTGGCCGATGTCGCGGTCCATCGTGACTCAGCGACAGCGGCAAGATCGTCGCCGAAGACGGCATCGAGCCGCGCGCGCATCTCGAGGAGTCGCGCCACATCAGTGTCGTGGATAAGCCCCTCGCGCGTCGGCGGCACATTGAGCAGGAGCTTCGAGTTGCGGCCCACGCTCGTAAAGTAGATCTCGACCAGTTCGTTGACTGACTTCGCCTGCGCGTCCTGCGCCGAATGATGGAACCAGCCCGGCCGGATCGAGACGTCGGTCTCCCCTGGACGCCAAACGATGCCATCGCGGTCCCCCTGGGTGAGCGAGCGCATCACCTCGTCGCCGCTCATCCCCGGCACGGGGACGATCCGCGGGTCCACGATCGACCAGTTCGTCTCGCCAGCCACCCCACGTTCGTTACCGATCCAGCGCACATCGGGGCCCGCGTCGGAGAAGATCACCGAGTCGGGCTGGAGCTCCTTCACGGTGTTCCAGATGCGGCTCCAGTCGTACGTCTGCCGCTTCCCGTTCGGGCCTTCACCGTTCGCACCGTCGAACCAGACCTCGTGGATCTCGCCGTATCGCGTGAGGAGTTCGCTGAGTTGCGCGATGTAGAGGTCGTTGTATCTCGCAGAGTCGCCGTACACCGGCGAGTTGCGATCCCAAGGAGAGAGATAGAGCCCCGCGCGCAGCCCCTCGGCGCGACAGGCGTCCACGAACTCGCGCACGACGTCGCCGTTGCCGCCACGGAACGGACTCGACTTCACCGAGTGCGCGGTCGTCGCGGTGGGCCAGAGGCAGAAGCCGTCGTGATGCTTCGCGGTGAGGATCATCGCCTTGAAGCCGGCCGCGCGCGCCGTGCGGGCCCACTGGCGCGCATCCAACGCTCGTGGGTCGAAGATCGAGGGGCTCTCGGTGCCGTCCCCCCACTCGCGGTCGGTGAAGGTGTTCACGCCGAAATGGAGGAACATCGCGAGCTCGTCGCGCTGCCACTGCAGTTGCGGGCGCGAGGGGCGCGGTCGGCGTGGAGCCTGCTGCACGACTTGTTTCTGCCCCATCGATACGCGTGGCACGACGGCGGCCACACCCGCCGCCCCGAGCGCGAAGAAGCGACGACGATCCAGATGAGCGCTCATCGGACGATCAGGTCTCCGCGCAGGCGGATGTCCTTCGACGACGTGCCGACCAGCACGCGGAAGCGCCCGGGCTCGACGGCCCTTCGCATCCGGTCATCGAGAAGTTGCAGCGCGTCGCTTCCGGGCGTGTAGGCGATCTCCTTCGATTCCCCAGGCGCGAGGTGGACGCGCGTGAAACCGCACAGCATCATCACCGGCCGCGCGACACTCGCGAGCATGTCGCGCAGGTAGCGTTGCCCGACCTCGTCCCCGGCGCGCGCGCCGGTGTTGGTAGTCGTCGCCCGCACAGTGGTGAGGCTCGCGGCGCCAATCGTGAAGGGGAAGAAGCGCGAACGCGAGTACCCGAACGTCGTGTAGAAGAGCCCGTGTTGTACGGCGGGTCGATGAAGACACACTTCACCTTCCCCGCGAACTCCTGCTCCAGCGCCTTGAGCGCGAGCAGATTGTCTCCGAAGATGAGCCGGTTGTCGAACTCGTCGCGCTCACTCACGCGCCGTGACGCGTGGTATGAGCGCGCTGGATCCTCGAGCAGTATCCGCGGCTCCAGCCGCGGCCTCTCGTCCTTCCCGACCCACGTGAGTTCGAGCTTCTGATTACGCGTCATTTGCTCAGCGACAAGGCCTGACCATCCTCCCACGCGACTGCATCTGCACCGTGCGCTACCGATGGGCGCCTCAACTTAGGTCCGGAGCGGAGCCCGTGCCGGGCGCCCGCCCTTCACCCGCTCCTCCATGCGCTCCCGCAGGTCATCCGCCGGTCGGAACCGCGTGAGCCGACCCGCCTTCGACTTTGCCACCAGCTTGAGCGTTGTGAGCTTGAGCAAGTCGGTGCGCGCCGTCTCATATGTCACGCCATGTGATCGGCGGTGCGACTCGAACGTGTAGATCGCGTCGGCGTGCTGAAGGGCGTGATGGATCAGCGCCAGTTGCCTCGGATTCAGCTCCCCCTTGATCGCCCGGGCGCGGCGCACGAGTTCCGCCGTCTTGGCCAGTTCCGCTGCCTTTCGCTGTAGATACTCGTGAAGCTCGCCAATGGCCCGGCAGAGGACCCGCAGCTGATAGAGCAGGAAATAGGTGGCGTCGTTGTCATCACTTTCGGAATAGAGATACGCGCGCGAATAGCTGCCTCGCGCCTTCCGAAGGATCCGCGAGATCGAGACGTACCCGCACAGCCAATAGCGCTGCCGCGCCATCGACCAATAGAAGAGCGCCCGCGCCGTCCTTCCATTGCCATCGACGAACGGATGGTCGTAGGCAAGCCAGAAGTGCAGGATGATCGCTCGCACCGGCGGCGGCACGAACTTCGCGCCCGCATCACCGTCGCCGTTCGCGAAGGCGCACATCGCCTCGAGCCGCTCCTCAAGCTGACCCGCCGGAGGAGGAGTGTGGAGGATCGTCCCCGTTTCATCTTCGACCACGATCTGCTCGTCATCCCTCCGAAAGCGACCCGCTGCCCCTTCGTCGTCCAGCGCGCCATCGGTGAGCATCCGCTGAACGGCGAACACCGTCTCGGGCGTCAGCGGCTTGTCCTTGACCTCAAGGATGAACCGCATCGCCTGATAGTTGTTCAGGATCATCCGCTCGCTCCGGTCACGCGGCGACCTTCCTTCCTGGATCATCGCCTTCGCGACCTTCCGTGTGGTCGACGCTCCCTCAAGCTGGCTCGAGGTGATGGCCTCCTCCACCAGCGAACGGAAGAGATACGTGTCCCGCGTCGCCGGGTCCGTTACCTGGGGGGCACCCTTGATCGCTCCCGCCGCGTCCTGGTCGATCCGGTGCAGGTATTCGAGCGCGACGTTCGGCAGGGCGTACTTGAATGGGCTGCCCGCCGAGTCGAGCAGGGGCAGGGACTGATAGAGTCCCATCCGGGCCAGCTTCACGGCGAGCCACTGAAGTTCGGTCGGGTGGCCGGTAAGGGGCGGCGCGTGCCGAAAGGTGTCCCAGTGCCGGTACATCCCCTTGGGCGCTGGACCCAGACCCGCCTTCGTCAGCTCGGCCAATGCCCGACCTCCCCCCGGATCCGCGAGTTGGCTCCCGAGCAGCGCGTCAACTGAAGGAGGAGGGACGGGAAGCTTCACGAGGGGTGGCGGTTAGGCGGGAGGTGCACGAATTACTAACTTCGCAAAGATTAGTAATTGAAGCGCCCGAGCGCAATACCTGAAATACAGATTCTGTATTGATTGGTAATAGATCTGTATTTGGCCACCTGGTGGCGCTCTCCCCGTCTCCCGGCGTCTTGTTGGCGGCTTCCCCACCATCCTCCTCCCCGCCAGCCACGCCGACCGTGACCACGAGACCCAACTCGCCGCCCCTCACTTGCGTTCGCCTGCGCGCTCCTCGTGGCCCTCGCCTCCTGCGCCGAATCCCCCACCGCGCCTGAGCCCGCCGCCAACGAAGTGCGGGTCGGCAACAACTTCTTCAGTCCGACCACCCGCACCGTCGCACTCATACCACGGTCACCTGGCTCTGGAACTCGGGCTCGAACGACCACAACGTCAGCTTCACCGGCGGCCCGGCCTCCCCGCCGCAGGCGAGCGGCACCTACGCTCGCACCTTCACCGTCGCGGGGACTATTCCTTATGAATGCTCCATCCACGGCTCCGCGATGGCGGGCACCGTGGTCGTGACTCCCTAGCGCCGTATCGCCTGCACCACTTGCAGCCGCGACGCCTGCCGCGCCGGGAGATAGCCGCCGAGCATCCCCATCACCACGGCGAAGATCACACCCGCCAGCAGCAACCCCGGCGTGATCCGAAAGGCGAAGGCGATCTCGCTGAAGCTCGCCCAGTTGGTCGTGTTCGCCACGACGCCATTCACCGGCAGTGCGATGAGGCAGCCGATCAGCCCACCGGCCAGTGCGATCAACACCGACTCGGCGAGAAAGCTCGCGAGGATGCTCCGGGGGTGGAACCCGAGCGTGAGGAGCACCGCGATCTCCGAACTGCGCGACGCGACCGCAGCGTACATCGTGTTGATCGCGCCGAAGATCGCGCCGACCGCCATGATCAGCGTGATGAACACGGCGAGGATGCGGAGGATCGTGCCGAGGAGCTGCGACTGGGCGGCGTAGTACTCCGATTCGCGGTGCACATCCACCGTGACGCGACGGTCCGCTTCGAGCACGCGTTTCACCTCGTCGAAGGCCCCGAGGTCGGCGAGCCGGAAGGTGATGGACTGGTACGCCTGACCGCGCATCACCGGCATCAGTTGCTCATTCAACGCCCAGATCTCCGACTCGAACGACGAGCCCGCAGCGGTGAAGTGGCAGACGACCTCCCACGAGGCGCCAGCGATGCGGATCGACTCGCCGATCCCGGTGTGAGGGAAGCGCCCGACGAGCTTGTTGCCCACGCAGACCTCGTTGCGCGCGGCCTCTGGCACCCGACCGGCGATCCGCTCGAGGTTCACACGCACCTGCCAGATCTTCTCGCTGACGCCACGCACGACGACGTTGGCCATCTTCGTCGTGTCGACCGCGCGGCCGAGCGGGATCACGACATACACCTCGGGGCTGGCGAGGGCCGACCCGTTCGCGTCGCGCGCGACGTGCGGCATCGACGCGATGGTGCTCGCGTCGGCCCGTGAGAGGCCACTCGACATCTCCGAGTCGGCGCCCTTCCGGAGCACCAACACGTTCTGGTCGGAGCCGGTCGACGTCAGGGCGACGGCGAACCCGTTCGCGAGCGCGAGCATCGCGACGAACACCGCGACGACGAGTCCGATGCCGAGCGCCGTGAAGGCGGTCGAGACCGGGCGCCCCTGGAGCGACCGCAGGTTGTACATGATCGGGATGCGCATCACTCCACGCTCCTCAGGGCGGAGACCACCGAGAGGCGGGCCGCGCGCAGCGCGGGCACGATCCCGCTCGCCAGCATCAGCAGGAGTGCGATCCCGGTGCCGAGGGCGATCGTCTCTGGCGCGACACGGAAGCCGGGGAGGAATCCCCCGGCGTTGAAGTTCGAGAACTTGTACAGTAGCGTCGCGCCGCCGAGTCCGACGAACGCTCCGAGCAAGGTGATGCCCCCCGCCTCGGCGAGCACCAGCGCGAAGAGCCGCCGGTCGGTGAAGCCGATCGTCTTGAGAACGGCGTACTCCTTCCCGCGCTCGCGCGTACTCATCATCATCGCATTCGCGGTCACGAGGAGGATCGCGAAGACCACTGCGGTGCCGATCGCGTTCAGGAGCAGCGAGATGTTGCCGAACATCGTCGCGAAGCTGGCGTTGAAGGCCTGCTCGGTCCCGGTCTTCGTCGGGGCAGGAGAGTTCTTGAACATCGCGTCGATCGCCGTCGCGATGTCCGCGGCGTTCTCCGCCCGGTCGATCTCGATCGTGTACCACCCCGCCTGGCCGGAGCGCCCCGTCTGCTCGTCGAAGTACGACCAGTGGAACATCATCGCGTCGTCGCTGATCGCGTCGTTGGTCGGCGTGTAGATGCCGCGGACCGTGAAGGTCCAGTCGCCGGGGAAGATCGTGCCGCGGAGCGTCACGTTCTGCCCGACCTGCCAGCCGAAGAGTTCGACGAGGCGCGCGCCGATCAGCGCCCCGCCCTTGTCGGCGAGGAAGGCAGCCTTCTGGTCGGGCGGCACGAACATCTCGGGGTACATCGCGAGGTAGGTCGGCGCGTCAACGGCAAAGTTCGCGAAGAAGCGCTTGCCGTCGCCGTACTGGCCGCCGAACCAGTTCATCCACGTCACCGACTTCACTCCCTCGACGGCCGTGAGCCGGTTCGCGTACGCGATCGGCATCGGGAAGGTGAAGCCGGTCGAGTTCGTCGTGATCAGTCGCCGGGCCGACCCGAATTGCGAGGTCTTGTCGAGCGTGGTGAGCACCGTGCGGAGCGAGGCGAAGAGGAAAAGCGCGAGGGCGACGCTCGCGATCGTGAGCGCCGTCCGCCACTTGTGGCGCCCGAGGTTCGCGCGGAGGAGGCCGAAGAACCTCACCGGGCCGCCCCGACCTGCTCGACGAAGACACCCTTGTCGAGGTGCAGGACGCTCGTCGCCCGCTGCGCCGCCTGCGCATCGTGCGTCACCATCAGGATCGTCTTGCCGAACTCCTTGTTGAGCCTCCCCAGCAGCGCGAGCACCTCGTGTGAGCTCTTGGCGTCGAGCTGGCCCGTCGGTTCGTCAAGCATCACCAGCGTAGGGTCGGCGACGATCGCCCGTGCGATCGCGACCCGCTGCTCCTGGCCGCCCGAGAGCTGGCGCGGATAGTGACTCATCCGGTCATCGAGCCCGACGACGCCGAGTGCGACCTTCACCCGCTCATCACGCTCCTTCTTCGAGAGCCGGGTCAACAACAGCGGGAGCTCGACGTTCTGGTACGCCGTGAGCACCGGCAGGAGATTGAACGACTGAAAGACGAACCCGACGTTCTCGGCCCGCCAGTTCGCGAGCGCACCCGCCGACATCGAGCTCACCTCGGCGTCATTGACCTTCACGCGTCCCGAGGTCGGCTTGTCGAGCCCGGCGACCAGGTTGAGCAGCGTCGATTTTCCGGATCCTGACGGACCCATCAGCGCCGTGAAGGTCCCCTTCTCGACATCCATCGTGAGCCCGCTGAAGACGTCGATGCGCTCGGCGTCGCGCTGGAAGCTTTTCGAAACGTCACGGATCTCAACAAGGGCCATCGGTCGCTCGCGAAAGGATTGTCAGTTGGGAAAAGACTACTGCGGAGGCTGCACCTGCACTCGCATACCGGCGACGGGTTCCGCCACGCCACCAACGACGACCTGCTCTCCCCCATTGAGACCGCGCCGGATCTCCCGGAAGCCAGCGCTCACCGGCCCCGCGTCCACCTCGCGGGACTCGAGCCGGCCCTCGCGCACGAGCCAGACAATACTCGTGCCGGCGGCGGTTCGCACGGCCTCGGCGGGAAGCCGGAAGCGCGGGGTTCCTTGCGCCGCCGCCGACGTCGCGGACGCCGCCTCGGCGGGAGCAATGAAATCCACGCGCGCGCCCATCTCGGGGAGGATGCGCGAATCGCGGTCCACGATCGACACTTTCACCTGCACGGTGGCGCGCTGCCGATCCGCCGTCGGCACGACCTGCCGAACTCTGCCACGAAACGCGGTGTCAGGATAGGCGTCGAGCGTGATCCGCCCCTCCTGCCCGTGCCGCACCCGTCCGATGTAGGCCTCGTTCACGTCCACCTCGACTTCGAGCGTCGTGAGGTCGGCCATCGTGACCACCGCACCGCGCGTGAGACCGCCGCCGACCGAGGGGGCGACAACTTCCCCGAGCTCGGCTTCCTTGCGAAGGACTGTGCCGGTGAAGGGAGCACGGATGAAGGTGTTCTCGAGCGCGACCTCGGCGTAGCGCAGCGAAGCCTGCGCCGCCTCGACCCGCGCACTGGCGGAGTTGGCGCGAGCGGTCGCCTGCGCCGCGCGGCTCACCGCGGTCTCGACCTCCTGCGCCGAGACGAGATCGGGTCGATCGCGGCGGATGCCGGTCAGGCGCGCCGACTCGCGGAGCGCCTGGTCGCGATCGGTCTCGACCTCGACGAGTTGCGCGCGGGCGCTCGCGAGGTTGGCCCGCGACTCCTCCATCGCGGCGGTGTAGTCGGCATTCTCGAGCTGGGCGAGCACGGCGCCCTTCAGCACATACGATCCCTCGCTCACGTTGAGCACCGCGAGTCGGCCGGGGAGCTTGGCCGCGACGGCGGCGCGGGTGCGGGCGACGACATACCCGTTCGCCGTGACGGCGATGTTCCCACCGGCGGTGGCCGCGCCGCCTGCTTGGTCGAGTGGCGTGGCGACGACGACCTGCACCGGCGCCGCGTTGTCACGCGAGAGCCAGAGCGCGACGAACCCGGTGATCGCGAAGAGCACCGCACCGCCGATGATGAGGGGCCAACGCGGACGCGCCGCCGGTGGCGCGTTGCGGTCGATGCGCAACTTCGAGAGGTCGTGAGTGGGCGAGGTCATCGGTCGGAGGGTACAAAGATGCACACCCTCGTGAAAGACGGCACGGGTCCATCGGCGCACAGTAGATTCCCGGCCGATGACCCCACCCCCCGTTGCCCCCCATCCCCGCCGCATCGGACTCACCATCGTGAGCATCGCGTTCGCGCTGCTCTGCCTCGTGCAGTGGGGCACGGTGGTGCGGGTGGCCCTCGGATTCGACTACGAACCCAGGCTTCTGGTACTGCTGAAGCTCTTGAGTGGAGCGGCGGCATACGCTGCCGCGGTCGCCACCGTGCGCCGGCGCCCCTGGGCGGCGACGGCGGCGCTCATCTTCGGCATCGTCACGGCGACCCTCATCCTCTCCGTCGGTCCCCTCGTCGGACTCGACCCCGCAGCCCGCCGCGGGCTGATCCCGGGAGCGCTCTCGATGCTTCTCATCGGCACTGGACTCGCGCTCTACCTGCGGAGCGCGCTCAGAACACCGCGATGACGGGGCAGTTCACGACGACGCCCACCGGCGAAATGGGGCCGAGCGCTGGATTGCCTTTGCCCTCCATCACGGTGCGGAGCTGACCCGAAGTGACCCGCAGCGCTGCCTCCTCCCAACTGAGCAGCTTGAGCCGCTCGGCGTTCCGGCTGGCCGACGCACTCCACTGGGCGAGGTGGAGGTCCCAGAGGGGGGAGTAACGTCGGGATCCGGGGAGGTCCTCCATCAGGCTCTCCGGGTCTCCCTCCCCAAGCATCGCCGAGCGCATCCCGTGTCGCTCGACTCCGTTCTCGGCCCGCGTGGGCCCGTTCACGATCGCGAGTAGGCCGAGCCTGACCCCTCCGGCCACGTCCGCGTCGCCCGCACCGGGCAATCCGGCGAGATCTGGCGAGAGCGTCGCATGCTCAAGGGCCGCGACCATCGCGTCGGAGGACTCGGTCGTGATGTACCACGCGGTGCGACTCCTGCCGTACCCGCGCGAGAGTCGCACGGTCGCGAAACCGAGCGCGCGGTCGAGATCAGTCACGCGATCGAGCCAACCTCCGCCATTCGCGATAACCGGCGCGTTGAGCACCGTTCCATCGGCCAACTCGACGAGCGGCGAGTATCCGGGCCGCCCGATCGAGCCTGGCGCTGCGCGAAGTGGGGGGAATCCTGAGTCGGAAGGCACCACCACCCGTTCGGGCGTGAAATCCACGCCGGACGCGACGACGAGACGCGCCCCGCGCCACTCGCCGCGCTGAACGAACCGCGACCCGCGGAGCGTGCCGAGTCGCGGCGCCCAGTTGATGCCGCGTCGAACCGCGTCGGTCGAATCCGACGACTCGGTGACGAGGAACCACGAGTCCTCTTGGTCGGCGGTCCCCGCGATCACCGGAAGCGTGGCCAGGCCCGTGATGGTATCCACGGCGGAGGCCGAACTCACCGTGGCGTTGAGGGTCCGCGCTGCTCGGGCTCGCGCGCAACCCATTATCACGCCGACAATCGTGATCAGGAGGAACGCGCGCGTTGAGAACATTCAAGGGAAACCCCAATGGCACCGGCGGTGTTCCGCCGGGCCCGCGTGGGCGGAGGGTTCGGTGGGAAACCCTGGCCAGTTCGCGCCCGTAGTGACGCCATCTCCAGCCGGAGCACCAGAATGTGGGCTATGCTGAAGGCGCTGCTCGTGCAGGGCCTCCTCGCGAAGACGCTGCTGCGCTCCTTCGGCTGGCTCGCCTGGCTCCTGCCGGTGGGATTCCTCCTCAAGTGGGTTGGACTTCCGCTCCTCTCGGTGCTGGGCGTCCTCGGGCTCCCGGTGCTCATCCTGCTCTTCATCATCGGGTTGCCGATCTTCGCCGTGATCCTCTTCGGCGGCGTGTTGATGGCGCTCGTGGGATTCCTCCTCACGCTCGGAGTCGCGATGCTCAAGATCGCGATCCCGGTGCTGCTCATCTATTGGCTCGTGCGGTGGCTCTTCCGCCGTCCCGCCGCGACTGCTACCGAGCCAGCTAGCGCTTCAGCGTCCGCCCCACAATGATCGTGATGTTGTCGGTGCCGCCGCCGTCGAGCGCTTCCTGAAGCAGCTGCTCGGCGGCCTGCTTCGCGCCGGTCATCGTCCGTAGGACCTCGGCGATTCGCTCGTCGGTCACGTGTTTGGTGAGACCGTCGGTGCAGAAGAGATGGACGTTCCCCCAGTCGGAGAGGAGGCGCGTCACGACCGGCAGGGCCTCGTCGGCGCCGATCGCGCTCGAAAGCACGTCGGAGAGCCGCGAGCGCTCGGCGTTGGCGCGCGTGAGCACCCCTTTGTCGACCAGATCCTGCGCGATCGTCTGGTCGCGGGAGATCTGGGTGAGCTTCCCCTCGCGGAACAGGTAGTGGCGCGAGTCCCCGACCTGGAGAACGTAGTACCAGGGCCAGACGCCGATGAACAGGGTAAGCGTCGTCGCCATCGCCCGCCCGTCCGCCTCGGCCTTGGCGCGGGCCCGCACCGCCTCGTGCGATTTGAGGGCAGCCGTGTTCAGTGTCTGGATGAACTCCGCCTCCGACGAGTTCGCGTGCAGGAAGCACTCCGAGCTCGACGTGACGTATTCGGTCACGACCTCGAGCGCCGTCGCGCTGGCGCGCTGCCCGCCGAACCCTCCTCCGACGCCATCGGCGACCATCGCGAGGAACGCCACTCGCTGTTCGCCGGTGTCGAATCGCTCGGTCGAGGTCAGACTCGTGCTGAGTACCTGAAAGCGCTTGTGGACCGTCGCGATCAGGAACTGGTCCTGGTTGTCTTTCCGGACCTTCCCGATATGCGTGAGGCCGTGGACGTCGATCTCATCGTCACGGGGTTTCCGGTTGGCCTCCATACCACGATTCTCGGGTCTCGGGGCTCAGTGCGCAATAGGCAGGGGAAGCAGGACCCCGAACGCCGGCGTGACGGCTGGTCGTGGCCCCGGGTATGCACTTCACCCGCTGATGGGGTACCATTGAGAGACCAACCCGGAGGGGAATGATGTCTCGACTGGACGATAAGTCCATCCAGAACCTTGTGAAGAAGATGCAGAAGCTGGCCAAGCCCCGGAACCTCGAGGCCAAGACGTACGATGCGACCGCGCCCAAGCGTGTCACCGGCGACGACCGGGACGAGGAGCGCGACAGGATGTTCAAGGAGATGAAGAAGCGTGAGTTCTGAGGTCCGCGGGGGGCGGTGCGCGCCCCCCGGCGGGGGGGGGGTGGTAGCCCACCCCCGCCCCCGCCCCCGCGGAGGGGGGGGTTTTGTGTGGGGCGGG
>JANPCH010000170.1:0-3266 GCA_031430835.1 Gemmatimonadaceae bacterium
CGGTGGTGCTGCTGGCCGGCGCGGGGCTCCTCACCCGCACGATGCTCCGGCTCTCCCAGGTGGAGACCGGCCTCAGCACCGAGGAAGTGCTGATGATGTCGGTGGACCTGCTGACGCCAACGCAACTCCTCTCCGATCCCACAGCCGATGCTGGAGCCAAGAAGCGTTACGCCGAGATGCTCGCCGAGCTCGGCGCCCTTCCGGGCGTGACCAAGGTGGCGATCGGTACACCGGGCCCGCTCCGGAGCACGACCGTGCGGTTCGATGTGAAAGCCGAGTCCAAAGCGCTCGCGGTGGGTGTGGCGATGCCTCGCGCGGAGATGCGTCTCGCTGATCCCGACTTCTTCGACGCCGCGGGGATCCCTCTCGTTGCGGGGCGCGCCTTCGCCATCACCGATGAGCTGGGCGCGGGGCGTGTGGTGATCCTCAACAGGACCCTTGCCGACCGTCTCTTCCCCGACGAGGACGCAATCGGCAAGCGCGTCGCGTGGACCGGCGACGTCCTCCGGTTCACGCCATTCAGTCCCGAGTGGCGCACCGTCGTTGGAGTTGTGGCGAGCACACAGGACGGCGGGCTCGACGCGAGCCCACGCGAGGCGATGTATATGCCCTTCGCGCAGGAGCTGGCGATCGCCGGCGGAATCGTGATCCGTGCCGATAGCAACGTGTCCGGTCTGATTGGAGCGGCGACGCGAGTTGCGCGGCGTCTCGCCCCGACCACGCCGATCGAGAACGTGATGACGATCGCACAGATCCGGGACCAGAGTGTCTCACCACGGCGGCTCAACGCCCTGCTGCTCTCCTCGTTCGGTCTTCTCGCGGTGCTCATTGCCGCGGTCGGGATCACCGGCGTGCTCGCCTTCTCGGTGGGAGCGCGCACCACAGAGATCGGCATTCGCCTCAGTCTCGGCGCGAGCGCGTGGGATGTCGAGCGGATGATCCTGCGTGAGGGAGGCGTGCTGCTTGGTCTCGGGCTCCTGATCGGAGTCGCGTTGGCGTTCGTTGGAACGCAGTTCATGCAGGGTCTGCTCTTCAATGTCGGGGCGCGCGACCCGCTCACGATGGCTCTGGTCGCGGCGATGATGGGGGCGATCGGACTGCTCGCCTGTTGGATCCCGGCGCGTAGGGCTGCGCGGATAGATCCAGCGATCTCCCTCAGGGCATAGGAGCCCTCTGAGATGACGTCCCCCATTCTCGTTGGTCACGTCGCCGCTGGCGGCGTCGCGCTGCTCACCGGGTTCATCGCGCTCTACGCGACGAAGGGCGCGCTGGTGCACCGCCGAGTCGGGCTCGGGTTCGTCGTCGCAATGGTGGCGCTGGCGGTGAGCGCGCTCATCTATATGACGGTGGAAGGCGACGTCATCCGCGTGAATGTCGTGGCGTCGACGCTCGTCGCGTATCTCGTGGTGACTTCACTGATGACCGTGCGGGAGCCGTCGGCACATCAGCGCGCGATCTATGTCGGCAGTTCGGTGATGGCCCTCACGATCGGCGTCGCCGGACTCGCGCTCGGTTACGTCGCCACGCAAAGTCCGCGCGGCCTGCTCGATGGCATCCCGGCGTTCCCCTACTTCCTCTTCGGGACGGTGGGCACGTTGGCCGGGATCGGTGACATCCGCATGATCCGCGCGGGGGGCGTAGCGGGGCCCAAACGGATCGCGCGACATCTCTGGCGGATGAGCTTCGCGCTGTTCATCGCGGCGCTCTCGTTCTTTCTGGGCCAGGCGGATGAACTGCCGAAGGCGATGCGGATCCCGGCGCTGCTGGTACTGCCACCCCTGGCTGCTCTGGTGACGATGGGGTACTGGATGTGGCGGGTGCGGTTCAGGGGGCTTCACGTGCCGACGCGGAGGGGGCACGGAGCGTAAAGGCACCGTGCGTGCCTCCCGGAGGCGCGCGGCCGCGCGCGACATACCTTCAGTCATGGCGTGCAGCGCCACGGCCATCGCACTCGACATCCCGAATGGCCCCGATCGAAGCAGCTGAGGCGGTGCCATTCTCGTGCACAACACGATCGACGTCCTGCAGGCCCGCATCCTCGTCGTCGACGATCAGGAAGCCGACGTCCTCTTGCTCTCGAGGATGTTGAGCGGCGCGGGCTATCAACGCGTAGCGTCGACGATGGATCCGCACGCCGTCTGCGCGCTGCACCGCGAGAACCACTACGACCTGATCCTCCTCGATCTCGTGATGCCGGGGATGGATGGTTTCGAGGTGATGGACGGCCTGAAGGAGATCGAGTCCGACGGATACCTTTCGGTCCTGGCGGTGACCGCAGAGCCGGCGCACAAGATGCGGGCCCTCGAGAGTGGCGCGAAGGACTTCGTCAGCAAGCCCTTCGACCTGGCCGAAGTGCAGGCTCGCGTCCACAACCTGCTTGAGGTTCGACTCCTCCACGAAGCGGGTCGCCGCCAGAGCACACTGCTGGAGTCCCTCGCGCTCCACGACGAGCTGACGGGACTCGCGAACCGGCGGCTGCTCGCCGACCGGATGGCGATGGCCCTCGCCCACGCGCGGCGCCACGCGACCGCCTTTGCCGTGGTGTATCTGGACCTCGACGGCTTCAAGAAACTGAACGACGATCTCGGACACGGCGCCGGGGATGCGCTGCTCTGCCTCGTGGCGCAGCGCCTCGTGGGATCGGTGCGCCGGGAGGACACGGTGGCACGCGCGGGAGGCGACGAGTTCATCCTGGTGCTCTGGCACATCAGCGGACCGGACCACGCGACCGCCGTGGCGCTCAAGGTGATCGAGGCCCTGGCGGCGCCCTTCGTCGTCGACGGCCACGCCGTCAGCATCACCGCGAGTGCGGGGGTGAGCATCTACCCGGTCCACGGCACGGATGTGGAAGCGTTGACGAGGAATGCCGACCGCGCACTCTACGAGGCCAAGCGCACCGGGAAGAACGTGCATCGGATCTCGGGCAGCACCTTACAGACGTCCTGAACGGCTGAGCCGATGGATTCGCTGGGTGCCTTCACTCAGCAGCCGTTCTCTGGTGGGCATCGGGAATCTCCAATCCTCAGAATGTTCTCGCCGGACTGAGTGGCCGCGTGACGGCGGCGCTGTACGCCAAACTCGGTCAGGTTCGGTCCGTCAGTTTTCGGCAGCCACGAATCGAGGCAGGTAGACGCCGGCTCTCGGAACGGCGGAGCTGGGGTCGGTTACGGCACCATTCGGTTGTTGGACGGCCGACCGGTACGGCCCACAGGCCACCGGCCGGGCGGCGCCGGCAAAGCAACTTCAGGCCGCAAGGAATGCCAACA
>JANPCH010000171.1:0-11480 GCA_031430835.1 Gemmatimonadaceae bacterium
CCTGCTGCGATGCAGCAGATGGGGGAACTCGTGGTGCGGCGCGCGGTCGCGCACCTCGCGGCATTAGGTGAGATGCCGAGCCGCGGCGACATCGATGCGGCGGCGTACTGCCGCACGCTTCGGGAGCCGGCTCCGGAGCAGGGGTCGGCGCTCGAACCGCTGCTGGACCATCTCTTCGATGATCTCGTGCCGCGGTCGTTCACGACGACGGGACCCGGATACCTCGCCTACATCCCTGGTGGTGGTGTGTATCCGGCGGCGCTCGCTGATTTCATCGCCGACACGACGAACCGCTACACCGGCATCTGGCTCGCGGCGCCAGCGTTGGTGCAGCTCGAGGCGAACGTCCTCGACTGGCTGCGCGACTGGATGGGATTCCCCGCGACCACTCGTGGACTGCTCACCACCGGCGGCTCGATGGCGATGTTCAACGCGATCGTCTGCGCGCGCGAACGCCTGCTCGGTACCGACATCCGTTGTGGGACGCTGTACACGAGTGAGCAGGCGCACCATTCCATCGTCAAGTCGGCACGGCTCGCGGGAATCGCCGCCGACCGTGTGCGCACGATCGCCACTGACGACGCGTACCGGATGCGCTCCGAGCTTCTCGCGAGCGCGATCGCCGCCGATCGCGCTGCGGGGCTCAAGCCATTCATCGTCGTTTCTTCCGCCGGCACGACGAACACCGGTGCGGTCGATCCACTGGACGCGATCGCCGACCTCTGCGCTCGCGAGCGGATCTGGCACCACGTCGACGGTGCCTATGGAGCCTTCTTCCACATGGTGCCGGAGCTCCGGCCGCTCCTCGCCGGTCTGTCCCGCGCCGACTCGCTCACGCTCGACCCGCACAAGGGGATGTTCCTGCCCTATGGAACGGGGGCGTTGCTCGTTCGCGATGGCGCCGCGCTGCGCGCTGTGCATTCGTCGACCGCCGGCTATCTCCCGGAGAATCAGGAGGAGTTCTACGATCCGGCGCAGTACGGTCCCGAACTCTCACGCGGTTTCCCGGGCCTGCGTGTCTGGCTCGCGGTGAAGATGTATGGCGCCGCGCGCTACCGGGCTGCGGTCGCCGAGAAGCGCGAGCTCGCGATGTGGGGCGCCGAACAGGTGTCGCGCATCCCCGGCATCGTGATGGATGCGTGGCCGCAGCTCTCGCTCTTCGCCTTCCACCTCGAAGGGAAGGGACTCGAGACGCGCGAAGCGCAGGACGCGGCAGCACGCGACCTGATGGAAGGCGTCACGCAACGCGGGCGCGTGATGGTCACGGGGAGCGTGATCGGCGGTCGGTTCCTCGGCCGCGTCTGCGTGCTCAGTTTCCGCACTCGCCAGCGCGAGATGGAGCAGTGCGTGGAGGACATCGCCCTCGAGTCGGCGGCGATCCTTGAGCGCGCCGCCGCGCGTGGCTGAAGCAGTGCGCGGCGCGCCGCGGCGAGATGCATTCGCGGCGCTCCGTCACCCGAACTTCAACCGCTACATCGTCGCGCTGTTCGCGCTGACGGTCGGGATCCAGATCCAGGGCACGGTGGTCGGCTGGCAGATCTACGATCTCACGCACGATCCGCTCGCGCTCGGCCTGATCGGACTCGCCGAGGCGTTGCCGGCGCTGAGCACCGCGCTATATGCGGGGCACGTCGCCGACACGCACGACCGACGTCGCATCGCGCTCGCCGCACTCGCGGTGCTGGTCGGGTGCAGCGTGGCGCTCTGGGTGCTTGCCGGTCCGCGCCCGCTCGGCGCAGAGATGCTCAGTACTGCGCGCGTGAACGCGATCTACGGCGTGATCGTCGTGAGCGGCCTGGCGCGGGCGTTCCTGCAGCCGGCGCGGCAGGCGCTCTCGGCCGAACTCGTGCCGCGGGCACTTTTTGCGAATGCGATCACTTGGCGGAGCGGCACCTGGCAACTCGCCGCCGTGCTGGGGCCGGCCTTGGGTGGCCTGCTCTATGCGATCGGCGGCTCGCCGCTCGCCTACGCAGTGGATGCCGCGCTGATGGTCGTCGCAGTTGTCGTGCTGTTCACGGTGACCCACCGCTCCCCCGTGCGTGACGACACCGGTGAAGGGATCATCGCCTCACTTACGAGTGGCGTGCGGTTCGTTTTCCGAGAGCCGGTGATCCTCGGCGCGCTCACGCTCGACCTCTTCTCGGTGCTCTTCGGGGGCGCCGTGGCGCTGCTGCCGATCTTCGCCGCCGAGATCCTCTTCGTGGGGCCGACCGGGCTCGGCATACTCCGCGCCTCGCCGGCGATCGGGGCGGTGATCACGAGCGTAGTGCTGGCGCGTCGCCACGACTTCACGCACTCGGGGCGCGCGCTGCTGCTCGCCGTCGCGGCCTTCGGCACCTCGATGGTGCTCTTCGGGCTCTCGACGAGCTTCTACCTCTCGGTCGCGCTGCTCATCGCGGCGGGGATGTCGGATATGGTGAGCGTCGTCATTAGGAGCACGTTGCTGCAGACGCGGACGCCGGAAGCGATGCTTGGCCGCGTCTCATCGGTGAACCAGATCTTCATCGGGTCATCGAACGAGATCGGGGCGTTCGAGTCGGGAGTCGCGGCGCGGTGGCTCGGCACGGCTCGGAGCGTGGTACTCGGGGGGATCGCGACGTTGGGCGTCGTTGCCGCAGTCGCCTGGCTCGTTCCCGCGCTGCGAAGACTCGGACGCCTCCATCCCGATGAGCGCTCCGCCGCCTGATCCGGGAACCATCGCCCGTCCTTGCCGGTTCCTCACATCTGTGACGACTCGCTTCCTTGAACCCCGGCGTCCCCGGCGCGAACGTTAGCGGCCGTGTCCACGCCAACCGCTGTCTCGAAGGGGAAGCCCTTCGACCGTTCGATCGTCGAAGGCCCGATCATCGGTGCCGTCTGGAAGATCGCGTGGCCGACGGTGCTGCAGAACGTGATCGGCGGATTGCAGGGGATCATCGACCACGCGATGGTCGGGCATTTCGTCGGGTTCAAGGGGAACGCCGCGGTCGGCGTCGCATTCCAGATCTTCCTCGTGATCATCGTCTTCGTGATGTCGATCTACACGGGGATGGGCGTACTCGTCGCACGCTACGCGGGTGCGTCCGACGCCGACGCGGTGAACCGCACCGTGTACCAGGCGTTCATCGCGACGATGGCGCTCTTCGCGCTGGTGTTGGCGCCGGTCGGATGGTTCGTCGCGCCGGGGTTGCTCGCGCTGGTGAATGCCGCCCCCGAGGTGCAGGCCGAGGCGCTCCCCTATCTGCGCACGATGTTCGTCGGCGGCATCGGGATGATGCTCTTCTTCCTCTTGGGTGGCGCGTTGCGCGCGGCCGGGGATGCGAAGACCGGTCTCCGGCTCGGTCTCGCGATGACGGCGCTGAACATCACGTTCAACGTGATCTTCATCCGTGGTCTTGGCCCGATCCCGGCGATGGGGACGATGGGCGCCGCGCTCGGCACGGTGCTCGCGGGACTCATCGTGAGCGTGTACGGCTTCACGCGCTTGATCGGCGGGCACCTCGTGATCCACTGGCCGCGCGGGATGAGCTGGCGCTGGGACTGGACGATCATCAAGCAACTCTTCCGCTTCGGGCTTCCGGCGGGACTGCAGGGGATCGCGATGAACGTCGCCGGCGTGCTGTTGCTCCGGTACATCGGCTCGCTCGATCGAAGCGCCGAGGCGCAGGCGGCGTATGCGGTGGGATACTCGGAACTCTTCTCCTTCATCACGTGGACGAGCGTTGGCCTCATGGGCGCGACGGCCGCTGTCGCGGGCCAGAACCTCGGCGCCGGCAAGCCCGAGCGGGTCGAGCGCGTCGTGCAGATCTCCTCGCGCCTCGGGCTCGGCATCGCGGTGACGATCGGCCTCCTCTTTCTCACGGTCCCGCGTTTCCTGCTCGGGCTCTTCGGGATGAGTGACGGGATCGTCGTCGAGCTCGGGATCCAACTGCTCCGCTGGCTCAGTCTCTCGGGACTCTTCATCACCGTCGCGCTCACCTACACGGGCGGGCTCACCGGCACTGGCGACACGAAGGGACCGCTCTTCATCTCGCTGATCTCGCAGATCGGGATCCCGCTCGGGCTGCTCACGTTCCTTCAGTGGTCGCGGCCCCTCCAGCCGGCGGACATCTGGCTGGCGATCCTCCTCGGCCATATGACGCGCGCAACGCTCAGCGTGCGGCGATTCAAGGCGGGGAAGTGGCGCGACATCCGGATCGAACCAGCGCGCGCGGCGTGAACACGGGGCGGGGCGCCGGAACCGTCGATGTGGCGGTGCTTGGCGGCGGCCCCGCAGGAGCGACGGCAGCGCGATTGCTCGCGTCGTGGGGTCACGATGTGGTCCTTCTCACGCGGCCGGGCCTGCGGCCCGCGATGGCCGAGTCGCTCCCCCCGAGTTGTCTCCGTCTCCTCGATCGGCTCGGAGTGCGCGCGGCGATCGACGCAGCGGGATTCGTGCGGTCGAGCGGGAACACCGTGCACTGGGGCGGTGCGGCCCCACGCGTCGAGGCGTTCGGGAGCGGCGTGGTCGGCTACCAGGTGATGCGCGACGTGTTCGATGGCGTGCTGTTCGACGAGGCGGCGCGCGCGGGGGTGACGATACGTCAGCCAGCAACGGTGCGAGAGGTGGCGACTGACGCGACGGGAGAGTCCCGGATCGTCTTCGATGACGAGGGCGGTCATCACCAACTCCGCGCGCGATGGGTTCTCGACGCGACCGGGCGGGTCGGCGTGGTGGCGAGACGCGGATGGCGGCGACCGATGCTGGGTGAGAGGACGGTGGCGCTCGCGGCGATGTGGGAGTGCACGACCGGCCGGGGTGACGCTGCGCCCACGCACACCGTGGTCGAGAGCTACGACGATGGATGGGGCTGGTCGGTGCCGTGTTCGCCCACCCTGCGTCTCGTCACGGTAATGGTCGAACCCGGCCGGACGCACGTGGAGCGGCGCGCCCGTCTCGACGACACGTATGCGCGCGAGCTGCACCGCCTGCCAGCGCTGAGCGCGCTCGCCGGTGGTGCGGCGCGACAGGGCGCGGTGTTCGCGCGCGACGCTTCGCCGTACACCGCGCAGCCGTTCGCGGCGCCGGGCGTGATGCTGGTCGGCGATGCGGCCTCATTCGTCGATCCACTCTCTTCGTTCGGGGTCAAGAAGGCGCTCGCGTCGGCGTGGCTCGCCGCCGTCGTGGCGCGGACCGTGCTCAGCGATGCGGCGATGATCCCGCCAGCACTCGCACTCTATGAGGAGCGCGAGCGCGAGATCCACGACGCGCTTGAGCGACATCGGGCAGCGCTCATCGGCGACGCGACGGCCGGACACCCGCACGGGTACTGGGGCGACCGTTCGTCCTCGTTCAGTGCCGCGATCGATCGGGAACCGGATCACCTGGCTTTGCGGGAGGACCCCGAGGTGCTCAGGGCGTTCACCGAGCTGCGCACTCGCGATGGGATCGTCCTCGCACCCTCGCCGACGTTGCGCCGCGAACTCCGGCCGGCGGTGCGCGACGATCGGGTGGTGATGGAGGAGCACCTCCTGCTCCGCGACTTCCCCCAAGGGATCCGGCACCTGCGGAACGTGGATCTGCTTCGGTTGTACGAGCTCGCGCCCGCGCATCGCCAGGTGCCCGATCTGCTCGACGCCTACGCCCGCGCGCAACCCGGCGCGGCGATCGCCGATCTGCTCGGCGCACTCTCGGTGCTCATCGGGAAGGGCGCCTTGATCCTCGACTGACGCGCGGCATTTCTTGACAGTCGGTCCGTCGCGGGTAAGTTCTCGCCCAATGTCCCATCTGCGCCCGCTCTTCCTCGCGTCGGTCCTGGGTCTGGTCGGCGCGAGTGCAGCAAGCGCGCAGGGCGCGCCGCGTGATACGACCCGCGGGTTCCCGATCAACGAACCGTCGGTCATCGCCTACTGCTCGGGATGCCACGTTCGGGACTCGTCGGGGCTGATGCAGCGGCTCTCGTACGTGCGAAAGACCGTCGAGGGTTGGGAGACTTCGGTACGGCGTATGGTGTCACTGCACAACGTGCGGCTCGACCCTGTGGTGGCCCGGACGATCGTGCGGTACCTCGCGAATCAACACGGGCTCTCGCCGGCGGAAGCCAAGCCGGGGCAGTTCGACGCTGAGCGACGGCTCACCGAATTCAAGTACGCGGCCCACGTCGAGACGGAGCGCACCTGTCGGGTGTGCCACTCGATGGGGCGGGTGATCCTGCAGCGGCGGACGCGCGAGGAATGGGAGCTGCTCACGGTGACACACCGCGCGCTCTACCCGGTGGCTGACTTCCAAGGATTCCGTCGCGGAGGTCCGCCGCCGCCGGACAGCGCTGGCGCACCGCAGCCGGTGGATGTGGCGATCGGACATCTCTCGCGGGCCTTCCCGCTCCGCACCGCCGAGTGGAACGCTTGGTCGACGTCGATGCGAACGCCGCGACTCGACGGGAGTTGGCTGCTCGCTGGCGACGAGCCCGGCCGCGGCCCCTTCTACGGGCGACTCACGATCACGAAGTCGCCGACCGCCGACGATGAGTTCGTCACGCGGGCGAGCTATCGCTATGCGCGCGACGGAAAGGTCGTCACGCGCGAAGGCCGCGCGATCGTGTACACCGGGTTCCAGTGGCGGGGACGCTCGGGCGAGAGCGGTGCACCAGCCGACAGTGGGGCTCGCGAGGTGATGCTGATCGAGCCGGGGTGGCAGCAGATGACGGGCCGTTGGTTCCGCGGCGGGTACGACGAGTTCGGGATGGACGTGACACTCACTCGCCTGTCGGGTGGGCCGGTACTCGCGGGAGTCTCGCAGCGAGGCCTCCGTCGCGGAGGGCGCGCGGTCGACCTCGCGCTGCTCGGGGCGAACCTCCCGGCGAACATCACCGCCGCCGGCGTGGACTTCGGCCCGGGCATCCGCGTCGAGCGCGTCCTGCGCAGCGCGAGCGACTCCATCGTCGTGCGCGTGCGAGCGGATTCCGCGGCGACGATCGGCACGCGCGACCTCTTCGTCGCTGGCGCATCGCTGCGCAGCGCGGTGGTCGTGTACGACGAGGTGAGTCGGATCCGCGTGGCCCCGCTCGCGGGGATGGCGCGCACCGGCGGCATCCGGTATCCGAAGCAGTATCAGCAGTTCGACGCCTTCGGCTACCTGAACGGCGTGGACGGCAAGCCGGAGACCGAGGATGACATCGAACTCGGTCGCGTTGACGTGAGCTGGTCGCTCGAGGAGTACAGCGTCACCTTTGACGACGACGACCTCAAGTTCGTCGGGAGGATCGACGCGCGAGGACTCTTCACGCCCGAGGTCGAGGGCCCGAACCTGACGCGCGCGGGCCACCGCAACAACATCGGCGACGTGTGGGTCGTGGCGGCCTATCAACCAACGGCCGTCGGCGCGACCCCGATCAAGGCACGCGCGCATCTCGTCTCCACCGTCCCGCTCTACATCCGGTTCGATCCCTGGAGGGAAGTCCCGTGACGGAAGCGCTTCGGCGCGGCGAGTACCACGCGTTCGACGCCGAGGGGGCATCGTTCCTGTATCTCGTGCCCTCGGCCGCAGTGTATCGGCTCGACGCGACATCGCAAGCGATCCTCGACGCGCTCGGTGACGGAGACGTGGAATCGGACGTCCTGCGAGAGGGACTCGCAGCCGAACGCGGGGACGGTGAGGTGCGGGCGGCGATCGAGGACCTCCTCCGTGTACGCGCGCTGCAGCGAGTTGCCGCACCGTTCAAGGCGCCGCCGCCCGACCTGCCGCGGAAGCGGATCCCGCTCACGACCCTGGTCGTGAACGTCACGAGCAAGTGCAACCTCTCGTGCACGTACTGCTACGAATACGGCGAGGACAAGATCGTCGAGGCCAGCACGAAGCCGCGCTTCATGACCGAGGCTACGGCGCGTCAGAGCGTGGACTTCCTCTTCGCCGAATCGGGGACCCTGCCGCGGGTGAACCTCACCTTCTTCGGCGGCGAGACGTTGCTGAACTTCAAGGTGCTCCGTACGGCCCTCGCCTACGCGAAGGAGAGGGGCGCGGAGACCGGGAAGCGAGTGGAGACGAGCCTCACGACCAACGCCACGTTGCTCCGCGAGGAGGTCATCGACTGGATCGTCGAGAACGACGTCGGTGTGACCGTCTCGATCGACGGCGATCGTGGCGCTCAGGACACGCATCGCGTCTTCGCGAACGGGATGGGGAGCTACGACACGATCCGGCCGAACATCGAGCTGTTGCTCAAGAAGCATCGGCGACGGCCGGTCGGGGCGCGGGTCACCCTCACGAAGCAGAATCTCGACGTGGTCGCAATCTACCGGCACCTCTTCGAGGAGCTCGGCTTCTATGAAGTGGGCTTCGCTCCGGTGACGACCTCGTGGAAGCGCGACTACGCGATCCAGGACGAAGGATTCTTCACGATGCTCGCCAACTTCGAAACGTTGGCGACGGAGTACCTCGAGCACGCGCTGGCCGGGAAGCGGCACGGGTTTTCCAACGTGCGCGATACCCTCGAGGAGATCCACAAGGGGATGAGCAAGGCCTATCCCTGTGGCGCCGGACTCGGCCTGATGGGGGTCGCGACCGACGGTGATGTCGCGCTCTGCCATCGCTTCGCCGGCTCGGACTCGCACAAACTGGGCACGGTGGCCGCGGGTGTGAGTCACGAGTTGCAGGACGACTACCTCCGGCGGCACCACATCGCCAACAAGACGGACTGCTCCACCTGCTGGGCCCGTCCGCTCTGTGCGGGCGGATGCTATCACGAGGCGAACACGCGCTACGGATCCACCGAGAAGCCCAACCTGCACTACTGCGATTGGATCCGCAGCTGGACGAACACCTGTCTCGAAGTGTACGGCGCACTCGCCGAGCGGAAACCGGAGTTCCTCGCGCAGTTCGACGCCTGAGGAAGGAGGAGGAATGGGGACCTTGAGGGCGGTGAACCAGAAGGCGCGGCGGATCGACGCCGAGACGCTCCCGGCGGCCGAGGGAGCGCAGGATGTCGTCGCGCTCCAGGGCACCAACCCGCTCGCCACGCAGGGGCCGCACATCCCGATGGGATGCTCGTTCGCGTTCTCGCCGGGCTGGGAGGTCGACAGCGCGGGCGGAACCGCCGGACTCTGCCAACCGGTGGAGCGCGACATCTTCGACTGCTACATCACCTGCTTCTGGCCGGCGCACGTTCCCGACCTGTATAACCACGCCCCGGAGTGGACGTCGAAGTGCGCATCGGCGCAGAAGGACTGGCGGAAGGTGGACCTGATCTTCCCGTGATCACCCGCTGCCTCGCCGCAATGATGTTCGTGGGCGCTCTGGGCGCGCAGAGCGGGCCAGGGACCGTGTTCGTGGGAACATACGCCGAGCGGATCCTCGTGCTCGACGAAGCGACGCTCACCGTGCGCGACTCGATCCCGCTCTCGATCGGGATCCCAGTCGGGGTGTTTCCGTCGTTCGACCGGAAGCACCTCTACGCCCTCGACGCGAGATTCGAGCACGTCGAGATCATCGATGTCGCGACCCGGAGGCCGATCGGCAAGTTCTCGCTCTCGACGCCGCAGGTCACGGTGCGGATGATGGGCCTCAACGTCGAGCCGAGGGAGCGCTTCGCGGTGCTCCTCGTGAAGATATACACGAAGAAGCCGGACCGGTACGAGATCTCCCGCACGACGCTCCTCAAGTACGACCTCGCGACTCGGACCGTGACCGACACGATCCCCTGGCCCAAAGGAGAGGAGCGCGATTTCGCGCAGATCGTCTTCTCCCCTTCGGGCGACCTGATGTACTTCTTCACTGCCGATGACGTGCTGATCTACGACGCGGTGACGCTGAAGCAGGTCGATCGCTGGGAGATCGCCCGGACGATGTTCGAGGACGGGATGGGTCGGCTCAACTTCGGATTCCCCACCGACATCTACGAGGAGCCGGGCTTCTACACGGGACTCTTCCGCTCGACCGATCCGGTCAATCGCCGGACGATGATGGGAGTGGCGCGGGTCGATCTCGCGAAGCGCGCGCTCGACTTCTACACCCTCGGCCCCAGCCAGCCGGTGGGATTCCGGCTCGCGCCGGGCCGGCAGCGGGCGTACGGCATCCGGACCGAGGTCGGCTTCTACCAGTTCTGGACCTTCGACCTCGCCGGTCGCCGCATCGCGAGTCGCACCGAGTTCCGTGGGCGGCCGCGGATGGGACTGACCGTCGGGTCGAGCGGCGACGTGCTCTATGTCCATACGGCCGGTCACACGATCGACGTGTACGACGTCGCGACCTTCCGTCTCCTGCGCACGGTCGAGCTCCCGGACGACATGACCAGCTTCCTGCTCATCCCTGCCGCGCCCCCGCGGCCAGGGAACTGATCCCAGCGCTGGAGTCTCCCGCTGGCGCAGGAAAGCGGTGAGTTCCGTCGCGCGCTCCGCCACGTCGTCCCGTATTGGCGGCCGCTCCTGCTCGTGCTGGCGCTCTCGCTCACCGGGACCGCGCTCGGGCTCGCGCTCCCCTACCTGACAAAGCTCCTCGTCGACCGCGCGCTGCTCGGGCGCGACCCGTCGCTGCTGCTCGGCCTCGTAGGCGCCTTCTTCGGGATCACGCTCGTGAGCTTCGTGCTCAATGTCGTGAGCGGCCTCACCTACACCCGCGTCTCGGCCGACATCCTCTTCGACATGCGGCTCGAGCTGCTCCGCCACCTGCAGCGGCTCTCGCCCCGCTTCTACGCGCGGATGCCGCTGGGGCAGATCGCGAGCCGGATCAACAGCGACATCGGGGAGATCCAGCGCGTCGCGTCGGAGCTCGTGCTCGCGTGGGCCGGCAACCTGCTCTATCTCGTCGGGAGCCTCGCGATCCTCCTCTGGCTCGACCCCCTGCTGCTCGCTTTGAGCCTCGCGCTGCTCCCGCCGGCGCTCTGGGCGCTCGTGCGCTACCGGCCGAAGCTCGAGGCGTCGGTGGCCGAGGTGCGCGACCGCGGCGCGACGATCGGCACCTTCCTGCTCGAGACACTACTGGGGATGCGGCTGGTGGTGTCGAGAGGTGCCGAGGGGCGGGAGGTGGAGCGCTTCCGCACGCGGAACGCGTCGTTCGTCGAGGCGCTGATGCGGATGCGGCGGCTCACCTACATCGCGGGTGGCGGCCCCGGGCTCCTCCTCGCGTTCGGCGGAAGCGTCGTCTTCCTCGTCGGCGGATGGCGCGTGATCGAGGGCGCGATCACGATGGGGACCTTGGTCGCATTCCTCGCGTACCAGGCGCGGCTCGTCGGGCCGATCCAGGGGATGATGGGGCTCTACACCAACCTCGC
Source organism: Gemmatimonadaceae bacterium (assembly GCA_031430835.1). Classification (GTDB taxonomy): domain Bacteria; phylum Gemmatimonadota; class Gemmatimonadetes; order Gemmatimonadales; family Gemmatimonadaceae; genus Pseudogemmatithrix. Next base: position 11,223 of record JANPCH010000171.1, read on the forward strand.
TACGGCGCGCGTCTCGCTGCGGCGGGTGGGGGAGCTCCTCGACACCGCGCCCGAGGTCGTCGAGCGCGCCGATGCCGTTGCACTGACGAGCGTCCGCGGCGAGGTCGCGCTCGAGGGCGTGACGCTGACCCACGCGCGCGGCGGGCCGGTGCTCGATGGCGTCTCGCTCACCATCCGCGCGGGGGAGCGCGTCGCCATCATCGGCAGGAGCGGGGAGGGGAAGAGCACCATCGCCGACCTGATGATCCGCCTGCTCGA